>DUSN01000077.1 GCA_012842605.1 Clostridiales bacterium
TTCCGGTAACTACATTCTCGCTGTGTATTCCTTCATTTCCTTCAAATCCTCTTACATCATCTCCCTGCCAATTGTGCACTGCAATCGGAATGGATTTGAACTTCTCAATTACCTTGTCTGCATCCACGTCATACATAGCGTAGATCTTTTTAGCATTTTCATAGTTATTTAAGATAATCTCCTTGTTCATCACGTTTCTCCTCTCATGCATCATTTTTCAATACTTTTTATCATGATTGCTTTCTTGCAACTGCAGTTGAACCGCCTTCCCATAAAGTCAGTTTGCTTATGAATTGGTCTGTTTTCCCGGTTAAAATATTGGAATGAAGCAGTTCAAATGCCTTGCGTCCAAATTTTGTTTTATCCACACTCATAGTAGTTAACGCAGGTTCCCAGTAACGACCAATCTCGATCCCGTCAAAACCAACTACTGATATATCTTCAGGAATTTTAAAGCCTTTCTCCTGAAATGCTTTCATGGCACCCAGTGCCATTAAGTCATTGCCGCATATAACAGCCGTAAATTTTTCTCCTGTTCCCATTAATCTCATTGCACAGTCATAACCGGCCTTTATATTAGTAGAATAAGGATATTCTCCGTCAATCAATAAACTGTCGCGGTATGGCAGATTAAATTCTTCAAGGCTCTTCCTGTATCCATTGCATCTTAAGTCGTAGGTCAATTCCCTTCCAAGTCCGCTTAAATAGGCAATATTGATATGCCCCAGATTATATAAATGCTCAATAACATCATGCATAGCAGCAATATAATCATTTTCGATTGAAGATACCAAACGAGAATCTGCATTAATATTTCCACTGGTAATAATTTTGATTCCTTTTTCAACCAGGTTATATAGTTTCTCTACATGAAACTTGTATGGCAATGCCGTAATAAAAATGCCTTCCAGGCCTCTTGTTATAAAATCATCCAGATAGTTGTCAAGCCGGTTTAGTCCTGTACATACATTAACAAAATAGTTCTGCTCATTGGCTGCACTTTCAAATTCCTTTACAATTGCACCGAAATATGGATTAAGCATATCCTCCAATACTATGCCAATCTGCATAGTTCGCTTGGTAGACAAGCTTCGTGCAATCATATCAGGCCGATAACCTAACTGCTTAATTGCAGCTCGTACCCTCTCCGCTGTTTCTTCCGTTACAATATCCGGCCTGTTCAGCACATTTGATACTGTTGCTGTCGAAACTCCTGCCAGCTTTGCCACATCTGTCCTTGTCGGTCTCATAAAAACTCCTTTACTGTAGATCTTTATTTTCCGATTCGGCTCATTTCCGTTTACACTTGATTTTTATACACTTGATTAGACTTTCTATAGTGAATGTCTGATCATGGGACCTGTTTGCTACTGGATAACTTAATTTACCCGGGTAAATTTTGGCTTATATATATTGCATGAATATTAGTTATCAAGTATCCTTAATATCTAAATATTTACTTGTAATAGCTCATTTTCATATTATGTATACTTTTTACTCGGGTAAATTTGTTGATACAAAAATTATGGTTTAAAATTAACATAGATATGCACATATGTCAAGCAGTTAATTTATAAAATTATCACTAAAATACTTTTTATTATAAAGTAAAAACCCTAAAATTTTTAGGGCTTTGAATAGGTATAAACTTTTGCTCTTCATTCACCTATTGTTACATTCATAAGTCACGCAGCGCGCTGCGATATCCCGCGCGGGCTCACCGCTTTTTGCCGCTGCCGCAAATATTGCTGCACCGCGCGCTGCTTCCTCTCCGTACTGCGGTATGAATACCGGTATTTTGAATACCTCCGAAAGTGCTCGCCGAAGCGCCCGGTTTTCCCTTACTGCATTGCCCGACGCCACAAGCTTTTCTATATGCAAGCTGCCGATTTTCCGGAAAATTTCGTATAACTCGCCCGCCATACCATAAAGGCAACCGGCAGCAAGCGCTTCGGGCGTAAAGTTGTCCTCGCCAATGCCGGTTATCTCACCCCGCACACTCGAGTCATTGCGAGTACCGCTGAACGTTGTGCGAACCTTCAGGACATTGCCCGACTCGACACCCTTCTCAGCCAGCCTGTTGAGCACTTCATACTGCTCTGAATCGGGCAGCCCGCACGCGACTGCATAGGCGCGGAAAAACCGCTCGATTATCGCATATGCACGCCCGCCGCAGAGCACTGAGCCGCATAGCAAATACCTGCCGTCGATAAACGGTCTTGCCTCTATCTCGCCGCCCCAGTTAGCCATGTCTCTGGCATCATCCGTGACAAGTGAAATCTGGCTGCCTGTGCCGAAATTGGCCAGCGCTGAGCTTTCCTGCTCTTTTATAGCGCCCAGGAAACTTGCCTGGTTGTCTCCAATAGCAACCGCGACCGGAATGTCACGATATTTGCCTATTACCTCGTTTTCCACCGTCACAACCGGCAAAATCTTAGGTTCAACCCCGCACTTTTCAAGAACTTTTGTTTCAAAACAGCCCCGCCTTAAATCGAAAAACCCGAGACTGGCCGCATTGGACGCGTGTGAAATCAGCCTCTCAAGCCCGCAGAGCCTTGCTGCGAAAAGGTCCATTATAGTAGAAAGGTACACTGAGCCCCTGGGCAGCCCACTGATTTGCGACAAAAAGATGTGCGTCGCAAGCCCGTAGCCAGGAGCCACTCTGTATCTTGTCTGCCGCTGCAAATTTTTGCAATACTCGGTGGACGCACGCTGGTCTTGCCAGGTGTAAAGCGGCGATAGTACATTGAGCTCCGCATCCGAGTAAACTATGCCGTGCATCTGCCCGGTAACACCTATGGCAGCAATCGGCGAAAATTTGTCAATAAGAAAATCAAGCAGCTTTCCGGCCCGCTCGAGCAAGAGCGCCGCATCCTGCATTTTTTCCTCGTTTCGTGCTGATGTTATGTTTGTGCTGTTACTGATAGTGTAAACGCCATATGTTTTGCCTGTTTCAGGGCAGATTACCACCGAGCTTATCGTCGTGGTGCCGAGATCTATCCCGATGCAGACCGGTGCTTCATACAGCCGTATGCTTTTCATGCTTAGTCCGGTTATGGCTTCGACATCTTTGATGCGCATAATCTCTCCTTGCAAAATGCAATTCAAGTTTATATATTTTTCATTATAAAGTGTGACCTTGGGGCAAGGTCAAATGTTTATTATGAAGAAAACAATACCCGGTCGCGAATCTCGCATACATTGTCAATATTAACATACTCCAGGATAAAGGGAACTCCCGGCGTATAATTGTGATAAAGATTGAAAAACAACGGCCAGTCTATGTCTCCGTCCCCAAATACACGTCCATAGGTATCGTTTACTTTCCGGTCCTTGCCATGGAAATATGCAATATGTGGTGCAAGATAATTAAACATATCCTCTTCTGAACTGTTGGCAATCAAGTTGGCCGGATCCAGCAAGACCTTAAGCCTGTCCGACTCCACCTGTTCGATTAAGTCCCGCATTCTTTTGGCACTGGGCACAACGTCAAGAACACACGGCTCCAGGGCAATGGCAACATTGTATTCTTCAGCCTTTTGCACAAGCCATTTCAGGCTGCTGATCAGTCTTTGAAAGTCGGATTCATATGTATCGGCACAAATGCCTCTGCGGCCTGGGATAAACCCGCATTCTGTTGCTACATAGGGTATCTGATTTTGGGATGCAATAGCCATATGGGCTTCAAAATAGGCAAGGTTTTGGGCCAGCTCCTGCTCATCCGGCTCTATGAGATTAGTAAATACCCCGATTGAAGTGACCTCAACGCCCCTTGACCGGTAATCGGAAACCAGTTCTGCTGCCCTATCTTCCGTAAGCGTAGATATATCTGACCTGCCATTGTAAACCCAATATTTTGCATCTATACTTGCAAAGCAAAGCTCTGTCCACTTAAAACCGTTACGGCTTAAGAACACTGCTATATCTCTGTTTTTCAAATGCGGAAAACTCCTGCTTACCACACCTACATCCACGCTAATCCCCCTTCCCCGTTTGCTTCACACACAAAAATTACTCGCCCAAAATTTCATTATTTTCTCTCTGGAATCTGGATGGACTTACGCCCATTGCCTGCTTGAACTGCCTTGAAAAATAGCCCTGATCCTCAAAACCCACTTCCATAGCCACATCAGCAATTGAAATTCCGGGCTGTCTCAACAGCTCTGCAGCTTTAGCCAGCCTCACATAGCGTATATATTCCACGGGTGTTAAGCCCGTAAACTGCTTGAACATCCTTGAAAAATAATCCGTGCTTAATCCGATAAAAGCAGCGATCTGCTCCACCATAATGCTTTCAGTATAATATTCCTCTATATATTCCAGTGCCTTGTACATGTACTGGGTATACTTGTACTCACCGGCTGCCTGCCTGGTGAATTGCTCCTTATAGGAGCGTGAAAATAACACCAGGAACTCCATGAGCAGCCCTTTTAATTTAATCTCCCAGCCGACCTGCCTGCGCTCGCATTCCAGTCTCATCCGTTCCAAATAGGTTACTGCGTCTTTCCGTGCTGCAGGCTCCAGCCGGATTCGCTGCCATACGGGCCTGATGTCAGGATCCATGATTTGCTGAACACCAGGCAGCTTTTTGATCTCATTTATGTCATTTCCCAATGCTTCAAGATTAAACAGGCAGTTATAAAGGATTGTGTTTTTGGGATACACATAGTTGTGAATATCTCCCGGACGGATACCAAAAACATCTCCGGGGGTCAATAATGTGGTTGTATTATTAAAGAAATGAGTGGAGAACCCCCTGTCTATATAAACAAATTCATAAAAAGAATGAGTATGCATGGTAAGACTTGTATTATGCTGCGCAATGAACACATGAATAGGAATACATCCATTGTTAAAATAATTCTTACCATCCAATAAATCTACCTGGGGCATGTGTATCACCTCATATGCCTGGATAACTGCGGTTTCTGCTTATAGATCCGGTTTGATGCTTCTTTGATGCTTATTCCATATAGATTGATTTTACCTGGCAGTAATATTGATTTTCTTGTTGTTCAGCAATTGGTTCTTCATCCAATGGGATTTGACCAGGCCGTCGCCTTCACGGATAAGGGTTTCGTACAGCCTTCGCCTGAGTTCCTTAATGATTTCTGCATTTTCTTCCCGGTCAATTACATTATATAACTCATGAGGATCCCTTTTCAAATCATAAAGTTCATCAATATCGGTAGTATTCCAGACATATTTCCAATCATGGGTGCGTATCATGCGCTGGGTATACAATCCAAACTGCTGGCCGTTATAGGTGGCAATTGCCTCCTTCCGCCAGTCGTCCGCTTTTTCACCGCGCAGCAGCGTCAGCAGCGACCTGCCCGAGAAAAACTCCGGAATTTCCTTGTCCAGTATATCAAGCAGGGTTGCAGGAAGGTCCAGAAAATGACACACAAACTCCTCAACTATAAGGGACGGCGGAATGACACCCGGCCAGCGAACAGCCAATGGCACCTTAACCACATCGTCATACATAATATAGTGTTTGTCAAGCATCCTGTGACTGCCGCACATATCACCATGGTCGGAAGTATATATAACTATGGTATTATCAGCCTGTCCGATATCCTCCAGTGCTTTCAGCACCCTGCCTACGGCATGGTCTATCTCGGTAATTGTGGCATAGTAGTATGCTACAGTGTCCTGCCAGTCTTCCCAGGTATAATTTTCTATATCCCAGCTGTAGAGCTGCTGCATCTGTATATAGGGTTTTTTATGGAAGTCTTCTTTAAAACTGGGCCAGGGCGGTATATCTTCTCCCCGATACAATTGTGCAAATTCCCGGGAGGGGCGGCAGGGCAGATGAGGGCCGGGGAAATCCAGGCGGATGTGCCAGGGTCTGGCTTCATGGGCATATTGCTTCATCTGCTCTATTGCCTTGTCCGCCAGCCAATGGGAGACATTGTCCTGGTATGGAACCGGATCCACTTCCCCCATCCAGCCTCCCTTATATTCCAGGTCCGGATACTTTTCCTTTCTGAATGTGTTATATTCCTCCAGACTCACGGCATGGTCAAAGCCGTATTCCAAAGGCCCGTGAACCGGGTGTCCGCTCCACTTCCCGATAAATGCACTTTGGTAACCTTCTTTGCCAATATCCCGAACCCATGTATACTCATTGGGTTCCAAAGCCGGTATATCCAGTGTAATTCCGTAATTCCACAGCGCACCGAATGTTTCAGGCCGCCTGCCGTTAAGAAAGGACTGCCTTGCCGGTGCGCATATGGGAATGGGAGTGTAGGCATTTGCAAACCATGCCCCCTCCCCTGCAAGTTTATCGATATTGGGTGTCTGGACCGGATATTTTCCGGCGTACCCTATACAGTCATATCTTTGCTGGTCTGCAACAATTATTAAGATATTAGGTTTCATTGGAAATTCCCTTCAACTATTATTCACTGCAGGAACATAGAATTCCCGTATCAAATGGAATCTACATCTACAACCCGGCCGGTATCAAGAGATACAATCGCTGCCTGTATAACCCTCTGGGCAGCCAGTCCGTCTGCTCCCGAACCATCAATTTCATCCGGCGGGGTTCCCTCTGCAACCTGTCTGACAAAGCTGCGGATCCGGCAGCGGAAAGTGTCATCAAATCCCCTGTAACCTCCGAATACAGGATTGGTAAAGACCCGCTTTTCCAGGTCTCCTGCCGGATACAAGGTGACTTCCCTCCACATGTCCTCCAGCACAAAACGTCCCTTGGTGCCCGCTACTTCGCAGCGCTCCATGGGATGCCCCCGTTCTATATCATAACTGCTGGTTAAATGACCAACAATCCCGTTTTTAAATTTCATATTAAATGATGCCGTAGACCAGATATTGCGGCCGGGTGCCTTCATGGCAAAACACTGCACCTTTTCAATATCTCCGCAGAAATGCCGCATAATATCCACACTATGGGGATTCAATGCTTTCAGGTGATAGTATGGGGACTCCAGTTCCTGAAACTTTCCTATCCAAAGCGCCATGTTGACAAACAGAAGGTCCCCGAGGCGTCCCTCCAGCTGCCACTTCTTAGCCTGCCTTGCTGCCGGAGTGAACCTGTGATTCATGTTGGTAGCAAGGCACAGGCCTTTCTCACGTGCGAATTCCACCATCTTTTCAGCTTCCTTTACGTCATTGCTGAGGGGCTTTTCGCAAAGCACATGGCAGCCTGCTGCCAACGCCTGAATGGTCGGCTTGCAATGGTCGCTGCCGTATTCGTATCCTCCGGTTGTCACACTGCAAAGATCCGGCTTTAGTTCATCGAGCATCTCCTGGGCATCCAGGTACCATGGAACGCCTAAGCGTTCCCCGGCCTTCCTGGCACGTTCTTCGATTATATCGCATACGCCTGCCAGCTCAACCATCTCGTCTTCCTTGTATATATCAGCATGGAGATTGCCGATAGGACCCATACCAATTACGCAAACCTTCATTTTTTCTTCCCCTCCTCGTCTTTTTCTCCTGCCTGCAGCTTTTGAGCAGCCTTGGGAGAACCAATATGCAGGGTGTCATAGGCTTGCTGTGATGTCTTAAAGGGGCCTGTTCCTTTGCCATGCCAGTTAAGATTGGTATACATCGGGTTTTCTCTGCCGGTTTCCTTAGTTCTTTTAGCTATATGCGCCTCCATCCTGGCTGTCAGCATGGCCACCACTTCCAGCTCCTGTTCCGCAACATTATGGTTTTCATCGGGGTCCTTGGTCAGGTTATAAAGCTCTACTTCGGGTTTGAAGTGGAAGTCCGGTTCAAGGGCACGGATCAGCTTCCACTCAGGGGTTCTCCAGCCATGCTTGCGCATCCAGGTGCATTCGGTAATATAAAACTCGGGCTCCTTTTCCCTCCATTCACCTTTCATAAGGGGAACCAGGCTTCTTCCGTCAAACTTACCGTTAAACTCTATGCCCATAATCTCTAAAATGGTGGGCATCAAATCCTTATGCTGGCAATAATCCAAATGCCGCTGGCCGCCGGGAACCTTGCCCGGATAACGGAGAATGAGCGGAACCTTTAGTGTGCATTCATAAAGGCCATGATGATCATAATAGCATTCATGATCATGAAGGGTTTCGCCATGATCCGAGGTAATTACTATCAGAGTTTCATCTTCTATACCAAGATCTTCTACAACAGCAAATATATTCTGAATGCAGGCATCCATATATGCAACCGCACCGTCATACTGAGCTATGATATATTCCTTGTCGGTGCAGCCTGGGGGAAACCACTCTCTGAAATAGTCTGCAAAGGGTTTGAAATTATATACAGGCTCTAAGGATTTGTTCTCAGGATCAAGTTCATTGCCGCCGTAGAAAATTCTCTCGAAGGGTTGGGGAGGCAGATAAGGGGAATGAGGGTCCATATGGCGCAGGAACAGGAAGAAGGGCTTATCCTCCTTGGCCAAACGCTGCAGTTCAGGAATGGCAACCTTGTTCAGGTTCTCAGCCTTTGGACTTCTTCCTTCCTCGTAGGAACCCCAGCCCGGATAGTCTATGTATTTGTCAAAGCCCCGTGAAGCAGCATTGCCCGAAAATCCAATGCATGTTGTGTTATAGCCGTTGGCCTTCAGTACCTCTGCCAGGGTGGGAACATCTTCTCTCAGCCCGCCTTCGTGACGCAGTGCAACCACATCAGTACCGAAACAATCCCTTCCGGTAAGCATTGATGCATAACCTGGCGTGGTGGGTATGCTGGGACTGAAGAAGTTTTGGAAAACCACGCCTCCCTGGGCAAACTTGTCAATATGGGGGGTGGTCAGGCGATGGTAGCCGTACAGGCTCATATGATCCGCTCTTAAGCTGTCTATTCCGAAAAACAACAGGTTAGGTTTTTTGCTCATTTTCTACCTCTCCTCTAATAAAATGAAATAAACTGATTTATCCAGTTACTTATAAATCATCTGAAAGCTGATGTCTAATCATTAGCAGCAAATTATTTATTCAAGCTTTGGCAAAATTATACCATGTCTGATCTTTGTATATCCTCATTGAGATACCTTTCCATATTAAACATACATTTACCTGGCACCCAGCATTTTCAGGCAGGCATTCAGATAACCATAGCTCTCTGCTGCTATGATGGAAACCTCGGGCAGGGACAGACTGCCTGCTCCGATAACCTCCAAGTTAACCGGCCCGGAGTATCCGCCCTCTACCATAGCCTTGCAATAAGCAAAAAGGTTAATGTTCCCCCGTCCGCAGGCCTGATTGGCCGGTGTACCGGGACTTCCCGCTCTTTCAATGCAGTCGCGTATATGAATATGCTTTACTCTGTCCAACACCTTGGGAAGAGCCTCTTCCGGGTTTTCTCCGGCTCTGAAGATATGGCTTGGGTCCCTGTCAATTCCAAAGCCCGGCGACTTGATTTCCTCCATTGCCCGCAGTGTGGTAGGAGTGTTGTAAATGGCTGCTCCTACGTGGGCCTTGACACATAGAGTTACACCATAGGTGTGTGCAATATCAGCCATCCTGCTTAAATGTGCAATTGAATGCTGCAAATCCTCTTCTACCCCGGATTTGCCTCCCGGACCCACATTGATTACTGGTATCCCGATTTCCGCACCTGCTTCAAAAGCCTTGCGCAGTCTGTCCTCATCCAGGGAAGCAACCTCCATTGCCAGGAACTCCAAACCATAATCCGATACTATTTTCTTTAGTTCCGCAGCCTGCTGCTGCCAGCGATCCAGCACCAGGTGCTCGCACATGCCCTTGATTGCCGAGATTTCCACCCCGTCATAGCCTGCCAGGGCGATATGCTTCACTGCTGTTTCAAAATCAAACCCACTAAAGAGAACCGAATTTACTCCAAGCTTAATCATGAAATCCCTCCTAAAAAACTTACTCTTTTATTGCTCCCAGCATAACACCTTTCACAAAGTACTTCTGTACAAAGGGGTATATGCAGATAATAGGAAGTGTTGCAACCACTATGCTTGCATATTTGAGCTGTATGGCATAAGCCACCCGTTCAAAGGCATCCTCCATTCCCTGCAGCAGGTCCGGTGAATTCATAAGAAGTATTTTCCGCAGGAAAAGCTGCAGCGGATGAAGGGTGGAATCGCTTAAATACAGCATGGCATTAAACCATGCATTCCAGTGCCCCACCGCATAAAACACAATCAAAACCGCTATGATAGGAGTGGAAAGGGGCAGGACAATTCTAAAGAAAATCCCAAGATCGGTTGCCCCGTCCAGCTTGGCTGACTCGGGCAGGCTGTCGGGTATGGATGTCTGAAAATATGTCCGGGCAATAATCAGGTTCCACGCACTGACAGCACCGGGAATAACCATAGCCCACCTGCTGTTGTACATTCCCAGACTGTTTACCAGAATAAAGGTGGGGATCAGCCCGCCATTAAAGAACATGGTAACGGCAATATACATCATGATGGCATTGCGTGCAAAGAATTCTTTTCTTGAAAGGGCATAGGCTCCCGCTAAAGTCAAAACGACATTGATAGATGTGCCTACTATTGTGTACCAGATTGTGTTTCCATAAGAGATCCAAATTTCCTTGTTTTCAAACACCAGATCATAGGAACCCAAAGAGAAACCCTTTGGCAGCAGCCATATTTCCTGAGCCAGAACAGCATCGGGCTCGCTTATGGACATGCTGATAATATAAATAAAAGGATACAGTGTTAACAGGGCTATTGCTATCATTATAATTTCTATTGCTATATCCCATAATCCGCTGCCCGGTCTTTTAAGTTCCTTCCTGACATTCATTTCAATCATTTCAATATTCCCTCTACCATAGGCTGATTTGTGTGTACAGCTTGCTGATCTTGTTTATGCTGAGCAAAAGTATGAAGTTAATAACTGAGTTGAACAGGCCTACCGCAGCACCGAAGCTGTACTGAGCGCTTAGTATTCCCCTGCGGTATACATAGGTGGAGATTACATCAGCTACATCGTAGGTGGCAGGGCTGTACATAAGTATAATCTTTTCAAAGCCTACATTCATCAAATTTCCCAAAGCAAGAATCAGCAGCATTACTGCTGTCGGCATAAGCCCGGGAATGGTAATATGCAGCATTTCCTGCCAGCGGCTGCATCCGTCTATCCTGGCTGCCTCATAAAGGTTGGGATCAATTGCTATCAATGCTGCCATATAAATTATGGAATTCCATCCAAAGCTCTGCCATATGCCAGACCCAATGTATAAGGGACGGAACCAGGCGGATTCCCCCATGAAATCAATGGGCTGCATCCCGAAATTCTTCAATATCTGGTTCACAACACCGTCTGAGGGCGATAAAAAGTTGGACATCATGCCCACCATAACCACCAGGGATATAAAATGGGGCAGGTAGCTGACGGTTTGGATTACTCTTTTCAAAGCCTTGCGCCTGATTTCGTTAAGAAGCAGGGCAAAGATAATTGAAACCGGAAAGCTGAATACCAGGCTTAAGCTGCTTAAGATCAAAGTATTGGAAATCAGCCTTCCGAAATAGACAGAGCGGAAAAACTCCTGAAACCACTTAAGCCCTGCCCATTCACTGCCCCATATGGTCTGCCCCGCAGAAAAATCCTTGAAGGCAATGACCGCCCCATACATGGGAATATAATGAAATACAAAATAGTATATAACTACAGGAGCAACCAGCAGGATAAGATATCTATCCCGGATAATATATTTTTTTATCCTGTTGCAAGACTTATTTCCATTACCTTTTTTCATCCTTGTTCATGCCCCTGTTCCATTGCCATAAAGTTATGGCTTCATATACCTGTCATATTGTCTCTGCTTGATTGCAATTGCCTCTTCAATGCCCATGCCTTGAATGGATTTTACATATTGATCAAAATTATCAAGAGGTTCCTGACCCCGGATAAACCGTATCACCATCTCATCCTTATATGTAGTGATATCCGCCATTATTGAGGCATAGGTGTCGGTCTCCTCTTTGCTGGCCAATACCCTTGGGAAGGATGGAACATAGTACTGAGTTGCCTTGTTGGATTGGGCAACTTCACCATCATATTGGAGAAATCTCTGTTCAATCATTTCCTTCATGAGGATGCGGGGAAAGCTTCCGTTCACACCCAGGCTGGCTTGAGCAATGCCCGAACCGAATTCACTCTTTAGTATAAAATCAGTAAACTGCGGCTTTCCGTCCACCATTACATAGCTAAGGCCTTCAATTCCAAAGTTGCCCATGAGGATTTTGCCTTCTTCGCTGGCAAACATATAATCCAGCCATTTAATAACTACTTCCGGATTCTTGCAGTCTTTTGTAATGCCGTAATGAATATTTTCAGTAGGCTGCTCCTTTTCCATCATGCGATCGCCATAGGGTCCCTTGGGAGGTACAATGCCTTCCCATTTGGCATTGGGAAAGTCATTTCTCATTCTTTCATTCCATTGGGGAAACTGCATGGTCATATCACTGACAGCTGCCCCGGCAATATCTCCGATAGCCTTTGCGGTATACTTATCCCGGTTCTGGGAATTCATATCGGGATCCAAAAGCCCGGCCTGGTACCACTTGTTCATCTCAGCCAGCCAATCCTTCATCCTGGGACTTATCCATTCATAGACAACCTTGCCGTTCTCATCGGGATACCAGCCGTCACTCAGAGCCAGGTGCAGCCCGTATGACCATGCAAGCTTATACAGCCCGTTGACATTAACGGCTATTACTGGTATCTCATCCTTCTTCCCATTGCCGTTGGGGTCTCTGTCTTTAAAAGCCAGTAATACCTCATACCATTCATCTATTGTGTCAGGTTCTTTTAAGCCCAGGGTTTCCAGCCAGTCTTTTCTCATGCCTAATCCATTAAGATTAACCATGCTTCTGGCATCCACCACGGCTGACAGAGTATAGATTCTTCCGTCAGGCGCTGTCTGAGCTTTTCTTACATCCGGCCTCTCCTTAAAAAGGGATAATATGTTGGGGGCAAAATCCCCTATCAAATCATCTATGGGGATTATAAGTCCCCCCTTGGCATATCGAATGGGATCATCCGGCAATCGAATCAGGTCAGGAAGCTCCTTTGCTGCTGCCAGCCTGGTCTGCATGGTTGTGTTGTATTGATCAGAAGGGGTTACCTCAAAATCAACATGGACACCTGTTCTTCTTTCCAGTTCCTGGAAAGCAGGCAAATCTTGCGTATAACTGTAAGCAGTAGCTGAATTATCCGCTGTAGCAAAGGTTAGTGTAAATGGTTCGTCCACCAAAGGCAGCTGGTATTGTGCCGCCGTCCGCTCTTCCAGGGGTATTCTCGATCCACTATTGCTTTTGTCAGATGTGTTTACCTTGCCGGAACTGCAGCCTGTCAATAAAACAGAGAAGATAATAATATATAGAAGAACAATGCTCAGTCCTTTTTTGCATCTTTTTTCGTATATTCTTTCCTGGTCTAATCTTTTTCTGCAGAACCTTTCCATGCCAAACCCCTTCTTTACACCTTTTAGTTGATGAATCCTATAATTCAACAATCTTTCCTGTCCGGAAGGATTCAATAGCTGCTTCGATAATGTATTGAGCCTTCAGCGCATCCCTGCCGGATCCGTTAACCTCATCATATTTCACGCCGGCCTCAAGCTGGTCAATCCAGTCGCTGATGCGGCTGTTGAAGGTTTCACTGAATGAACGCATTCCGCCCACATAACTGTATGTTTCAGTTTCTATACTGTTCCTGGAATAGAAGGTCAGGTGTTCACATGCGTCCACCAGTACAAAACGGCCTTTTGAACCTACAACTTCGCACTGCTCCAGTCCATAGCTTCCGCCGGCATCATAGCTTCCTACCAGGTGGCCAATCATGCCATTTTCAAAATGCAGCAAAACCTGGGCATTGGACCAGATTGACCGGCCTTCTCCCTTCATCATAAAAGCTGCTACCTTCTTTACATCACCGGCAAAGTAGCGGATTACGTCAAAGGAATGGGGATGAAGTGCCCTCATATGAAACCATGGAGAAGTTTCAACCGGATTGTTGATCCACATTCTCATGTTGATCATGTGCAGTTTCCCCAACCTGCCCTCAGTCACCCATTGCTTGGCCAGTTTAGCTGCGGGAGTAAAACGATGATTTAAGTTGATGGCATAGGGGATCTTTTTCTTTTCCGCCAGTTCCACCATCTTCCTGCCTTCTTCTACATTGTTGGAAATTGGCTTCTCGCCAAGAACCGGAATTCCGGCTTCCAGCAGTTCCATGGTTGGGGTAAAATGGTCGCCTCCGTTTTCTTCCCCTCTTGTTGCCATGCTGCAGGCATCAAGATGAATTCCGCTGGCCAGCATTTCCCGAACACTATAAAATGCCCTGGCACCGAATTTTTCAGCAGCTGCGTCTGCCCTCTCTTTAATAATGTCGCATACTGCCACCAGCTCTGTCTTAGGATTCTTCTTGTATACCTCTGCATGAATGGTGCCTATATTACCTACTCCTACTACACCGACTTTTAATGCCATATAATCAGCCCCCTGTCATTTTCAGAATATTCTTGAGCTCATTATATATCAATAAAAAAAGTACCGTTAGGATGATTCCGGTACTCTTTTATAAAATTCCGTTATAATTTTCTGTTATTCAATAGCAATAATTACCATGCCTGTTTTGCACAAAAGAAAAAATCAGTGATTCAGACATGATTTTGCTCTGCCTGAATCACCGCATAAAAATCCGTATATATCCTTAGATCTCATCAAAAACACGTACATAATCAACAGTAAAGCAATCCGGAAGAACTGCTTTTTTCAGTTCCTCACTGGGTTGATCCATATTGCCTGATCTATAACCCATGCACTCTGTTGTCAGCAGAATAAATTGCTCTACCCTGGATACATATTTATCAGTTCTGGTAGTTTCTTTGCCGTCACAATAGAAAACATAACCGTTCTCATGCCAATGCACGCCAAAGCGATGAAATCCATCCTCAGTTTCTTCTACTTTGTACTTGATTCTTGCATCTTCCTTAAATTGCCTGCCATAACCACCAAATATATTTCCGCTTGTTACAATGCCGTCACGGGTAAAGTTTTCCATTATATCAACTTCTATTCCGCTAAAAGTTGGATCATACGTAGTGCCTATTGAAGGAGACTGCAGCCAGAATGCAGACCACCAACCCGGCTGCTGCTGGAATTTGCATCTGACTTCATAATATCCGTATCTATGCATAAACAGAGGTTTCCTAATTTCTCCCAAAGGCCATATCTCTCTTTGTCCCCAGGGGTTAGGCTGTGTTTCCTTTGGAAAATCAAATGAGTTATACCCTGTTTGAAGTTGAGCAGAATAGTATTGACCATTTTTTTCAATCAGGTGTATTTTTAAATTACTATTACCGTCTAACTCCACACCTTCATTTGTATATGTTTGAAATCTCCGACCCCAGAAGTAAAGTCTGAAGTCCCATTTTGACCTGTCAAGCTCTGTGCCGTCAAATTCATCGCTCCAAACCAGCTTCCACTTCCTGCCTTCAGGAACATAACTGGGTTCATGATTGGGAACTTCATATTTCACCATAATTATCTTCCTTTCCTCTCCTATTGGTATCACCATATCATATTTTTAACAACAAAATCTGCCTCTTTATATTTTCATTTAATATTTACGGCCTTGACAATTCATGTGGTTCAATAATCCATAAACAAAAACCATATTTATCCAAAACAGTCCTGATATTAATGGACTTATCATTGTTACCGGTCTTCTCATTCCACCTGTTAGTCAATCGCAGTTCAGAACACTCAGGTCCGGTTAGACGATTATTGTTACTTGTATCCACAAGATACTCAGTAACCAGTACTCTTTCTTGTGATAATTCTGTTAGTGTTATATCAACAGCCATAGGTTTATCAGTCGGATTTGTCACAAGGACAGTAGTACGGCTTCCATTACCGGCAGCTATAACGCTGTTTTTATGATCCCCTTCCATCTCCAATTCATTTTCCTCAAGCATATGCAGCATAGTTATTGCATTTCCATTAGGAGTAGGTGCATAGCTGCCGTCATCAAGCCGCAGGAATTGGGTATAGGACATTTGGAGATCAGGATTATGAAAAGTACACCATGGGAAGATATACATGCCTTCCAGTCTTGAACCCAATATCATACCAGACAAAACTCCTGCTGCATTTTCCAGGCTGTCTGTCCAGATTCCTGTAGCTCCTACTGTCCCATATTCATCGAAGAAAATGGGCACATCAGGCAGATTCAGTTCCTTTATCCATTCATGATGCATTTTATAAAAGGCTGAAAGTCTGTTTATATCCTTGTTGTAGTCATGGGCAGAATAGAAATCAATCATTTTGTCCGGATCCTTGTCTTCCGCCAAAAGCTGCAAAAACTTATACCATAAATGAGGATGCCCCATGGGTCCAGTCATAGCAGTACCCCCAACCATAAGAGGCAGTTCATAGTTATGTTTCTTATTCAATCTCCTCACTGCACGATATACGCGCTTATACAGTTCATAATACTGCGGTATTGTAATCCCGCCAAACGGACGAATCTCGCATTCATTACTTACCTCAATATAGCGGATATTAGGACAAAGCGCTTTATAATACTCAATGACATTCTCAACAACCTCTTCATATTTATCCAAAGATACTATACCGTCAGCAGTCTCCCTTTCATAACGGCGAATATTCAGCATCACCTCATCACTATGCCGGCTATGGCTGGTCAAATAGTCTTTATAACGGGTTTGGGAAGGTACAGTGCTGCCCCAGTCATATTCATAATGATTTGGATCATCGTGATACCGGTTCACACCAATCTGATAATTCCAGAAATATTCATCTGTTCTATAATCCCATACTTCATCGAGGGTAACCCAGCATCTCATAATCTTCGGCCTTGCATTTACCTTTTCCCAGAATGCAGGAAAATCAGAGGGAGGTGAATATCGAAGAGTTGAATTTTGATACTTTTCAATACGTGGCCAGATTCTAACAAACTTAGCAGTGTTGACTATTACTTTAGGCATTTTTGTTCCCCTTTCTATTGACTTAAAATATCTTCATTATTTTGAACTTACCTATCAGATATTCTGGTCCAGAACATTACATATTTTCTGCTTTCCAACCTTAAATGTCCATCTTTCATATTCAGCCCGTTGACAGGTCCGCTCTGTGGTTCAATGCACAGAAAGCCTTTATCACCGCCACCGTTGTATAGTATCCACTGACTAAAATTTTCTGAAGTATGATAAAAGTAATTGCCTATCCTTGCTGTATTACCTGCAGCAGTGAAGAATCCGGAAATTATCCTTCTCTTTGGAGAGCAGCCTCTGATATATAATCGTTCATGTTCCTCGATTTCCAGCAGTCTTCCCGTGGGTATATAATTTTCATTTGTTTCCCAGCGTTTTCCCAGCGGAACGCTAAATATATGCGGTTCAGCAAAGGTAGTATGCAAGCCTAATAGAACCGGCATATCGCTATCTGATGTGTTTTCAATTTCTATAGTCTGTGTAAGGCCATCCTCCCCTAACGAACAGATAATTGTCATTCGAAAAGGAAAAGGATAACGCTCACCGCAATCTTCATAAACACATGTTACACTGTTCATTTCTGTTTTAAGGATAGAAAATGGCGCATCAAACATCTTCCCGTGAATATGATTGTTTCTTTGAGGTTCATTAAGCTCTAGACTATAATAAACTCCGTCAAAACAAAACCTGCCGCCCTCTGTTCGGTTAGGTGGAAACAGAAGAGGGGTACCGTACAGATATGGTGATTCCGTTAACACAGTCATATTTTCAGGAGACCGCAATATCTCGAAACCATCATGTTTTAAGCTGATAACGTTGGCACCGAACAAGGGAAGCATTTCTGCTTCCCACTTCTGGTATTTCAGCTTTACCTTTTGAATATACATATATATCTCCTAAAATTAATCATGCTGTTGATTTTCAAAAAGTGCCACTGCAATTTGCTGCGGCAAAAGCTTTCCAGGCAAAGCTGTAAATGTATCATCTACAGTCGATACTTCTATCAGCTTATAATCCTTTACCTGAAGATCTAAAACAGCATCTTTATCCGTATCATTCCATATAGCTACTGCCAGTTTATTGCCATTTACATATGATTTTGCTATAATTCCCGGGTTATTGCAGGTTATATGGTGTGTATCCATAAATGTACCGTATCCCAGAACATCCCAATACTTCCTGCGAAGTTCGGTAACCTTTCTGGCATACTCGTTATATTCGGCATATGTATTGTTCAACACATCATCACAGTCTGCCTGATACCGGATTTCCATTTCATAACGATATCCAAACGTAAATGCATAGTTAGCCACCCGGGGAGAAATGTACGGGTACTGATTTCTGAGGGTTATAATAATGTCTGAGAAGCAATACCGGAATAATTCCGGATAATTGATTACTTCCACTCTTTCATTATCCAGCCCGACATCAAGGCGGTTTCCCTCTCTGCTGGGGTATGCACATATTCCATGCAGGCAATCCACATATGTTGAATATAAATCTGTGATTACCTCGGTAAAAAAAGCAAATTCCTTGTCTATTTCTTTTGTGCGATTTTGAATTCCATTAAGCAGCTCTTTTCTTCCGTTTGACATGGAAAGTGACGGCTTCCCTTTTGCATGCGGGTGCCTGTTGTCAAAACAAGGCTTGGGTGGTATGCCTCCGATTTGATCATATAATACTCCGTCAGCGCCAAAATCAGATATAAAATCAGCCTTCTCCTTCATTAATGACTGCCACTCCGGACAGGAAGGACAGGCAGTAGAAAATGTCTTACGGGTGTAGTTCTTTAGGAAGGTACTTTCATGAGACTTATTGTATTGCTCATAGTATGGCACTCCGTCTTTACTCTTTATCTCATAATTGCTGCCGCCATTGTTATAAAAATCAGTTGTTATATCAATCAAGTGGCCCTGATAGTACAGAGTAACCTTTCCGCCCATTTTCTGGACTGCTTTAATATTATCTTTCAGCATCTGTGCACCGCCGAGTGATTCGCTGACTTCAAGATCGGGATACTTGTTGTCATGTCCGCTGTCATACCAGCCAAACAGGCCTAAAGTATCGCATCCTGTTTCAACCGCTTTCTGATACAGCTTGGGAAGGGTGTTATATTTCCACATTTCATGGCCGTATTGCTGTTTATTGATAACAAGATAGTACCCCATCATGTCTCTTACCCATTGGGGTACATGATGATAAGTTCTCCATGTTTTCGTCCATTCCATATAATCGTGGGCACCATGATGCCATGTGCCTGTATATAATTTCAAAACTGCCGGCGGAGCATGCCACGCCTCTTCATATTTTACAAAAGCCATCTTATTAATGGTCAGGGTAATAGCACCACGGTCAATGCTGCTTCCTTTCGCTCTAAGCTCAGTTGCATAAAAATCATTGTCATGGCTGGCTATATACAATACCTGGTCTTTATCCTCCAAAGCCATCCACTGCATACTGCCGTGCCCCGGATATGTCATGGATAAAGAGTGATTGAATATCTCTCTGGACGGACCCTTTCGCGCCAGATATTCCCCTATATTATAGTACTTCTCTCCGCTTTGATGAGGCCATAAAAGCGCCGGCTTGCCCCCGGCCAGGGTTTTTACTGTGCCAATGATGGGATAATAAAAGTCGGTAATAAGAGCTCCTTCTTCATTATTATTGATGACAGCATCGAAGACTAAATTCTCTCTGTCCAATGCTGCAATAAGCGTTAGTGATATGTCAGCAATAAAATCCCTAACCTTTGTTTTCTTTACAGAAAACTCAATGCTTCCATCCTTTTCTGTAACAGTAAACTCCTGTTTGCTTCCAAACGCAACATTCTCCCAGTTCTGTCCCTTTTTAAATATCACACGAAAGCTGTCTTCTGCAGGAGATGTTATAATGTTACCGTACTGACTTTCTTTGTTTTTTAAATAAGTTAATCTGCCATATTCATCAAACTCAACCGATAGAAATTCATTTTCCAATCGATACACAAAGGCCGCCTCCTTTACCCAATTTACACCTGGTCACACTTTTTCATATAAAGCCAGCAGTATTTGCTGCGGTTCCAGTTTTTCAAGCAGGCCGGAATATGTATTATCAATCGTAGATGCCTCAATTAACCTGTATCCCGGCACGTCCATATCAATTTTTGCATCATCATAAGTATCATTCCACATTGCAACTGCCAGCTTGTCGCCATTTGCAAATACCTTGGAGATAATTGCCGGGTTGCGGTTTACAATACTGTCAACATCCCTGTAAATGCCGTATCCAAGAATGTCCCAATACTTCCTGCGCAGCTCTGTTACTTTCTTTGAATACTCTCTGAATTCCGGATATTTGTCATTTAAAATTTCATCCCGGTCATCCTGATACCTGATCTCCATTTCATAACGCAAGCCGAATACAAATGCATAGTTGGCAACTCTGGGTGCTATGTAAGGAAAAGAATTTCGTACTGTGATAATTACATCAGGAAAGCAATAGCGAAACATTTCAGGATAATTAATGCATTCAGCAATTTCATCATTAGTGTCTGTCTCCAGTCTGTTGGCGACCCTTGACGGGTATAAATACATTCCATGGATGCAATCAACATAAGCGGAGTAAACATCAGTTATGTGTTCAGTAAAAAAAGCATAGTCTTTGCTTATTTCCTTTGTTCGTTTTTGAATCCTGTCCAACAGCTGCATTCTGCCGTGGGTCATGGAAAGGGAAGGTTTGCCTTTGGCATGGGGATGTTCCTCGTTAAAGCAGGGATATGCAAACATACCTCCTATTTGGTCGTACAGGACACCATCAGCGCCAAAGGAAGCTACAAAATCAGCTTTTCTTTCCATTAATTCCTGCCATTCCGGACAGGACGGGCATGCCGTGGAAAAGACCTTGTTGGTGAAATGCGCAAGAAATGCACTTTTATGTGACTTATTGTAGCTCTCGAAATAAGGTGTGTTCCAGCGGCTTCTGGATTCATATTTATATCCGCCGTTTCTATAGAAGTCTGTGGTTATATCTATCAGATGCCCCTGCTGATACAGGGTAACTCTGCCACCTGCCTCCTGCACAGCTTTTATATTTTCCTTAAATGCCTGTTCACCGCCGAGACTCTCGCTTACAACCAAGTCGGGGTATTGGTTGTCATGCCCGCTGTCATACCATCCGAAAAGTCCCAGGGTATCACAGCCATGTTCAGCTGCCAGTTCATACAGCCGGGGCAGTTCATCATACTTCCACATCTCATAACCAAATTGCTGTTTATTTATCACAAGAAAATACCCCATCATATCTGATACCCATTTTGGTTTGCTATGCTCTTTTCTCCAGGTTTTTGCCCACTGCGCATATTCTCTTGCACCGTGATGCCATGTGCCTGTATAAAGCTTCATTATCACCGGAGGGCATTTCCAAATTTCACCTTTCTTTACAAAAGGCATTTTTTCCATTATTAATGTAATGGCACCACTGTCCTGCGAACTGCCCTTAACTCTCATCTCAGAGGCATAAAACTCAGAATCATGACCTGCAAAATATAAGGTTTGATCACCATCTGTCAGGGCCATCCACTGCATACTGCCTCCAATACCATGTCCGCCGGGAAAACTGAGTGACAGGGAATTCGAGTGAGATTCTCTATGTTCACGCATGTTTGTGAGATATTGACCGATATTATTATATTTTTCTCCGCATTGATTAGGCCATAGCAAAGCAGGTTTGCCGCCTGCCAGGGTTTTTATAACACCAATGTATGGATATTCAAAATCTGTAATTAAGCAGTCCTCATAACAAATGATTTCAGCATCAAAGATCAGATCTTCCCCCGCCAATGCGGCCTTGAGCTTTACACTGATATCAACAGAAAAGTCACGGAGTCTGCATTTTTCCACAGTGAACTCTATGCAGTTATTTTCCTGTTTTACTTTAAAATCCTGGTCTTTGGAATAAACTACATTTTCCCAATTATCATTTTTTTTAAATATCATTTTAAAGCAAATATCTGCCGGTGATACAATAATATTGCCTTTTCCAGACTGATTATTGGACAAATAAATGAGCCTGCCTTTATCATCAAACGATGCCCTTAAATGCTGATTCAATAAGGTATACATTGTAATTCCCCCTGTTCTTGCAAACGGCAAATATAATACAGACTGACAGATGTGAGCCGGCCTTTTGCCATACTTTACATATTTCTGGAAGTCAGATATAATATTAATGCATTAATTTTATACAATCAGGGTAAATGTTTTGGAACAGGCGAGGATTGTAATCCTCGCCTGTTCCACATTATCTACTGTTAACATAATTTTATTTTTACAGCAAGAATCAGTTACCTTCCTGAGCTTTCCATGCTTTTGTAGCTTCAATTTCCCATTCGGTGCCGCCTATACTCTCCCATTCACCAATGTATCTATCATAGATGGATTTCAGATCACCGTCTGCTGCCAGCATCTCAACGTACATCTCATTAATCAGCTGATCCATATCTGCACCATACTCAAGTCTTGTTTGCAATGGTGTTGCGATGTAAACATGCGGGATTGATATTTTTCGGGCCAGTGCTACACCTTCCTGTGTCTGTTTGTTGAAAGTACGTATTTCCGTATGGTGTGTTGGAGCAAACAAATACCAATAGACCCATCCACCTGATGCACGATGGGTGGCACTATCTTTATATTCTCCAAGCAACTCATATTGGCCGGCTTCTTTATCAATCCACCTATACATGGTACCTTCTATACCCAGGTACAGTAATTCATTTCCTTCCTCGGACATACAGTAGTTCGCAAATTTAACTGCTGCCTCAAGATTCTTGCAATTGGAGGAAAATGCCCAGCCGCTGGTTAATGACATATAGGTTGTGGGAGTTCCATGACTGCCGTCTGGTCCTTTGATAATCGGGAAATCAAATGTGGGAACAGGATCCTCTGTATAGCGGGAAGGCATCCAGTTGTTTGTCGGTCCTACGCATTCCCATTCGATCGCGCCTGCTACACCATTCCACAGCTTTCCGAACATATCCATTGTGGGAATGGTAGCCCAGTCAGGTTCTATTAATCCATCCTTGTTAAGCTTATTGATATATTCCATTGCCTCCAGGAATTTGGGGTGTTTAACCCATATAGTAACAGTGCCGTCTTCCAATTCAATATTACAATTTACAGGAATCCCATATGCTCCGAAAATGGTAGCAAACATATTGGGATTAGTGTTTGCACAAAGTCCAAATGTGTCATCTTGTCCATCGCCATCAGGATCATTATAGGTAAATGCATACAGTACTTTATATAAACTGTCTAAGTCTGTTGGCAATTCCATTCCCAGGTTGGCCAGCCAGTCTGTGCGCATATTCAACTGTCTTATATACCCCAGCCTTGCATCCAGCACTAAATAGATGCCATCTGAATTAATAGGTGCTTTTTCAAGATTTTCGCCGATATTTGCTATAATATTGGGGGCATACTTATAAATCAGATCGCCGACTTCTGCAAGGAAACCGCCTTCTTTAAATTCTATTGCCTCATCTCCACTTGTATTGAAGATATCAGGCAGACTGTTTGAAGCAGCCAGAGTGCTCTTTTTTGTTGCATGATCCGCTCCCGGAACGTAAGTCATTTTAATTATTGTGTTGGTTCTTCTGCCAAGCTCCTGCAGTACAATATTGTCTTCACTGGGCGTGTTGTCTCCTGACATCAATATGCTGAGCTCCACAGGTTCTTCATTTACAGGTTCTGATGTTTCAGCAGGATCAGTTTCGGAAGGAGCCTCAGTGGGTTTACCGGTCGGCTGTCCTCCTTCTGTTGGCTTGGAACATGACGCTAAAGCAAAAATCAAAGAGAGTATTACTATCAACGATAGTCCTGAGATAAAATTTTTCCGCATTTTCCTCATAATATTTCCCCCCTGATAAATTTGGTAAATAGAGTTTTAACGGCCATCAGCCTTTGTCAGCCTTTGATAGAACCTACCATCACCCCTTTGGTATAGTATTTTTGCAGGAACGGATAAACAATTAAAACAGGAATAATAGATACAGCAATAACGGTCATTTTCATAGTTTCTTCGGTCAATCGCGATGCCGGCCCTAGATCTCCTGCATCACCCAAAGCTCCTTTTGCTCCTGCAGCACCGATAAGCTGCCTGAGGTAAACCTGCAATAGTTGAAGCCTCTGTTCATTTACATACAGTACACCATCCATATAGGAGTTCCAGTTGCCGATACCATAGAACATCGCGATTGCAGCAAGTGCTGGCATAGATAACGGTAGAATAATCCTGAATAAAATCTGAAAAGCATTTGCTCCGTCAAGTAAGGCTGATTCTTCCAGAGATGAAGGTATGGATTGGAAGTAGTTTCGCAATATAAACATATTGTAAGCACTCATTGCTCCCGGAATTATGTAAACCCAAAATGTATCCAGCATACGCAGATCTTTTAAAAGTATATATGTAGGAATGATGCCGCCGTTAAACAGCATGGTAAAGAAAATTCCCATTGAAATAAAATTCCGGCCTCTGAACCTCTTTAATGATAATGGATAGGCTGTCAATGCAGAGAGGAAAACACTTAACAATGTTCCGAAAAAAGTTTTCATAGTGGTATTCCGGTATGCAATAAATATCTGTTTTGTTTTAAATAGCATCTGATAAGCAAGAAGCGTTGGTTTGCGGGGCAGCAAGAAAAATCCGCCTGTCATGGAAGCACGAGAATCAGATATTGAGTACATAAGAATATGCCAGAAAGGATAAATTGTAGTAAATACAAGAAGTCCCAAAAATATCCCGATCAACCAATCAGATATAATATCTCCTACACTTCTTTTCTTAATTCCTGATTTCGCCATATATGATGTCCTTTCTTTACATAATCGCGCTGTCCGGGTCAACCTTTCTTGCAATATAATTAGTTATTAAAACCAATGCCATTCCGATTGCTGATTGAAATAATCCTGCGGCTGTTGCTATGGAGAATTTACGTTGTTCAAGTCCAAGCCTATATACATATGTATCAATAATATCTGCAGTTGACATAACCAGGTCATTGGATATAGCAAATATTTGATCAAAACCGGCATACATCATCTGACCGACACGGAAGAACAATAATACAATTATTGTAGAACGCAGTGAAGCTAAAGTAACATGCCACATTTGCTGCCATCTCCCCGCTCCGTCTATGGCAGCTGCCTCATACAGATCCTGGTCTATTCCTGAAATTGCAGCGAGATATACAATGGTTCCCATACCGGCAGATTTCCATATATGAGAGATAACAATAACGCTTTTAAAAGTTTCTTTTTGAGTCAGTACATTGGGTATTTTGCCTTTATGCCCCAGCATCTCAGCCAAACCTTTAATTGCTCCGCTGCTTGGTGAAAAGATTGCGTACATTAGACCATATATAACAATCCAGGAAACAAAATCAGGCAATATGACTGATGTTTGAACAAATTTTTTAACTTTAGAGTTTCTGACTTCATTAATTAACAAAGACAGTATAATTGGAAAAGGGAAACCGAAAATCAACTTATATATACTGATAAATATATTGTTTGTTAATGCTCTTATAAACGCTGAGCGGGAAAATAAATTCACGAAATTGTCAAAACCTACCCATGGAGCATTGAAAAGACTTGAGGAAACCTTATAATCTCTGAATGCTATGGTGATTCCATACATTGGCAGGTACTTAAAAATAACTATGTAAAGTACTCCCGGCAATATCATTAAGTACAACATATATTCTTTACGCATGTATTGTAAAAATTCTTTTAACCAAGCTGCAGGTCTGCCTAAAGTATTTTCTTTCCGTACTGTCTGCATGAGCATCCCACCATTTTTTAAATTTAGTCATTGACTTGCTTCTGCTGATCCTATTCTTTAGGCCAATGTTGTAACCAATACTGAAGCTGTAACTTATGCTGAAGTGAGTTGATTAATTAATATAGCTTTGCTTGTGTATTATATTACACGATATTCATGAGTTACGCAAGTATTTTATGAAAATATTTTCAATATTTTTCTTAATTTTCTTTTGTCAGCATATGATAAATCATACAATTTTACCTAATTATATGTGTTTTATTGTCTATATTTTATACTTTTTAAATTTCATGACAAGTTTTTTCAAATTTTATATTTTATTTTGATAATATTATTGACGCTAAAGCAAATATTTTATATAGTAGATATAGATATATATCCTTGATAATACTACTATAATCACAAATATACACAGCAGCACAACACAATAAATCTTAGGAGGTAAAGCCATGAGCTTTATGTTTAATCCCTTTCCGTACGATGACCCTACAGCTGTTAATCATATCGAATTCAGCCAAGATTTGTGCAAAACTATAACTGACAGTTCATATGCTACAGCCGTGACAATAGCAGAAAAAGCCAAGAAAATACTTTCAGACAGCCCTAATTGCATTATAGGCATAGACGGATACATAAGTGCACCATTCGAGCAGTTTGCGGGTCTGCTTTCCATATCATTCGCACAACAGGGAATAAAAGTCAGAACAATATCTACAACCACTCTATATCTTGACAGTGATATATTAGACAAAAAGCTTCTTCCTTATCTGCCTGAAGACAGAGTAACAGATCCTGTTCTCTTGTTTGGTTCACGCTATGAAGAAGGATATGAAGGCTTAATGGATCAAAGAAAAATTGAGGAACTAGTAAATACAATGCAAAGATTCATCAATACAGCCGGCGGTGTATTAATAGTATACGGGAACGGTGCCCTGATAGATTCTTTGCGTTCATTTTATAATATGAAGCTGTATATAGATGTAACTCCAAAACGTGCCATTCTGAATATCCGTAATGGATCCTGCGGCAACCTGGGAGCTGCTGAGCGCAAGTCGATCAATGAAATGCTGAGACGCAGCTATTATGTAGATTTCGAAACTGCTGCTGCACATAGAGGATATCTTATTCGCAGGAATGAAATTGATTATTATCTCACCGGTGATAATCCCCTATCTGTTCAGCTTATTCCACTGCCTACATTAAAAGCTCTTTTTGACGTAATGGTTACCTACCCTCTGCGCTGCAGACCGGTTTATATTGAGGGGGTATGGGGTGGATTCTATATAAAACGCCTTCGTAATCTTCCTGAAGAGATGAGAAATTGTGCATGGGTGTTTGACTTAATTCCTATGGAAGTATCTATAGTTGCAGACTTGGGCGGCAAACAGCTTGAATTTCCGTTCTATTGTTTTGTTCAAACTGTTGGTCCGAAATTAATGGGTAAAAAGCCCGCTGAAAAATTTAACGGTTATTTCCCAATACGGTTTAATTATGATGATACCTTCCATTCCAGTGGAAATATGTCTATCCAGGTACATCCTGATGAAGAATATGTAAAGAAAAATAACAATGAACTTGGTCGTCAGGATGAGAGCTACTATATTGTTGTCGCCAGTCAGCAATCCAAGACCTATTGCGGATTTAAAAACAACATAGATGTGGAAGAATTCGTTGAAAAAGCGCGGCAGGCTGAAAAATACGGCATTCCTTTTGATCATGATGCATATGTAAACTCTGTGCCTACCAGGCCGGGAATGCAGTTTTTACTGCCGGCAGGTACAATTCATGCCTCCGGCCGAAATCAAGTTGTCCTGGAAATTGGCAGTTTGACTATTGGATCCTATACCTATAAGTTATATGATTATCTGCGTAAGGATTTAAATGGCAAGCGTCGTCCAATTCACATTTATCATGGTGATAAAGTACTGCGACGCGATTACAGGGAGGACTGGGTAATGGCAAACCTGGTTCAGCAGCCTCGCATTGTGAGGGAGCATAAAGACTATAAGGAAATTATAGTGGGTGAGCACGATCTTATATATTTCAGCCTGCGTAATGTTATTTTTAGCAATAAATATGAAGATGAAACTTCAGACCGCTTCCATGTACTGGTATTGGTAGATGGTGAGAAATGCTTGATACGGTCATTGGTAAATCCTAACCGGTATTATGAGCAGAATTATCTTGATACAATCATTATTCCTGCAGAATTTGGTCCTTATGAGGTAATTAACTTAGGCGTAGGAATTGTTACCATGCATAAAACATTACTCAGGGATGGATATGAAAATGATTAATGAAAACAGCTGTTGTTTAGCCATTGATGCCGGAGGAAGCTATTTGAAGGCTGCCCTTATTAAAGTTGACGGTTGCATAGTGCCAGATAGTTTTGTTAAAATGCCTATAGAATCGAATGGCACCGTTGACCAAATTAAAGAGGTATATACCAATACAGCCAGGTTAGGTGCGGAGAAAGCGAGACAGCACAGTCTCAATCTGGCAGGAGTAGGAGTGTCCACCCCAGGCCCCTTCAACTACATTGATGGAATCAGCCTTATGAAACATAAGTATTCTTCCATATACGGTATTCCTATACGGCCTTGGATTGAGAATGAAACCGGTAAAATACCTATACTGTTCCTTCACGACTCTACTGCATTTATTCTGGGTGCTACTTTCAAAGGCAGGTACTCTGATTTTAAGAGAATTGCAGGGGTTATCATAGGTACCGGCCTGGGCTTTGCTTCCATGTTTGATTCCAAGGTATACAACAATCCTCAAGGCGGTCCGGGTATTAGCATATTTGCCCGGCAGTATAGAGAAGGCACAGCAGAGGAATATGTGTCCCGGAGGGCAATTATAAGACAATACAGGAATATGGTTCCCCAGGCTGATGAGAAAATCGATGTTCTGGATATTTCCATATTAGCACGTGCCGGAAATACTAAGGCAAAAAAAGTATTCCTTGACTTAGGCAGTCATCTTGCAGAAATTTTGCACGATATATTATTTGAATATAAATTTCAATGTCTGTTGCTAGGCGGGGCTATATCAAAATCAGCTGACCTGTTTCTGCCGTTACTTTCCCAAAAACTGGCTGATATTCCTTCTCTTAAGTTAATTGAGCAAATTGAAGATATTGATAATGCTCCATTATTGGGAGCGGCTCAAGCATTATTCAGCAAAAATATTAAATAAGGAGTTGTTACCTTGTGTCTGGCTGTTGCTTACGATTAAAAGAATTAATGGAGTCACTTTCTCCAAAGGAACAACAAGTTGCATCATTTATAATTGAATATCCTAATGAAGTAATAAGTATGTCCATAGACGAATTAGCTTCTGCCTGTGGAACCAGCAGTTCTTCTGTTGTACGATTGTGCAAATCAGCAGGCTACTCAGGATTTAAAGAATTATGCCGTGTTCTTTCAACTGACCTTGTCATAAGCCAGTCAGAAGCTATAACCTATAATGATGTACGTCCGGGGGATTCTATTGAATCTATTGTCCATAGCGTATGTATGAGTAATATGAAATCTATTGAAAATACTATGTCTTTGATTAAAGTTTCAGAATTGGAACAAGCCGTTGAAGCTATTGAGGCAGCTAAACGAATAGACTTTTACGGGATTGGTACATCAGGCAATGTTGCTATGGATGCACACAACAAGTTTATGAGGATTAATAAAATCTCTATGTCAAGTACTGATCCTCATAATCAGATTCTTTCCGCTTCATCCTTGCAAAAAGGAGATGTTGCAGTTCTGATATCTTATTCAGGTGACACTAAAGATATACTGGATACCGCTAACGTTGTAAAACAGACAGAGGCTACCTTAATCAGTCTAACACGCTACAGCAAGAACCCTTTAAGTGAAAGGGCTGATATCCGTTTGTACTCCTCATCATCTGAGCCTTTGATTCGTAGCGGCGCAATGGGGTCTCGTATTGGTCAGTTAACTGTTATAGATATTTTGTATACAGCAATAGTCAGCAGAAACTACGATTTTGTAAAACATTATTTGGATAGAACCAGACTTACAACCTCTCAAAAGCATATTCGTTCTCAGCCTCTGTAATTCCGCAATATGCTTCCGCTGCTGAATACCGATATATTAAATCATTAAATAAAGCTTAAACAATATCGTCGTATCTCACTCGAAAGGAGAAGAAAATAATGAAAAACAGTGACAGGAAACCACTGGTAGGAGTTTTATTAATAACCACTCCTCGTTTTCGAAATCTGGGTGAGAATACAGAGCATGGATACTACTGGGAAAGAAAGGAAAAAGAATCACAGCGCATTCTTGAAAGGTTTCATTTTGCAGATACTGTCTTTCCAGGTATTGTTTATACACGGGATGATATTATAAAAGCAATACATTTATTTAAAAGCAAAAATGTTGATATGGTTTTTGCTCACTTCCTATCCTGGTCGGATGATTTTGCATGGATCCGCTTTCTTAGAGATATTGGTGAAATGCCAATACTTTTCGCAGCCATCACACGAGATAATCCAGGTTTTGAAGACTCCCTGACAGAAGATCGTTTCATAGAATTTTTATCCGCAGGCGGATTGGTTGGAGCACTGGAAGCATCCGGTTCTATTGCTCGCTTTAATCGGCCAATGATGCATACTGTTATAGGTTCTTTGGATGAGGTGATGAAAAAAGCACATGAAATGGCTCAGGCAGCCTTGATACGTTCATTGCTGCGTCAGGTGTCCTTTGGACTTCTTCCTTCACTCAACGAGGTAATGTGGTCTACCTATGTGGATGCATATGATCTTTTTATGAAAGCCGGTCCTGAGCTTCGCTTTTTGTCAGTAGCTGAGCTGGAAGAAGTCATACAGCAAATCCCTCATGAAAAAACAACAGATGTTATGAACCGGATACTGGACAGTTATCCTAATGATGGTCAGATAAATAAAGAAAAAATGTTTGCTTCAGTAGAAGCATCTCTGGGTCTGGAGGAAATATGCCGTAAAAATGATGTGGAACTTTTGGTATTAAATGATGTTGACCAGATGCTATTACGTAGAATAGGTTTACGCCCCGGATTTACACCTTGTCCAGGCACAAACGATATTATGGTAGTTCCGGAAGGTGACATTGGCGGAGGTCTTGCCTGCTATATACTAAAAAAACTTTCAAAAAAGCATGTTAACTTTATTGAACCGTTTTATATCGACAAGCGGACAGGACTCTTTGCAGCTGGTCATGCAGGCCCAAATGACTATACAGATCCGGACAGCAGTACTATCTTATCGATAGATACACGTTTCGCCAAATCCAATTATAAACATGCCGGTGCACCTTTTGCCTGGAATGTAATCGCTCCCGGAGAAAAGACGATTGTCCATATTTCATATAGTAACGGACGATTCAAAATGGTATGCAGCATCGTCGAAGCTGTTAAAACAAAGCATTTCTTAGCCGGGTATTCCCACAGTTTATTCAGAAGTGCAATCCCTGCAGAAGAATTTTTTGGCAAGTTAATCAATGTTGGTGTTACACAGCATTACGGAATTACAGGAGGCAATTATTTAAATGAACTCACTATACTGGCAAATTTGCTGAATTTTGATCTTACAGTGATATAGTATCAGACCTCAGACTACCATTGCTTAGCTGCTAAAAAATTACTATTTGAATTTTACTTGATTCTGATTTGGCCGAATACACAGCAAAGTGGTGAAGTGATGTTTCTTTTTATTATTTTTCTGTCTTTTATCGCAGCAAGCAAGGCGTGTTTGCAGGGGCTGTATGTACGCAAATCAATCAGAAACACTACAGATGTCATTCTGTATAATGCTTTAGTATTTACTGTAGTTGTTATTGTTTTTACTGTTGTTTTTGGATTCAAAATACCATCATTCACTACATTGATATACGGACTTTTTTTCGGGCTGTTCAGTGTATTTTTTCAAATTTGTTATGTTAAAGCATTAGGTATGGGACCGGTATCTCTCACTGTCCTGCTTTCAAATCTCCATTTGATTATTCCGATCACAGTGTCTGCCTTTTTGTACGGAGAAATACCAACAGTGATACAAATGATTGGAGTTTTTTTTCTGCTCCTTTGTTTCTTAATGCTTATTAAAAAAGATGATAATAAAAAGGTAAGCATAATATGGTTTTTACTGTCATTCACCTGCTTTTTATGTGCCGGTCTTTCAGTTGCAATCCAGAAAATCCATCAGCACACTGAGTTTAGCCATGAATACAAAGAATTTATTATTTTCGCATACCTGTTTGCAGCTTTCCTGTCTTATATAATTTTTATTTTTATAAATAAAAAGTCAAAAAAGAGTCTGCTGATTAATTCCAGATTGGTATTTTCCACATCTTCTATTGCGCTAATATTAGGATTCTATAATACAGCAGTCCTGTATATAAGCGGCAAAATACAAAGTATTATACTAGTTCCCACATTGAATGGGGCATCTACTATATTTGCTGCTTTATACAGCATCTTCATATTCAAAGATAAGCTGTCAAGAAAGCAGCTATGGTGTATTATTTTTGGAATCATTTCTATTATTTTAGTAAGCCAGAGATGATTGGTACCAATGTTTTATTATAGTGTATTTTTTCTTCTGGTGGAAATGATATTAATTACCACCATATAGGAAGAAAGGAGACCTTCAACAATGGACGAACCCAATGTAAGAACACTGGATGAATTGCTTCGAGGAGAGCATATGGCAATACAGGGATATGAAAGCGTAATGCCCGCGCTTAGCGAAGAGACAAGAAAACAGATCAATGAAATTTTAAGGGATCATAAGGAACATGCCGCAGAACTGTCCGACCGGATTATAGCCCTGGGCGGTGTACCGGATGAATCCACGGGCATAGTCGGCATGATGTCTAAAACCAAACTTAAGACAGAAAGCATGCTGCGGGATGAAAAAAGCATTATCAGAAAACTATATGACGGTGAAGATCAGGGCATTGCAGCAGTGGAAAAAGTCATTAAAGGGGATCTGGATTCCACAAGCCGGGAACTGGCAGACAAAATCCTTCGCACTGACCATGATCATCTGAAAAAGCTGCAGCAAATGCTTCACCAATAAGCAAAATCAGGGTTGACCCCTGCACCAGTAAAAATTTATTATACTAAGCTTTATTCCGGGTCAACCCGCTTCACATGGCTCGAGTTTATGAAACTGTTGTCCGTGGGCTATTTTAAAAATCACCTGTTCATGGGAAATCATTTCTCGATTTCTGCCAAGATATCCGGGAATACAGCAATGCTTCTCTTCAGAATTCCTTTCATATATGAAATTATGATGCCATAATTGGTTATGGGCACATGCTGACGCTCAGCACATTTATAACGGCATTTCATCTCCCTTTCATTGAGCATGCAGCCACCGCAGTGAACAATCAGTTTATATTCTGACAAATCATCAGGGAATTCAGTACCTGATGTAAACTTGAAATTTATCCGTTTATGGGTATATTCCTTTATCCAGCGCGGAAGCTTTACAGTGCCGATATCGTCACACTGGCGGTGATGAGTGCATCCCTCGGAAATGAGAACAGTATCGCCATCCTTAAGGGATTCCAGTGCTTTTACACCTTTTACGGCTATGTCAAGGTTGCCTTTGTATCTCGCAAAAAGTATGGAAAAAGAAGTCAGAAAAATATCCATGGGCGTTTCAGCCGATACCTTTTCAAACACCTGGCTGTCCGTAATGACAAGTTTTGGCTTTTTTCCGAGATTATTAAGTGTTTCGCTGAATTCAGTTTCTTTTACTACAATAGCGGCAGCACCAGTATCCAGAATGTCACGTATAGTCTGCTGCTGCGGCAGTATTAACCGTCCCTTAGGTGCCGCCTTGTCTATTGGTGTAACAAGGACGACAAAATCCATTGGGGCAATAAGGTCACCCACTATTCTTGCCTTGGCTTCTTCCGTTACAGCCAAAGCTGCGATTCTTTCCTTCAGTGTTTCAATATTGTACCCTGTTTTGGCGCTTACATAAATTTCGTTATCAGTATTTGGTACTTCCTCCGCTTTCAGATCGGCCCTGTTGCAGGCAACTGTCAAATCGGCTTTATTATATGCTACTATATAATTGATTTTCTTATCATCAAACAGTGAAATTAACTCTTCATCTTCCTTTGTTTTACCGGCAGCGGAATCAATTACCAGCACCGCAATATCTGTCTTATTAAGCACCTGGCGGGTTTTTCTCACGCGCAGCTCACCAAGATCCCCTTCATCGTCTATTCCGGGAGTATCTATAATCACAACGGGGCCAAGGGGAAGCAGTTCCATGGCTTTGTATACGGGATCAGTTGTTGTGCCTTTTACATCCGAAACAACGGCAAGGTTCTGCCCTGTAACGGCATTTACAAGGCTGGATTTACCTGAGTTCCTCTTTCCGAAAAAGCCAATATGAATACGGTTTGCTGATGGTGTTTCATTCAGTCCCATATAATCCTCCTAAATATAATCCTGATTAAAGCCTGAAGTCACGCATTCCGCAGTTGATCTTTACCAGGTTTTCCTCTACAATCTTTCTGACCTTGGCATTAGGAATTCTCTCAAACTCCTTTTGAATAAGCGTCTCACCCACCGCCTTAGTTTCCGGTGTGGCATAATCCTCAAGGTACTCTTTCAGTGTCATGAGGGCATTGGGGTGACAGCAGTTAAGGATCTGCCTGCTCTTGCAAAGACTCATAAATCTGTCACCTGTCCTGCCTTCCCTGTAGCAGGCAGTACAAAAGCTGGGAATAAAGCCTAGTTCCATCAGCCATTTAACCACTTCATCAAGGGTTCTGGTGTCATTTACCTCAAACTGCTCGGAATTCTCATCTTCCGGTTCAGGTTCAGCATATCCTCCCACACTTGTCCTGGAACCTCCGCTGATTTGGGATACGCCAAGGTTTAGCAGGCGTTCCCTTGTGGCCTTGTTTTCCCTTGTGGATACGATAATTCCCGTATATGGCACGGCAATGCGGATGCAGGATACAATTTTTGCGAATATGTCATCATCTAAAGCGTTTTTAAACTTCAACACGTCAATGTCATCAGCAGGGCGGACTCTCGGAACGCTTATGGTATGGGGTCCTACACCGAATGCCGCTTCCAGATGCTCTGCATGCATCAGCAAAGCTGCAAACTCATAGCGATACTTTTCAAGGCCGAACAATACACCCAGGCCCACATCATCTATGCCGCCAAGCATGGCTCTGTCCATCGCTTCGGTATGATAGGCATAATCATGCTTTGGACCGGTCGGGTGCAATTTTTCGTAGCTTTCCTTATGGTAAGTCTCCTGGAAGAGCACGTAAGTGCCTATGCCCGCTTCCTTAAGCTTTTTATAGTTTTCAACAGTGGTTGCAGCGATATTTACATTAATCCGGCGAATAGAGCCGTTTTTATGCTTTATGCTGTAAATTGTGTCAATAGACTCAAGTATATACTCAATAGGATTATTTGCAGGATCTTCTCCTGATTCTATTGCAATTCGCTTATGGCCCATATCCTGAAGTGCAATTACTTCGCGGCGAATTTCCTCCTGCATCATTTTCTTTCTGGTAATATGCCGGTTTTGCCTGTGATAAGGGCAGTAGACACAGCCGTTTATACAATAATTGGACAGGTACAACGGGGCAAACAATACGACACGGTTGCCGTAAAATTCATCTTTTATCTGCCTGGCAAGTGCGAAAATCTCTTCATTTTTATCGGGAAGATCACAGGCAAGCAAAACTGAAGCCTCCCTGTGGTTAAGTCCTTTTCGAAGCTTCGCCCGTTCAATTATTTCATCAACAAGGCCGGTATTGTTTTTGTTCTCTTCTGCAAATTTCAGGGTATCAAGGACTTCTTCATGAGAGATAAACTCTTCTGCTTTAGATGATTTTGGATTGTACATAATAAAACCTCCTTCTTAATGGGTCAGAAAAATCTTCCCCTTCAGCAATATAATCCTTTTAATGAACAGATTTATGATCTCCCCGGGAGACAACTATATGATAACTGATACTTTCCAAGCGTTTTTTCATACAACTCAGGCATTCTGCAGCCTCATCCCCCGTGCAGATCTTGTTGTCATAGAGCATGTATTTTTTCCTTACGCTTTTGGGTGAAAGGTTGGGCATAACCACATTTGCTCCGGCAAGAATGCCAAGTTCCCTGCCTTTGGGGTGAATTGTCCCAAGGGCGGTGGTAGCAGGAAGCAAAACGTCCGGAAGCATTAAACGGATAATGCCCAGCAAAAACAATGTCAGTTCAAGTGTTCCCGCTTTTTTATCAGCAAAAGGCGTCTGGTGATGAGGTATAAACGGGCCGATGCCCACCATGTGAGGATTTAGCTGCTGAATAAACATTAAGTCCTCAACAAGGCACTCGGTGGTTTGAAAAGGAGAGCCCACCATAAAACCGCATCCAACCTGATAACCTATATCTTTTAGATTATATAGGCACTGCTTTCTGTTATCCGGCGAAAGCGCTTTAGGATGTAACTTTCCGTAATGTTCAGCATTTGCTGTTTCATGCCGCAGCAGATAACGGTCAGCACCGGCATCAAAAAAAGCCTTGCAGCTTTCATAGCTTTTTTCTCCTATGGAAAGCGTAACGGCACAGTCCGGGTAGTTTGATTTTATGGACCGGATAATGTCAATTATCCTATCATCCGTAAAATACCAGTCTTCGCCCCCTTGCAGCACAAAAGTGCGAAAACCGAGTTCATAACCGATAGCACAGCACTCAAGGATCTGTTCTTTCGTCAGGCGATACCGCTCAGCTTCACGGTTGTTTTTTCGGATACCGCAATAATAGCAGTCATTTTTACAGTAGCTGGTAAACTCTATTAGCCCCCGTATATACACATCATGCCCATAGTTTTTTATCCGGACGGCTCTTGCCTTTTCAAAAAGATATTCCGAAATCTCAGGATTGCGGCTATCAATCAGCTCTTTATACTCTTCCGGTGAAAGATTATTTGTTTCATAAAGCTTATCAATTAACTGCTTCATCAGTTCCCTCATTTCTCGCCTTATCGGTTACTTTTGAATACAGTGTTTTTGTGCTGACTCCAGGCAGCCTTCCGAGCTTCCCTGAAAGTGCACTGATTATATCCTGAGGGGCATCAACAGCAACGCTAATTATGCTGATACCCTTTTCTTTGTATGGCAAACCCATTCTGCCGATAATGTAATTTCCATAGTCATGTAAAATGTTATTAAGTTTTTCAATTGAATCTCTGTTTTTATCCCTGTTTTCAACAATAATTCCGATAATAGCCACTCTCGTTTCCATTACTCAAAAACCTCCGATAAATAAAAATGCGCCCCGAAAGGCGCAGAAATTTCACGTGTAAATATTAAAACCATAAATTTCATTGCCTTTCGCCTCATAACATGGTATTCGGCGTCAGAATCAAATTATTGGTAAGGCTTCGTCATAAGATTTCTCTTTAGACTCAGCAATTCTATTTTATTCTATTTGTTAATGATTTGTCAATTTATTTGATGTTATTGTTTTGAATTTCTCCTTAGACTTAGTGATCTTATCGTCAATTCCCTCAATTATCTGAGCCAAGTTTTCCTTCATTCAGGATATCTATTACGATTTTCTTTACATCTTTTCCTTGTTTCTTTTTTATATACGCAGAAAACAAATATACCTCCCTGGGTGTTTCACAATATCCGACAAACCATCCCCCATCATTTCCGGTACCGGTCTTACCTGATAAAGTACCGCATTCAAGATTCTCCAGAACAATCATTTCCTTCACCATGTTTAAGTTTTCTTCTCTGAACGGGAGGACTTTCTTGTAGAACTTTTCCAGGAATTCTACCTGTTCATATGCTGTTATCTTCAAGGATGAGTCCAGCCAGAACTTATCAATACCTCCACTGATATCTGCATTACCATAGTCCATTTCATCCAGATATTTCTGCATATTATCCATCCCAACTGCTTTGGCCAGCTTTTTAAAATACCACACAGTGGAATACTCTATTGCACTTTCGAGAGTATGGTCTCTATTCCAATCCTTAATCCGGTATACTGTACCATCCCACTTCATCATAGTATTTTTATCATTAACAACACCCAATTCAAGGCCAATCAATGCATTTGGAATCTTAAAAGTGGAGCAGGGAGTCAATGCAGTATTAGCGAGCTCTTCGTTGAATACAATATATTTATTATCATTCATAGCCTTTATTACAAAAGTGCCTTCTTCTCCCTCAAAATGATTTTCTATAATCTTTATATCTAGTATTGGCAAAATCTCTTCTGGTTCTGCAGCAGCAGGTTTTTCCTTGTCTTGGCTTACTGTATTATTGTGCTGTGTTTTGGGTTTTTCTGTATGATTAATATCACTTGTAACATCACTGTTAACTTCACTGGCATCATTTTGGCAAGCTGTCACAGCCATGAGAACTAATACCAACAGCAAAATAATACTTCGCCTTCTTGCGTTCATGTGTCTCTCCCCTTAGTAATATTTCATCCATTTTTTCCAGACTGCTTTTTGAAAAGTTGGTCAGAAGCAGGTATTGTACCCTTGTTTTTCAGGGGCAGAACAATCTGCCCCTGTTTATAATGCAGCCTCCATTATTCTGTTATATGCTTTGATGAAATCAGGAAATATACTAAGAATGTACCGCATATTAAAGATATAAACCCATAACCGCCGTAAATATCAAATTTTGATGATATCCAACCAAAGCCTAATCCTGTAATGATAATCATTAATCTTAATCCTAATGACTGAAATGAATCAATGGTTGCCCTCATTGAAGAATCGATACGGTGATGCAAATAACCGGCAGCTGCAGGTTCAATTATACCTGATACAAGGCAGATGAGAAAAATCACCGCAAGGCTTGTGATTCCTCTGACCGCATATAGGTAAAACAGTCCGGCAGCAATGGTTAAAACCACTCCCGACATCATAGCCTTGTAACTCATCTTTTTCTTAATTCTATAAGCAAGTATATTCCCCGGGAGTCTTAGTAAACTCAGCCCTGATGAAAATAATCCGAAATATATGACAGGCACTCCCAGCCTGCTTATATAAAGCTGCCAGAATTCATCAATGAAATTCAGCGCTGCTCCTGTAACCATCGCTGAAAGCAATACAAGACAAACTCCATAGTTCCTCTTGAAAAAGGACATCGAAGCCGCCACATATTCTTTAACCGCAATGGGACTGTCGGTTTTGCTTTTTACCTCAGGCTCCACCAGCATCAATGATATGCACAGGGAAACAAACATCCCGGCAACAGATACCCAATAATTCAGCTCAAATCCGGACAAATCGGCCATCAAGCTTCCGCTTAACGCCGCCAAGATTGCCGCCGAAAAATCCCAGGCATTTAAACGTCCCAGACATTTTTCAAAAGATTGCTCATCACCGCTTAACAGCAACGAATCATACAGCAGTGCATTATCAGCCCCGCTGCCTGCGGAACGTCCAACCCCTGCCAGAAATATTGCCACGGCAAAGTGCCAGAATTCAGTTGCGAATATAAGTATTAGTAATTCCAGGCAGCCGAAAAAAGCTTCTAACACTATCATCTTTTTCCGGCTCCATTTATCGGCAATGATACCGGTTGGAATCTCAAGCAAAACTACGGTTATTGCATATATGATCTCTGTGTATACAACCATCTGGATTGTCATGCCCCTCTGCTCCCAAAACAACCTTTCAATCACATAAGCAGGGATAAGGTTGTGAAAGAAACGGATGGCATAAAGCTTCCAGATATTGTTCCGAATATAGTTCATTTTAAAAGCTCCTCTCATTTTGTTTGCTGTTTATAACAACAAAAACAGAGGAGGCCCTCGTGAACTATTCTGTATTAAGGCTTAACAAGGGGGTCTGGCATATACCATATTAAGCATCTCCTTAAATATAACTTTATAGTATAATTCTAACATATTCCATTTTTTATTCCAATTATTAACCGCATACTTCAGTGAATTCAATATAAAAATACAAAGACATCAGATAATATCTAAAAATCTTATTCATTATTACATTAACATTACTTATGTAGTTATATTAAAAGAGAATGCCAGAAAACCGACATTCTCTCAACATTGCCCAGTCACAAAATATTACGCACTTCATTTTTGCCAAACAGTTACTCTTTATCCGTTAAAAATTAGGCCCGATTTAATCTTATTTCCAGGCATATTTCACCGATTGCCGTGCGAATGTGGCAGCTTGTATTTATATCATATTTCTTATCATCATCAAGTTTGCATTGCTCCGGAGGCAATATATCACAGTTCATGTCGTTCTCTGAAAGTGCAGTTAGTACATTACCGCTTATGATATTTGCAATTTCCGATACTGCAGATGTAACGAAAGCATCCACTGCATCAAACTGCATCCCGCTCATTATATTTACTATGTTAAGCGATGTAGAGACAGGGTATCGGTAAATTACCTTTCCTTGAAGGTCACCGGTAACGCCGATGGCGATATCAACCTCATCATCACACTTGAAATCTCCAGCCGGGTGGTCGGAAACCTCCAAAATATTTAACATCAATTTAAATGCATTCTGTGTTGCATCGAAAAATGCTTTATAAAGTATATCTTTCATTTCCTCTCACCCCTTCTTTTTGGCATAATCCGCTATTCGTTGATCTTCTGCGGCTACATGGTTAATCAGCCATGCCAGCAGTTTGCCACCAAATTGCTGTATTAATTGCTCGTCATTATTTGATTGCTCGTATTTCTTGGAAAACTCCAGCACATATTCGACCATACCCGTATGTAACTGTTTATGAGCTTCATATCCTGGATAACCAATGCTTTGCTGGTATTCCTCCTCATCACGGAAATGCTCTACAACGTAGCCTTTCATAAATTCCAGTGTCTCATTGACCTTCTGTACTTTCTCATCCCAGCAAACTTCGGACCGCAATACCTGCAAAAACAATTCAACGCGCCGGAATAATTCCTTATGCTGCGCGTCAATCAGAGGAACTCCAATTTCATAACTCTCTTTCCATAGCATAATGCCAACACTCCTTTCGTATATTTGTTTTGCCGCTTTAACAACTATGGATTTTAGTAATTGTGGGACCAGCCATCTTAACAATTCTCACGACAATTTCATCGAGGAAATTGAATAACATTGGCTTATAAATATATCGGCAAATAAAGGCAAAAGCTTTAGCCTTTCATGTAGTTCCATCAAATTTCTATCTCCAGTCCGTCATATGCAATATGATATCCGTTTTTTGCTGCTATCTTTTCCATAACATCGTGAGTATCATTACCTTCGTGTGATATATGCGTTGCATAAACCACGCTTTTTTCGTGTATTATGTTTTCTATTTTCATTTTTGATATAATATCAGTAACCTGACTTGCATCCAGATGGCCGCCGTTATTAAAACCCTTGCCGTATGTGTGATCAAGTATAACCAAATCAAGACGAAACGTTTTTAATATTTCCCATGCCTTTTCAGATATCTTCAGCAAATCAGTCCCATACAGAATACTTTTATTATTGTGACTGATTATATATATCAGTGAATTCTCGAAAATGTCATGCAAAGATTCTATCGCTGTAACGGAATAATCGCCCATTTTTAAGTGATCACCGCTGCACATAAACTTAATGTCAATATTAAGCCTTCTTTGCCAATCTTGATCAAATAAGTCTACATTCGGGTCTTCGGCCTTCATCCGCTTATCCAGTGATTTAACCGTTTCTTTCGAGGCTGCAAGGCAGACAGGGTTTACATTCTGTGCCGCATATTCCTTAAGTCGTGTTATCAGGTGTCCTGCATCAAAATGATCCGAATGCCCGTGAGTTTGAAGGATATATCTGATGTTTGTCAAATCAATGTTATACATATTTGACGAAGTTACAACATCGGGGCCGAAATCAATTAGCAAGGCGTCATTTATAATTACCGATGACCTTTTTCTGATGTCTTTCCCCTTATTGATTCTGGCTTTTTCACACACTCTGCATTTGCAGAATGCAAGAGGAAATGATGTTGCAGCAGAAGTGCCCAGGAACAGTATTCTCACTTTTCTCACCTTACATTTGCAACTATTATCAGGAAGTACATAAATAAAGTATAAACCTTTATTTACGTACAGCATACTCTGTTAACGCATATCAAACTCTGTTATTTAACGATAGAAATAAGGTTACACTAACGTCATCCCCAAAGGTAAGCAGTCATAGTTAATGATCCAAGTTCACAGGATTTATTGTGAACGCTAATTTTATCATCCTCATCTGACGCATCAAGGGTATAAAGAAGCGGATAAAAGTGGTCAGGGGTCGGTACTGCCAGCCTTGCTATATCACCCAGTTCATTGTATTTCAGGATATTTTCATGATTCTTATTCAGAATGTTCTCATAAATGTAGTCATCAAATTCATATGCCCAGTCAAAGCCCTTATTCGATTTATGCCAATCAACAAGTCTTAAGTTGTGAACAACATTTCCGGTTCCGAATATAAGAACCCCCTCTTCTCTCAAAGCTCTTAGTTCCCTGCCCATTATATAATGTTGTTCAGGAGGCGCATCTCTGTCTACACTGATCTGGAATACAGGAATATCTCTCTTAGGATACATATGGACTAATACAGACCAAGTTCCATGATCAATACCCCACGAGTTATCATATTTCGTCTTTCTGGAAATCAGCTCACTGGCCTTCTCAGCAACAGCAGGTGAACCCGATGTGTTGTAAGTAATTTTGTAAAGTTCATCCGGAAAACCATACATGTCATATATAGTTTTTGGATTTTCCTCGTTCATAATTCGGGTCCCGCGGGTATACCAATGAGCTGAAACAGATAATATAACCTTCGGTTTCGGAATGCTTTCGGCTATTTTTCTCCAACCTCTTGAGTATTCGTTGTCTTCAATGGCATTCATCGGTGAACCATGCCCTACAAATAAAACCGGCATTTTTGACATATTAAATCATTCCTTACATTAGTTTTATATATTTTATCTTAACGTAATTTAATATGATGTCATTTATTACATTCTACCATATTTCCCATGTCTTAACATATATGTGCTGTTTCTTTAATCAAGACGACGCTTGTTCGTCGTGGCAGTAGATGTGAATGAATAAGCAGAAAACGGACAAGGCACTATATACATTTTGCATATAGTGCCTTGTCTCAAGCCTGCATTCTATCAGATCAGATTATTTCCTGTATCCGCATTTTGGGCATACGCCTTTTTCGTTTATAGCGATACCGCATAACGGGCAGCGGTCTATACTCTTTTGAGGTTCATACTCTTGTGTAGCGCCATTTACGCCGCTTGTAAATGTTAGCTTAACTATGTTCAGCTTGTCCTTCAGTAAGTCATATACGATTTTAATCATGCCCTCAACTGTCATTGTTTCTTTTGTGACGACCAAACGGCATTCCGGGTATGCTGTAGCATTTCTACTTTACAGATAGCACCGATACTAATACAGCAGAAAAAATAATCGCCATTTTTGGCAACAAATACCTTATGCTTAGTTTATACTGAATAGCATATTTCGTCAATTATTCAAATGTAACTATTGGTTATATATACCTTAAATATGCCAATCAGATTATATTTCATACTTCATTTTCTCCTTTATAAAAGTGCCTTTCCTCAAATCATCAAAAGCCTTAATCAACTCTTCCTTTGTATTCATGACTATAGGTCCGCCCCAGGCCACCGGTTCATCCAGTCGTTTCGAACTTATGAATAAAACCTGTGCTCTTTCATCTGTGGCCTTGATCTCAACCTGGTCGCCTGAGGTAAGTTTTACCGCTGTCTTTTCATTTACCAGCTCACCTGCGATATAGGCGTCCCCTAAAAGAGTAAACACCATGACAGAGCGTTCACTTTCTGTATTAATTGTAACTGTTTCTTTTGGGTTAAGATGCAAATCGTAATAGTTAAGGGGCAGATATTTGCTCATATAGCCTTTTCTTCCTTCGAACTCGCCTGCCAGCAGTCTTAGCTTGCCCCAGTTGAATTCTATTTCCTCAATTTCTGAATTTTTGATGCTGCGATAAGCCGGAGGAGCCATCTTGTCCTTTGCGGGAAGATTAAGCCAGAGCTGTACACCAAGCATCCGCTCAGCAGCCGGCAATTTTTCTTCATGCATAATTCCGGAGCCTGCTGTCATCCATTGAACCTCACCATCACCAATAGTATCCTCATTCCCTAAGCTGTCCCTGTGAGTCATATACCCACGATACACATAACTGATTGTCTCGATACCTCTGTGAGGATGCATTGGAAATCCTGCTGTATAATCATCCGGATTTGTACTGTCAAAGGAATCGAGCATTAAAATAGGATCATAATCCTGAACAGTCTGGTTCCCCAATACTCTGACCAGGCTTACCCCGGCTCCGTCCTTAGTTCTATAACCTCTAACTTTGTGACTAATTTTTCGCTCCATACATTAGCCTCCTTTTTTAGTTTAGGGCATATATTTTATTTCTTTTTCTATAAAACACAGCTTTTTAACATCCTATAAAAACCTGGAGTGCCAGAGCTTTATTGTCAGCAAGAAAAGCGAGGAACTCGATACTATGAAGAAGCCATTATCATAAAACTTTAAACCTCTGCCATACACAGCATTTTCTTTGGAGAAAGGTTTACTGTTTGGCTTTTTCTTTATAAGTATCAGCTTTTTGACAGCTTCCAGAGTTTTTAAATCAGCAACATGAATTAACAGCCATTTGCCATCGTGCAGGGTGCGTTCACGGTCATACAGCTCTTGTATCTCTAACGGGAATTCATGCTTTACTGCTTCAAACTTTTCTCTTTCTGCTTTACCGAGAATAATTTGAAAATCATAATGATCGTCGTGCAGATTTATGGACAAAATGGTTTTCTTTCCTTGCCGAAATTTAAGACAAGAAATATTGTAATACATTCCTGCAACCTCATCCAACCAATATTTGTCACGCATAAATTTTACAGTTTCGAATCTTACTTTGTCGAATTCCTTTATTATTACTCACCCCAAGCAAAAATAAAATATAATACTCAAAGGAACCCTAGACATATTTATAATGGTTCTCCGGCTTCAGGTCTGGAAGGTCCAACCCTAACTCCAAAACCAGGTAGTTCCGCATGTCATAACACAGATCGCATCTTCCTGCATACTCTTCTTTTGGTTTGTACCCATATTCCTTTGCGGCAAGTTCTGCAAAACTCCTTATGCCCGCTGATTCCAGGCTGTCAAATATCCGGTATTTACCGGGGTCCGCTCCACGCACCAGTTCCCTTAGGGGGATTGAAAAGCCCGGGCATGACTGGGGAATGAAGTTCCCGTACAGATCAACGTGAAAGTGATAAATTCCCGACAACAGCTGACAGGACTTTGATTCATTCATAATTTGTTCATAAGACTGCTTTTTCATCATGGGTTTATATGTCTTCAAAGCCCGCCCCTTTAAATTCAACCCATACCTTTTTAACAGCTGCAGCTGATAAGCCGGTCCGAAAAGCTGCTTATACTCATCAATGGAATGGAGCTTTTTATCATCCATCGCATCAATATCATCCCAGAACTCCATCAGCCACGGGAATACGTTCATTTCTGCCTTCGAACAGGCCTTAATTAAAGCCTTAACTTTCCAAAATGGTATATATTCATTATGGAACGGGTCTATGGATATAAGCAGCGTGTTTACTCCGTGATCCTTTAACTCTTTTAAAACAGCATTTGCTGATGCTTCATCCCTGAACCACGAGGAATTTGTTTCAATATATTCAATTTCAATATTGTTTTTCCGGGCAGCATCAAGGACGTCCAAGATCTTATCAGGCTTAAGAAGCGGTTCACCGCCGCCAATATGTACATAATGGCAGCCCATACTTTTTAGTATTGAAAATATTTCATCTGCCATAGAGAATGTCATATAGTCATCAGGCCACTTTGGAGAACTGGAATAGCAGCAGTGCCTGCATTTTGAAGAACATTTATAGTTTGTGATTATCCCTCCGGATACCAGGCAGTCAATTTTCAGCACGGTCAAACCTCCTTATGATACTGTCATCCTGGAAATACTTATCGTATAATGTGATTTGCCGGCCTTAACATTATCCGATACAACGATAGAGCCATTATCATTATACCTTTAGTTTGAATAAACTGCCATATCAGCACTGCCTTTTCTGCTTAATAAGTATTTGCCTTTTTTCAGGCACTTCTATTCTCAGGGCAATAAAAGCGTTTATAATCGATAACCCATAGAGTGCATATACTCTTTTCAAGTAATTCACTCAAATAGACAGTTATATAAAATTTGTACACAAAATATCAAGTGTAGTCTTGTATTCTTGATATAATAGCATATAGATAACACATATCAAACCAAGAAAAGAGGTGGCCACGTGCGGAATTTGACTGTACTTGTTGCAGCCCTTGAAGTTATTGAAAGCAATCTGCAGGAACGATTCACCGTAGAGGACTTAGCAAAGCAGTGTTATGTTTCTGTTTCATGCTTGCAAAAACTATTCAGATACGTCTTCGGTTTCCCGGTTGGTGAATACTTGTTAAAACGCAGGTTGAGTGCCGCAACACATGATCTTGTCAATACAAAGAAAAGCATAACAAATATTGCATTGACCTATAGATATACATCTCCGGAAGCATTTTCAAGGGCTTTTATAAAATTCTGGGGTATATCGCCGTCGGCATTCCGTAAAAAACACCGCTTTTCCGAGTTATTCCCGAAGTTCGAACTTAATTTAGAAAAAGGAGGATATAATATGTCACCTCGAAGAAAAGTTGATATAACAGACCTTTATGATGAACTCAAAAAGCTTAGCGGTACGTATGTTTTATGTGCTGATATATGCAATCTTTCACAAACAAATGATACTTACGGTTATGCAGCAGGTGACCTTATAATTGCAGAAACTGCAAGACGCATTGATTCTGCAATTTCTGACAATATGCTTATGTTCCGGATAGGCCGTGATGAGTTCGTAGTTCTGACCGGATATAACAATGTAAAGGATGCAGAAATCCTGGCTCAGAAAATAACTGCATTAAATGGCAATCCGGTTATATATGAGGGTAAGGAAATTCCTCTCAGCATGCGAATTGGCATCAATAGAATACCAAATGGCGGACTTAGCTATAAAGAGACTTTGGACAAAATGCATGACACCATTGAAAAAGTTAAGCAAGACGGCGTTTTTGTCGGAATTTTAGAAGCATAATAAAGGTATAACAACTTTGCCACGGGTGATCAAGTTGATTGCGACCCGGCAATTTTGTGAAATTGCTTCTTTGATTTTTCATCTAATATCTCACCTGAAAGCGCATTTAAGATAAAATTCTCTATTTCATCCGTTTTTCGTTTTTGCCGAATTATTAATAAAACGTTCATGATATCAATCAGTATTGATTTTCGCATAGTTTCTTTAACAGTCATAACATCGAAGGAAATTAATCCGGAAGCTATTTTATCATTCAATTCCGGCTTCGCCGAAGCAATTTTCCCGAGCGATTGAATACACTGGCGTATTGTAATGGGTTTCTTGTCATTCAGGAGCGCTATATACTCGTCAATGATCTCCTCCATTCGGTTTTCCGCATCCCATTTGGTATTTTCTGCTATAAGCATAAGCCCAATGCTTCTCTGATAGGAATTATCACTGTTGAGCTTTTCGCGGAAAATATCCCAAAATGGATAGACATCATTAAAGAATATTGACCTGCTCTGTAATAAGAGAAATGCTTGATAGCGAATATCGTCATCTTTTAATGACAATCATTCTATCAGCTGAGGGATATCTTCTTTATTGAGTGCTTTTGCAGCATCCTGTAAATCGTTTTTGGGAATTGACATGATGCTTTCTAAATCAACCACCTTTTACCCTCCCATCAAATATAAGTATAACCCTTGCTATCATTTATTCCAGGTCTACCCACCCCACATTCAGGTCTCCGTCTGTAATTATGATCCTTCCAAGGCATACGGGCAGCTTGAACCTTTTGGGTCCTGCGCTGCCAGATTTATGCTTTGGTGGCCTAAAACTAGACCAGCAAGTAGCCTATTTTTACACCAACATCTGGTACATTTTTAGAGTAGCACAAAAAGAAATCTCAGTTAAATAAAGGCTTAAGGTAAATTTTAGATTGGCAAGACTAGAAAACTGCCTAATATTTACGCCATTGGCTGTCAAAAGCTTTGATCACCCATAAAAGATGCTATTATTGCTACAAGACCTAGCAGTGCCAGCAACAATGCAATTCCCCGATATATTTTCATCTTCGATCTAATCACTTTCTGCCAATCAGTTTAAGTTTAAATGCTCGCACTTTTGTCATTGCTTCAGTTACATATAAAATGCCTAATAGCATTGCAGCCAGCGGCAGGCCACTGGTTACGCCATCAAGAAATCCAACCCAGAATGTATCAGGAAATTCCATAAAGCGCATCGCCACATTAACAATAATAGAGATGATTCCTACAATAAAATACACAAGGGTAACTCTCCCCATTTTTCGTTTCTCCTCATTGCTATACTCTGCAACCTTCAGAACTGCTTCTTTAGTCTCTTTATCCATTTTCTCGCTCTTCCTTTCTCCATCAATAATTTCAGGAATACTTACTTCATAGAATTCTGCCAGTTCAACTAGCAAACTGATATCGGGCATATTGGAACCGGTCTCCCATCGCGATACTGTGCGCCCGGAAACATTCAATTTTTCAGCCAACTGCTCCTGAGTCAGTCTCTTCTCTTTTCGAAGCTCCTTCAGGAAACTTCCAATCTTTCTCTGTTCCAATGATATGTTCCCCCCTTTCTTTCATCTTAAGATTATCACCACACTCTGCTTATCAACACGACACAAAGCGAGAAATGCCATGTTTTCAGTGTAGACAACTATGTCTAATATGCTTTGTATCTTTCTTCACCAAATAACCATATTTCATAGATAAAAGACCTTTGCCATTTTTCACATAAAAAAATTATCCCTTTTCCTCCCCAGTCTGAGTTAGATGTAATCCCCGAAACCCGTTAAATAAATACTTACAGCCTCGTAATCAACACCATGCACTCCACATGGGTCGAGTTGATGGAATTGATGTCTGCAGGTCATTTTTGCATAGCATGTGTTTGTGGGAACATGTCAATAGATTTTTCGGTCATTTTTGAAAAACCATCGTTCGCGGGAACATATCAACAAGCCTTTCTTCCTAATATACATGTTTAAATGGTTTACGTAAATACCTCATCGTGATACTATTATTAAAGTTACCTCTATACGCTGATATTAGAAAGGCGGATTGTATGATAGATAGATATTTAATAAAAAACCTATTTGGCATTAATGGTTTAAA
>DUSN01000078.1 GCA_012842605.1 Clostridiales bacterium
GTCTTGCGATCATAACCGGTTTCTCTGGCTATTTGGCTAATATTTTTCCCTTCCTCAAAATACATTTTTCTGATATCCTTAATTTGGGTCATTGTTAGCATCCTCCAAACCTCCTTGTAATCGATTCCCAATCAACTACAAGGATATTATCTTGGTGTGGTGCCTTCAATGGCCTTTTGCAATTATGGGGAATTTATTGTTGCAAAAGTGGGGAATTCCTTTTGCAACTTTGTCCATCTTTATTATGCAATAAACACCCCGGTCTTTAATTCTTCAATGCTGATAGATTTTGGTATCTGAATATCCCCAAATTCATAGCCTTCAAAGGTCTTGATGACATCAAAACCTGCAAATTTTAGATTCCTGTTTTTCCTGACAAGTTCACGATGATCTATCTCCATCTTCAAAAGCTGTGCAAGAAAATCAGCATAATCAGTTGCTCTAATCTTTGAATAGCTCTCGTAAATGTTCTTTCCAAACCGGAGTTCCTTGCAATACTGCTTAATCAACATATCTGAATTCATTGCTGCAGCCCTCCGGGAACTATTAATTCATCATATATCTTGAAGTTAGGTGTATACTTCTTAAGTTCCGGAACTGTATCAGGCAAAGTTACTTCTGGTTCCGGTAAAGTTCCGGTTGTTAAGCGGCAATATGTCGCCCAAATACTGTCTGGGTCACTGACGCCTAATCTAAGCCCTTCTTCAAATGTTTCTATTGCTGTGTTAAAGCCTGAAGCTATTGTCATCTTAGTAAAGAGCTTTAAAGCCTGCTTTTTCCCCTCATAGTCACTTTTATCCAAGTATTCTTTAAGAATTTGCGGTAGTTGATTGTATAGCCCTGTGTATTTTAACGCTGTAGGCCTTTTGCTCATAAGTTCTAAGTAGGGGATCCAGTTCATCGACTCCTTTTCCTCTCCATAAAGCCGTCTGTGCTTGATGATATGATTACAATCTGCATCAAGTATCTCAATATCATATGCACCGGCTTTAATCATGACCTGCCGCCCGGCCATGTTGGGAGAAGTAGAATAGGTTCTGCCATCAAACTTAACTTTCCCATAGTTGTCTGCTTTTACGAATTCGTGCAGACATACTTCGAAGGCCACCTTGGGAAGCTTGAGGAATTCCTGCTTATCCTCCTGGAATAAGTCTTTGATCATCCCATAGCCCCTGTAATGCATCCTATTCATATCCTGATCGCATTTTAAAAGAAGCTCTTTGTTGTATTCCTTTAAATCCTTAAATTCCGGAATTGGGACAAGCATATTCCGGCGGTGATAACCCACCTTGTTTTCTACCGAACCTTTTTCATGACCGCTGTTAGGATTGCAAAAGTTGCTCTGAAAACCATAATGCATCATGAATCTTAAAAATCCTTTGGTTAAGTCACGCTCCCCATATTCCTTGATCTTCTTGACAGCTGTAGACATGTTGTCAAACCATATAGCTGTTGGAACACCGCCTATGTGTTCAAAAATTGCTTTCATGCCTTCCAGCAGACATTCCTGATTTGCACTTTTGAATAACTGCATGTGACCGCCATTACTGTAAGGATATGAGATATTGAAGTAATATCCGTCATATGTTACTCCGTTCTCGATGAACCGAGCTTCTCCAAAGTCTGCCTGGGCTTCTCCCGGTGGATGTTCCAACGGAAGAAATCCGTCCGTATTCATTTGCAGCTCCTTTCGGATTTCTGCGACAAATTTCCTTACTGCCCTCTCACTGGCATCAAATTTATCACCATACAGTTCTTTTAACCGATCATATACTCTTCTTGCAGTATGTTGCTGTTTATGAGGTGCCTGCTTGTCTTTGGTAAGCCATGTGGTGACAATACTTCTATATGGTGACAATTTCCCTTGCCGCCTTTGCTTAGGCCGAATTGTATAATTAAAATCTTCTTTCTCCACATATTTCTTGACAGTTTCAAAGTCATGCCCGGTTATCTGGGATATTTTCCTCAAACTTTTTCCTTCAAATTTCTTCATGTTTCTGATACGATATACTTGCTCCATTGTTAGCATCCTTTCTATTACCCCCTTCAAGTGTGGACAACTTAAAGGGTATTATTTTTTAGGGGTGCTCGCAATGGAGTTTTTCCATTTTATGCAGGGTTTTTTAAGTTCCGGAACGCTTGGTTTTCATTGTACCAAAAACAAGGAAGAGCTCAAAATGAATGATATAATTAGGTTTATTCCTGGATTCAGAAGCAACACAAAATGGAAGAAGATTATAGCAATTATCTACTATGCAATTTTTGTATTGATGATGTTTTCTGAATTTTTTTCAGCATTAGCCGGGATTGCCCTTCCATTTTTAGTTTTTGGATTTTTAGACCTTATAAGACACAAGAAGAAAGCTATACCTTTAAAAAACGCCATCATTTATTTTACCCTTGCGCTATTAGTGTTTAGTTTTTCAATAAATATAGCCGGTTTGGAATCTGAAAATGGTGATTCTCCCACTGACAGCAGGATAGTAAGCCAAGAAGATGATAAAAACGGAAATGAAAATTATGGACAACCTACTACAGACCCACAGGATAAAGTATCAGATAATAAAAACTCCAATAAAACTGATGATCATTCTGACAGCAATAATGATGCTAATAATGAAGAAAAGAATGATGAAACAGATGCGGAAAATAATGAAAATGAGGTCGAAGGCATACAGAGCAGCAATGTAAGCGGCAAAATTGTTGTTCATTTTATTGATGTTGGACAGGGAGATTCTATTCTCATTCAGGCACCGTCATTTAATATGCTTATAGACGGCGGAAACAAGGACAATACAGCAGTCAATTATATTAAGAATCATGGTGTAAGTAAATTAGATCTTGTAATTGGTACCCATCCGCATGCGGATCATATAGGAGGATTAGTTAATGTACTACAAGAGATAAAGGTTAAGGAAGTTATTGATCCTGCAGTAGTACACACGACCAAAACGTTTGAGGACTATCTAACTCTGATTGATGAAAAAAATATTAAGTTCACGGAAGCAAAGCCTGGAATGAAAAAAGACTTAGGCAATGGCACCAGCCTGGAGATTTTAGGTCCGGTATCCGCTTCAGACAGTAATCTTAATAATGTTTCTGTTGTTGCCAGGCTGTCATTCGGCAATGTATCATTTTTATTTACCGGTGATGCAGAGACAAGTGTACTCAGCCAGCTTGCAAAAAAAGATATAAAGAGCGATGTGTTAAAAGCTGCGCATCACGGAAGTCATAACGGGATAAGCCAGGAATTTATAAAAACTGTCAGTCCAAAAGCTGCGGTTATTTCAGCAGGAAAAGATAATAGCTACGGTCATCCTCATGATGAGGCTTTGGATATCCTGTCAGCCAATGGTGTTGACATTTACAGGACAGATCTTCATGGCACCATAGTAATGGAATCAGACGGTCAGGTTATCGATGTAAATGTAAAACAGCCCTACCAGCATAATCCGCCAAAGGTGCCCGGGCCAACGATTAAGCCCGCCAATCAGCCTAAAGATAAATCCGAGCCAACGACAGCTCCGACAATAAAGCCTGAACCTACGGAAAAACCAGCTTCTGCATCCACTCCACAGCCTACAGTAAAGCCTGCTGAATCTCAGGAAAAAGGAAAGTATGTTGGAAGCACTGAGTCTGATAAGTATCATTTGCCTAGCTGCAGGTATGCTAAAAAGATCTTGTCAGATAATGAGATATGGTTTGATGCCGTAGATGAAGCTCAAAGTGCAGGATATGCAGCATGTGGTGTGTGCAACCCTAAGTAAATCAATGGATAAATAAAAATTGGGCTAACTAAGCCAAGAGTATTAGCTTGGGGTAATGGCCCTAATGGTAGCGTAAAAAATTTTGTGTATTTAGGTATTCAAGATACCTTTCTGGTCGATACTGGTAATTATTGACGGAAAGGTATCTTTATTTATTTTTCCCGGAGAGAACAGCCAATCGACTTAATGCCAGGATAAACCACGAACGATTTTGAAATTCCAGGATTTCTTCTCCTGTATATGCCCAATGGTTAAAATATCTCCATTGAGAATAAATAGCAGAACCCAAGAGTTCAATATCATTTACTTCATCAATAACCTTTTTTAATTCCTCATAATCATCAAAGGCTTTTCCATATCTTTCAATAAAGGCATTACCACAGTCCATCTTAAAACCGAGTGCATTACAATCATCTGCCATATGGTGATCTATCAGTTCTCTGTAGTTGATTTTCTGATCACAAAATTTATCGCACCATTTTACTGCAAAATCATAAACTTGTTTTGTATCTGCCAATATGGTACACCTCTGTTCTTTACTCATTTATTTATGAATAATTCTATAGGTTGCATTCCAGAATGAGGGTTTGAATATAGAGTTACTATCCCATCCTGTAATTTTCATAGTAATAACTTGCTTTTAAATCAAATGCTATAAAAATCAATTCCACATGCCATTGTGATTTCCTTCAAAAAATATGTAAAAAGAAATTGATACCAAGGCTTTGAATGTCTTGGTATCTCTTGTTTAAGACCATTTCAGCTCTTATCTTTTTTTTTACATGTTTTGATATATCGTCTGAAAAATAATTTATAAATATCAAAACCGTTTTGCTGGTTGCAATGTCTAATGTATAGAAAAGTTAAGACGCGCTAATATATTCAAAAGGAAGGAGGCAGGGGATGGACATAAACAGTTTAGTATATAGAGCAAAAAAAGGAGACGGAAGTGCATATTGGGAACTGATAGAGCCCAAGAAAGAAAACTTGTATCGTATAGCATTTTGCTATGTAAAAAATGAAGAGGATGCTCTTGATATAGTAAGTGAAACAATTTACAGAGGACTGCTGTCTATCGGAAAACTAAAAATACCGGAGTATTTTTATACCTGGCTTACCAGAATACTCATCAATTGTGCCATAAATCATCTAAAGAAAGTAAAACCACTGTCATCAACAGAGAGAGAAATTCCGGACAGTACCGTTACAGAAGAGCTGGACAGAGCCCAGGTAATGGACCTGTATCAGGCAATAGACCAGCTGGACAGTAAACATAAGAGCGTAATTATATTGAAATATATAGAAGATTTGACCCTTGCACAAACAGCGGAAATCTTAAATATGCCCGTAGGCACGGTAAAGACTTATTTAAATAGGGCACTGAAAAAATTAAAACTTGATTTAAGGGAGGTTATGTAATGGATAACAAAGATATCAGAGGCTTAAAAGACGCGGTTAAAGAGATTGAAATACCTGACAAGCTGGAATTTACTATTCGAAGGGCAATAAAAAGGGGAGTGAAAGATATGAAAAGGAAAAGAAGCATTAGAAAGGTAATGTACACTGCTGCAGCATTTCTGCTGGTTTTTGCGTCCTTTGTAGCAAGCATCAACATGGTGCCTGCATTTGCAGCACAGGTTGAAAGTCTTCCCGGAGGTTCAAGTATTGTTAAACTTCTTCAGTTTAACAGGGATATCGTAAAAGGCGGGGAAATAACCGAAGGGGGAGATATTGGATCTATAACAAACGAAAAGCCTGATGATGAAAAGCCGTCTGAACATGGTGCGGATAACCAGGACAATGACAATAAAGAAGTAGAAATAAAAAGTGATGTAATAAGGATTGCTTTGGGAGATGGAGAACTCAGCAGCTATGAAGTCACTTACCTTGAATACCCCTATAGTGCAGTTGTATACTTGTCAGGTGTAAGAACTTTCTCAGCAGCAGAAAGTCTGGCTGAAATAGGAGGAGGGCCATTAGTCAAAAATGCGTACAGGCTGATTACACTTGACGACTCTGCGCATAGATTTGCAATTAACTTTAATGCGCCTGTAATAATTGAGGTATCAGAGGAGAATGATCCTGCAGCCCTTGTTCTTTCTATAACTGAAAAGCAGCCTGAAAATGAAGGCACAGCAGTATACTCAGTAAGAAGCAAATCTTTGCCCTTTGGTGAAGAAGTAGCGGTTATCGAGCAAATGCTGCTGTATGAATACGGTGCTGAAAATGCCAGGCTGATGCAGGACGATGCCGGCACCTACCTGACTGAGGAAGGTCTCTATTCTACAGAAGAAGAAGCCCAAGCCAGAATTGACGAGCTTAAGGCTATGGGATTCCAGTTTGAAATGTTCATCGAGGTACGAACACCTGGCCAGCTTCCGAAAGTAATTGAGTAAGGAAACATAGTTGAGTTTATAAACTTCATAAAAAGGACAGCTGCTTGACAGCTGTCCTTCAAAATGTTTATTTGTAACCGGTATGATTATTCAGAAACCAAAAGCTTCTTTGCATAACTGGATATACTGCTGTAACGGCTGCTGCACATAAATTTAAGCAGCTGTTCTGTCTCTTTTGCACCGCATGCTTTCATTGCTGCCAGCAGTCTTACCTGTAAATATTCTTTATAAAATGTTGCAGGAGGGGCTTCCTGGACTTCAATTTCCTTGTACAGCCTGGTCAGTTCAGAAGCATATATTGAATCTGGCATTAAAACTGCTGCTTCTGCAAGGCAAAGTATACGGTCATAGTTGGCTGCCGACTGGCAGTCTAAACGTACTGATACATATTGGGATGAATTATTCTGCCATCCGCTGCCCGGTGTGGTATTGCACATAACATTATAGATAACAGGCACAGCATCTTTAATATGGGCTTTAGAAAGCAAAATCACCAGTTGATTGATAAGCCAGTAGTCATCCAGTTCACCCACAATTCCGCATTTTATAAATCCGTCTATCATCTGCCTGTCTTTATAGGATGTTTTTCCAAAACGCTGGTTTGCTTTACTCAGAACTTCTGTCAGATGCTGTGCACCTACTGCATCACCAAACCAGAGCAGAGTCTTTTCAAGCAGCTTGGCATGTCTGTAGCATTTTAGATCATATGCATTCCTGACTAAGTCTCTGATCTCTTCCCAGTTAGTTATGACTGCATTCCGGAATCCGCTTTCTTCTCCGGCAAGTATTTCGGCTGCGATACGATCAGGTGATGTTGAATAGGTGGTTGTGTCAGGCGGAGGCAAAGTAATAGCACCTAAGTCATACAATTGTTCCTGAAGTTTATCCAGGGGAAGGGCATCTACCGGCATGCCTTTGCGGATACTCTGTACACACAGCCGGCCGGCAATCCAGCCTATGCTCATAACATCGGCATTCATGCGGATATAGTTAAATGTATCCTGATCTGCTGAAATAGCTTTACCGACAACCACCAGGTTGTTGACATCCTTTGGCAGGATGGAGCCCAGGGGAATGGCGATAAACATCGGGTTGCCCTGAACCGGCATCAGGCCCAGCCGTCCATAGATGTTCATGCATCTTCCATGAGGATCATAGGTGCAGTATGTTTCATATATAATATCCGGTGTACGCTTTCCTCTCACAGCATCCTCGAATGTTACCACGGATTTGCCGTGTATTCTTCTGGATTCTCTTACGGTAAGCATATCAAACATATCATAATCTGCCAGTGATACCTGATTCCACTCTATTGCCCGTGTCCACTCGGAACGTCTGGTCTGATCCATTGTATCCTGATCTATGGAACGATAACCGTTTCGCTCAGGTGTGCATCTGTTCCACTGGCTGTAATTCTGCATTACATGCATCTCATCATCGCCATAATCAAAGCCGCACCCGGCATAAACAGCAATATCCCCGTCTCCGGTAGCGTCTATGCTGCGCTGTGCCCTGACAACAAACGGCCCGTCTTCTCCGCAGAACAAAACATCTGTTAACTCATTTCTGTCATTTTTCCTGGCTCCGCAGGCAATGGCGTTTGATAAATACTGAATATTGCATCTGGCTATTTCTGAGAAATAGAACATTATTTCAGCTGCGTGCAGCATTCCTGGAATTTTTCTGCCCATGACATCATTGGTAAACTCTTTTATTTCCCTCCACATGTTCATAAACAGGCGATTCCGGTTACCGTAATAAAGGTGGTTCACACCTCCCATTGACCTGGTACCTCCCGGGTAAGGCAGAAGTTCCACAGCACAAACTTGTGCGCCTGCTCTCGCCGCTGAAATGGCGGCCCATATTCCGGCAGTGCCTGCGCCGGCAACCAGAACCTCGGTTTCAGTATGCGGCAGCAGTTTCCAATCAAATAAGATTTCCTGCTCATCATTCAAAGAGAACGGCAGATAATTTCCGTTAATCAGCAGCTGAGACTCTGCTGACAGTGTGTTGATATCATCAGTATCCCATTTTTCAAGGCAGGTCAAGTACCATCCTTTAATATTCTCTTCTATGTTAACCGGCATTTCATCCAGGTCTATTGCATAGGGCAGGGCTTCACCTGGAATTGCATCTGATGTTTCGGGAAATTGTTTAAGTGCAGACAGCATAGTGCATGACTCGGACACTGCCCAGGCACGTGCCTCCTGCATTGACATGTCATACGGCAGCTGCCTTCTGAATTCAAGATATGCCTGCCTTTCATCCCGGATGCCTTTGAGCAATATCGCATTCACATCTTTCAAGTCCAGCTTATTGGAAAAATCACAGGTTACTTCTCTCAGTTCCAGGCGCATTGTTATTGGATGATCTTTTGGGAACCGCAGAGGATTATGTGAAATAACCCTGGTTGCTTCATGATGCATAGTAGCATCAACAACCAGGCTGCACGGCAGGAAAAACAAGCCTTGCTTGTCCGCAGCTGCGATGCCTGTTAATACATTACCTTTCACAACTGCTCCAAATAAGCGGGTCATATAACAGACTTTTATACCGGCTTTTCTTACCCATTCTGCAAGCAGCCGCTTAATTGTACCGGGATACAACAGCCCCGGCGGCGTAAGAGGCAGGTCATATTTTACGGCAATCCGGTCCAGTTCAGAGCGAAGCTGATCCTGACGTTCCCTTGGGTACCATTTCCAGGTGCCTGTGATATCCTCTCCGAGATAAGTACCGCTGCACAGTATTGTTGTGTCGCAGCCTTTTTCTGCTAAAAGAAATGCTGACTCCAATCCCCTCAGTGTGGATCCTGTAACTATTGATTTCAATATAAACCCCCCTTTTTCAGGTAAAAAGGAACGGAAGCTGCACTTCCGTTCCTTATAACATTATTTGATTTGCTAATTTTTATTTTATATATCCAAGTTCCTTTAAGGTTTCATTGGCTGCATCAACATATGTCTGAACAGAATATGCTGAGTACAATGTATCAATGAAGCTATCCCATTCGTTCATGCTGCGGGTTCCGTAAATGAACTGGGATACCTGTTCCAGAATATAGGACTCTATATCGGAAACATTGATGCCTTCTGGCTGTTCAACCAGCTGACCGTAATGATAATATACTTTTACTTCGTTTGCGGCATACTCAATAACGTCTGCGCAATTATCAAACTTTGTCATGCAGTACAGCATATCCGGACGGCCAAGGAACTGAATGCCCCATCCATAGGTTAATTCGTTCATCTTTTCAAGCTTTTTAACAGTACCGTTGCTGTCGATCTCGTAATGCTCTCCTTCTATACCGAAGCTGAGCAGGAGATCACCTTCTTCAGTAGCCATGTAATTAAACATATTGAAGACTGCATCCAGTTTTTCCGGTTGATCTACCAGGTCAGCATTTATAGCATATACAGCATCATTGCCGGATGCGGATTTTGTAGCACCTGAAACACCATATTCCGTGGTAATCTGCTTCCTCATTGGTACCCATTCTGCATCCGGGAATACTGATGTAAGGGTTTTTATTTGCTCGATCTTGTTGTAGTTACTCCATGCACCATAGGCAATACCGGCCTTGCCTGTAGCCATCTTTTCAAGCAGACTGTCTGAGTTATTGGCGATAATTTCGGGGTCAACCACGCCGGCTTCTACAAACCTGCGGATTTCTTCAATAGACTTGCGGAACTCAGGCAGAGTTACTGAAAGAACAGCTGCATTATCCTTAATCATTATTGTTTCTGGATTGGTAACCCCATAAGCAGTCCAGAATCCTTCAAAAGCACCCCGCCCAAAGGTGGAAACTGCCGGGCCATAGGTACCGCTGATAGCATAAGTGTCGTTTTTACCATTTCCGTCAAGATCTGCTTTGCTCATTGCAACAGCAATATCAAGCAGTTCATCAAAGGTAGCAGGATCCTCTTTGCCAAGTGCGTCAAGCCAATCCTTTCTTATATACCAGCAATTGTAGTTTTCTTCAGGACGGCGCGGAATACCGTAAATGCCTCCGTTAAAGGTGACCCTGGCCCATTGCTGTTCGGTAAACATATCACGAACATTAGGCATTTCATCCATGTAATCCTTAAGATTCAGCAGCACGCCGTCCTTGTAGTATGCCGACAGGTTGCTGATGGTTGTAACACGAAACACATCAGGTATGTCTCCGCCTGCAAGACGTGCCACTAACAGTGATTCGTCTCCGCCTGTGGACTCAATGTTAAGCTCAATGCCAAGACGTGATTCCAGCTCTGGGATAACCGGATCCGTTTCCGGGATAGTGGTGGGCACACCAAAAAGGTTTATTACTATTGGCTCATCGGAAGTACCTGCTGTTTCTGCAGGTTTTGCGCTGGGTTTTTCCGCTGGCTGTGTGGGAGATGGTGTGGATGGTGTTGAGCAGGCTACAGCCAGCATCATCAGCATGCAAAGCACTAATACAACAATACGTTTCATGAAAATCCTCCTTTTTTATTTATTAAATTTGAAGACTAGCTTCAAATATAATCAGCCCTTTATAGCTCCCAGCATGATGCCCTGTGTAAAGTGCTTCTGTAAGAATGGATAAACAAGAATAATCGGCACAGCTGATACAACTACCCCGGCCATCTGCAGCGTGCGTGTAGGAACTACAACATCGGATTCCATGCTGCTGGCACGATTCAGCATTTCACGCAAAACAACCTGAAGTGTTCTCTTGGCTGAATCAGAAATATACATTAGACTGGCAAAATACTGATTCCAATGGGCAACGCCATACATAAGGCCGATAGTTGCGATTATGGGCAACGACACCGGAAGTATAATAGCAAACAGTATTCTGAATTCTCCTGCGCCGTCAATCCTTGCGGATTCATAAAGGCTTGAATCGATGCTTGAAAAAAATGAACGGGTGATTAAAAGAATATAAGGAGATACTAAGGAAGGTATAATAAGTGCACTAAGTGAATTCAGCAAGCCCGTATTTCTTACAATAAGGTAGGTTGGTACCAAACCGCCCGTTATGAGCAGCGGCGTTAAGCAGTAAAAGGTAAAGAACTTGCCGAATATTAGATTTTTCCTTGACAGTGCATAGGCCATCAATACTGTAACAAGAATATTGCTCATGGTGCCAAATACTGTGATAAACACAGTATTTCTGAAGCACTCCATAATATATGGTTCCTTCCAGAACTGTACATATGCTTCAAAGGTAATTTTTCTCGGGAAGAGGACGATTCCGCCTTGCCGGAGATATTCTTCATAAGGGGTCAATGAAACAGAAACTACATACAGCATGGGGAAAAAGCATACCAGGCCTATTAGTATCAAAATTGTATTTACAGTAAAATTGTAAATGCGGTTCTTAGAGTGCTTTACCATAATGATTCCCCCCAATGCCTGGATATCTGGTTTACAGTCACAATCATTAAGAAAGATACAAACGACTTAAAGAGGCCAACCGCACTGGACAAAGAAAGGTTGAAGTTTTCAAAGCCTGTCCTGAATACCCATGTATCAATTATATCTACGGTGGAATATACGCCTTCATTGTACATTACATAAATCTGATCAAAGCCTGCGTTCAAAATGGTACCGCATCTTAGAATCAAGGTAAGAACTATAACATTGGCAATGCTTGGCAGTGTAATATGCCAGATTGTTTTTGCACGGGATGCACCATCTATATAGGCAGCCTCGTATAATTGCGGGTCGATGCCTGATATTGCTGCAAGATAGATAATTGCAGACCATCCGGTTGACTTCCAGATATCCGAACCGATGACAAGATTGCGAAAAGCAGCAGGGTTTGTCAGAAACGGGACTGTTGAACCCGTCAATGTCCGCAGCCAGTCGTTAATCAGGCCGTTAGTCTCAGAGAACAGAATGAAGCACATACCATATATAACAACCCAGGAAAGAAAATGCGGCATATATGTCAATGTTTGTACGGCACGCTTTAATTTATTGACACGACACTCATTTAACAGGATCGCCAGCATTACTGCCAAGGGTATTCCAAGAAGCATTTTTGACATGCTGATCAGCATTGTGTTCCTAAGCAAAGGCCAAAAATAAGGTGATTTTATGAAAAAACTGAAATGCTTATACCAAGGTGAAGCAATAGGACTTTTAAATATTCCTGACTTTACGCCATAATCCTTGATGCTAACCAATATTGCGGCACCTATAGGCAGATACAGGTAAATGAAATAGAATATTAAGCCCGGCAGCAGCATAAGCAGAAATGCACCTTGAGATTTCAGGTTTGGCCAACTATATTTAGATGATTTTCCAGGAATCCTTCCAAGCGGCATGTGCATAAAAAATCCCTCCATATCACGATTGTAATTATGGAAGGATATAAGAACAATCAGATAAACGGCAAAATTGTCATAGATTCAAATATAATTATCAGTCATGCATTTTAACAACAATTTCAACTCTTGTACCTATATTTTCACGGGAACTTATATATAGTCCGCAGTCATTGCCGTACAAGTTTTTTATGCGCTGGCGTACATTCTCGATGCCAATTGATACCATCCCATATTTATCAGGTTTTTCAGGCAGCTTTTGCTCCAGTGCGCTTTGCGGCATTCCGCAGCCATTGTCTTGTATAATAATATGCAAATAGCCGTCAATCTCTGTGAATTTGATTTTTACTTCTCCTTGGTGCTTTATATTTGCAAAACCATGATAGATGGAATTTTCTACGATAGGCTGCAAAAGCAGTTTTGGCACTTTTACATCGGCATAGGGTTCCCAACCCTCCATCTTGAAATCAAATGAACTGCCAAGACGCATCTGCTGCAATACCACATATTGTCTGACAGTTTCCAGCTCTTCATCCAGCGTTATTAGCTGGTCGATCTTATCGGTACTAACTCTGAGCAGAGAGTCCAAAGCGAGCAGCATACGGCGTGCTTCTTCTGTTCTGCCCTGCTCCAGCAAAGAATTCATGCACATATGAATATTAAACAGGAAATGAGGCTTTATCTGACTTTGAAGTACCTTATACTCCAGTTCCAGTCTTATGCGTTCTGCCTTCTCTTTTTCCCTGCTTGCCGCCTGAAGCCGGCTTATCAGCTTGTTAAAGCTTGATGCTAATTTCCCTATTTCATCCTTTCTTTGTACCGGCAATGCCAGCGTACTGTCATCCAAAATCTCAGGAGACAGACTGTCTACCTGTAAGGATAATTGTTTTACCGGCTTTATGATGCTGCTGCTGATAACTGCAGATATTACAACCAGCAATATTAAAGCTGCAGCACCAATCAACTTATACGTATTTATCATATAAATCAAAGCCTCATAAAAAAGTGAGTACTCAGCAAGGATATAAAGCCTCCAGTATTGATTGAAGCGCAGCCGTTTGACAATCATCTGATTGCTTCCCAATGTTAATTCATTTATGCCCATTCTAAGGCTGGTAAGCTCTGTACGCAGGCTGTCATTTATATCAAGCTGTCCTTTATGAATAACCAGCTGCTCCAAAAAAGGTGATTTATAATCAAAATATACCGTCTCACCTTCCGCTGTTAATACAACAAGAGTTTCTCTGGAAGTCATCTTGTTTGAAATAGAAGAAAAAAGGTTCTGCGGGCGGAATTCAACTACAAATAAACGCTCTTTTCCGGTTTGCTCATCAACCAATGAGCGGATTAGTGCTATGGCACGCCCTGCCAGCGGCACTGAATAATATGGCTTTGTCATTACCAGGCGATTTTTTTTTGCCATTTCTTTATAAATTGACGTATCGATATCAAGACTGTTTATCAGCATGGAGTTATTAATAGCCAGAACTTCGTTGCCATCCAGCAGCATAACACAGTCAATATACTCATGGGTATTCGGATAGCTTTTTACAAAGCTGTTTATAGCCTCTATATCATTACTGAGCAATACCTCATTCTGAACATAAAGGTACATTGAATTGGTCAGATGTTTGAGCATCATATCCAGATAAGACCGGATCATCTCCAGATTGCTTTGTGCAGATGAAACTGTCTGTTCCTTGACAGATTCAATGGATGTATAGTACAAGATACCAAACACACAAAACAGTATGAAGAAAAATGAGACAGCAATGATTAAAATCGTTCTTTGAAATATGGAATTCTTCATATATACCTCGTTACTTATATTTCTTAGGGCTTATACCGTAAAATCTAGTGAAGGCCAGTGAAAATGAACGATAATTTTCATAACCTACCAGCTCTGCTATCTCGTATACTCGTTTATCGCTTTTCCTTAAAAGCTCAGAGGCATATTCCATTCGCATGGCAATAAGCAATTCCTGAAAAGTACAACTGGTTTCTTCCTTTAGTTTTTTGGAAAGATACCCTGGACTAATACCCACATGCTCTGCCACATCCACCAACTGCAGAGACGGATTCCCTATATTGGAAAGCATATATTCCCTGGCCCGTAATACGAAATAGCTGTAATTATCCTGCTTTGAGCGTATCTTCCGTATGGTTGACAATAGCTTGTCCGCAAGCAGTTTAATACTTGGGGAATTCAGAATATATTCATGAGCTTCCTTATCGGAACTGGCAGCGTAGCGCAGTTCGTATTTATACAGAATACGGTCAAATGCTTTGCGTACCATAGAAGGATAATACGTATGCATTTCAGCTTCTTTCACTATCTCATTCATAATCTTGTATGCTGTTTCATCTGAATTTTCAAAGGCATTTGATTTTCTCAGCCATTCATCTACAACTGCCGTTGGGAGAAGCGAAAAAAATGTCTGCCTGCTTATTACAATCTGAGGCTGAGCAGAGTAGAAGCTGCGTTCCAGCATCAATATATTCATGTTGTGGGCTTCCTTATATCTGGCTATTGTATCTCCGCATGATGAAAGAGCAAAGCTGGTATCCTCACCTATATGTTTAAGGCGTTCATGTGTAAAAATTCCTGATAACCAGGCTTGAGCAGCATATATACTTTTTCTTACAAGCAGTTCAAAACAGTTTTGATCTCGCACAATTAGCCCGATATTTTCCTCTATAGTACTGAGAAACAGATCAAGACCTGAAATCAGGGAGTGAAGCGAATCATATGAGCGATGAACCCTTGCTGTAATTAGAGTTCCCTGGTATTTCTGAAGAAAGCCAGCCACATTTTCCTGGTATGCAAATAAAGCATCATCTGACTCTATCACCATCATGTGTCCGCTTCTGTGTAATAAATTTGCACTGTAATTCATCCTAACAGGCTGCTGTTCAAATGGTTTTTTTGCTTTCTCGAGCACTACAGGAAGCTGCCTGCGATAATCCATATCCTTAACCAGGTAATCACAGGCACCCAGATTTACTGCTTTCTGAGCATATTCAAAATCACGATGGACAGTAAGGAGAATAACCTGAATTTCAGGAAACCTTTTATTTATCTCTGAAAGAAGTGAAAGACCGTCCAATACAGGCATGTTTATATCAGTTATAACTATATGAGGAGCCAACATGCTGCACTTCTCGATAGCTTCCTGTCCGTTGGAGGCATGTCCTACACACCGGCAGCCGTATGTTTCCCAGTCAAACATTGATAAGCTTTGCAGAAAGGGTACTTCATCATCAACTATCAAGACCCTGTACATTAAGTTACCTCCTCATAAAGTCATAATACAATAATTATATTCCTTTAAAAATTCCTGTGCAATGCTAATTGTTCTGCTATGTTCGGTCCAATATCTTTTATAAATGGTATTATGTTAATATTAATGATAAAATTTACATGTAGGAAAATATTATTATATGTAGAATAAATATTATACAGGCAGTTCATTTACTTCTCCCAGCATAGTGACAATAAGAGGGGTTGTTATGCGGCGTTTTTTTAATCGTCTTTCTGTATTTTGGAGGGTTCTTTTTTTATTTGTTGTCCTTGTTTTTCCAATGTATTTGTTCAGTGTATACATAACCATCCAGGGACAGAACAGTGTTCGCTCCGAATTGTTAAAGCTGTCCGAGTCCAAGGGTAATTACTACATATCTCAGTTGGAAACACAATTGTATAATGTAATGCGCCTTCAGCTAAATATATTAAATGATGACGATGTACAGGAACTGCAAAGATCTGATATTCAGCTTCAGCCTTCCGAGTGCATATATAAGCTGAACAATATCCGAAACAAGTTAATAGAGACCGCTAGTATGAACATGTATATCAAAGAAATTACTGTATATCTGCCGCTGGTTGGCCGTAAGGTTACTACACAATCCATACTGCCTCTGGATATGGAGGAGTATCTTAAATTTTTTAAGCATTCTTCTATACATGATTTACCCTTCAGCTTCATTGATAATGAATACTACATTAATATGACAACAGATTTCAGCAATCAGCCTGTTCATAGTATGAATGAACCCAAATTGCATGTGGTCAGCATTAGTATCTGGAAGGAATCAATCCTGTCAGAAATGGTGGAAATTGCCGGAGAAGACGGAAGCGCTTATTTTATAAGCGACGGCAGGGGGCTGGACTTAGCCGTGCAGGGCAGCGAGAGCATAAAAAAGCACATAAAAGACAAATTCCATTCAATATCTTTAGGAAGCAGTTTGTGTGATCAATTCAGCATAGATAAAAAGCAATATCATATGTTTTTAAATTCATCATCATTCTTACACAGCATGCTTGCCATAGTAGTACCGGATAACGTTTATGTAAAGCCTCTGAGAGTCTTTAACGCATGGATTTGGACATTGACTGCTCTTACTTTAATTCTGGTAGCTTTATTCAGCATATGGATGAAGAGCATAATAGTTCACCCCCTTGAAAAATTAATTACAGCATTGAAGCATGCAGAAGACGATACCAATAATATCAGGGTAGTATATAGAAAGAATGATGAATTCGGAGATGTCTACCGCCAGTTTAACTATCTCATCGACCGATTGAAGCAATTGATAGCAGATGTGTATAAAAAGGAATTGATGCTGAAGGATGCAGAATATAAGCAATTGCAGTATCAAATTAATCCCCACTTTCTGTATAACAGCCTGTTGGTTACAAGCGGCCTGATTGCACTTGGTGAAAATGATGGAGCTCTTAAGTTGACTAAGCATCTTAGCAGCTACTATCAATATATTACCAAGGGGCAGGCCGGCGAAATTGAGCTGATCAGGGAAGTACAGCATGCAAAGGATTATTGTGAGGTCCAGAACATCAGATTTCAAGGCAGGATTATTTCTCAATTTGAAGAAATACCCGAAAGTATGGCAGGTTTCCTTGTTCCCAGGCTTATACTGCAGCCCATTATAGAAAATGCCTACAAGCATGGATTAAAGAATAAATTAAGGGATGGCAGATTAAAGGTTTCTTTTACTGAAGATTCCAGCTATATCAAAGTTATTGTAGAAGACAACGGAGACGAGCTGACGGATCAGGCCTTATCCAGTCTCAGGCATCATATTGGAGATATAAAGGGCGATCAGTTCGGAACAGGAATGAAAAACGTACATAACAGGCTTCAAATTAAATTTAAAAAGGACAGCGGAATAATCCTGGACAGAAGTGACATGGGAGGGCTTAAGGTAACCCTATTGATATACAGAGGGAGGTAATAGCTTTGTACAATTTATTGGTTGTAGATGATGAGATGATTATATCCAAATACGTTGCCAAGGTCCTGAGAGATTCTGAATTGCTTAAGGACATGCTTTCAGAAGTACGATGCGCGTTTTCTGCCTATGATGCCCTGGAAATATTGGAAGCAGAACATATAGACATCGTTATGACGGATATTAGCATGCCGGGGATGAGCGGCATTAAGCTGCAGGAGGAAATAAAGAAAAATTGGCCTAACATAAAGGTGGTTCTCATGTCTGGATACAATGAGTTTGAGTATGTCCAGGCTGCCCTTCGCAATAATGGCGTTGATTATGTTTTAAAGTCGGAAGGAGAAGAACAGTTTGTTTTATCTGTAAAAAAAGCAGTAGATGAATTGGAGCAGGAGAGAAAAAGCGAGGAAATCATAAAAAAGGCTGCTCATAACCTAAAATTAGCCAATGGCCTGCTCAGGGAAAGAGTAATGGAGATAATAAATAACATGTCACCGGAGGAAAGAAAGAATCTGGCAGCTGAAATTATAACCAAGGGTATAAACTTTGAAAATGAAAGTGATGTAGAAGCATTTTATCAAAGCATAGCAGAACGGCTTTTGCAGGCTGAAGAAGATAATCAGCTTGCAGGAAGCAGCAAAATAATTGAGTTTATAAACAGTTATATTATAAATCATTTGGACGAAGAACTTTCACTTAATAAATTCGCAGAGCTGTTAAACTATCATCCTTCCTATTTGTCCAGGGTTTTCAAACAGGAAATGGGCATTTCTTTTTCAGATTATTTGACCGGCATTAGAGTGGAAAAAGCAAAGGAACTGCTGCAGCAAAATGATCTGAAAATATCCGCTATTGCAACTATGCTGGGATTTGAGGACGCTTCTTACTTTACCCGCTTCTTTAAAAAGAATACAGGAATGGCACCCCTTGAATATCGAAGCCGATAACTGCATGATGAAAACATGTCATAAAAATGAAACCTTAAGTAATCAAAGTTCATGGATGGACAAATCAACAATCATTATACTTTATTTGTACCAAATATGTACAAAAAAGCATACAAGGGGGAATTGTAATCATGAAAAAGAAGCATGTTGCATGGTTGCTGAGCCTAATTTTGACAGTGTGCTTGATTTTAGCCAGCTGTGCACCGGCAGAACCTGCGGGTCAGGATAAACCAACACCTACACCAACGCAGGAGCCTTCCAAGACGGGCGACAGTAATGCTCCTACTCCAACACCTGTTGCATCAAAGGATCCATTGGGTAAATATGACGAGCCTATTGAAATTACTACTTGTCGTATTAAAACCTCATGGATGGGATTTGATGAGGGTGAGGATGAGAACAACAACTGGTGGATTGATACGTATCTGGAACAATTGAACATTAAGTTAAATGTAGTATGGACAGCTCCCAACTGGGGAGAACCTCTTGACACCAAGATTATGACTTGTATAGCTACAGATGATCTGCCAGATTTGATACCTGTATATGGATCGCTTGCTCAAAGGCTGGCAATGGCTGACAAGATAATTGACGTAGCACCAATAATAGAAGAGTATGCATCTGATACTGTTAGAAAATACCTTGATTACGGCGGCGGCCGAGCATTGCAGGGAGCAATTATTGATGGAAAGATGATCGGAATACCAAATCCCGGAGGTCTGGTAAGCGGGTACAGTGTTTTGTGGTACAGGAGCGATTGGCTCAAAAAGCTGAATCTGCAGCCGCCAAAAACACTGGAGGATATAGAGAATTTAGCCAGGGCTTTTGTCGAGCAGGATCCTGACGGCAATGGCGTTGATGATACTTATGGAATTGCAGCCCACAAGAACTTCGGCGGGGGCGACAGCGATCTGTATCTTGTGCTGAATATGTTTGGCGCATATCAAGGCTGGATAGAAAAGGACGGCAAGCTTGAGTTTGGTTTGATCCAGCCGGAGGTTAAACCTGCTCTGGAGAAATTGCATCAATGGTATAAAGAAGGACTGCTGGCTGCTGACTTTGCGGCTAAGGATCCCAATAATGAATTGCAGGCTGATATTGCATCAAATAAGGTCGGAATAATGTTTGGAGGCACACACTTCCCCAATGGCGGAGGCGGCAGGGCATTAAAGAAGAACAATCCCGATGCAGAAGTAGACTGGGTTATAATCCCTGCAATCGACGGGCAACCGGCAAAACAGTATGCTTCCAGCAAGGCTAATGATTTCAACTGCATCAGCAAGAAGTGCGAACATCCCGAAGCTATAATGAAACTGATCAACCTGAAGTCAGCTATATTCGAAGTAGAAAAGCCGGATTTCCTGAAAGACCTGGAAACCAATGTATATGATACAACTCCGGGCGGAAATATGAGCTTCTGGAATGCTGTAGTCAGCTTTGACAATATAGGTAAGAACTATACTATTGCTGATTATGTCAATGCTGAAATCAAGAAAGGCGGAGACGGCTCCACGCTTCCTCTTGATGCAAGATCCACATTCCAAATGTTTAAGAGCTGGCTGACAGAAGGTACAAAAGCTGAAAACTACGAAGTAAACTGGGCGATGTATAAGCTGTTCAATGAAGAAAACGGCTCCGATCTCTTAACATTCAGAATGGCAGAAGCAGAACCGGAAAAATACAGGCATTATGACGCCTTCGGCGGACTGGATACCCCGGCCATGGCGAAGTATGGAAGCGATATTTCTACTAAGGTTACTGAGTACTTTATCCGTGCAATCATGGAAGGCAATGTAGACGCAGAATTTGAAGCCTGGGTCAACTACTTCCATAATAACGGCGGTGATGAAATGACCAAAGAGGCTAATGAGTGGTATGCAAGCCAGCAACGATAAATAGAAGCAGCCTGGGGAACAGCCGGGGCAAGCTGCGACTTGTCCTGGCTGTTCCAAGGGTTATCTGGTGGTGATTAGATGCTTAAGACAGCTGATGTAAAGACCGAAGCGCTGCGTCGAAAAGGCAACAATATAAGAATGAGCACCCGTTCCTTACATTTGATGCTGCTGCCCGGACTTATAATTCTATTAATTTACAATTACCTCCCAATGGGCGGGATTGTGATTGCTTTTCAAAACTATAATATAGGATTGGGAATCAAGGCTTTCTGGCAATCGGAATGGGTAGGATTCAGTCATTTTCAGCGCTTGTTTTCCAGCCCTGACTTTACCCGGGCCCTGACCAACACCTTGTTCATTGCATGCGGCAAGATTGTCCTGGGTTTTTTTGTTCCTATCATTATCTCACTGCTGCTGAATGAGGTTCAAGTAAAATGGCTGAAGCGCAGCATTCAAACAACTATATATCTTCCTCATTTTCTTTCATGGGTAATTATGGCAGGTGTTCTGCGAGAGGTTTTTGCCATGGATGGTGTGGTTAACTCCTTAGGACATATATTGTTCCGCGCTGAACCGAATTTCTGGCTGGGAGACAAGAAATTATTTCCATGGCTTATGATTGTGACCGATACCCTGAAAGAGTTTGGATTTGGGACGGTAATCTACCTGGCAGCAATAACGGGAATAGATCCTACTCTTTATGAAGCAGCTATCGTAGACGGTGCAAGCAGATTCAAACAAACCATACATGTAACTATACCGGGCATGATGCCGATTATAGTTCTTTCCATGGTATTGTCTCTTGGAAATGTATTAAATGCCGGGTTTGAGCAGATATTTAACCTGTACAGTGTGCCGGTGTATGAAACCGGAGATATCATTGATACATTGGTATATCGTATCAGTATGCAGAGCGGTCAATATGATTTTGGTACGGCAGTAGGACTGTTCAAGTCGTTCATATCCATGCTGCTGATATCCTTATCCTATTGGCTGGCATATAAACTGGCAGATTATGAAATATTTTAAGGAGGGATGGATTGGTGAAAAAATATTATATTTATGGCAGCAGTTATAGAATATTCACAGTCTTTAACTATATTATCCTGTTCCTGGCTGCTGCAGTTTGCATCCTCCCTCTGGTGAATGTATTCTCCATATCTTTAAGCTCTCCTTCCCGTGCGGTTTCCGGTGAGGTTTGGCTGTGGCCCAAAGATTTTACCACAGAGGCTTACAAATGGGTTTTGAGATCTTCAGATTTTTGGAAGGCTATGATAGTATCTGTCAAAAGAGTGGTATTAGGTACAAGTATAAGTATGATTATTACTATTTTGTGTGCTTATCCCCTGTCAAAGAAAAAAGAAATATTTAGAGTCAGAACATTGTATGTATGGATATTCTTTATTACCATGCTGTTCAGTGGAGGACTGGTACCAACTTTTCTGATTGTTTATTATACCGGTTTAATAGATACTATTTGGGCTTTGGTTATACCGGGGGCTGTTAATACCTGGAACATAATTCTTATGCTGAACTTTTTCAGGCGGCTGCCTGAAGAGCTGGAAGAGGCTGCCTTTCTTGACGGGGCAGGGCATTGGCAGATACTCTTCAGGATATTTGTACCGCTTTCCAAGCCGGCTATTGCTACAATTGCGCTATTTACCATAGTCAATCATTGGAATGCCTGGTTTGACGGTATGCTGTATATGCGGAAATCCTTCAATTATCCACTGCAGACCTATCTGCAGTCCTTGCTGACTATTGACATCTCCAGATATCTGACAGCCGAGCAGCAGAATATTGTTGCCAAGCTGTCTCCTAAAACAATACGCTCAGCGCAGGTTTTCATAGCTGCAGTGCCGGTATTATGCGTCTATCCGTTCCTGCAGAAGTATTTTACCAGCGGCCTGGTGCTGGGGAGTGTAAAAGGCTGAGCAGGCGCTTCTGCAGTGGTAATATGATTTTGTATGTCGTTAAAAATTTCATGGAAAATAACATTTATGTTCTCATATATAATCTCATGTAAAATCTGGCAGAGTTGAACTCTTCCAGATTTTTTATTTATCCCAAAATGCATCATACTGTTATTGTGTGCAGCAACCCCTTAATAGATTTTTTACACCTGTAGCAAGCAAAGGTGTTCCCTTTGTTGACAAGCGTTTTTGGCCTTGATACACTTAATAGGAAAATTTCGTGATTATAATTTTAGGTCTTCGGAGCAGCATTTTTTATTTTGTATGCATTTCTTTGGAATGTTATTTTGTGACAAGTATTAAAAGAAAATCCTTACTGGTATATAAGTAAATGAGGGGGTAGTTTAATGGAGTTACAAGATGCAATACAGCAATATATTGACCGGATACCGGATCAAAGAGAAAAAAAGGCAGTAATCAGTCTGCTGCTTAATCAATTGCCTGTACATATGGGCGAACTGACTATTAATATACCAATAAAATCATTGCAAATGAGAAAGGATTTCAGAAAAGAATTAGCGGGTGCATTTTGCGAATTGTATAGCAAAGTAACTACTTCAAAGGAAAAAGCCAAGCAGAGAATTTTAAAATTTTCTCAATATCTGATGGACAACTATAGTATTGAGCTCTCTATGGAAGATATGCTTGTCAGTGAAAACATGAATGCATATGAAAGACAGATTGATTTGCTTAAAACACTTCAGCAGGGAGTGACTAAGCAAGATCTGCTGGATCATTATGTAGTATCCAGAAAGGTTATAGAAAAGGACCTGGATAATTTGATAAAAGGTACAAAGATACTTGGACAGCATGTTAAGATACGAAACTATCAAAGCGAGGACAGAAAGCTGACTTATCAATCCACCATACATCCGATATTTTTGCCGCTTAATCTGACTGAAGTATTTTACATGTTCCTGGGGCTGAAGCTGCTGTCACGGAATTACCCAATCGAATCAGAAATATACAATTCACTGGCTTACCGTATATACGCACAGCTGTCCGAGTATGCCAAAAGTAAAATTGGTCCAAGGGTTAGAGAATACGGTTTTGATTTACCACCAGAAGATGAGCTTCACAAATACATGGGAAGCATAGATGAAGAGAAAATGGCTAAGAAAAGTAAGGAATATAGTTTGATGCATCTTTTTAAGACTCAGGAAAAATGCACTATTCACCTAAACAGTGGTGAAGTTATCCGTGATTGCTTTATAAAATTAGCGGGAGAAAAATTTAATGTCGTTCAGATATTTTTAAAACGCAGTGAACCGCCTATAAGGGAAGTAACCCCGGATGATATAGAAACCGTATATTTTAAGTATAAATGACTTTTATAAAGTGGGTAGCTGAGCTGCCGCTTCTTCAATTCTTCCTCTGGTATACTTAAGCCATACTGAGTCAGCAAACTCAACTAAGTACATTATTTTTCAGAGGAGGTATTTTAATATGAAAACTCAATTAATATGTAAAGCAGAGCCTAACGACAAATCATTTCAAGACTTTGACAAGCTGATGAAGGAGTGCAGACAGCTGCTTGAAAGTCAGATTAACGGAACAGCGGATATTGAGCAGGTTATAGGATTTATAAACACACTAATAAAAAATCAAGATGATGACGGGTACTGGAGGTTGATTTTCAGTCAAGACATGCCATATGATGCAAAGGTACACCATTGGAAATATCCTACGATATTGTTTACCGCCTTGCTAATTAATTTCTACTTAACATATCCGGAAGAGTGCGATAGGATTCAAGGTTTAGAAGAAGCTTTGATAAAAGCATTGGACATAGTCGAAAAGGGCAAGCTGGCCGGGCATGGATATGAATCCTTTCATTTCATGCTGGAAGCATTGAATATATTGGTCAGCGCAGGTGTTATGCAGTTTATCAAAGTGTATCCTGCAAAGCATAAGGCATTTACGCAGCTCATCCAGGATAAAAAGAGTGAATTGGAAAAGTCATTGGCAGAAGGAAAGACAAGATTTGATTTTAATGAAGAATTCAGGCTGAGAATAGAGGATGTGATTTATAAGATGAACAGCGAGAAAAAAGCATGGTTATTTATTTATGGAACTCTGATGAGATCCGATAACAGAACTGGATTGCTGAAAGATTGCGAATATCGCGGAACAGGCATTTTACTTGGTCATGCATTGTATGATCTTGGCATGTATCCCGGCATAGTGGAAGATGAAGAAGAGAAGGTGAAAGGTGAACTATTCTGCATACCGGAGGATAAGCTCGCTGAAATTGATGCCTATGAAGCAGAAGGATATTTATATAAGCGTAAAAAGGTTAAGGTACACACAGATCAGGGTGGATCTATAGAGGCATACACATATATCTACAATATGTCTGTGGATAATAACAGAAAAGTACCCTTCTCTTTTCAGCCATGGTATGAGGGAATAACTGAATTTTATGATCAGCACGTTTGGTATGCCTGCTATGGCTCAAATATTAATCTTCAAAGATTCATGAGATATATAAACATGTGCCAGGACAAAACCCCTCCCCTGCAGACGCGGGCAAAGATGCTGAATCATCCTGTCTATTTTTCACAAAGAAGTTCCCAGTGGGAAAATAAAGGGGTGGCTTTCCTTGACTTAAGCAAAAAGGGCAGCTGCTATGGAAAGATGTACCTCATTAAAAAGGAACAGCTGGAAGAGATCCAGAATTATGAAGGATCTTGGTATAATAAAATGGCTTTATTAGGCTATGAAGACGGGCTGCCGGTTTATACTTTGACTCATGAACCCAGGTGGGGACAGGATATGGTTCCCGGCGAAAGATACCTGAAAGTTATTAAAGAAGGAATACGGGACACATATCCGGACTTGTCCAATGCTGCTATTGACGAATACCTTCTAAGAAAGATTTTGAGCAAGAAACAACGGGATTTATTGAAATACTTAAGGCAGCAGGAACATGGCGTAAGTGTTCAAAATATTGCAGACGGCTTAAGAATGGCAATATCAGATGTAGTGGATATAATCCAGGATTTGAGGGATCTGGATTTGATCAGACAGGACAGCCGCAGCATCAGGGCAGGCGCATCCTGGGATGGAAGAGATGCAGTGTACTACACAAAGAAAGAGAAAAGGGTGCTGCTTGACAGAATTTTGAATATCAGACAACAATAATTTCGGGAAATGGCGGCTTGCTATTTGAGCAGAGGCCGCCAATCTCTTATTTTTGCATTTTTTGTTTCTCTTGATCGACAAGGTTTATAGCACTAAGCCTTCGGTATTTTATTGGATTCCAAGGGATGTAACGCCTTGAAGTATGTTTCTCCACTCATGCAGCATCTGATTCAGGTATTCCTTTCCTGATTCAGTGATCTCATAATACTTGCGGGGAGGACCGCTGGGGGATTCTCTTTTTATAACATTAGCATAGCCGGCAGCATGAATGCGCCTAAGGATGGCATAGATCGACCCTTCATATACATCCGGAAAAACCTGTTGGACGGATTTCATGATCTCGTATCCATACAATATATCATCCCTTATCTGGTAGAGAATGCACATTTCCAGTATTCCTTTTTTTAATTGTGTATCCATAACCCGTCATCCTGTTCTATTTTGCTGTAACAATGGTATCTGACAGCATATCATGAAGGGCTTTGCGCTCTTTGGTAAACAGTATAGTGAAGAACGAAATTAGTGGAATAAACGGAATGGAGTTCAGCAGTACTTTGCCTGCCAACTCTCGCATCAGTATGGTTCCTGTACCTGGCAAATGTGAATTAGAATGCATTACCTTTATCCCCATTATTTTCTTCCCAAGAGTCTGTCCTTTAAGCAATAATGTACTGACAGTAGAGTATAACAAATAGAAAGCCAGTGCTAATATACCGGCCGCAATTTGCCATTTGCGTGTTTCTTTACCTGGTATTGCTTTATTTGATTCATCCTGTCGAAAAGGTCTTGCATCGTGGTTTGTACTGCCAATATTATTAGTACTACCAATATTAATGGATGCGCCGGTTTCTGAATCTGGTTTCATATTGCTTATGCGATTCACATAAGTGTCAATAACATTGGAATCAGATGTAATTGTACTGTAAGCTGAAAATTCCAGGAACACAAGAGAACCCGCTGCAGGACTGGGGTAGTAAATCAGCAGTAATGGTGCAGCAAAGCTTTTAAGTATAAACAGTGTAACTAAAAATATGGGAAGAACTGCGATGAATGCATCAATAAGCCAGGCAAGCAAACGTTGGCCTGGTATAGCATATTTCACAGCAGGAACATCTATATCATCCCGGGTGTTCTTTTGCTTCCTGTTGACGTATTCCTCCATCAGGCTTCTTGCCAGGAACGCAGGGGAACCAAGCTCATCAGAGATTTCGTCATCTGTTTTTCCTTCCTCCCGGCCGGTGATAAAGAAGCTCTCATAATCCGAGAGGATATCCTCTAAAACCTCCGGTGACACTTTTGATTCCAGATTCAATCTTAGTTCCCGTAAATATTCGGATTGTTTCACTGGGAGTCCTCCTCTACTAATTATTAAACAGTAGCGATTAACATCAGTATATCACACTACTGTGCATTAAACAATACCCCTATTGATTTGTTGACAAACATTTTTTGGCTTGCTAAAGTGAAGATGAGTGGCAGATTCTTATTATAAAATTATTACTGTTTAGAGCCAATATCATTTTTAAGATACTGCTATTTTTTTTGGAAAAAAGTCCGATTTTATTGCGATTAAACGCTATATAAACAGAGGCATATCAAAGAGGGTGGCGTACGGGTGCGGGATAAGCAGATTAATAAGGCTTGCGACAGAGCAATTGCCGAACTGGCAAACGGAAATACAAAAGCTTTATCTAAAATATATGACTGCATGGCAAGAATGATATTCTCAGTGGCTTATGCAATAACCGGCAATTACCAGGATGCTGAGAATGTACTGCAGGATACGATGATTGAAATTATGAAGTATGCACACGCGTACCAAAGCGGAAGCAATGCAAAGGCATGGATATTGGCTATAGCCCGCCATTGCTCAATTGATATTGTTCGAAAAAGGAAACAGTCAGTATCCATAGATAACCTTAAAACAACGGACTTGCCCGAAACCCGTCCCGATTTGTCACGGCTTGAGGTTCTTGATATGCTGAGCGTACTCGGCAGCGAAGAAAAACAATGCCTTATACTTCGACTGTATGCAAAAATGCCGCATAAGGAAATTGCAAAAATAATGAATATCAGTGTAGCATCTGCACAGAAGAAATATCAGCGCGCTGTTAGAAAACTCAAGGATTATTATTTATGATTCGGAGGAGTGCAAAGTGAAAAAGCGAAAAATCAAAGAAGTATTGAAACAGCTTGATACTGTACCGCTTCCTGATAAGTATAAAATATTGTCCGCCTGCATGCAATCAGCAGATTTTGATGAAGGAGCCATTTCTGATATTAATCGTCGAAGGCTAAGATTCAAGCCGCTGATTGCTGTATATGCAGTGCTTTTTCTGTTGTTATTGGGGTTTTCCACTTATGCAATTGCTGCAGACCTGCAGGAATACAATAAGGCGGTGGAGTTTTTCAATGAATATGATCTGCCTACTGAGGGGCTTACAAAAGGTGAAATAAAGAAAATCTACAGGGACATAAAGACCGGAACATTTTCCTATAGCAAGACAGCAGATGTGATTGAGAAAAGCATCATCGAGAGTGAAGTCGGCGGTTATGAAATACCACAGGATGACCCGACACCGGAAGATATTGAGAATCTTTGGAACTATAAAATCCATTCAGGACATTACTGGATAATTGATAGAAATAAGCATGTTGGCAATGTATCTTATAAGTATTATTCCATAGAGAAGTATCATAAGGATCTTGGATTTGATGTTCATGATAAAAGCATTTTTGAAAAATATGAAGACGGCAAATTGGTATGGAGTGCAGAGTTCACAAGCTTCTGGATTGAGAATTATATAGAGTTTGAAGATCAAGTGATTGTATACGGTCAGTCCCCGGCTTATTCAAGCTCACAAAAAAGGTACGCATGGATGGCTTTAATAGACAGCAGCGGATCAGTCCTATGGCAGAAAAAGCTGGATAATGGATTTGATTCTGAATATATCGCTGTAATTTTACCTGAAGACGAAAAGATAGTTGTATTCAGCAGAGGGGATCTTATGTATCTTTGCTTAAGTGAATATGACCTGTATGGAAATCTTAGAAGCTTTAATAAAACTGAAATAGGCAATTATGGGATCTGGAATGCTGCAAAATTAGGCGACGGATATATTGTTCAGCTCGGCAGCTATATTACAAGTGAATATGCCCGTATTGTCAAAGTAAGCAGTGACGGCACAATTATGGATTCTTTTGGCTATGAATTGGATGACAGTTATTACTATATAAGGGATATGATTGAGTATAATGGTTTGGTTTATCTCAGCGGGTACTCTGTTCCCGTGCTTGAGGATGAAGGAAAAAATGCCGGCGGACACTATGACATTGCAGCTGTGCTCAATTATATCTTCGATAATAACATGTTTGATATATCAAATGAAGAACTGACAAAGCTTATGCGTGAGAATTTTACAGCAGTTCTTCTGGTATGTGACCCTGTATCCGGTGTGCCGAAGGAGTTTTACTCAGTAAAAGGGTCACTTGGCGGCAGGCTGGAACTGAATGAATCAAAAAAACTAGTATGGGATGTTGAGAGCATCACAGACACATATTTCTCACCTGCCACCTCCGCATTCACCATTCGCGGTGCCAGCTATGTGTATAAGTATACCTTCGATGAAAAAGGCAGGATAATAAGTCAGGAAAAGACTGATGAGGCAGCTGAATTTTACCGGTAAAAAGGTTTAATTTCTTACTTTGCCTTTCATAAGCCGGCAGAATATTTATAATAATTAATGTTGCAGCAGCCTGGCAACGTGTATAGAAGTGTATCTATTGTTCACAAAGTATTTTCATTGTATAATGGTTAAGTCTATATAGAGGTCAGGTAAGGGGTTTGGAACGTTATCGTGAATAAATTTAAAGAATTTGTAGAAGAATTGGCAGCAATGGAAGTTACGCCTAATGTATGCAACCAATATTCATATGATCATGATGAAAATGCAGCAAGGAGAGAAAATCTGGCTCTCTACCTGGAACGTATATATAAATTACAGCCTAAAATCATGCTGATAGGAGAGGCACCGGGCTACAGGGGCTGCCGCCTTACCGGTGTCCCTTTTACCAGCGAGCACATACTCATGAATAATATAAGAGGGCTTGATTTATTCGGTAAAAATAATGGTTTCAGGCTGGCTGCAGAAAAAGAAAAATTGATTAAAGAAACCACAGCCACTATCGTATGGGAGACCCTGGTCAAATACGACCTCCTGGTAGTATCGTGGAATGCATTTCCTTTTCATCCCCATAAGAAGGACAATGAATTAAGCAACAGAACTCCGTTGAAAAAAGAGCTGCTGTTAGGTGAAAAGCCTCTTCTAAAACTTCTTGATATATTCTCAGTTAAGATGGTGGTTGCCATGGGCAATAAGGCGGCAGAAAGCCTCAGCAGGCTGGGTATAAAACATGAAAAGGTACGCCACCCTGCCCAAGGCGGCAAGAATGATTTTATTCAGGGCATGATACATATAAAAAATAAAATAGAAACAGAAGGCTGCCATGGAGTGCAGCACATGTAATTGCCTTACCCATTGGCAGCCAGGACAGAAGCTTTACCATAGTTTTATGATTAAGAGTTTAGATTATTGTATGTCTATTCTTCTTCCTCTTGCTTTGGACGGCTCCATTTTCGGCACGGTGATGGTAAGGATTCCGTCTTTGTATTCTGCCTTAGCTTCCTCTGATTTTACTTCTACAGGCAGGGGAATAGTCCTGGAAAAGCTGCCGTAATACCTTTCAGTACGATATACATTTTCATCATTGTATTTGTCTTCCTTCCTGGTTTGCCCGGACAGCTTAACTGTATTTTCATCCACGTAGAGGTTCAGGTCTTCCTTAGAGACACCAGGAATTTCGGCTTTAACGATTACTTCTTTATCAGTTTGATAGACATCTACTCTTGGAGATGAGCCGAAAAGCCTGTTTGGCAGGTCAAAAAAGCTGCCAAAGTCTCTGTTCATAATATCCATATCTCTAAAGGGGTTCCAGGGAATAAGTGCCATTATTCAAACCTCCTTTTTATTTTTTATTTATTTTGTGTATCAAAGTATAATATATAAGATGTATATTTTAGCTTTTATACCATGGAATTTTGGAAAAAAATTCGGGATTAATGTTTACCTTTAATATTCTCACTTACTTTTATAACGACAGATTTGCCTCATGCCATGCTTCTATAACTGTCTCTTTTTCTTTCATATCAGTAGTGTATGCCAGCAGAAGCAGACTTCTGTCATCTTTCCTGGAAGCCTTTAGTAATCTTGTGAAATACTCTGTAAGACTTTCGCTTGTGTTTTTTGGAATGGTCCCATAGTATACTTTGTTTTTTTCAGCGCATCTGCTTAGTACATATTCCATATCATGCATTTCTGGATTTCCAAAATTTATCCCATAAACTAGAGGTATGTCCATCAGCGCTTCAAAAAGATATGGATTTCTGCCGCAATAATGTACATAACCTCCGCCGAAATATGATAAAACTTTTTTTAAGTAAGGCACAACAAATTGTTCTATTTGTTCTTTTGACAACAGTGTTGATGTATCCTCACTTGTTTTTATTCCACCTTTCGCCCTGGGGATAATCAGATTGTTATAATGAGCTACTACATTGTCTGAGAAAGGTATTGCCTTGAAGCACTCTTCCATGCCCATGAAAATTGCTTTACAGGATAAAGACAGCAAATGATGTATAAAATCAGGATCATCATATAGGTCATAGAAAATTGCATCGCCGTATACAAGATGGGCAATATCAAAGGGCCCCTGAAGATCCATGGGATACACATAACAGCCTGTATCTGATAGTTTTTCTGCCATATATGCCATATGCTCCAGCCCGGTTTTGAATTCATCAGATATTTTCAAGTCTCCTGCAGTCATGTTTGATAATTCCTCTTTTGTGAGATGGTTCTGAACCCATGGCATTTTATCCTCAAAAAGCTCTTGACTTATTCCGGGAAAAAGAGTCGGGAAAATGCCGCAGCCCATATTGGCTCTCATTGATGGTACAGCATCCATCCCTCCATATGCTGTGCTCAGCATTTCTTTCAGGCCGTTGACAAACATTTTTTCTGTATCGTAGTGTATTTCCTTGGAATTGTAAGCGGGAAAAAGCGCATTTGTCTCTTCATCAAGCATGCAGGACAGCAAAAGAGGCTGTTTGTCAGGCTTGTCCCCATTCCATAGTTGTTTTTGGAGTTCTGCTCCCTGTATAAATTTTTCTTTATTTGCTTTCAGGTATTCTATAAACTTATCATAATTGCACATAATGCGCAGCCTCCTTCTCTCTTCGTATATACATAGACAATTATACTAAATAAACCAGATAAATGCTTGCTATGTTTTTCTAATAACTGCTCCAGCTGGCTGCTTCACCCGTATTTAAGAAAGTACTTTATCCTGGTCCATGCATACCGGATTTCCGGTCAGATTATGAAATAACCCTGCTGATTTAAACTTGTCTAAAAAAGGCTTAAGGAAGCAGCAGGAACTGTCTTCCAAAAGCCTTTTTATCTATGGCATATTTGAAATTTACCTATTAAAATTAAGATCCCAGATAGGCTGCTTTAATGCCTTCATTGGCCAGCAGCTCGGCACCGGAACCACTCAGGGTTATCCTGCCGGTCTCCATGACATAGCCAATATCAGCAGTCTTAAGAGCCATATTTGCATTCTGCTCGATTAACAGGATTGTTACACCCTGCCTGTTGATCTCCTGGATGATATTGAAAATATCACGTACTACCAAAGGAGCCAGGCCAAGAGAAGGTTCGTCCATCATAATCAATTTGGGACGGCTCATTAAGGCCCTTCCAACGGCAAGCATCTGCTGTTCTCCGCCGGACAGGGTTCCGCCCGGCTGCCAGGTGCGTTCCTTCAATCGGGGAAATAGACTGAAAACCCACTCAAGGTCGTCATTCAGGTTGTCCTTACGGAGGTAGGCTCCTATCTTCAGATTTTCCAGAACAGTCAGATCGGGAAATATTTTTCTTCCTTCGGGAACCATGGTAATTCCTTTTTCCACAATAGCAGCCGGTTCCATGCCGGTTATATCCCCGCCTTGAAATATTACACTGCCGCCATTTGGCCTTATCAAGCCCGATATGGTACGCAGCGTTGTACTTTTTCCAGCGCCGTTTGCGCCAATGAGGGTAACAATGCTGCCCTCGGGCACGGAGAAGGAAATGCCCTTCACTGCCTCAATACCGCCGTAATTAACCTTCAGATTCTTAATTTCAAGCATCTTCTGCCACCCCCAAATATGCGTCAATGACCCGCTGGTTGTTCTGGACCTCTTCCGGAGTACCATGGGCAATTAGTTTTCCAAAATCCAGCACATAAATATGGTCGGAAATCCGCATTACCAGATCCATGTGGTGTTCAATAAGGAAAACCGTCAGATTATATTTATCCTTGGTCCGGACAATAAAGTCAGCCAAATCCTGCGTCTCCTGCGGGTTCATGCCTGCTGCAGGTTCATCCAGCAGCAGAAGTTTTGGTTCGGTAGCCAGAGCGCGTGCTATCTCCAGGCGGCGCTGCAGCCCATATGGCAGGCTTCCTGCCATCTCATTTCTTAAGTGAAGCAGGCCCTGCTCTTCCAACAGATCCAGACATTCCTGACGGATCCGTTTTTCCTCTTTGTAATTAAGACGGAATGTTGCCGTAAACACATTCTGCTTCATTCGCATATGCTTGGCAACCAGGACATTTTCAAATACGGTAAGGCTTTTGAACAATCTTATATTCTGAAAGGTTCGGGCTATACCCATTTTTGTAATTTCATCAGGAGTATGGCTGACAATCTTTCTGTTGGCGTTAATGTTTTCTCCGGCATACAGCTTTTTCATCCTGCCGCGGGGACGGTTTGATACTATTGCTTCACCGTAGAAGTAAACACAACCGTTGGTGGGCTCATATACTCCGGTTATACAGTTAAATGCAGTTGTTTTCCCTGCTCCGTTGGGGCCTATCAGTGCTGTAATCTTATCCTGCTTTACTTCCAGAGAGAGGTTATCAACAGCAACAACACCGCCAAACTGCATTGTAAGATTTTCCAACTGTAGTACTATGTCTGTCATGTTGCAGAATCCTCCTTCCTGCGTTTGCTGAACCTCTTTCGGAAGAATTCTATCAGGGCATCCAAAGAGAATTCGTTTGTACCCATTATACCGCGGTTGTAAAACAGCACGATAATCATGATTACAACTGCGAAGAATACTTTCCTGAAACCTGTAGCCAGCAGCGGTACCTTAAAGCTGCCGATATAGGTGGTATTATCAAGAAATCTCAGCCACCATTCGCTGCAGGCGATAAACAAAAAGGAGGCCAGGCAACTGCCTGTTACAGACCCGATTCCGCCGATTACAACAATAAGCAGAATTTCGTAGGTCATGGTGGCACGGAATGCAGAGGCCTGCACTGTTGTCTGGAACATGGCAAGCAGCGCTCCGCCTATACCTGCAAAAAAGCTGCTGATAGTAAAGGATATCTGCTTGTGATGAGCAAGGTTTATTCCCATAGCCTCTGCGGCTATTTCATCATCCCTGATGGCTTTAAAGGCACGCCCATAGGAAGAATTGATCAGCAGAACAATTATGGCTATGCAGATCCCGGCAACTGTAAAAGGAAAGATGACAGAGTGAAAAACAGGATACAATTTAAGCAGATTAGAGCCATTGGTGATCGGTCCCAGCTTATCCCACTGAAAGAATGCCCGGATGATTTCTGCAAAGCCCAGTGTGGCTATTGCCAGATAATCACTTTTAAGGCGAAGGACCGGAAGTCCTATCAAATATGCAAATATTGCTGTAACAATTCCTGCCAGGATAATAGCTGGAATAACCGGCAGTGTAAATTTAACAATGCCGCCGTTGAAGTATTGGTATACCATAGGCCGGGCTTCCACGGGAATAGTAAAGATAGCGTAGGTATACGCACCTATGAGCATGAATCCTGCCTGGCCCAATGAAAACAAACCGGTAAAACCGTTCAGCAGGTTCATGGATACAACAACAAGTGCATATATGGCTCCTTTTTTCAATACTACAAACAGCATGGAAGAGGAAGGAAGAAACTGCTCAAGTACCAGAAGCAATATAAATAAACCAATAATAAGTGCGGCTGTTATAAGGATCTTCTGTTTATTATTCAAATGTTCCATATGCATCACCTATACCTTATCCGTGGATTTTTCGCCGAACAACCCTGATGGCTTTGCTATGAGTATGATAATAAGAAGAGCAAAGGTAAAGGCATCGTAAAAAGTAGTCCAGCCTAATCCTTTGATTATATTCTCACAAATGCCGATAATAAAGGCACCCAGCACTGCACCCGGTATACTGCCGATGCCTCCGAAAACAGCGGCAACAAAAGCCTTCAGTCCCGGCATGGACCCTGCGGTAGGAGTAACGGTTGTATAGTTTGTGAAATACAGCAGGGATCCGACAGCTGCCAGGAATGATCCGATAACAAAGGTATAGCTGATGACGGTATTTATCCTGATTCCCATAAGCTGACTGGTTTCAAAATCCCTGGAGACCGCCCGCATAGCCATCCCGATTTTTGTATACCTGATAAGAGCCACTAAAGCTGCTACCAGGATAATGGTAAGTATCGGTGTAATAACGGTAACAACTGTAGTGGTAGAACCCCATACATTAATTGAATTGCTTATGACCGGTATTGTTGGATACTGTTTGGCAAGTCCGCTGGTAATATACCAGGCGCTGTTCTGAATGAAATAGGAAACACCGATAGCGCTGATCATTACTGACATTCGCGGTGCTTTTCTCAGAGGCTTGTATGCAACCCTCTCTATCAAAAAGCCAAGTATAACTGTCAGTATTATGACTAAAGGAATAGCTATATACAAAGGAAGAGTGGCTGACAGATAAACCATCATGAAACCTGCAGCCATAAACAGGTCACCGTGTGCAAAGTTAATCAGTCTGAGGATGCCATATACCATGGTATATCCGATGGCTATCAGTGCATATTGGCCTCCTACAGAAATGCCTGCCAATATATATGGCAGATTTTTTTCTATAAATGCCATATTGTAACCTCCAGGTTAAATTGAGCGGTGGTCTCCCGGTTAGGAGACCGCCGCATAAAGTCTGAATACGAGGCTTACTTTACTTAACGCTCTGGATAGCTTCAAATTTCCATGTAGCGTCTGCTGTATTTGCTTGCTTGATAAATGCTACATTGCGGATAGCATCGCCATTTTCATCGAAAGCGATATCGCCGGTAACACCGGTATACTTAACATTCCAAAGTGCTTCATTGATTTTCTTCGGATCAGGACTGCCAGCAGCTTTGATAGCCTCCAGGGCTGTCATGTAGGCGTCATAGCCGAGAGCAGATACAGCAGCTACTATATCATTTCCTCCGTTGTTGTTAAGCTTGTCCGGGTTGGCATTGAGCCATGCCTTAAAGTCTGTTACAAACTTGGAGCCTAAAGCTGAATCATCGCCTTCATCAAAGAAGGTGGATACGAAAATCTCCTGCTGTGAACCTTTGGCTGCATCCAGGATAACTGAACTGTCCCATGTGTCTCCTGCCAGCAGAGGTATATCAATGCCCTGCGATATGGCCTGGCTGATGATAAGTGAAGCAGCTTCCGTAGATGTGGGAGCAAAGATAACATCCACGTCATTGTTTACAGCGGTAGTCAGGTAAGCAATAAAGTCACTGTTGCCTTCAGCAAAGCTTTCCTCAACAACAGAACCTCCCAGCTTTGTAAAGGCTTCCTTGAAGTAATTGCCCAGACCAACGGAGTAGTCATCCCCTAACTTGGTCAGTATATAAGCTTTCTTTGCGCCGAATTTATCTACTGCAAAATTTGCAAGTACTGTACCCTGGAATGGATCAAGGTAGCAGATACGGAAATAATGGGTATTGCCCAGTGTAACTTGCGGATTGGTGCATGATGCGCCTATTACAGGAATGCCTGCTTGTTTGAATACGTCACTTGCAGCAATGGATACGCTGGAGCCATAGGAGCCAATAACAACGGATACCTTTTTGCTTACCAATGTAGCAGCTGCAGACGGACCCTTATCATTGGAGGATTCGTTGTCCACGATTTCCAGTTCGATTTTATAGGTCTTGCCGTCGAGCTCTATTGTATCAACTACTTTATTGGCAAACTCGATACCCAGGGTTTCCTGCTTGCCGCCGGCACCGTTATCTCCGGAAGCGGGCTCATAAACACCGATTTTGATGACATTGTCGCTCTTTCCTCCAGGGGTGGAGCACCCTGCAAAAACCATGATTAGTAGACTCAGGATGAGACTTACTGCTAATGCTTTTTTCATTTTTTATTCCCTCCTTAAAAATTTGAAATTGGAACAGCTGATATGAAATGAATAAGTATACATGACCATTTTATAATATTTTACTGTAAAGTACAATTGATAATATATAGAAAATATTATATATTGATAAGATTTTGTTAAATGAATAACTTGACAGGGCAAATTTCTTTTTTAATTTCAATAATTAAAATATTATTATATATTCATAACTCGCAAGATTTATTTGTTTCCTGGAACTGATATTAATGGTATTATTTAAATAATGCTTATACCCGCACTTATATAAAAGGGATTTTTTCATGGAAACATGCAATGAGTCATAACAGAATATCTGAGGCAGTAAGAAAGGAATGTAAAAATATTCCCATTCATATAGGAGGTTTTGAAATGTTCCGTGAATGGCTGAATGAACATAATTTATCAGAGGTACTGCTAGCCAGGGAAGATTATCATCCATTTCCCACAGCAAAAGAGAGGGATGCATGGTGCAGGCTTCCTTCAGATTTAAGGAAGCAGATGATTGAATACGGTGAGAAATACCTGAATTTAGAGTGGCCGTCTCTTCCTGCTGTTCGTTTTATGGACTTCGTGCGGGACGGAAATCGCAGCAGGTACGAAGCATTGCATTTTGCCAGGAGAGAAGCCCTGGCTAAGCTGGTTGCAGCAGAGTGCATGGAAGGCAAAGGCCGTTTTATTGATGATATTGTTAACGGCATATGGCATATATGTGAAGAATCATTCTGGGGCGTTCCTGCCCATAACAGGAAAGATCTTGAGACAATGGCAGTGCCTATGATACTGCCTGATGTTACGAAGCCCATAATTGATCTTTTTGCTGCAGAAACGGCTGGTTTGCTTGCATGGACTTATTACCTGCTTGAGGAACAGCTGAATAATATATCTGAATTGATAACCGGCCGTATAAAGTTTGAGGTTAAACGGAGGATTTTGGACCCTTATCTGAATACAACTAAGTTTTTCTGGATGGGTTACTATGGCAGAGTTAACAACTGGAACCCATGGATAAATTCAAATTGTCTGACTGCATTTCTTCTTCTGGAAGATGACCCAATGCGCAGGCTGGAAGCCGTAAGCAAGATTATGTATACATTGGATTCCTTTATAAATGTATATCATCCTGATGGGGGATGTGACGAAGGCACCTCATACTGGGGGCGTGCAGGGGCTTCATTGTTTGACTGCCTGGAGCAGCTTTATTATGCTTCTTCCGGGAGGATTAATTTTTATAACGAATCTATTGTAAAGGAAATAGGCAGATTCATATACCGGTCCCACATAGCAGGGGACTATTTCATTAATTTTGCAGACGGCGGAGCAAAGGTTATTATTGACGGAGATTTGGTCTATCGTTACGGGAAAAGGATAGGGGATACAAAGTTAATGGCTTTAGGTTCCGGTGCCAAGGCAAGGCATATTAGTGACAGAAGAGGCAACTTCTCCCTTCTCAGGGAACTGCCTGCAATTTTTCAGTATGAAGAAATAACCAGGGCAGCAGCAGAACCTTGCTATATTCGGGATACCTGGCTGGACGGAATACAGGTAATGGCTGCCAGGGAACAGGAAGGCACTTATCAGGGGCTTTACCTGGCCGCAAAGGGCGGACACAATAATGAAAGCCATAATCATAATGATATTGGCCAGTTTATTGTATATGCAAATGGAATGCCGGTTATTATAGATGTGGGTGTAGAAACATATACAAAAAAAACCTTTGGCCCTGACCGGTACGAAATTTGGACTATGCAATCAGCTTATCACAATCTGCCCACTGTTAATGGAATACAGCAGGCACCCGGGGAGGAGCACCGTGCAAAAGACGTTGCTTACCAGGCAAAAGATGAAGAAGTGATCTTTTCAATGGATATTGCACCTGCCTATCCCAAAGAATCCGGTATCTGTTCATGGAACAGAAAATACATATTCAGCCGGTCAGACAGGCCATTTATAGAGATTACTGATGCATTTAGCCTGGATAAAGAGACAGACAATATCACCCTCAGTTTGATGACCCATCCCATGCCGCAAATATCAGACGGTACAATAGTATTGGAGCAGCCGGGCAAATATTGTGTCATTGTCCGGTATGATGCTTCTGTCCTGAAAGCATCCAGTGAATGCATAATGATTGAGGATGCGCGTCTTAAGCCGGTATGGGGAGAGCGGATTTACCGCGTATTGTTGAGACTGAACAAACCCTTGTCTCAAGGTGTTTTTACTATGAAAATCATTCAGGAATAGCAGCAAGAAAGGAGAATTTTCAAATTGCACAGAAGATACTTGCTGATAGTTACATTAGTCTTGGTGTTATTATTACTGCCTGCCTGCAGCCCGCGAACCGGTCAGAATGGCGGTGAACTGACTCCATCACCGGCTCCTGCAGAAACATTCTCCCCGCCTGATTTAACCCCGTTGCCGGAAGAAACTTCTTCACCTACGCCCGAGCCAACCCCGACAAACAGCATTGAAAATGAAGTTGAGGAAATCCTGGCATCAATGACGATTGAGGAAAAGGTAGGGCAGCTTTTAGTAGTAGGTTATCAAAGTGAAGAACAGGCTCTGAAAATGATCAGGGAACATAATGTGGGAGGATTGGTCCTGTTCAGCCGCAGTTTTGAAACTTTTGAGCAGTTGTACGGGATAACCAGGCAGTTAAAGGAATATAACCGGGAAAACAAGCTCCCGCTTTGGATTGCACTGGATGAGGAAGGCGGAACGGTATCCCGCCTGCCGGAAGGAAAAACCCCCATACCGGGAGCAGCGGTGGTAGGAAGCTATGACGACGTGGAGTTAACCAGGGCTACCGGCTGGGTTATAGGCAGAGAAGTGGCAGCAGCCGGCGCTAACCTGGATTTTGCACCGGTGGTTGATATTGTTGACAATCCGGATAATAAATTTATGTTAAAGCGAAGTTATGGCAATACTCCGGATATGGTATCTGATCATGCGGCGGCTTTCCTTCAGGGCCTTAAAGAAACAGGTGTACAGGGCTGCGCCAAGCATTTCCCAGGACATGGCGGTACAGTTGTGGATTCTCATAAAGATATGCCGGTTATAAATTCAACTTTAGAGGAATGGCAGCAGAAAGATGCAATTCCCTTCATGGCTATGATTAAATCCGGAGTAGATATGATAATGGTAGGTCACCTGGCTTTTCCAAATATCGATCCGTCAGGACTGCCTGCAAGCATGTCAGCTGTTTTTCTTCAGGATCTGCTAAGAAACAAAATGGGTTATGAAGGGCTTATCATAACTGATGATATAGAGATGAAAGGCTACCCCCAGGGAAGTGAGATGAAAGAGGCAATAATTACATCTTTTCTTGCCGGTGTTGATTTGATTGCCATCGGCCATACCCCTGAGATTCAGATGCAAGCACTGGAAGCTCTGAAAGAAGGTGTGGATTCAGGGCGTATTTCAGAGGAACGCATAAATGATTCTTTAAGGAGAATCATAAAAGCCAAGTTAAAGCTTGCTGAAATTCCGGAATATTCATTGGAGGAAGCAAAACGCATTTTCGGAAGTGAAGAGCATAAAAATGCAGTTTCCCGGTTGCTTGAAAACTGATACCTTCATATGTATAAATTATAAGAAATCTAAAAGAAATCCATAGCTGGATTTCTTTTTTTATATCTTAAAAATAATTAATAGATATACCTAATTAGTAGCAATTATTGTGCTTCTGAATATGAAGTCAAGTCCAAATTTGTGTGTAAAATACCTCGGTCATCAAAGCAGTAGCTAATCAAACAATAGCCTAAGCGTTTATGCCGCGAAAGCTGTTGACAATGAGTACATGGCATGTTAGGCTGTTAGCCA
>DUSN01000079.1 GCA_012842605.1 Clostridiales bacterium
ATAAAGCCCGGAGATCTGTTGGCATCCCTGGTAAGAGAAGCTATTGTTCCGGATAATGCCTTTAATATTTCAAGATAGTTGTCATACAAAAACTGTATTGACAGAGAGCCGTTCAGTTTTTGCAGCAGCTCTGACAGCTTTTGAGCAGCGTTCTTGTATGCTCCTTTTTCATTTAATAAAGGAGCTGGGATCTTCTGAAGCAATTTTGCCCAAGGTATTAATAAATTCAACTCTCTCTCATACTCGGCAATCCGGTTGTCAAGAGCTTCTTCCTGCCCTTTCAAATCATCAAGCAGCATCTGCCACTCGGTAACACTTATCTTTTCACTGTTTAGCATTACATTCAGCAGGCTCTGATGCTCCAGGCTGGTTTTTTCGCAATCAGCAATGATAATATCTCTTAACCCGTATACACATTCTTTGCCAATCAGCGGCCGCTTAAGCAGTTCTTCCACTCCCTGAATAAGTGTAATCAAATACCCAACAAGGTTTCCGTTGTCTACAGTGGAAACATAAAGCGGATGAAGCGGCTTTAGATTCGCTGTATTATACCAGTTATAAAAGTGTCCCTTCCACTTTTCCAGTTTATTCAGGGTGCGGATGGTATTTTCTATTCTTTCTACTGCATTCAAGGTGCCTATATAGCCCAAATCCCTGGCTGACAGCACAGACATTAAATGCAGCCCTATATTGGTTGGAGAAGTTCTGTGTGCTGCACCTGTGGGCGGCTCATGCTGAAAATTATCCGGAGGCAGCCAGTTTTCATTTTCATTGACTAAATCTTCAAAATATTTCCAGGTTCTCCTGGCAATAAAGCGTATTTTCAGAATTTGATCCTCGCTGAGCATTGGAATTTTCTTCCCCTTGGGACGTCCGACGCAATAAGCTATATATGGCGAACTAACCCAAAAAGCTGTTGCCAGCAGACTCAAAATCCATGTTTCCTGACCAGCAAATGCTGCAATTAAGCAGAAAACAACGGACAATATTACAGATTCCTTCATCTTCAGCCAATAATCTATGAGCTCACCACGAAACTTACGATCTGAATCAGCAGCCGTTACCCACTCCAGCATATTCTTATGGCTGACGGTTACTCTCCAAACAGAGCGTATTACTGCATCAGTCATAAGATATGCCTGATGAGCCAGAAAAACAAAGGTTAGCAGAATCTGGACAGCCAGATTTCTTGTCCCTTCAAATATTGAAGACAGCCTGAATCCGGTATTGTCTCCTGTTCCCGAAACCAGCTTGCCGGCAAGGTCGGTTACCAATGGCAATATAAGTGTCAGTATTGCCAAACCAATCCATTGTACAACAGAGCCCGGCAATACTATAAAGCTGAGCACAAGCATTAAATACAATGCAGGCGAAAGCAGGCTGCGCCGCATGTTATCCAATATTTTCCATTTAGATATTATATTGATGGGATTGTTAACCTTTTCTCCTTTCTGATTCCTGACGCGGCTGAACAGCCATGGCAGCAGCTGCCAGTCTCCTCGCACCCATCTGTGCAGCCTGAGTGAATAGCCAATATAATGAGCAGGATACCCGTCAATCAGTTCAATATCTGTTGCCAAACCTGCCCTGACATAGGAACCTTCTAACAGGTCATGACTTAATACGCTATTATCGGGTATTGCATCTTTTAATATCTTATTAAAAACTTCAGGATCATAAATACCTTTTCCGGTAAAAATGCCTTCATGAAACAGATCCTGGTAAACATCGGACACCGCAGTGGTATATGGATCAACACCGGTTTGCCCAGAAAATGTCAGAGAGAAAAATGACCTGCTTGCACTGTCCACAGATATTCCTATCCGAGGCTGCAGCAAACCATAGCCCTCCACTACCCGTGTCCCTTCTTCATTAAGAACAGGTTTATTCAGCGGGTGTGCTATAGCTCCGATTAGTTTTTTAGCTGTGTCTCTCGGCAGCTGGGTATCTGCATCCAGAGTAATTACATATTTAATTTTCTTAAGAACTGACAAATCTCCGACCTGTATGGAGTAACTGGTATTTTGATCACCTGCCAGGAGAGCATTAAACTCTGTTAATGCTCCCCTTTTTCTTTCCCAGCCCATCCATGCTTTTTGATTCTCATTCCACTGCCGGTGGCGATGGAAGAAGTAGAAAATATCTTCCCTTTCGTAGCGCTTGTTCAGTTCTTCTATCAGCCTGGTTCCTGTTTCAACAATTGCCTTATCTTTCTCATTATGTTCTTCCGGGCCGTCCTTATAATCCCCTACTAAGGCAAAATGAAGGTTTTCCTCCTGATTAGCCAGATAAAGGACTTCCATTTGTTCTACCAATTCAATTACTCTTTTCTCGTCAGTTAAAAGAGTTGGTATTACCACCATGGTCCTGTATTCATCAGGAATACCATCCTTCAGCTCCAATTTTGGGATATGATAAGGCTTGCATACCCTGGTTACAATCCAGTGAACCAGTCCGACAGCAATGCTCCAGATAGGCAGAAAAGAACACACCGCTGCAAGGATCATTTTCAACAAAGCAGTATCATTGCCGGTAAGCCTGATACAGGCCAGGAAAGCAAACCAGCCGCCAATTGTAAGTACGCTTATTGACCCAAAATATATGACTGCATTTAAAGTTGTTCTATTATATGATCTGCCTTTTCCTCCCAGTTTTTTTTCAAGAAGGCTTCTTCCCTGATCTACTATGTAATATCCTACATGCCGGTATTTTTCACTTGATGATTCCTTGTTTTCACGAGCACACTCCAGCGCTTTAACAGCTACCTCCAGTTCATCACAGCCATATTTTCTGGACAGTCTTTCAACTTTTTTACGATAATAGTCCCTGGAGGCAAAATCCATCTGGTGATAGATTCCTGCCGGATCTTGCTTAAGTATTTTCTCAAGTATGCTTAACTGTTCATATATTTCTTCCCATTTCAGTATATTTATAGCTCTCAGGCTTGTAATTGCATTTCCCATAGAGCCCTGTTTTGCAGCCTGTTCCTGGTGCACTTGATGAACTATGTCATCAGCACTGGTATTCAATACAGCAAGCTTGCCATCCACCCAGCGAACAATAGGCGCAGAATCCGGACCTTCATCCCTCAATCGGTGCAGCAGTCTCTCTGCATAAGCCGGCTTGATAATGCCTATTTGAGCATCATGCTCTGCTATTGTTTTTCTTAGTTCATCACTTTTTTGGTTGTCTTCCCTGCACCTGGCAAGGCTCTCCATCAGCTTTACAGCCCATTGATCCGCCAGTTTGCGCTGTGTCATTGATTCGGATATATATACAGCTATATCTTTAATGCGCTGCAGCAAACAAATGCGCAGCATAGTTGGAAAGGCCCAAAGCTCCTTGCTGGTCAACGGAGAATGGTTTTGATAAGCTTCTAGCACAGCAACAATGGTATCTTCATCAATTTTTCCGTCCAAATGCTCAACCATAGCAGCAGATATACCATATATCCTCGGATATCCGCTGTACTTTCCCTTTGCAAGAATAGGCAGGTCTTTGAAGAAATTTTTCCTAATGCTGAATTGAATCTCCTTGAACTGTTCCTCTATTACATAATAATTATCCAGCAGCCATTCGGCAGCCGGGACAATGCTTCCCCTGGACTTTACCTCCTCATTAGTAGATTTGTAGGCCTTAATCAGAATCTGATTGTCTTCCTCCAGCTTAGGCAGCTTAGGTTTGATATTTCTGCCGGAACTAACAATTGTATTTTCAACTGCCATTTTCTCCGCATAACTTTTCAGCTGTTCCAAATTCGGCATAACCGTACAGTACTCCTTTTCTTGCTATCAATACCCAGAGAAATTCCGCTTGAAAAAAAGAATCATTAGCTTAGGTGAAGCCATGATTCTTTTTTTTTCAAAAGGCAAATTATAGTATGCTCCTTTTATATCCAAATTATCCTTAATTGCGCAGTACTAGTCTATTGCATCATATTCATGGGTTTGGATGGTTCAGAAATCTCGCTTAATGTCTCCCCGGCTTCAGCATGTAATATATTTCTGGTTGCTAGGTCTCCCAAGGCCAGCATGCCTACAATGGATCCATTCTGTACTACCGGCAGCCTTCTGACTTTGTTTTTGGCCATTATGTCTGCTGCAACATTGACATCTGTATTAACATCAACTGTAATAACATTCTTTGTCATTACATCTTTCACCAAGGTAGTTTTCGGATCACCATTGTTTGCAATATTGCGCACTACAATATCTCTGTCAGTAATAATGCCGGCTATCTTTCCACCGGGCTGGCAAACCGGCATGCAGCCTATATTATGTGCCTGCATGGCCTTTGCAGCATCCAGAATAGTATTGTCAGGTGCCAATGCAGCAATATTTGTTGTCATAATATCCTTTACAAGCATATTCTTCTCTCCTTTTTAACAAGTGGTTATTTAATAATAGAGTTACCATTCACTGCGAAACTATGCCTGATGCAAGCAAAATGTGATGTATGTCACAAAATGAGGTATTACAAATCACAGAAACTGCCCTTTTATCCATAGTAAAATTGGTGCTGCAGCTAAATTGATGCTGCTTATAATCATCATGCATTACGCCCGTTATATATAAAAGGAGAGTGAAAAATGTTTTGCAATCAATGTGAACAGACATTAAAAGGCGGCTGTACAGGTCCGCTTGGGGTTTGCGGAAAAAATGAAGAAATAGCCAGCCTGCAGGACACTATTATTTTAGGTCTAAAGGGTATTGCTGCATATGCAACTCATGCCAGAGAACTGGGATTTATTGATCCTGAAGTAGACGGACTGGTTCATGAAGCCCTTTACTTAACATTAACCAATGCAAACTTTAATTTGCAGGAACATATAAATATGGTTTTAAGAGTTGGTACCGCCACTGTAAAGGTTATGGAACTGCTAGATAAAGCTCATACCTCTCTTTTGGGAATCCCAAAACCGGTTAAGGTAACAGAAGACAAGGTTGAGGGTAAATGCATACTGGTTTCAGGACATGATCTTTTTGCCCTGAAGGAATTGCTGAAACAGACCGAAGGCACCGGAATTAATATCTATACACATTCAGAAATGCTTCCGGCCCATGGGTACCCTGAACTTAAAAAATACCCGCATCTTAAGGGCAATGTAGGCAAAGCCTGGTATGATCAAAGAAAGGTATTCGAGGAATTTCCCGGAGCAATACTGGTCACTACAAATTGTGTCATGCCTGTAAGGGGCAGCTACGGTAACAGGCTGTTTTCCGTCGGCATAGCCGGCCTGGAGGAAGCCGTTAAAATAGACAACTATGACTTCACCCCGTTGATTCAAAAAGCCCTTTCCCTGCCTGATGCTAACATTGAATCGGATAAGATGCTGGTAACCGGCTATCATCACGAAAATGTGCTTGCTATTGCACCTGAGATAATAGAGGCAGTTAAGAACAAAAGCATTCGCAGATTTTTTGTAATCGCAGGATGCGATGCGCCCGGAAAAGGCGGAGAATACTACCGCGAATTAGCCTTATCAGTGCCGGAGGATTGTATAATACTTACTACGTCCTGCGGAAAATTCCGGTTTAATGATCATGATTTCGGTACTATAAACGGTATACCCCGGTACATCGACCTGGGTCAGTGCAATAATTCCGGCTCAGCGGTAAAAATTGCGCTTGCTCTTGCAGATGCATTCGGGTGCAGCATAAATGAACTTCCCTTGAGTATCGTACTGTCCTGGTTTGAACAAAAAGCTGTCGCTATCCTTTTAGGCTTGTTCAGCCTTGGAGTAAAAGATATCAGAATCGGTCCTAAGGCACCTGAATTCCTCAGCCCCGGCGTAATTAAAGTATTGCAGGATACCTTTGGCCTGAAGCTGATTGCAGATGCAACAAAGGATTTATCAGAAATGTTAAAATAAAATTATCCCGGCTAAAGCCATTATTACCGTAAATGCCGCTCATACCAAAAACAGCAATTTTTGCAGACGCAAAAATTGCTGTTTTTTCTATATAAAAGTATTTGGAATTTTGTCAGTATATCTATTTTGATGTAGAAAAATGCAATCTTTCATTTTTTCCAAAATTATATCAGCACTTATATCCACAATATGCACAGGATTATCCACAGGTTAATCTCACTTTTCACAAGGCTTCTTCACCCTATCCACATGGTGTGAATTAATTTTTGCCTTTGAATTTGTTTTTATAAAATGAAGCCCAAGACTGCTGATCCTGCATTTTCATTCTGTCATTCATTTTCACACAGCTGCAGGTAGGGTACAGCGTTCAGGGACAAAGGTGATATCTTTCCCCTTACCAGACGGTAGTAACCTGCGCAGGCGATCATTGCCGCGTTGTCTGTGCAAAATACAGGAGAAGGATAGTATAGCTTTATTTGATGCCTGTCTGCTTCCTTTTTCATAAGTTTCTTCAAAGCTGAATTGGCAGCTACGCCTCCTGCCAGGACAATGTGCTTTTGGCCAAGCATCAATGAGCTGTTTATGGTTTTTTCCACCAAAACATCTATTACTGCTTCCTGAAAGCTGGCAGCCACATTTTCTTTGGAATATGGCTCACCCTTCTGTTCTAAATTGTGAAGGTAGTTGATTACAGCAGTTTTTAACCCGCTGAAGCTGAAATCATATGGTTTTTCCTTCAAATTTACCCTGGGAAAAAATATATGTCTTGGATCTCCCTGCTTAGCAAGTCGGTCCACAGCCGGCCCGCCAGGATAGCCCAGTCCCAAGACCCTGGCTACCTTATCAAAAGCTTCACCTGCAGCATCGTCCATGGTCTGCCCGACTATCTCATAACTCCCATAATCTTTAACATGAACAATCTGAGTATGTCCTCCCGAAACCACCAGACAGACAAAAGGCGGTTCCAGTTCTTTATGTTCAATATAATTAGCGCTTATGTGCCCTTCTATATGGTGTACACCTACTAAAGGAACGGACAAAGCAAAAGCCAATGCCTTTGCTGCCGAAACACCAACCAGCAGGGCTCCTACCAGGCCAGGCCCGTATGTAACTGCAATCGCATCCAGTCTGTCTTTGGAAATGTCTGCCTCATACAGTGCACGTTCTATAACTGTATTAATATTTTCAACGTGCTTCCTGGAAGCTATTTCAGGAACTACTCCTCCAAATTCTTTATGTGTTTCTATTTGCGATGATATTATATTACTCAGCACTTCACGGCCGTTTTTCACCACAGAAGCCGAAGTCTCATCACAAGAGGTTTCCAATGCCAGTATATAAATTTCTTCCTTTGAACTTATTTCAGCAGCTTTATTCAGCATTTGTTGATAGTAATCCATGATTTCTCCCTTGCTTTTAAGTTCTGTTTATCTGATATCTTTTCCGTGATTTCCGCAGCAGCCAAAATGATATAAAGCCTAATACCAGGCTGCCTGCTGCAAAATATATTATAACACGGGTTACTGCCTGGTTAAAAAACGGTTCAGGTACCATTTGGATCATAATATCAGTTTCCGGATTCAATATCCAAAGATCATTATCAAAAAACAGATAATGAAATTGATCCCAATAATAAGTAAAATTAGATTTAATTATGGGAACTGCTATAATGAGCAGCAACAGCAGCATCGCTGCAGCAGTCAGATAAGAGGCTGCAAAAAAGCGCAGCGGCTGTTTATGGCTCAGGTAATATAAAATTATAAACAAAAGAACAATTCCGGCTAGAGAAATATTTCTTACCCTGGACGCAAAATTAAATAAATCCTTTACATCTACCATATGCAATTTTTCCCGTTCGTTAAAAACCGGCCTTATTTCCCCGTTTATTTCAGCTGTAATATTATCCAGTGAATCAAGTCTTCCACTAATATAATCAAGCAATTCTCCGGTAACCCGTTCCAGGTCACCAGCAGACATTCCAATATTGTCTGCTGTGTTTAGCCTGGCATATTGCGAAGCGTAGAAGTTTTGGTCATAGGTTACTAATTGTATGCTTGTCACCAGCATAACCGGGAACAACAACACGGATATCAGGAATCCGACTGCATAATTAGCAATTATTCTGCTGTTCATCTACCCATCCCTCCAAGTGAAAGTTCCACATTATCAAAGCATCTTCCCGGTTGTTGGAATAATATCCTTTTCTTATGCCGCCTTCTTCAAATCCCAGTGATTTATAAAGATTAATGGCCGGTGTGTTGGACACCCTTACCTCTAAAGTCATTCTTGTCTTTCCCAGTCTGACTGCTTCATTAATCAATGTTTGCATTATCCGCCGTCCTATACCGCGTCTCCGGTAATCCGGGTGGACTGCAATATTGGTAATATGAGCCTCGTCCAGTACCAGCCACATGCCGCCGTATCCGATTATCCTGCTGTCATCCCTGGCAACATAGTACCGGGCACATTTGTTTTGTTCAACTTCAATCCGGAAAGATTCATTTGACCAGGGCAGGGAAAAACACATCCGTTCAAGCTGGGATACTTCATCCACATCTGCAGAGATCATAGGTGAAATTACAATCATATACCTTCCCCCGTGCACCTTTTCTTCATTTGCTCCGCCTGAGACTGCCTGAGATAAAAAGTCTCAAGATCAAAACAGCTTACGGTTCTGCCATTTAAAGCTTCCCTCCTGCCCAGCCAAGCAATCACAGAAGCTCTCTGCAAAGCAAGATAGGAAGGTGCAAACAGAGCCAATTCCCCAATACTGTCTATTAGCTTTTCTTTATAAGATAAAATTCCGTCCCCGGTAAAAATGACCGGTTCACCATATTCATTCAATCTATCAGCCAACTCACTTATATGAATAGCTGAATAAGGCATAAGTCTGATTAAGTCTTCTTTATCTCTGCGGTAAAGCGCAGTGTAGACCTGGTCCCGTCTGGCATCCATTATAGGGCAGACAAGAGCTTGCGGGCTTATAATATTATAAGCCAGGGCATCCAGGGTTGGCACCCCTGCTACAGGTTTGTCAAGTGCCTGAGCCAGCCCCTTTATTGTGGATATTCCTATTCTGAGACCGGTAAAAGAACCCGGGCCGTTTGATACAGCAAGCAAATCAATATCCCTTGGAGTCAGGCTGCAGGATTTCAGTGCATTCTCTACCAGCGGCATTAATATTTCAGAATGATTTTTTCTGTGATGATTATATGCTTCATACAGGAGCTGTTCATCATCCAAAACAGCAACCCCGGCAACAACTGATGATGTGTCAACAGCCAGCACTTTCATTGTTTTTCAGCACCTCCTCCAATGACAGGTATCTGCTTCCTACAGGTTCTGCAGATATTATCCTGTCCTCAGTCTTTTGCGCGCGGTTAATAGTTATTTTCAAATACTCCGAAGGAAGAAGATAGTTCAGTCTTTCCGGCCATTCCACAACAGCAATTCCGCTGCCGAAGAAATAATCCTCGTAGTCCAGGTCAAACATCTCTTCAGGCTGATTTAAGCGATATAAATCAAAGTGATATACCGGGCATCGTCCATTATATGCATTCATCAAGGTAAATGTAGGGCTTGCAACTATACCTTTAACACCAGCGCCATGGGCAATCCCCCTGGCCATTACGGTTTTGCCGCTTCCCAATCCTCCGTAAAGCAGAACAAGGTCCCCAGGCCCTAAATTGGAACCAATCCATTTTCCTAACCGATAAGTATCCTCTTCGGATTGGGAATACCATGTCAACATAATAAATCTCACCCGTTTTACTTAATTCTGCTAATTCAGCCTAATGCTTCACTGAAATATTATATCCCGTATTATATCATAAAACCTGCCAAAGGCTGAATAAGGATTAAGTCTATATAAAATAAAAAATCGGTTTGAACCGATTTTTTATTAGTTCAAACCGATTATCTATGCAGTATGGGCGATACTTTTTTATAAATTAGTATAGTAGCTGCTGAAATAACAGCGCATTTCAATAAGTTGAAGGGAACTATTGCAAACAATATGAAAGTTTTCATATCCTTTACAATTTTAAGGGGTGATGATGCAACAATCTGATCTAAAGGCATGAACTTCTGGTACAGCGGAATTATCAGGTAATAATTGGAGAAGCATGCGCTTACCGTCATAAATAACGTTCCGATTAAAAGCCCCAAATATGCATTGCGTTTGCTTTTATGTGAAACATATATGATTGAAGCCGGTACAACAAAGAAACATCCTACTATAAAATTAGAAAGTTCACCGACTCCTCCGGTATCGGTACCCTTAATCAGTATGTTCAGGATATTTTTTATCAGTTCAATTAGTATCCCGGCAACCGGTCCAAGCGCAAACCCCCCCAACAGTGCCGGCAGATCACTTAAGTCCAGCTTTAAAAAGGCCGGAAATACGGCAGCTATAGGAAATGACAGAAGCATTAGCACAAAGGATACAGCTGAAAGCATGGCAATCTTTACTAAGTTCTTAACATTAAGCTCAATTTTCATCATACTTCTGAAAGATCCTGCGTGTGTTGTATTGTTCATAATTATCTCCTCCTGAAAATAAATAGATGGAAATAAACAATGAACCTAAAGGTATGCATGAAAAAACCCCTGAAACCTTCAGGGGTGTACGCAGCACTATTAACTAAGCACTATCAATAAACGTACCTTCTCCCATCCAGACTATACTGTCGGTCCCGGAATTTAACCGGGTCAATCCCGTAAAGGACTCGCGGACTATACCGCCGGTCGGGAATTTCACCCTGCCCTGAAGATTCGTTGTTTATTTTCTAATACATATTATAGTATAACATATACATAAAATCAATAAGAATGAGTGTCAATCAGATCAACTAGAACAACCATAATTAACTAGTCGACAAGCTGATCATACAATGTATTAAATACCTCGCATAGTAAGAGATATTCGTTTTCGGGCTACATCTACATCCAGTACTTTTACAGTAACAATATCTCCTACTTGTACGACATCCATGGGATGTTTTACATAGCTGTCAGAAAGCTGTGATATATGCACCAAACCGTCCTGATGTACACCAATATCTACAAATACGCCAAAATCAATAACATTGCGCACAGTACCCGTTAATATCATATCGGGCTTAAGATCCTTCAGATCCATTACATCGGTGCGAAGTATCGGCTGAGGCAATTCATCCCGGGGGTCACGTCCCGGCTTTTGCAGTTCCCTGATAATGTCCTTAAGAGTAGGAAGGCCAATGCCAAGCTCTTTGGACAGCTGTGCCAGATCCCATTTGCCTGATTCCTCAGCCAGCCTTTTCAAACCTCCCTTTTCGATATCCTTTAATGTTAAATTCTTCATTTCAAGCAGCTGTAAAACCGCATTATACGACTCTGGATGCACAGCGGTATTATCCAGTATATTATCTCCCCCCGGTATTCTGAGGAAGCCGGCACATTGTTCAAACGCCTTTGGTCCAAGTTTGCTAACGTTTAAAAGCTCCTGCCTATTTAAAAATCTTCCTTTCTCCTGACGATAGGCTACTATATTTTTCGCCAGTGTCGGAGTAATACCGGATATGTATTGAAGCAGGGACGGAGAAGCTGTATTAAGGTCTACTCCCACACTGTTTACACAGTCTTCAACTACACCCCTGAGAGCTTCTGCCAGCCGCTTTTGGTTGACATCATGCTGATACTGACCAACCCCTATTGATTTGGGGTCAATTTTCACCAATTCCGCCAGGGGATCCTGAAGTCTCCTGGCTATTGACACAGCACTTCTGAGAGCTACATCGAAATCCGGAAATTCCTCGCTTCCCAGCTTTGATGCTGAATATACAGAAGCACCTGCTTCATTGACAATAATATATTGAACCTTGCGATCCATTTCCCTGCACAGCTCAGCAATTACAATTTCACTTTCCCTTGAGGCAGTCCCGTTCCCAATAGCAATAATATTCACATGATGCAGCTCTATAAGCTTTTTCAGGGTACTTTTTGCTTGTTCCTTATTATGGTTAGGCAAAGTCATAAAAACAACGGATGTGTCCAAAACCTTGCCGGTGTCGTCAACTAATGCAATCTTATTGCCTGTCCTGTAGCCAGGGTCAACACCCATAACTATCTTGCCTTTAACCGGCGGTTGAAGCAGCAGATTCCTTAGATTTTCTCCAAACACCCGGATAGCCTGGTCTTCAGCTTTTTCAGTTAACTGATTCCGAATTTCCCTTTCTATGGAAGGAGCAATCAGCCTTTTATATGCGTCCTCTACTGCTCTTTTTATCAGCTCAGATCCAATGCTGGGTTTCACTATAACCTTCATGCATAAGTCTTCTATTATTTTATCTTCATCAAGTACGATTTTTACAGATAGAAACTTTTCGTTTTCTCCGCGGTTTATTGCCAAAATTCTGTGGGGGACAATTTTGCTGACAGCTTCCTTATATTCATAATACATTTCATAGACAGATGCTTCTTCTTTTGCAGCTTTTGCTTCCAATACTCCATTCCGAAAAGTAAAATCACGTATATATTTCCGGTAATCAGCATCATCGGATATTCTTTCTGCTATGATATCAAGCGCCATGCTGATTGCCTGTTCAACTGTATCTACTTCTTTTTCCGGATCAAGATATGCCATGGCAATATTCTCAATGCTGCCTTCCTGCATCTCCTGGTTCCAAATTATATCAGAAAGCGGTTCCAGGCCTTTCTCTTTTGCAATGGTAGCTCTTGTTCTTCGTTTAGGCCGATACGGTCTGTATATATCCTCAAGTTCAGTCATAGTCTGTGCATTCTGAATACTTTCAAGAACTTCATCTGTCAATCTGCCCTGTTCTTCGATCAGATGACGGATTTCCTGCTTTCGGCTTTCCAGGTTTCTCAGATAAGTAAGCCTTTCATAAAAATCTCTCAGTATACTGTCGTCCAAGCCCCCTGTTGCTTCCTTTCGATATCTGGCTATAAAAGGAATAGTGTTGCCCTCGTCTATCAATTTTACAGTATTTACAGCCTGTTGTTCCCTGATTTTAAATTCCTTTACCAGCTGAGATATTATATTTTGCATACTTTACCTCCATTTTGCTTTAGCTGCCTGATTTTCCAAATAACAGTTTAACACAAAAGAGCATGTTGTAAAATAAAAATGATTATATGATATTATCTATCGTCACGATAAGTGCATATTTATGCATTGTATTTACATAAATAAAAGAAATCGTTGACATTATGCCTAATTTGATGTATATTATATCCTTGATATTGCCATAAAAATGCATCTTTTATTGAATATATGGCAGACTAAACTATAATAAGACCGGAGGAATTTATGACTAATTATTATACAGAAAAAATCAACTTTTTTGGTTCATCAACACCAAAGCAACTTATTGACCAATATGGCAGCCCTCTTTACGTATATAATGAAAGAATACTGCGCCAGCGCTGCAGGGAAATGGCCAATTTTGTGACATATCCCAACTTTAAAGCTAACTATTCAACTAAAGCAAATTCCAACCTGGAGCTGTTGAAGATTATACGTGAAGAAGGCCTTAATGCTGATGCTATGTCCCCCGGTGAAATCTACGTTCTCTTAGCTGCAGGTTTCCGGCCGGAACAGATTTTTTACATCAGCAACAATGTGTCTGAAGATGAAATGATGTATGCTATTAATTTGGGCATTAAGGTAAGCGTAGATTCCTTAAGTCAACTGGAAACCTATGGAAAGATAAATCCGGGCGGTGATGTTGCAATCCGAATCAATCCCGGATTTGGCATCGGACATCATGAAAAGGTAATAACAGGAGGAGAAAATACAAAATTCGGTATAAACATCGGCCTGGTTGATGATATAAAAACAATACTGAAACAGTACAATCTGAATCTGACAGGCATTAACCAGCATATCGGATCATTGTTCATGAACGGTGAACCCTATGTACAAAGCGTAAAAGCAATATTGGAATTTGCAGAACAATTTGATGACCTGAAGTATATAGACCTGGGTGGAGGGTTCGGAATCCCTTATAAAAAGCTTGAAGGAGAGAAACGCCTGGAACTGAAGCAATTTGGAAGGAAAGTTGACGAATTGCTGCACCAGTGGGCTTCCCGCAATAATTCCGATATTATGTTCATGATAGAGCCTGGACGCTATGTTGTAGCTGAATGCTGCGTTCTTTTAGGCACAGTGCATGCTTTGAAAGAAAACGCAGGCAATTTATACGCAGGTACCGACCTGGGATTCAATGTCTTAGTGCGTCCTGTAATGTACGATGCATGGCATGATGTTGAAGTCTATCCAAAGGACGAAAAAGCCTTATCACCTGAGAAAATACCTGTTACTATAGTAGGCAATATTTGTGAAAGCGGAGACATTGTTGCTGAAAACAGGATGCTTCCTCCCCTGGCTGTCGGAGATATATTAGGGGTGCTGGATGCAGGAGCTTATGGGTACTCCATGTCATCCAACTACAATAACAGGCTGAGACCAGCTGAAGTGTTAATTCAGTCAGATGGAACCCACAGGCTTATCAGACGAAGGGACACTCTGGAAGATCTTCTAAGAAATTTCTGCTGTGAAACCATACCTGCCCTGTAAAATCAGTTTTTTATATTATCCGGTTGTTGCCTTGTATTCCTGTATTTTCTATAATATAATAAGTCTATTAAACGGACAGGAGGGATACTTGTGAATTCTAAGAATCCGGTGATAATATTAGACTCATGTTCAGATCTTCCCTACAGCTATATCCGGGAGCACAATATTCCTGTTATTAATTTTACCTACCATTTCAAGGGCAGTGACAATATTGATGATTTCGGCCAAAGCATGGATTTCAAAACATTCTATGATGCTGTGCGCAACGGGGAGATGCCCACTACCTCACAGGTAAATACAGACGTTTATGCCAAAGCTTTCCGCTCCTATTTGGAGCAGAAAAGACCTGTAATATACCTATGCTTCTCCTCTGCTCTTAGCGGCAGCTATAACAGCGCATTATTGGCGCGGGATATGCTTTTGGAGGAATTCCCCGATGGTGATATCACCATTATCGATACAAAAGCTGCTTCCATGGGTGAAGGCCTTATTGCCTGGCATGCTGTTAAAATGCTGGAAGAAGGTGCCGGAAAGGATGAAATTGTTCAGTGGGTGGAAAGCAACAAGTTAAAAGTTGCTCATTGGTTCACTGTTGAGGATCTGAACCACCTGAAAAGGGGAGGCCGCGTTTCAGGAGCAGCAGCTTTTATAGGGACAATGCTTGATATTAAACCAATTCTTCATGTGGATGATGAAGGACGTTTAATGCCGGTAACCAAGGTAAAAGGCAGGAAAAAGTCTATCAAGACTTTGTTTGAGAAGCTGGAAGAATCCATAGTAAAGCCAGAAGAGCAGGTTATATTCATCAGTCACGGCGACTCTCCTGATGATGCTGATTATCTGGCTGACCTTATCCGTTCCAGGTATTCTGTCAAAGATATCATTATAAACAATATCGGACCGGTTATTGGTGCTCATTCAGGTCCAGGCACCCTTGCAGTATTTTTTATTGCAGACAGAAGATAAACTGAACATAATAAATAAAAACAAGAAACAGCAATTATGACTGCTCTTAATCATAATTGCTGTTTTTATTTACTATATTGTATCCTTAGTTAAGCCATGGGAACACAAATCTTCTGTCCTATCTGCAGGGCATCCGGATCTACACCGGGGTTGGCCTGCATAAGTGAGTCCACGCTGATGTTGAATCTTCTTGCAATGCTAAAGAAAGTGTCACCTGCCTGAATTGTATATTCACTTGTGCCGCTGGGACAGCTGCCCTGTGCAGGCGCCGGAATGCAAATTATCTGGCCTACCCTCAATGACATTGGATCTATGCCGGGGTTAGCCTGAATGATAGCAGCAACCGTTACATTGAATCTATTTGCTAAAGCATAAAGTGTATCACCGCTTCTTATTGTATAATACTGACCTCCCGGGCAGGGTGGTACACCTGGGCGGGGGATGCAAATTTGCTGGCCGATCATAAGTCTGTTGGGATCAATACCCGGGTTGGCTGCCAGGATGGCTTCTACTGTTGTGTTAAACCGTGCTGCAAGTGAGAAAATGGTGTCTCCTGCCTTAATGACATAGGGATCAGTGCCTGCGGGACATTGACCTGGTATGGGAGCACCAGGTATACATATCCGCTGGCCTATCATCAACCTGTTGGGATCAACACCCGGATTAGCGGCCATTATTGCTGCTACCGTTGTATTAAAGCGTATAGCCAGGGAATAGAAGGTATCTCCTGCACGAATAATATAAGGCTGGGTACCTGCAGGACATTCACCGGGCATGGGAGCACCGGGTATGCAGATCTGCTGGCCTATCATCAACCTGTTTGGATCAACACCCGGGTTGGCTGCCATTATGGCTGCTACTGTGGTGTTGAACCGGATAGCCAGAGAATAATAAGTGTCGCCTGCGCGGATTATATAGGGCTGGGTGCCGCTGGGACAAGTCTGGTAAATATCATATCCGCCATACATATATTTTTTTCACCTCCATTTGGATATGATACATTATATGCCATCTAAACAGGAGATGTTCTATGCAAGGCGGATATAATATTAATTAAGGCAAAGACAAGACTTGCTTATTGCGGTATTCAACAAATGTATAGTATATATCATCCTTATATAAATATGGACCTTCGGTTGCAGCAACTTCCCAGCTTGGACTCTGGTCCAGGTCAATTATGAATGTATCTGCCGGATAAGTCTTGTATATCTTTGTTATGTAGCCGGTTCTGCAGTAGGGAATCAAAGCATTGTAGATTTCGCCGCCTCCTATGATGAATATATCTTCATCACTATATGAGCGAAGCATATTGTACAATTCATCAAAGGAGCGGCAGATAATTGCTCCTTCTGCTGAAAAGTCTTCCTGCCTGGTTAAAATTATATTGGTTCTTCCCGGGAGAGGCTTGCCTCCGGGGAAGGTATTCAATGTCTTTCGGCCAAGCACTACAACCTTGTTCAAAGTCAAAGACTTGAAGCGTTTCAGATCATGCGGAATCGGCTGCAGCAAACTTCCGTTCCTGCCGATGCCCCACTGCTGATCAACAGCTGCAATAAAATTCATAATCTATTCCCCTGTTCTATGCTATACTGCAATGGGTATATTCTTTATCTGCGGGCCTGCCTGGTACCCTTCCAGTACAAAGTCATCAGGTGTAAAATCATAAAAGTTTCTGACTTTTGGATTTATGATCAGCTTAGGAGCAGGATACTGGGGTCTTTGTATCAATTCTTTGATTATAGGTATATGCCTGTCGTAAATATGGGCATCTGCAATAACATGAACCAATTCACCGGCCTTTAATCCGCTTACCGCTGCAAACATATGAACCAGAACCGCATACTGGCACACATTCCAGTTGTTTGCCGGCAGTACATCCTGGGATCTTTGGTTTAAAATGGCGTTAAGCTTGTCACCGGTTACATTGAATGTCACACTGTAAGCACAGGGATATAGTTTCATTTCATGAAGATCTGCATGGTTATAGATATTGGTAATAATTCTTCGGCTATAGGGATTATGTTTTAAATCATACAAGACACGGTCAACCTGGTCAAACTCACCTTCCGGGTACTTATGCTTTATGGAAAGCTGATACCCATAGGCTTTTCCGATAGATCCGTTCTCATCAGCCCAGGCATCCCAAATATGACTGTTCAAATCTTTGATGTTGTTGGATTTTTTCTGCCATATCCAGAGAATTTCATCAATTGCTTTTTTCAAAGGGGTAGGGCGCAATGTCAGGATAGGAAATTCCTCCGACAGGTCATAACGATTTACCACCCCAAACTTCTTTATGCTGTGAGCGGGAGTGCCGTCCTCCCATACCGGTCTTACCTTCTGCCCATATGTACTGTAACCATTTTCCAGAATATCATTGCACATATCAATAAACACTTTATCTGCTTTACTCAATTTAATTCCCCTTTTGCATTATCATTTCTATTTATTATAACATAACCTGATCATCTCTGAACCTTTTAATTGACATATTTGAGCAGAAAGTCCAGGTTTTGATGGTTCTCCGGCAGCAATAAAGGTGCAAACAGGTCTCCCTTCTCTTCCAGACGCTTTTTTGCATTCAACAGATTAAAATCCTCCGGGGAAAACCCTTTTTCAATTTCTTCCCATGTTACAGGCATGGAAACGTTGCCGCCCGGTACAGCCCGCGGTGAATAAACCATGGTGATAGTCTTTCCGTTCCACATCTGCAAATAATCAAAATACAATTTAGTGCCCCTTTTTTTCACCATTCGCTCCAAAGTTATTTTTTCAGGGTATTTCTGTGCAAAATAACGGCCGAAAAACTCATTGATTTTCCTTGCAGTATCATAGTCATAGCGTCCTCCTACCGGGATATAGATTTGCAGTCCTGTAGCCCCGGAGGTTTTTACCCAGCTATTGATATTCAGGCCTGAAAGAGTCTCATGAATGAGCAGGGCTGCCTCCGCAGCATGATCAAACTGCTGCCCTGGAGAAGGATCCAGGTCAAAAACCAAGTCCGTTGGCTTGTTCTCATCCTGTATACGGTTAAAGCTTGTATGAAACTCCAGGACAGCCTGGTTGCACAGCCAAACCAGGGTAGATAATGAGTTAAGCAATGTGTAATTATTTTCGTTCCACTCAGCAGTTTCTATCCATTCCGGTGCATAGCCGGGAGTATTTTTTTGAAAAAAGGATTTTCCGTCAACTCCGTCAGGATATCGTATAGCAGTCAATAAACGATCCCTTGCATGCGGTATGATATAAGGAGCCAATTCCGCCATCTTTGCTATGTAGTCTATTTTTCTAATTCCAAGCTCCGGCCACATAATCTTTTCAGGATTTGTTACACGGACAATCTGACCGTTTACCTCCAGTTCATTCATCCATTGACCATTCCCTTCCGTCTGCTTCTTCTGCATGACTTGCAGCAAAGCCTAAAATCCTGGGGTGGCGCAATTGCCCGTCATTTGTCCATTCTAAAAATCTGACCCAGCAGGTCAATGTGGGTTTCAGCCATTTTACCGGCTTACCCTTCCACGAATTTGCATCAGTAAAAGGACACTCATCTCTGCTGCTTTGAGAGTACTCCTTTAATTTTGCAAGATCATCCTGAGTTAATCCCAGGGATGCTTTTCCTATATATACCCATTCATTGTCCCTGTTAATTCCCAGGATCAGTGAATTGGGAAAACCATTCTTAAGTTGTATTCCACAAACGGCAGCCAGCATCTTTTTCAGAACCTTGTGCTTAAACCAGTCTCTGTGATTTTTACCGGGAAGGTAAGGACTGTCCTTTTTTTTCGATACTATCCCTTCCCAGCCCTTTCTTTTCATCAGATTAAATAAGCCTGGGCCGTCTTTATAGTTTTCTGCAAGGCCTATATTGACTCCTGATTTTACGGTGTTGTAAAGGATATCCCTGCGCTTCATAAAGGGAAGTCCAGTCAAACTGCTACCGTTTATGTATAAAATATCAAATATAATGTATATTACCGGGTATTTGCTGCTATAGTACAGCAGTCTGTCCGGATTGCTCACCCTTTCCCTTATCAGGCTCAGTTGAAAGGTTGGCTTGCTGTCCTCCCCCGGCACCACTATTTCTCCATCCAGTATTGCACTATTACCGGCAATTCGATCTATTATATGATGTAATTCCGGATAATAAACGGTGCGGTCCCTGCCTCTTTTAGTATATATTTTAAGTTTATCTGGGCCTGAGTCCTGATAATATACCAGACCTCTGATTCCGTCCCATTTAATCTGGTAAATCCATTCATGCCCCGTCATTATCATATCTGAAGATATTGGTTCCATTGGAGGAATCCATTTCATCTAACCCTTCCCCTCTTCTATCCGGTAGTGGCCTTCTTCTTCCTTGCAGGTACCTTTTTGGTTTTTGGGCTGTCAGTTTCTTTCAATCTTTGGGTTTCTTTCAGGCTTTCCTGGAGTGCCTGCATTAAATCAATAACATTCTTTTGCGGGACTTCCTGCGGCTGAACAATTTCATTTCCTTCAACTTTCTTGTGAATCAGTTCCATAAGCTCTTTTCTATACTCGTCAGTATATTTTTCAGGATCAAATGTAGTGGTAAGATTATCAATAAGCTGAGTGGCCATGGTTAGTTCCTTATCATCTGCCTGCATGGCAGACGGAATATTGGGAACCTGAGAAATATCCCGCACCTCATCAGGATAGTAGATTGTTTCCATAACAAGCAGATTTTTATAAACTCTGACAGCTGCCAAAGATTGCTTATCCCTAAGGGTAATCCTGGCAATGGCTATTCTGCCTGTCCTGTTCATCGCTTCTCTCAGGAGATTATATGCCTTTTCGCCTGTCTCCTGGGGAGAAAGATAATAGGATTTAATAAAATAAATAGGATCAATTTCGCTTAGGTTAACAAAATCAATAATTTCAATTGCTTTTCCGGATGCCTGTCTTAGGGCTTCAAGGTCCTTGTCTTCAATTACCACAAACTTACCCGGTTCATATTCATAACCTCTTACTATATCATCCTGGGTCAGTTCCCTTTTGCAGGCAGGGCATACCTTTTCATATTTGATGGGTGTTTTGCATTCCTTATGTATATATTTAAATCGAATATCCTTGTCCTCGGTTGCAGCAAACATTTTAACGGGAATATTCACCAGCCCGAAACTGATAGACCCCTTCCACATTGTATGCATACGCAACAACCTCCTTTTCATTCTTTGCTTATATGTTCTGTAAGTATCGAATTGTTATACAGTTGCTTACAAAACTTGCAGGCAAAAAATTTACAAAAGATATATTGCCAAGCGCAATTCTGCCGGAAGCAGCAAAAAAAGCCCAGTAATGTTTACTGAGCTTTAAATGGGTTCTCCTGTTGATATAACCTGCTTATATCAGGGATCGATCATTCGCCTGTCATTATCTGACTGTATCGCTTTTGAATGCGCTGTTTATCAGACTTCCTGGAACAGTGGGGTTGAAAGATATCTTTCCCCTGTATCCGGCAGCAGCACTACAATGGTTTTACCCTTATTCTCAGGGCGTTTTGCAACCTGTGTTGCTGCATAGGCAGCTGCTCCTGAGGATATGCCTACAATCAGCCCTTCATGCTTTGCAAGTGCTTTTGAAGTTTCAAATGCACTTTCATTTTTCACCTTGTAAACTTCATCTATAATTGATGTATTTAATATTGCAGGAATGAAACCTGCTCCTATGCCCTGGATTTTGTGCGGTCCAGGTTTGCCGCCTGAGAGGACGGGAGAATCAGCGGGTTCTACCGCAACTACTTTGAAGTTTGGATTTTTTTCCTTCAGAACCTCTCCTACGCCTGTTATAGTTCCTCCTGTTCCTACTCCACCCACAAAAATGTCAGCTTCGCCATCAGTATCACGCCATATTTCCTCAGCAGTAGTTTTCCTGTGAATAGCAGGATTTGCAGGATTGTTAAACTGCTGCGGGATAAATGAATTGGGTGTTTTTGCAGCTATTTCCTCGGCAGCACGTATGGCTCCTTTCATACCCTCCGCTCCCGGGGTCAGCACTACTTCTGCCCCCAGGGCTTTTAACAGATTCCTGCGTTCCACACTCATGGTTTCAGGCATTGTCAGGATTAACCGATACCCTCTGGCAGCAGAGACAAAAGCAAGGGCAATACCGGTGTTTCCACTGGTAGGCTCGATAATCACCGAGTCCTTGTTCAGTATGCCGCGCTCTTCAGCATCCTTGATCATAGCGTATCCTATGCGGTCCTTAACACTGCCGGCCGGGTTAAAATATTCCAGTTTTGCCAGCAATCTGGCTTCAATACCCAAAGCTTTGCTGTAATTGGACAATTCAAGCAGAGGAGTATTTCCAATAAGATCAGTTAAACTCTTTGCTATTCTTGACATTCTAATTCCTCCTAAAATATTTATATCCAAGTATACCAATCTGTTTTATTATATTTATGATATTCTTTATTTGATTATTTGTCAACAGATTTTTCCACTGTTATAAATATTTTATTAAGTGGTTCATTGTAAAATGAAATGCAATAGGTAAAATAAAAAAACCATAGCGAGAAAATCATGTATAATATTTTTTGCGAAAAAACAATACAATGAGGTTCTCACTATGGTTCAAAGAAATAATACCACA
>DUSN01000080.1 GCA_012842605.1 Clostridiales bacterium
ACCTATTCTTTTCTGATTATTATCGTAAAGTCTGCGTAAACTAAGGAACCGCCGTATACGTGAACCGTTTGTACGGTGGTGTGAGAGGTCGGTAGGTGAATTTATCACCTACCTCCTACTCGATTTTGGCAGGCTTACTCCTCTTTCTGCTTACCTGCTTCTACCGGTTTGATAAAACGCATATCATTTAATAACGGGGGGTGAATGCATGCGCAGAAAAAGGCTGGAAGATATGAAGTCTGCTGTCTCGGAACTGTTTGAGCTTCCCAAAGAAATTATGCTTAATCTGCCTAAAATCAGCATGATCGGCAATAACCAGATGCTTGTGGAAAATCACAAGGGAGTTATAGAGTATACTCCTCAGAGGATTCGTGTAAATTCTTCCATTGGTGTGATACGTGTACTGGGAACGGAAATGCAGCTGAAGAACATAGCAGCCGACGATATCATGATAACGGGTGAAATTAAAACAGTGGAATTTATCTGAAGGAAGTTACCCCTTGTAAAAAGGAGAGACGGATGAAATGTTTTTTTACATACTGTGGAACTTTTTGGTAGGATACATGGTTATAAGAGTAGAAGGGGTGTCCCTTGAGAAATTTATAAACCTTACGGTAACAAATGGGATTTATCTGTGGGGAATAAACAGGCAGAATTATACCACTCTGACAGCCAAAATCAGCATTAACGGATTTAGAAAGCTGCATGGCATATCCCGGAAAATACGCTGCCGGATAAGGATAGTGGACAAACGCGGTCTTCCATTTATCATATACCGGTACAGGCACCGCAAAATGCTGGCTGTTGGAATGGTCTTATTTCTTATGATTATATACGGGTTTTCTTCATTTATCTGGTCGGTGGAGGTACAGGGAACTGAAAGCGTCAACCCGCAAAAGCTGCTGAATGAATTGGAGTCATTAGGTGTAAAGCCGGGTGTTTTCAAACCTAATATAGATACCATGAGTATAGAAAATCAACTGATTATAGATTTGCCGGAGATTTCATGGGCAAGCCTTGAACTTAGGGGCAGCCGCGCTATCCTGAGGGTAAAGGAATCCGTGCTGCCTCCTCCTATAATTGATAAAGATACACCATGCAATATTGTGGCTGCAAAAGACGGCATTATAGATAAAATGATTGTGCTGGACGGTCAGGCAGTGGCGAAGGAAGGGCAGACTGTAAGAAAGGGCCAGCTTCTGGTCAGCGGCATTATTGATCATTCAGATACAATCGGTGTACGGTATGTTCATTCAATGGGTCAGATAATAGCCAGGACATGGTATGAAGAAACAGCTGAGCTGTCTCTGAAGGATCCTTACCGCCAGAGAACCGGCCGCAAAGCAGTAATTAAATATATAGGATGGGAAAAGCTTAAGATACCATACAGCAAAGAGGAAGCAGCGTTTGACGATTATGATGTGGAGATTTTGGAGGATGGTATATTTATAACTGAAATATATTATGAAACAGAGGTAATATACTGGAAGAATAATATTCAAAAAGCCAGAAAGAAACTGGAAGAATTGGCAGAAGAAAAGGCTAAGCAGGCTGTTCCGCGAGGGGCAAAAATCATTGACAAAAAGGTGAAATACGATATTATAGAAGGTGAAAAAATAATTGCTGTCATATATATAGAAGCTTTGGAGGATATCGGTATGCAGCAGACTATCGTTACACAATAGGAGGATTTCACATTTGAGCAGCTTAATGACTGAGCGTATACTAGACATAGACAGTATTGAAGTATTAATGGCTCTGTTCGGCAATTTTGATCAGAATATAAAATTCATTGAAGAGGAAACCGGTGTACAGATAATAGCCAGGGAAACACAGATTCGCATAACCGGTGAAGAGGCAAACGTCAACCTGGCATCCAATGTAATACTCAAATTGCTTGATATGATTCGAAACCGGGAAACTCTTGACATTTCTCGAATTGGATATGCTATCCAGCTGGCACGATCAGGCCAGGAGGATGTTATAAATGAGCTGATGGCAGATGTTATATGTGTCAGTCATCGCGGAAAGCAAATCAAGTGCAAAACACTGGGACAAAAGCAATATGTAAATGCTATTTCCAAAAATGATATTGTTTTCGGCATAGGCCCTGCCGGTACCGGTAAAACCTATTTGGCCATGGCAATGGCGGTTACTGCATTTAAGAGCAAGCAGGTAAGCCGGATCATACTAACCAGGCCGGCAGTTGAGGCGGGAGAAAAGCTTGGATTTCTTCCAGGCGACCTGCAGAACAAGGTAGATCCATACTTAAGGCCTTTATATGATGCGTTGTATGATCTGATGGGGCCGGAGACATATTTGAAATTAATTGAACGAGGCGCTATTGAAGTGGCTCCCCTGGCATATATGAGGGGGCGGACCCTGGAAGATTCATTTATAATACTGGATGAGGCGCAAAACACCACTTCAGAGCAGATGAAAATGTTCCTTACCAGGCTGGGGCAGGGATCCAGAGCCATAATTACAGGAGATATTACCCAGATAGACCTTCCTAAGGGCAAAAAGTCAGGGCTGGTGGAAGCAACCCGGGTTCTTCAGGGGATAAAAGGCCTGGAGTTCGTCTACCTGACTCATAAAGATGTTGTCAGACATGAGCTGGTCATGAGGATTATAGAAGCTTATGGCCGTTATGAAAAGAAACACAAAGGTGAAAGAGATACTGAGGAGGAGAATGAAGAATGATCCAACCTGCTGCTGCAAAAAGAGACAAGCCTGTTAGGCGGATGCCGGTAATTAATTTTTTGCTGCATCCCTTTTTTGCAGATGCTGTGGTTGGATTGCTGGTTTCAGCTTTGATCTTTGTGCTGGTATTGAGTGCAATTTCACCTGAGAAGTATGAACTCAAAGTAGGTGATATTCTCAGTGAGCCCATTGCAGCTCCAAGGGATGTGGAGGATGTGAGGGCAACAAGAGAACGTATCCTGCAGGCCAGGGACAGGGTTAATGATATATATACCCTGGATCAAACCATTACCAATGAAGTGGTTGCCGAAGTCGAAGGAATATTTGAAGGAATGAAAACCGTTCGGGATAAGGCAGCAGAAAAGCTTCAGAAATGGGAAGAGCAGCAGCAGGAGCTTATCAGGCAATGGGAGCAGTCCCAGCAGCAGGAGGAACCTGGCGATACCACATCTGAAGAAGAGAATATTACAGGCACTTCAAATGAAGAAGAGCAGGAACCTGCAGCCACAACACAACCTCCGATTATTAAAACTGAACCTGACCTTGATCAGTTGTACAATGAAGCATTCCTCCAGGAAATGCAGCAATATATTCCTATTCAGCTTTCCAGGGATGATATAAGAGCTATCATAGGTGCAGAGCAAAGGGATTTGAATCAGCTGCATCAAAAACTTATCGATACTTTGAAGGAAATGATGGAAACAGGCATTAAGCAGGAGCAGCTTCCTGAATTCAAGACAATTCTGCGGGATACCATTCAGGGTATGACAATACCAAACGAGCTTAAGATGTTAGGTATTAACATTGGTGTGCCGCTGCTTAAAGCAAATCTTTTGTATGACCCTGAAAAAACATTATTGGAAAAACAGAAGGCTGCAGAAGCAGTAGAAAAAGTTATATATAAAAAGGGACAGTTCATCGTACAAGCCGGCCAGCCCATAACTGAAGCCCAGTTTGAAATGCTGGGAGAGCTGGGTCTGCTGAAAAATGACACTGTAGATTTTCCGTTATACGGCGGAGTTTTTATTGTAGTAATTATATGCATAGGGTTAATAGCCCTGTATTTAGTCTTATTTGAAAAACCGTTGTTATTCAAGCCTCTTGTAATATTAATGGCAGGTGTCATATTGTGCCTGGTGACCGGGTTAACCTATGCGGCAGCGCTTTTCAATATCTATTTGATACCCGCTGCCATGGCCGGAATGCTGATGTCTGTTTTAATCAATACGAGGGTAGGTATTGTATTTAATGTAATAATGGCTGTATTGACAGGTGTAATATCAGGCATGCACATTTCACCGGTTGCTATGACCATGGTTGGCGGAATGGTAGGTATTAGCCTGTTAAAAAACATTCAACACAGGAATTCATTGGTTTGGGCCGGTTTGGGTGCAGCAGCAGGCAACTTTCTTACTGTAGCCGGTATTGAACTGCTGATCCAGGGCGGATGGATCGGTCCGTTGTACAGCTCCCTGTGGGGTGTGCTGGGAGGACTGTTGGCAGCTGTCCTTACCATAGGAACACTTCCCATATGGGAAAATCTATTCGGAGTGGTAACCCCCATAAAGCTGGTGGAACTGGGAAACCCAAATCATCCGGTATTAAAGCGTCTTTTGATGGAAACACCCGGAACATATCATCACAGCATTATAGTAGCAAACCTTGCCGAGAGTGCTGCTGATGCTATCGGTGCCAACGGGCTGTTAGCCAGGGTAGGTGCCTATTACCATGATATAGGAAAACTGGAACGGCCTTATTTTTTCAAGGAAAACCAGTTGACTTATGATAATCCCCACGAGAGGATTGACCCTGAGTTGAGTACCAGAATTATAACAGCCCACGCTAATGATGGATTGGAGATTGCAAGAAAATACAAGGTGCCGGATGTTATCCAGAAATTTATAACTGAGCACCACGGTACAACACCGGTGATATACTTCTTCCATAAGGCAAAAAACCTGGGGAATAAAGAAGTCAGTCTGGATGATTTCCGTTATCCCGGACCAAAGCCGCAAAGCAGGGAAACAGCTGTTGTCATGCTGGCAGATACGGTTGAAGCTGCTGTTCGGGCTATGACAGACTATACACCTGAAAAAGTTGAAGAACTAATCCGCAAGTTGATACGTGAAAAAATGGATGACGGCCAATTTGATGAATGTGATTTAACAATCCGGGACATGAATATCATTGCATCTTCCTTTACAAGTGTCATTAGCGGCATCTTCCATGAACGGGTAAAATATCCCAGTGTTGATTTGAATGCAGAAAGGACGAGAAAACAGGATGACCTTGTTAATTGACAATCACCAGGATATTGTTAGTGATATTGATGAGCTGCAGGAATTTTTTGAAACGGTGCTGAAAAAAACATTGGAGCATGTTAATGCTGACATAGATGCAGAGGTCAGCCTTATGCTTACCAACAATGAAGAAATACGCACTCTTAACCGTGAATACAGGCAAAAAGACACTGCCACAGATGTTTTATCATTTCCGCTGATAGACTTGGATCCTGTCAATCAGGAGGATTGGCACGCTGCTCTTCATGACAACGCAATGCCGGATACTGGGGAAGTTGTACTTGGTGATATTGTTATTTCAGTTGAAAAGGCCCGGGAACAAGCCGCTGAGTATGGCCACGGGCTCAAACGTGAGCTGGGCTTTCTCATGGTCCACGGGTTATTGCACCTTTTAGGATATGATCATGAGAAAAATCTGGAGAATGAGGATATTATGAATCAACTGCAGGAGACTATCCTGCAGGAGCTTAATCTGCCCAGGAAATAAATTTGATTAATCGGTTTTAAAATATATATCCAAGGGGGCCTGGTTTTGACGAATTACCGGCAGTTGATAGATGCAGCTCTCGCAGCCAGGAAACAGGCATATGCACCTTATTCAGGACTTCGTGTGGGTGCTGCGCTTTTATGCAGTGACGGTGAAATAATCACCGGGGTTAATATAGAAAATGCAAGCTACGGAGCTACAAATTGCGCTGAAAGAACTGCGGTTTTCAAGGCTGTGTCACAAGGCAAAAGGGAATTTGCTGCCATAGCAGTGGTTTCAGATATGGACAGGCTGATATATCCCTGCGGCATATGCAGGCAGGTGCTGGCAGAGTTTAGAGTGTCCACGATCATTGTGGGAGATGTGAATGGAAATTACAAGGTGTATGGCGCGGAAGAGCTGCTGCCATGTGCCTTTACCGAATTTGACTAAAGGAAGTGATCATTTTTGCCAAAGTTTCGTTCGGGTTTTGTAGCCATTGTAGGAAGGCCGAATGTAGGCAAATCCACCCTGATGAATACTCTCATCAGGGAAAAGATAGCTATTATATCCAGCAAACCTCAGACTACCCGCAACCGAATTCAATGTGTGCTTACAAGAGAGGACTACCAGATTGTGTTTGTGGATACCCCGGGCATACATAAACCCAAGAATAAATTAGGGGAATACATGGTTAAAGCGGCTCAAAACTCCATTTCTGATATGGAAGCTGTTTTATTTGTTGTCGACATAGCCGATGGCATAGGACCTGGGGATCGCATGATTGCTGAGTGGCTGAAACAGATTACACCGCCCGTCGTACTGGCTGCCAATAAAATAGATGCTGCCGATAAGGAGAAAGCACGGCTGCAATTATCAGAATTCAAAGAGGCAGGCAGGTTCGATGATATTATAGAGATTTCCGCACTTGCCGGGACTAATATCAAAGCTTTGGAGGAGAAATTAGTTTCCTATTTGCCGGAAGGACCTAAGTATTACCCTGATGATATGATTACTGATCAGCCCGAAAGGGTAATACTGGCTGAAATAATAAGAGAAAAGGCTTTAAATTTACTGAAGGAAGAAGTTCCTCACGGGATAGGAGTAGAGATAGAGAAGATTCAGGACAGGGAAGATAAGGAATTGGTAGATGTCATGGCCTCTATTATCTGTGAAAAGTCTTCTCATAAGGGCATTGTCATTGGAAAAGGCGGGCGCATGCTCAAATCCATAGGCAGCCAGGCAAGAGTTGACATGGAGCGTTTTTTAGGCACCAGGGTGTATCTTGAGCTGTTTGTAAAGGTAAAAGACGACTGGCGCAATGATATTAATACCATGAGAAATCTTGGCTATGATATCAAAGAGTTTTAATATATAGCTGCAACAATTCTTCCGCCGCCTTCAGGCGGCAGAAGTCAGGCATTGCTGGAAATATCCTGAAAATCGGATGATTTTACATGGAATAGCCTTGTTTTTACCCGGGCAGTCTATTATTAGAACGACAGTCCACAAAAAAGGAGGCATCTCATTTGTTGCAGTTATTGTGGAACATGTTCGAGAAAACCGGCCAAATCAATGCTTACATGTTTTACAAGGCATTGGAGAATTCATATCAGGAAGATAATAAAGGTGAAGCAGATTTATCTGACAGCATTAACGATAACGAAAGCGATATTTCAGCAGGTATGGATGCTTAATGTTATGTCCGGGTGGTTTGCAAGCAATTAGAAGCACAGCGATAAAAACGCAAAAGCATTTTTAATTTAGAAAAACGCAGGAAGGTAATAAATGAAGCAGGTAAAAACACAGGGGGTTGTACTAAGGTACAGCAACAGAAATGAGGCTGATCGTTTATTGACTGTTTTGTCTCCTGATCTTGGCCGTATTCTTGTATTTGCCCGCGGCTGCCGGAAGCCGAATAGCCGTTTTCTTTCATTTTCTCAGTTGTTTTGCTACGGCGAGCTTGTAATGCAGCCTTACCGGGATATTTACATATTGACTCAAGCAGATGTTAAAAATACATATTTTGACTTGCGAAACGATATGGATAGATTTGCCTGTGCAACTTATGCAGCCAATTTAACCGAGGAGGCAGCAACAACTGGGGAAAGCAATGTTCCCCTTTTTACTTTGCTGCTGCAGGGGTTATCCTTCCTTTCTTACGGAGAGTCAAGTCCTATAATCACAACCTTAATCTACGAGCTGATGCTGCTGGAGTTAATGGGCTACAGGCCTGTAATTGAAAACTGCATATTCTGTGGCTCACCTCCCTCTGGTCAAGTCAGCTTTGTTCTTGACCGGGGCGGAATAGCCTGCAGGCAATGCTGCGGTTCGCTTGACAATAAGATAATCCTGCATAATGAAACAGTTGATACAATGAAAGCTATTTTGGATGCGGACGACATGAAAAAAGCTCATGAAGTGCCTATGACAACTCAGGCAAATAGTGAGCTTAACAAACTGCTGCCGGCATATATAGAATACAAACTCGAAATTAAAATCAAGTCCAGAAGCTTTATAAATTTGATACCTTGACCTGTGTCTAAAAATTCTATATTATATAGCTTGGACCATTGAATGTAGCATATTTTTCATAATGTTCATGTCAATGGGAAAGATACTAAAAGTATGAAAACTTTTGGTACATATACAACAGATAAAAAGATATATAACCAAGGAGGAAAGTCTATGCCCACAAAGTATGTTTACCTCTTTAGCGAAGGTAATGCCAATATGCGGAATCTTTTGGGCGGCAAAGGCGCTAATCTTGCTGAAATGACCAATTTAGGCCTGCCGGTGCCCCAGGGATTTACCGTCACTACTGAGGCTTGTACACGCTATTATGAAGACAGTCAGGTAATTGCCGATGAAATTGTTAATCAGATCTACGAAGCCATGTCCAAAATTGAGGAAATTGCAGGCAAGAAGTTCGGAGATATGGAGAATCCTTTTTTGGTTTCAGTCCGTTCAGGTGCCCGCGCTTCCATGCCCGGAATGATGGACACAATTTTAAACCTGGGCTTGAATGATGTTGTGGTTCAGGGCCTGGCAAAACTGACCAACAATGAAAGATTCGCCTATGACAGCTACCGCAGATTTATTCAGATGTTCTCTGACGTAGTAATGGGAATCGAAAAATCCAAGTTTGAAGAAATTCTGGATGATGTTAAAAAGGAAAACAATGCAAAGCTGGATACAGACCTGACTGCAGAAAACCTGAAGGAAGTAGTAAGAAGATACAAGGAACTGTACAAGAAGGAAAAGGGAGAAGAATTCCCGCAGGATCCAAAGGTACAGCTGCTTGAAGCTGTTAAGGCTGTTTTCCGTTCCTGGAACAATCCGCGCGCCATTGTATACAGAAGGCTGAACGATATTCCCAGCAGCTGGGGCACAGCCGTTAATGTACAGGCAATGGTATTCGGAAATATGGGCAATGATTCAGGTACCGGCGTTGCTTTTACCCGCAACCCGTCTACCGGTGAGAAGAAACTTTACGGCGAATATCTCATGAATGCACAGGGTGAAGATGTAGTAGCCGGAATCCGCACCCCCAACCCAATTTCTGATCTTGAAAAATCCAATCCTGAAGTATATAAGCAGTTTGTTGAGATTGCCCAGAAACTTGAAAACCATTATCGTGACATGCAGGATATGGAGTTTACCATTGAAAAAGGTAAGCTGTACATGCTGCAGACACGCAACGGAAAACGTACAGCTGCTGCAGCAGTTAAAATAGCTGTTGACCTTGTGAATGAGGGTCTTATTACAAAAGAAGAAGCAATTATGAAGGTAGAGCCGAAGCAGTTGGATTCTCTGCTGCATCCCACATTTGTACCTGAAGCTCTTAAGGCTGCCAAGCCCATTGCCAAGGGTTTGCCTGCTTCACCGGGTGCTGCAACAGGTGCTGTATACTTTACTGCAGAGGCTGCCAAGGAAGCTGCCGAAAAAGGCGAAAAGGTTATTCTTGTTCGTGAGGAAACCTCTCCTGAGGATATTGAAGGAATGTATGCATCCGAAGGTATTTTGACATCCCGCGGCGGAATGACATCCCATGCAGCGGTTGTAGCCCGCGGAATGGGTACCTGCTGCGTTGCAGGCTGCGCTGACATAGTTGTAAATGAAAAAGCAAAGACATTTACCGTTAACGGTAAGGTTTATAGAGAAGGAGACATGATCTCCCTTGACGGAAGCACCGGATATGTATACGGAGAAGCTATCCCAACCCAGGAACCTTCTCTGACAGGTGACTTCGGTACATTGATGCAATGGGCTGATGAGCTGCGTACTCTGAAGGTCAGAACCAATGCCGATTCACCCAAAGATGCAGCGCAGGCTGTAAAATTCGGAGCAGAAGGTATCGGTCTCTGCCGTACAGAGCATATGTTCTTTGATGCCGACAGGATTCCGGCCTTCCGCAAAATGATAGTAGCTTCCAATGAGGCTGACAGAAGAAAGGCACTGGAAAAAATCCTGCCCATGCAGAAGCAGGACTTCAAAGGCATTTACGAAGCCATGGAAGGCAGACCTGTTACTATCCGTCTGCTTGATCCGCCTCTGCATGAATTCCTGCCTCATGAAGACAAGGATATAGAAGAACTGGCAAAGGATCTGGGACTTACCTTTGATGAGCTGAAGTCCATAGTCGTCAGCCTGAAGGAACTCAACCCCATGCTTGGACACCGCGGCTGTCGTCTTGCAGTAAGCTATCCTGAAATCGCAGAGATGCAGACCAGGGCTATAATTGAAGCCGCTCTGGAAGTTAAGAAGGAAAAAGGCTATGACATCGTTCCGGAAATCATGATTCCATTGGTTTGCGAGGTTAAGGAACTGAAATATGTAAAGGACATCATTACAAGAACAGCCGATCAGATCATTAAGGAGTCTGGTATCGACCTTAAATACATGGTAGGTACTATGATTGAGATACCAAGAGCTGCCCTGACAGCTGATGAAATAGCTCAGGAAGCTGAATTCTTCTCCTTCGGTACCAATGACCTGACCCAGATGACCTATGGCTTAAGCCGTGATGATGCCGGCAAGATCCTGGAGGATTATTACCAGGCAAAAATCTTTGAATCAGATCCCACTGCCAAGCTGGATCAGGTTGGCGTAGGCAAGCTGATGAAGATTGCAGTAGAGCTTGGAAAGAAGACCAGGCCGGATATCAAGCTGGGTATCTGCGGAGAGCATGGCGGAGATCCCAGTTCAGTAGAGTTCTGCCATAAGATCGGGCTGAACTATGTATCCTGCTCGCCGTTCAGAGTGCCAATCGCAAGACTTGCTGCAGCTCAGGCAGCGGTCAGGAAAGACTGAGGCCGGGAACAGAAGTAAGAAACATGGTGTGAAAACCATGTAGCATAAGAAATTAATATATTTTTGCGAATGTAAAATATTAGGGTGTTGGCAGAAATAATTAATGGTGCCGGCACCCAGTTTTTTATGTAACAGCTGACAGTTGCATTGCAGTATTACTTATTTGTCTTGGAGTAAAATTCTTGTTTACATGTATAAGCTATGGCAGCGGTATCCCAGGGGGAATATTTCTGCCGTATAATGTTCCACAATAGGAAAATCATAATGAGCTTAAAAATAGATTGAGGGTATTGTTTCTTAGTTCTATGAGAAATAATACCCTGTTTTTTTAATCCTGTCATGAGAAATCATAACGGGAATCAAGACGATACAGAAATAAAAATAAAAGTAAAAATTTTTATTCGATATTTATAAAAATATATTGACAACATGTAATTAGAGGCGTATTATATGATTAGATAATGATAGAAACAGATTTTGATCAGATATTTTTATCATCAGTAAATTAATGTGAAAGAAGAGATGAAAAATGCTTTTTGAAAATGCAGGTGAAATTTCCGAAAAGAAGGTTCATATCAGCAATAGCTGTCCTGAAAGCTCTGTTATTTATTATAAGAACAGTGATACACCGGTCATGGGCTCATATATTGCTGATATGTCAAAGCTTCACGATATGCATGCAAGATTGCACCGATACCTTATATAACCAGTAACCGTGGACTGAATTGAGTGGAGGGTATATTAAATGATTTCATGCGAACAAATCATAACAAAATTTATGAATGAGCTGACAGCAATGATTGATGCATGGAAGCTGAATTCTGCAAGGCTTTCGGAGGAAGGCTCCGAAGATGAGGCGATACTGGAAAAGATAAAAATGAATGTAGGAGATATCTTCGGCAAAATGCTTATTAAAGTGTGGAATGATCTGTGTAAAGCCGGAGCAGGAGAGTTTGAGCTTGACAGGCTTACCCAAAATTACTTTGAGCTGCTGGACAGGATAACTGCTCCGTGGGCAGAGAAAATGGAAAAGAACAAAGCACACAATATGATGGAAAAGTACTATATTGAGCAGATTAAACTTGAGACGGCACAGCAGATCAGGGATATGTTCCTGCATTGCATACACAACAGTACACAGGAGGTCTGAACGTGGAAAGAGACATAGTCAAATTATTCAAATGCCTTGCAGATAAAACCAGGCTGTTGATCATAAACAACCTGGAAAAAGAACCTATGTATGTAGAGCTGTTGTCAGAAAGGCTGGGGCTGGCACCGTCAACAATTTCGTTTCATCTGAAAAAGCTGGAGGAAAGCGGATTGGTCCATTCGGTTAAGGAGCAGTATTATGTAATGTATCATCTGAACAATGAAATGCTCTCTCTTAGTCTTAGCAGCCTTATAAATCAGACCGAGAACGAAAAAGACATGCAGACCTTAAGGGAGGAGCAGTACAAGCAGAAAGTTATAGACACATTCTTTGAATACGGCAAGCTGAAATCCATCCCTGTCCAGCGAAAGAAACGAGATATTGTTCTCAGGGAAATTGCAAAAGTGTTTGAACCGGGAAAACGCTATACGGAAAAGGAAGTAAACATTGCAATTGCTGATTTTCACGATGACTTTTGCACGATTAGAAGAGAGTTTATTTGTTCCGGCATTATGAAGAGGGATAAAAACATGTACTGGCTTGTTGAAGAATGAGCCGTAAGCAGCAGAGTCAAAGCCTTATCCGGATGATAAGGCTTTTCTTGTTTGGTGTGTCCTGTTTCTGCATTCAGAACATGACCTGTCCCCCGGAAACGTTTAGTGCCTGGCCTGTTATATAAGAGGATTCTCTGCTTGCAAGAAATACTGCCATCGAGGCGATATCTTCTGTTGTACCCAATCGGCCCATTGGTATTTTTGACTCCTTGAGCATTAAGACGTGCATGGACATATCAGGGGTTCTGGACGAAACATCCAAAGAAAAAATACTACCGGCCTTGAAGCATACAGATATATTTCTGCCAAGTGATTATCAGGCTAAGTTCCTAATCGGCATGGAGCGAGCTGACGATATGGCTGATGCACTGCTTGAGCAAGGACACTCTGTTTCAAAGTTTATAATAAGTCTTTAAATACTATAATTGACATAATTATAACAAAAAAGTAATTGCATGGTATGGATATGAATATTAATTTAATGTAGACCTATTATTGAAAGCGATATTTAGTTAATACAATCAATACAAGGATTTATTAGTGAAGCATGGAAGGCCCCTTTTTATATGGACTTTCATGATTTGCTTTTTTATGACATTTTGTTGAAGGGAGGGGATTAACTGATTTGATTTTTAGTAACTAAAGACAAGCAAGTTAGTTCATCACTTAACAAGAAGGGAGTGATGTGGATTTGAGGGTTTATTGATATTGCAGAGGCTACATGAGTTGTCGGCAATGTCAAGTCAGATCATAGTTAATACCCCGCCATTGCATCATTTGACAAATAGAAGCACTTCTAAGTTACACCCATTGTAGTCTTGCTCTGAATGAAAGCCGGATGGCTTATCGAATCAATTTCAACCGGTACTAAACTATTGCAGAATTATAGTCCTGCTTTTGAGTGTAACAGTATTATTTCGCTATATCAAAACATGAAAGGAATATACAAGCTTATAAGTTTCCATGCAAAGTTTAGTAAAAACCAAAAGCAAAGGATATCTGCAAAGATTTTTTTAATATTTAAGAATTAAAAGAAGGAGCAGGTGTAAAAAATGGAAGTTTTTAAGAAGCATAGAAGTGCGGTAATTGTAGCACTGTGTCTCGTTGTAATACTGATTTCAGGTATTGTGAGCATAGGTGTGAAAAGCAATAACGGAAAAATAGTCATCAAGGAAGTGACGATTTCACCATATGGTACTGACTTAGCAGCTTCAATATATATTCCGAGGTCAGCTTTGAAAACTGATAAAGCAGGCAACTTTATCAACACTGTGCCAGCAGTAATCGTGAACGCCGGTTTCACAAACAGTAGAACTTATCTTGATAATGTAGCAATAGAACTCGCAAGGCATGGCTTTGTTGTTTTCCATCTTGATATGTACGGCCATGGCTTTAGCGAGGGAACCAGCAACCGGGGATATGCCAACCCTCCCAGTCCATTTGATGATGATTGCTCACTTCTAGGTGCTGTTGATGCTCTTGCATACCTGCGTACGCTTGGTTTTGTCGATCAGACACGGATAGGTATATGCGGGCATTCATTGGGCGGTTCAGCCGCTGGACGTTTGGCGGAAAAAAGTGCAGGGTTTTATACACTGCAAGATCAACTGCTTAATATGCTTCACAGCGAATTTGGTGTTTCAGTTACTGCAGAACAGGTAGCTGCTCAGGATGCCGATGCTGTTGCAGCGGTGCTTGATGAGGCTGACTTTGCCTTATACAAGATGCGTAAATCCCAGATAACAGAGGAATATGAACGTGCGGTTCGCAGTGCCTTGATTTTTGATGCGGGAGCTGCCGGTTGCGATCCTCATGTGGTGGAAGTAGCCGGGGTACCTGTATGGCGCGATATTCAGGCAAACCTTGGTTTAGTCATGAATATAAGCGGGCACGGGGGCGCAGGCATATTAAACAAGGATGCTGCCCTTACCTCTAATGCCACTTTGACCATGCTATCCGTTGAAGGTGCTGCAGAAAGGGACACCTGGTATCAAACAAGATTGTCGAATACTACAGAACGAGTTATAAGTGCTAAATTAAATCCACTCTACAGCGATGCTTCAAATCCGGATATCCGGGCAGCAGCCGCAAGCAACAGCCTGCGCATGATTACAACACCTTGGGGATGGCATGGCTTTACTCCTCTGTCTTCAGAAACAGCAAAAGCTGCCGTGCAGTTTTTCTCAACTTGCCTTGCATACAATAACGGCGATATAGTTGCGGGAGACAGTACGAACACCATCGAGAATCCCTCTGCTTCAAGCTGGGTTACAAAAGATATTGCCAGTGCAGTAGGCTTCATAGCATTAATTCTCCTCATTCTGCCGTTGGTTGACCTGTTGATGAAAGTGCCGTTTTTTGCATCGTTGGAAGGCACTCCGCAGGCTCCGGTTCAAAGCAAGAAATCCCCGATATTCTGGGTATTTGTTCTGATATTCGTATTCGTTCCTACTCTTACATATTCAAAGGGTGTCGGCTGGGGTATGTTTGGTGCCAGTCTGTTTTCAACAGTGCAGCTGGCTACGCAGGTTGCATTTTGGAGTATCATAATAACTGCAGGTTTATTATTGCTAATTATTATTAAATATTTCGTCTTTGATAAGAAGTCGGGTGTCAGCTTCCGGGATATGTATGGATTAAGACTGAGCGGAAAGAATTTAATAAAATCGATAATTCTTGCTCTCACTGTTTTTGGCTTTGTCTCAGTGCTGCTTACGATATACTATAATCTTTTCGGTGCCGGCAATTTGAAGGTATCACCTGGCGGCAGCATTATCTTCACAGCTCTGAGCAAAGAGCAGTACTACAGTTGGCTGCTGTATGTTATTTATTTCCTGCCATTCTATCTTGTTAACAGTATGATGGTCAACTCCGCCCGCTTTAAAGATATGAGCGAAAATGCCAGCATGTGGTTAATCGCCGGAATAAACGCCATAGGGATGTTCTTGCTTGCTATATTCCAGTTCTTTATCGGTTATCTGCGGACCAGCAAGACGTTTTTTGCAGTGCCTCCGGGATCGTCGGCATGCGTATATATAACATCTTTCTTCTTTGTAATGCTGTTTGTGTCGGCAGTGATTAACAGGAAGCTATTGCTAAAAACTGGTTCTTCGATACCGGGAGCCTTGATTAACGTCACTCTTTTCACGATTCCTGCAATTCAAGTTTATACGTATTACACATTTTTGTAAAAATCTATTATCTTGGCATAAATATAAGTTTCCTATAAATGAAGGGCTGCACTGAAGACATAGTGCAGTCCTTATTATCGTGCGCCCAGCAGGGGTGCAATCTAACGAGTGAAAGCCCCGAACATGTCATGCTCAGGAAAGAGTGATGGAACCAGCACCATGTTTTATATTTTTAGATACCATCTGCAATTGGAGTTAAGATAATTATAGATATGCTCACAATTTAAATAAAATCAGATATATAAAAATACTTGTTAAAATATGGTTTATATATTATATTTGAGGTGAAATATCCTTATAGTGATCTAGACCGTGAACCTGTGTATAAAGTAGTTTGCCACCATATTCCATGTTTTTTGCCAAAATTATTAGAAAAAATAAATATAAACCATTACGTCATAAATAACATCGAAAGGGTGAAGCATTTTGAAAAGGTATCTAAGCATTTTAGTTGTTTCTATGCTGTTGGTGTTGGTGTTGGTGTCGTTGTCGCTGCAGGCAGCAGCTGATGAAAGCTCAAATATTAATGTAGTAAGCAAAACAGATGAAGGCTCTAACAAATACATTGAATGGAAATTAGAGACCCCTCAGGTAAAGGGGCTGGAAAATCGAAAAGTTGAGAAAAGCATCAACAAGGAATTTGCCAGGACAGTCAATGATTTTAAAAATAGGTTGACTACGGAAGCTAAAAAATCTTATAAGGAATCTGAAAAAGAAGGTTTTCCCTTCCGCAAATTTGTTGCCCAGACTGTTTACAGTGTTCATTATCTTGACAGTAATACCCTCAGCCTGACCATGGACTTGTATGAATTTACCGGCGGCGCACACGGATTCACCACCCGGCTGGCCTTCAATTATGATTTAAAAACCGGGAAAAAGCTGGGATACCAGGATGTCTTAAAAGGATGCCCCAACTACAAGGATATCATAGTCAATGAGATAATAAAGCAGATAGAAGCTAATCCGGACATATATTTTGCCGATGCAACTGAGACAGTCAAGGGGTTTACTGATGAACAGCCTTTTTACATTACAAAAGATGGAATTGTTGTTTACTATGGTTTGTATGAGATAGCACCATATGTTTCAGGCATTCGTGAATTTCTGATTCCTTATTCTGCGTTCAAATGCTGCCTGTAACTGCTTATCCGGCAGTCACAAATAACTCGATTTTAATTTATAAGTCTTAAGGGCGGTCATCCGCCCTTATTTCATACCTGCCTTTACATGCTATTAACTATAAAAAACGGTGCTTAAAGTTGGCTGTATCTATTCAAAAAAGCAGGATAAGCCGGTTATACGTGGTATATATATAGTAGAATCAGACAAACATAGAAAGGGTGCAATAACCAAGGAGGTAAGAAAATTTTGATCCGGGAAGAATTGGAAAAGCTGGAGGAAGTAATGTTATCTCCGCTGGCTGCTAAGAGCAGCAAAAGCCGTGGGCGTCAGCATCCTTATGATCCTTGTGAAATTCGGACTGAATTTCAGAGAGACAGGGATAAAATCCTTCATTGTAAATCCTTCAGGCGCTTGAAGCATAAGACCCAGGTGTTTATCTCCCCCGAAGGGGATCATTACAGGACACGGCTGACTCATACCCTTGAAGTATCTCAAATAGCACGTACCATTGCCCGTGCCCTTCGATTAAACGAAGATCTGACCGAAGCCATATCTTTAGGTCATGACTTAGGTCATACACCCTTCGGTCATACAGGAGAGCGCCTGCTCAACAAAGTTTGCTCTTCAGGCTTCAAGCATAATGTACACAGCCTTCGGGTTGTGGATGTTCTGGAGAACGGAACTGGATTAAATCTTACCTGGGAAGTCCGCGATGGCATTTTAAACCATACCAAATCCGGAAAGCCGAGCACCCTGGAAGGGCAGATTGTATCCTTAAGCGACCGTATTGCATACATCAACCATGATATTGATGACGCTATCCGGGCAAAAATAATATCGGAAGAGGACCTGCCCAAAGACTGTATTGAAATTTTAGGCAACTCCCATAAGACACGAATTGATACCATGGTTAAGGATGTAATTTATAATAGCATGAACAAGAATAAAATTTCCATGAGCCTGGGTGTAGGTGAGGCTACTGAAAAGCTAAGGGATTTCATGTTTGATCATGTATATATAGATTCCTTTGCCAAAGCAGAAGAGGGCAAGGCAATGTATATACTGGAACAGCTGTTCAATTATTTTCTGCGTAATCCTGATCGTATGCCGGGCGAATACAGCAAGCAAATCTCTGTCTACGGTGAGGAGCAGGCTGTCTGCGATTATATAGCAGGAATGACAGACCGCTATGCAACCCGTATTTTTCATGAATTGTTTGTCCCTTCTTCGTGGAAGCAATTATAAAAATTTAAAATTTTGCAGGAAAAACACTAATTATGTCGAATATCTATTTTCCTTGGGGAATACTTCATCCGTCCTTTTGATATCTTATTTTGATAACGGAAAAAAAGAAAAAAAAGAAGGAAAATTTGTGGTTTTGGCGAACATATATAACAGAAAAAGGTGAGGCATATGCCATGGTTTCCAGAAGATTGGATTGATGAAGTAGTATCCAGAAACGACATTGTTGATGTTGTCAGTGAATATGTAGTATTAAAGCCCAGCGGAAGAGGATATTTCGGACTGTGTCCGTTCCATAACGAAAAGACTGCCTCCTTCCATGTTTCTCCCGAACGACAGATTTATCATTGTTTTGGATGTGGTGAAGGAGGCAATGTTGTTTCTTTCATAATGAATATAGAGCGGATGGAATTTGTTGAGGCAATGAAGCATCTGGCGGAACGCTGCGGCATGCCTCTTCCTGAACAGCCTGGCCATGAGGACTACAAGCAAAGCCAAACCGTTAAGCAGCAGATATATGAAATCAATAAGGAATGTGCCAGGTATTTTTACCAAATGCTTTATGAACCTGATGGCAGGGAAGCCCTGCAATACTTATACAAACGGGGATTGAATGACCGTATTATCCGCATTTTCGGTTTAGGTTTCGCACCTGATAGATGGGATAGTGCCCGTGAATATCTTAAATCCAAAGGTTATAGCGACCAGCAGCTTCTGTCTGCAGGCATTACATTGGAAAATACTGAAAAAGGCAGGATATATGATCGGTTTCGCAACCGGATCATGTTTCCCATATTTAATACCCGGGGTATGGTATTGGGATTCGGAGGCAGGGTCCTGGGTGATTCACAGCCAAAATATTTAAACTCTCCTGACAGTCCCGCCTTCAACAAGAGCCTTAATCTTTTCGGCCTGCAATTGGCTGCTAAGCAAAAACCTCTGGAGTATATTATTCTTGTCGAAGGATACATGGATGTAATTACCCTGCATCAATTTGGTTTTCCCCAGGCTGTTGCTTCTTTAGGCACTTCGCTTACGGAAGAACAGGCCAAGGTGATAAGGCGGTATGCTCCCGATGTCTATATTGCCTATGATGGGGATGAAGCAGGCCAGAAGGCTGCCATGCGGGCATTGGACATACTGAAAGATGCAGGCTGTAAACCAATGGTTGTACAATTTCCCAACAACCTGGATCCGGATGAGGTACTAAAACAATATGGTCCGGAATACTTTAAAAAATTATTGATGGATAAAAGATTATCCTTGGTTGAATATAAACTGTCCAAACTTCGGGAAAGGTATAATTTAGATACAATAGAAGGAAAAGTAGATTTTGCAACCGGTGCTGCCCAAGTTCTTGCCAAAGTGGATAACCTGATTGAAAGAGATGCATATATAAAGGAACTGGAAACATCTTTGGGGATCAGGGCAGGAGCTATATATGATCAGATTGCCAAGATACAGGCTCAGCAGCAGGTGCAAAATAAGCAGCAAAGGAATATAACTGGTAATTATAGGTATACTAAAAACAAAATGCGCACAGCAGTTCTGCAGCCCGGCAATATCAAGGCTGAAGCTCATTTGATCAACTTAATGGTTCAAGGAAAAACTATTGCCAGAAAAATATTAAGAGGGTTGGAAGGTCTTGTATTGCAAGATCCTTTGCATCAGCAGGTAGTGGAAATCGTAAAAAGCTTGCTGGACAGAAAGGATGAGGTTAGTGAAGCTCAGGTGCTGAGTTATATAGAAGACAAGGAAGATGTTAAGAAATTGGCAGATATATTTCATCGACAAATGGAGTATGATAATATAGATATTTTTATATCTGACTGCTTGAACCAGGTAAGAAAAGGAATATTGGAAAAACAAAGGCAGGATATTCAAAAAGAAATTACCAATATGGATCGTGAAGGAATTTCTGATCCTGACAAATATAAATCATTATTGAATGAATTGCACCAGCTTAATCGCAGGTTGAGCACTTACAAGTTGGAAAGGAGGGAATTGCAATGAAGAACGGTGAGTCCAGGCTGTCGAAAATAAAAGAACTTATCGAAAAGGGAAAGGCAAAAGGTGTCCTTACATATAAAGAAATTATGGACATGCTTGAAGAGATTGATCTGCAGCCCGAACAAATAGAAAAGGTTTATGAAACCCTGGAATCCCTCGGTATTGACGTAATGGACGAAATTCCGGAAGAAGAATCCGTTGCTGATAAGGATCTAAGCTTAAGCATTCCTGAGGGAATAAACATAGATGACCCGGTACGCATGTACCTTAAGGAAATAGGGAAGGTTCCCCTGCTGTCAGCTGAAGAAGAAGTAGAGCTGGCCCGTAGAATGGCTCAGGGTGACGAAATGGCAAAACGCAAACTTGTGGAAGCAAATCTTCGTCTTGTGGTCAGTATTGCTAAAAGGTATGTAGGACGAGGAATGCTGTTTTTGGATTTGATTCAGGAAGGAAACTTAGGTCTTATCAAAGCAGTTGAGAAGTTTGATTATGAGAAAGGCTTTAAGTTCAGCACCTATGCCACCTGGTGGATCCGCCAGGCAATTACGCGTGCAATTGCCGACCAGGCCAGAACCATCAGAATACCAGTGCATATGGTGGAAACTATCAATAAATTGATTAGAGTATCCAGACAGCTCCTTCAGGAATATGGGAGAGAACCGCTGCCTGAAGAAATAGCAAGGGAAATGGATATACCTGAAGACAAAGTGCGAGAGATAATGAAAATAGCACAAGAGCCGGTTTCCTTGGAAACGCCGATAGGTGAAGAGGAAGACAGCCACCTGGGTGATTTTATTCCGGATGATGAGGCTCCGGCACCTGCTGAAGCTGCAGCCTTTACACTGCTTAAGGAACAGCTGATGGGAGTGCTGGATACCCTGACCAGCCGTGAAGAAAAGGTTTTAAGGCTGAGGTTTGGTTTGGATGACGGCAGGGCAAGAACCCTGGAAGAGGTAGGCAAAGAATTCAATGTAACGAGAGAACGTATCAGGCAGATTGAGGCAAAAGCCTTGCGCAAGCTTCGCCATCCCAGCAGGAGCAAGAAACTTAAGGATTACCTGGATTAAAAATAACATGTTCAGCATAAATTTCTAAATAACAGTTCTTGACTAAGAAAGGCCCACGATATATAATAATAAATGTCTTGGGCCTTTAGCTCAGTTGGTTAGAGCAACCGGCTCATAACCGGTTGGTCCGGGGTTCGAGTCCCTGAAGGCCCACCATAATAAAATACAATAATGAGCAAAACACCGCGCAAAAACACGGTGTTTTTTGCTATATATGAATAACGAACAAGGTGAAGATATGCTGTTAAGTCCGCGGCTTAAAGCTATAGCAGATTTAGTACCGCCTTCCCGAACAATAGCGGATATAGGCACTGATCATGGTCATATTCCCCTTTATCTGATCCGGCAGGGCAGGGCAGAATATGCCATTGCAGCGGACATAAGTCCGGGATCTCTGGATAAGGCGGTTCAGTTGATACAACAGTACAATATGGGCCATTGCATGGAAGCCCGCCTGGGGAGCGGCTTATCCGTTATAGCTCCTGGCGAGGCAGATACAATTATTATTGCCGGCATGGGGGGTATCCTGATCAGGGAGATACTTGAAGAAGGTGAGGAAGCAGCCCGCAGTGCTCATATTTTAATACTTCAGCCCATGATCGGGCAGGAAGAGCTGCGGCGCTGGCTGCTCAATAACGGATACAGTATAGTTGATGAAGAGCTGGCTGCGGAAGGAGACCGCATATATGAAATCATAGCAGCAAAACCGGATAAAGAAGCAAGGGGCTATGAAAATGAAATATATTATGATATCGGCTGGAAACTGGTTGAAAAGAAGCATCCTTTACTAAAGGAATGGATACAGAAAAAAATCCGGAGCTTAAGTGAAATAGTCAGAAATCTGGGTAATGCAAAAACCCAGTCAGCATCAGAACGAAAGCATGAATTGATGGAAAAGATAAGGATGTACAAGGAGGTTTATGATTCTTGCTTCAGGTAAAAGATATAATTAAGATAATGAAGAGCTGGCACCTCCGGAATTAGCCGAGCCCTGGGATAATGTCGGGCTGATTATTGGCAGCGAAAAGGCAGCGGTTAACAGGGTAATGGTAACATTGGATATAACCGCCGATGTCTTGAAAGACGCAATGAATAAGAATGTGGATTTGATAATCAGTCACCATCCTGTATTGTTTCATTCAATCAAGTCGATAAATGATTGCACTGCAGCAGGAGCACAGCTGTTATCACTTTTACGTTCGGGAATATCCGTCTACACAGCTCATACCAATTTGGACAAAGCAAGGGAAGGAACTGACGATACATTGGCTGAGCTGTTAGGGTTAATTGATGTGCGCCCTCTCAAGACCGAAGCAGATCCGCTTGCGGCTTCCCGGCCTTCTTTCGGGCGAATCGGATATCTTCCTGAAAAGGTTAAACTGCAAAGTTTCCTTGAGTCAATAAAAACAAGGCTGAGAACTCGCAGTGTTGACTATATCGGTGATCCGGGAAAGGAAATAAAGGTTGTCGCATCCTGTGCCGGAGCAGGAGGGGACTTAATAGAAACTGCAAGTAAGAAAGGAGCGGATTTGTTTATCACCGGGGAGGTTAAGTATCATGAAGCCCTGCCGGTATTGGATGGAACCATGGCCCTGGCAGCAATGGGGCACTATGAAACGGAAAATCCTGCCATGGCACGTTTAATTCAGCGTTTACAAAACGCAGTATATGCTTTACAATATAAAATAGAGGTTATTCCATCCATAGATTATGGTATTTATTTTCGAAGAAGATTAGGGGAGTAAGCTGGGCTTATTCCTTTTTCGTCATATATAGAAGGAGGTTGTAGCATGGATCGATTGGATACTTTGTGGAAATATCAGGAACTGGACCTTGCAGTGGATCAGTACATTCTTGATATGAAGAATTCCGAACTGCGGCAAAAACTGTTGAAACTAAGAGATTACCTGATAAAACAGGAGGAAACCCTGGTTAAGCTGGATGATGATGCAGAACAAAAAAACAATTTGCTGGGCAAAGTTCAGCATGAGTATAATGAGATAAGCAGTACTATAAAATCTCTGATAGAAAAGCTCCAGGCCGGTGAAATAAAGGCTCTTGATGAACTGGAGAAAATGACTAATGAAGGTTTGGCATTAAAGGACAAAATACGCAAAAAGGAAGATGAGCTTAAGAAACTGGTAAAGGAATTGGATAACTTTCAGAACAAACTAAATGATATTCGGCAAAAGGTAGCCAAAGCAAAAAAAGAATATACAGAAGTGAAAAAAGTCTATGATGAGCAAGTGTCGAATATTAATGAGGAATTGAACAGCTTGAAAGAGCAACGGGACAATTTGGCGGCAAGCATTGATAAGGTGCTTATGATCAAGTATAAAAATATAAAGGCAAGCAAAACACCTGTAATCTCCCAGCTGATAGATAATCAGTGCGGCGGATGTTATATGAGCCTTGCGTCCCTGGTAATTCAAAGAGTAAAAGACAAAAAGCAGATAGTGGAATGTGAAAACTGCGGCAGAATATTATATTACAAGGAATAAGCAGCAAAGGAATAATCTTTTATTTGACTAAGGACTGATGTCATGTTATGATTATGTTCCGGTTTGGGATTGCAAAATTGATCTTTGACATATAAAGTGAGTAAGACAAATGATCGCGGCTGCGTTAAGCAGACGAGGAAAGTCCGAGCTCCATAGGGCAGGGTGCTGGGTAATACCCAGTGGAGGCGACTCCAAGGAAAGTGCAACAGAGATATACTGCGTGCCGGAAGTTGAAGGTAATCTTCAAAAATCCGGTGCGTGATGGTGGAAAGGTGAGGTAAGAGCTCACCAGCATCCAGGCGACTGGAATGGCTATGTAAACCCCACCTGGAGCAAGACCGAATAGAGGACATTGAAGCGGTTGCCCGCCGCGTCCTGGGAAAGGTCGCTTGAGCCTGTTGGCAACAACAGGCCTAGACAGATGATCATTCTAGACAGAACTCGGCTTATGGCTTAGCTCACTTTATATGAAACAACAAAAGTATCTCACATTAGCTGAGATACTTTTTTATTTGCAAAATATTTATTGATATTTGTAAGGGGATTTATCCAGCTGGCCGGCAAATTCAACTGCATCCTCGCCCTTGGCTACAACAGTAAGAGGTTGGTGGCGTACCAGCGAAATAATACCCATCATGCTTTTTCCATCCACTATTTTGTTTCTTGTCTTAACCTTAATATCGCATCGGTATTTTCCGGCCATGATAATGAAGTCCTTAATGTCGTTTAAGGTATGAAGCCGGACCTTACGTTCAATCATCATGGTACCACTCCCCTTTTTGGTTATTATGACATAAGTATAGATTAGTTTCAATTAAGCAAATAGCAAATAATTTATATATGAATTCGTATATTTGTAACAATTGTATTCTTGTGAACGTTGTAAGTATGCTATAATAATTAAATGTATGCCGGATATTAACAAATATTCACAGTGATAAAGGAAAAAATAAGCCACTAGTATTTGAAGGAGTTGATTATATGGGCAAAAGAAAAGATTATATTTCCTGGGATGAGTATTTTATGGGTATAGCCTTATTATCAGCCAAAAGAAGCAAAGATCCGTCCACCCCTGTGGGAGCATGCATAGTAGACAGCAAATCCAACAGGATCTTAAGTGTGGGATATAACGGGTTTCCCATTGGCTGTTCAGATGATGATTTCCCCTGGGAACGGGACGGCAGCCCTTTGGAAACCAAGTACCCTTATGTAGTTCATGCAGAGTTAAATGCAATTTTGAACAACCGTACTGCCAACTTTGAAGGGAATAAGATTTACACCACTTTGTTTCCATGCAATGAGTGCACTAAGGCCATAATCCAGTCCGGTATTAAGGAAATTATCTACTTAAGCGATAAATACGCCGATACCGACAGTGTAAAGGCTTCTAAAAGAATGCTGGAACAGACCGGAGTAAAGCTGCGCCAATTCAACACCAACCTGGAGAAGCTGACCATTTCCTTCCTGCCTGATCCTCCGGCAAAAATTAACAAAGACTGAGTTTTATCTTTTCCAGAAATTGGGCGAAAGCAGGATAAACAATGTATTAATTTCCAGTCGTCCCAGGAGCATTAGAGCGGATAAAAGGATTTTTGAAAAATCTGACAGGATGCTGAAGTTTCGAGAAGGCCCAAATAGATTTAACCCAGGGCCGACATTGTTTAATGTTGCGGCTATTGCAGATACACTGCTCAGTATATCCCATCCCTGAGCCAGCAGAACCAGGGTGGAAACAATAAATATCAGAAGGTGCAGCATGATAAACCCGAATACATTATGCAGGGTCTCATCAGAAATGGTTTTGCTGCCTACCCGGATGGCTATTACAGCTCTTGGATGGATTGATCGGTAAAGCTGCCGTCGTATCACCTTGAACACAAGCAATAACCGTATAATTTTCATACCTCCTGCTGTTGATCCGGCACAGGAACCGAAAAACATAAGCAGCAGGAGTATCATTCTGCTGAAATCCGGCCACAGGTCAAAATCGGTGGATGCAAATCCGCTGGTACTGATAATGCTTAAAACCTGAAAGGATGCATATCGGACTGATTCGCCCGCATTATGGTATATAGCGCTGTTGATATTGACAGCAACCAGCAGGATGGAGGACAGCACAATAATGGCATACAGCTGAAATTCCTTGTCTTTAAGCAAAGTGCGGAAATTGCCATGGAGGGCGTCATAGTAGAGCGAGAAGTTGACACCGCAGATAAACATAAAAATAGTTATTACCCACTCAAAGACAGGATTTCTGTAATGGCCTATGCTGGCGCTGTAGTTTGAGAAACCTCCCGTACCAACTGTACCGAAGGTATGGATGAGTGAATCAAACAAAGGCATACCTGATATTCTAAGTATTATCACTTGTGCAACCGTAATTATCAGATAAACAAAATAGAGCATTTTTGCGGTCTGCCCAATTTTAGGCGTCAGCTTATCTGTGGTGGGGCCGGTGGTTTCTGCCTTGAAAATCTGCAGCGAACCAGCCCCTATGGCAGGCAGCAAAGCCATGGTAAACACCAGTATTCCCATTCCTCCCAGCCAATGGGTGAAGGAGCGCCAAAACAGCAGACCTTCTGGCATGGCCTCCACATCATTTAAAATGGAAGCCCCTGTGGTTGTAAAACCTGATACTGATTCAAAAAATGCATCAACAAATCTGTCTATGCTGCCGGACAGGTAAAAAGGAAGAGCACCGAATGCGGAAGCCAGTACCCAGCCAAAGCCGACAATCATGAATCCTTCCTTGTATCGTACCATGCCCTTCTTGGATCTGCTTGCAAAGGTCATAATTAAGCCTGCAGTCAGAGTAATAATGATGGAGAGCATGAAGGCTTTCGCATCCCCCTGCCTGTAGTACATGGCAACTCCCAGTGAAGGCAGCATTGAGGCAGATTCAACTAGCAGTAAAAGTCCGAGAGCCTTTAAAATGATCCCAAAATCCATTTTTATGGTTCCTTTCTGTACTGCTGAACATTTCCCTTACCCGATTAACCTCGGAGGTACGGCACAGGACGATTACCTGGTCATTGCCTCTTACAACATCGTTTCCGTGGGGTACAATTACCTTACCTTTGTGAATTATGGCAGTTATAAGCACATCCTTCGGCAGGTCCAAATCACGCAGGGGCGTGTTTACAGCCTCGCAATCGGGATGAGCATCAAGCTCCATTATTTCTCCTTCTCCGCCAAGAAGCAGCATGAGTGATATTACCCTGCCACCTCTTATGAATCTTAGAATTTCACCGGCTGTTATCATACTGGGGGTTATAGCCGCGTCGATACCTATGGTTTCAACAAGTGGAATATAATTAGAGCGGCTTACCTTTGCTACTACCCTTTTTACTCCCATCTGCTTTGCAAGAAGAGCCAGCATCACATTTTCCTCGTCAATGCCGGTAAGGGCTACGAATGCATCCATCTGCATAATGTTCTCCATCTTCAATAAATTGATATCGGTACCGTCACCTTTGATAATCAGAGAGTTAGGCAATGCTTCAGACAGCTCTTTGCAGCGCTCTGGATCCTTTTCTATTATTTTTACCGAAATGCCCATATAAGTGAGATTTTCAGCCAAATAGTAAGCAATATGGCCTCCGCCGAGTATCATGACATTGCTCACCCGGTGTGGTGTTTTACCGATGCTCTTGCAGAATTTTAAAATATCCTGCCGCTGTCCAATGATGTAAATAGTATCTCCGGTCTTGATCATGTCATTGCCCTTTGGAATAATCAACTCTCCCTTGCGGATAATGGAGGCAACCAAAATGTGTTCCATGTTCTGAACATCTTTTATTTTTATCTGGTTCAGCTTAACACTTTCATCTATTGGTATACTTACCATTTGCACTTTGCCTTTGGCAAAATCTTCAACAGCGCCTGCCGGCGAGAAGGTAAGCATGCGGCTTATTTCATTAGCTGTAGATTTTTCAGGATTGATGATATAGTCAATGCTCAGCTGATCCTTGGTTACAGCCCAGTCATTAGTATATTCAGGGTTGCGTATACGCGCTATGGTGGTGCCGGCACCAAGGTTTTTTGCGGACAGGCAGGCCAGCATATTGGCTTCATCACTTTCAGTAACAGCAATAACTGTGTCTTCCCGGTTCAGACCAATGCTCTTCAAGGTACTGCTCAATAAACCATTGGATTTCAGAGTCATTACATCGAGATTTTCGTTTATCCGGTCGATAACCTCCTGGTCCTGTTCCACAACTATTACATCAAATGATTCCTTGGATAGAGATTCAGCAATCTGATAGCCGACCTTTCCGGCACCTATTATAATGATTCTCATGGAGTTAGCCTCCTTATATTCAATAAAAAACAATTCACAACAGATATCTTTCTGTATTTAAGCATATCAGTTCATCATATTATACTATAGTTTTTCTTCAATAGAAATGTCAACTTTTAACTCTTCATTGGCTGAATTCTTCATGGATAGCCGGAAATTTGATTTATAGCTCAATGACTTGGTATATCTGGTTTTCTTAAGTTGTATTGAGCCCTGAGACCTTATGAAATATCACTAAAGCTCTCCCAGGGAGGGGGGTTTTACTTTTTTAAAAAGGCAGCTTAAAGCCATGGTTTGTACATAGTCATTTGCTTTTGTTAAAACATAGTATAAAGAAGAGTTTATTTTAAGAAAGGAGGTACTGATGTGTCAGAAAAAGGCAGGATAAGAAAGATGTTTCCCGGAGGAAATACTACAGTAGGTCCGAAATTCCTGTTTCAATATATTATACGGCCGGATGCAACCCGCATTTTCATTATAAAAGGAGGCCCGGGCGTAGGCAAGTCAACGCTTATGAATGCTATCAGCAGGGAAATGGTAGACAAAGGTTATGACGTGGAGCATATTCATTGTGCATCTGATCCTGACTCACTGGATGCCTTGGTGATTCCTGAAATTGGGGTAGCATTAATGGATGGAACTGCTCCCCATATTACTGATCCCAAATATCCAGGTGCAGTGGATGAAATCATTAACCTTGGAGAATTCTGGGATGAATCTAAAATAACTCCCTTCAAAAAGGAAATCATGGAAATCAACAAAAAGGGAAATATGCACTTTGAAACCGCCTTTAGTTTACTGAAGCAATCCAGGATGGCTTATGATCAATGGAAGTGGTATGTAGAGGAATCCATCAATAAAGCTGAGTACAATCGCATTTCCAGACAGCTTGTCGAAAATATATTGGAGGGTGCTGTACCTAACAACCATGCAGCTCCTCAATCAAGGCATCTGTTTGCATCTGCCATTACACCCAAGGGAGTACTGGATTACAAGGACACACTGATTGATAATGATATGAAGGTAATAAGCATTAAGGGTATGCCTGGAACTGGTGTCAAGGAATTGATTGAACGCATAGCCCAGGAAGCAGAGGAATATGGACTCTATACCGAACAATTTCATTGTCCCTTTGAACCTGAAAAATTAGATATGCTGATTATTCCAACTTTCAGGACAGTAGTAATGAACAGCAGCCAGCCCTATCATTTTGATCCAGGCAAGCTGGAAGGGTTGAATCAAATAGATGAAGTTGACCTTGACATCTGCATTCATAAGGACAGCTTGAATGAATATGAGGAAGAAAGAGCAGATGCAGAAAAGCGCTGCCATGAGCTCCTGGAAAAGGGAATAGAATATTTGGCAAAAGCCAAGGCAGCCCATGGAGCTAAGGAAAAGTATTATTTCCAGGCCATGGATTATAATAAAGTGGAAAAAAAACGGAATGAAATATTAAAGCGCATCCTCAGTTATGCATAGCATCAAAAGACATAAAAGCAATGGCTTTTCAGCCATTGCTTTTTATTACCAATATCTTATTTGCAACTGTTATAATAGTGTAAATTGTATAAAATTATCAGAAATATATTTATAATCAACTATTAATATGTTATAATCATTTCAAATATATACATATCTTCCAGCAGCAAGCATCATATTTACCCGCAAATTTTCATAGTAGATATGTATATGAAAAAATATGTGAGGTGTATGCGCATGTCAGAAGAATTTGCTACTGTACAAGTCCAGGAAAATCAAGTGGACTATGCAAAAGCCGATATTGCTACCCGTTTTATTGCTGCTTTAATTGACGGGGTGATCCAGTGGGTTGTTTCTTTCATCCCTTTCATAGGCGCACTCATTGGAGCAGCTTATATGCTGGTGAAAGACGGTCTGTTTGAAGGCCAGAGCCTGGGCAAAAAGGTAATGAAACTTCAGGTAGTAGAACTTAGCGGCAAGAAAGCTGACTTTATGGTATCAATAAAGAGAAATGCAATCTTCGCGATACCCAGTCTTATTGCAATTATTCCCATTATCGGATGGATTATTGGCGGAATTCTTTCCCTTATTGTTGCAATCATAGAAATTGTTACTGTACTTAATGATCCGAAAGGCCGCAGGATGGGAGATAAATGGGCCAATTCTCAGGTTATAGCCCAGAAATAAAGTATAGTAATATTGATCGTTTGTTAATTTGTTTTAATGCATAAAATAATAAAATAATATTCTTTTTGCTGATAAGCAGCCTTTCTGACGGAAGGCTGTTTTTTTGTTGTTTTTAAATCTATTATAGTACGATTTGTCATGAACAGCCTGTTTGAAAGAAAATTACTTGTTAGCACATTATAATTATGTTAAGATAATGGTTTGTTAAGATTTTATGCACAAGGAAACGGGGTAAATGAATGTTTGTCAGAAATGATATACGCAACATAGCCATAATTGCCCATGTTGATCATGGAAAAACTACTTTGGTGGATCAAATGCTCCGCCAGAGCGGCATATTCCGTGACAACCAGCAGGTACAGGAACGGGTGATGGACTCCAATGAACTGGAAAGGGAAAGAGGAATAACCATCCTGGCCAAGAATACGGCAGTAAGGCATGAAGATATAAAAATTAATATAGTAGACACTCCGGGTCATGCTGATTTCGGCGGTGAAGTAGAACGCGTTCTTAAAATGGTAAACGGGGTATTGCTGTTGGTAGATGCTTTTGAAGGGCCTATGCCCCAGACTAAATTTGTTCTGAGAAAGGCATTGGAACTGAAGCACCCGGTAATAGTGGTTATAAACAAGATTGACCGTCCGGAAGCCAGGCCCAATGAGGTAATAGACGAGGTTTTGGACCTTTTTATAGAGCTGAATGCTGATGAAAAGCAGCTGGACTGCCCGTTTGTTTTTGCATCTGCCAAGGAAGGGACTGCAACACTGGACTTGAATACCAGGTGTGTAAACATGCAGCCTTTGTTTGATGCTATACGCCAATATATACCTGCACCTTCAGGAGATCCGGAAGCACCGCTTCAGATTTTGGTTTCAACGATTGACTATAACGATTATGTAGGCAGAATAGCCATAGGCAAGGTTGAGAGAGGCAGGGTACGGGCCGGACAGGAAGCCCTTTTGTGCAATGTAAACGGGGAACAAAGGAAGGTTAAGATTACCAACCTTTATCAGTTCGAAGGTCTGAAAAGAGTGGCGGTAGAGGAAGCATACCTGGGCGATATCGTAGCGGTTTCGGGCGTGGAAGGCATAAATATCGGAGAAACTATCTGCGATGTGGACTACCCTGAGCCTTTGCCATTTGTCAATATATCTGAACCAACCATATCCATGACCTTTTCAGTAAACAACAGCCCATTTGCCGGTCAGGAAGGCAGGTATGTCACTTCACGCAACTTAAGGGACCGGCTTTTCAAAGAGGTTCTTACGGATGTAAGCCTGCGGGTGGAAGAAACTGATTCCCCTGATTCATTCAAGGTATCAGGGCGTGGTGAACTGCATCTTTCAATACTCATAGAAACCATGCGCCGCCAGGGATATGAATTTCAGGTGTCAAAGCCGACTGTTATATATAAAGAGATTGACGGCAAGCTTTATGAGCCAATGGAACTGGTTACTGTTGATGTACCCGAGGAGTATACAGGTACCGTTATTGAAAAGCTCGGTTCCAGAAAAGGCGAGTTGATAAATATGACAAGCAGCCAGGGAGGAAACGTCAGGCTTGAATTTTCAATACCTGCCCGGGGCTTGTTTGGATACAGATCCGAATTTCTTACCGACACCAGGGGTGAAGGAATAATTAACAGTGCATTTGATGGCTATCAGCCCTATAAAGGAGAAATCTCAACCCGGAACCGGGGTTCGCTGGTGGCCTTTGAGACGGGCGAGGCTGTTACCTATGGAATATTCAATGCCCAGGAAAGGGGCCAGATGTTTATTGAACCCGGTGTTAAGGTGTATGAGGGTATGGTGGTAGGCGAGAACAGCAGGCAGGGTGATATAGAGGTCAATGTGTGCAAAAGAAAGCATGTCACCAACATGCGTGCATCCGGATCCGATGAGGCTATGCGCCTGGTTCCGCCAAAAGTGCTCACCTTGGAGCAAGCGCTGGAATTTATAAATGATGATGAGCTGGTGGAGATAACGCCCAAAAGCTTCAGGATAAGGAAGGCCATACTTGACACTGAGCAGAGAAAGAAATCTTTAAAGAAAAAAGAGGCAGCAACAAGCGAAAAATAAAATGTTTTCCGCCTCCAAATATTGTAATATTTATTATTTATTTGGTAACGATATAGTTAAGTTATGCAACATCATAATTTAACATATCGTACCAGGATTCGACAGAATATTTTATTTTCAAGGACTTTTTACTATAGCAAGAAATATGCACCTGTGCTATAATTAGGTTAAGAGGTCCCTTAAAAATAATATATGCTGGGAGGCGGTCAACATGATAAAGTTTATCATTGGTCCCAAGGGCAGCGGCAAGACAAGAACCGTGGTGGAGATGGCAAATAAAGCCCTTGAGGACTGCAAAGGCGAGATTGTTTTCGTTAACGGGGACAATCGTCATATGGTTGGGTTGAATTACCGGATTCGCTATGTGAGCGCAAAGGAGTTTGGCATCAAGAAGTTAAATGTGTTTTACGGTTTCTTATCCGGTTTGATTGCTCGCAATTATGATACTGATCAGATTTTCATTGACGGACTGTTGGATGTCAGTGCTGAAGATCCGGATGAGATAAAGCGATTCCTTTATGATATAAAGAAGCTGGCAGATAAATTTAATACTAAGTTTGTAATTACATTAAATGGAAATCCTGAAAGCGTACCTGCATTCTTGCAAGAATATATCGCATAAGAACAGCAGATACTTAGGGCCGAGGGAAATTTCCTTGGCTTTCTTTTTGCAGCCTCCCAGATGAATAAAGTTAAAAAGTGCTCTCGTTAAAGCGGGATTTTTTTATTTTTGGAGATTGTTATATTTGCCAAATTCAAGCAAGCTATTGGTGATTAACCTGCCGTACCCTTGTTAACAAAGTCATGACTCATATGGATATAATGTTTCAGGGTATGCAGGAAAATGCTGCTTTGGTGATGGAAGGTTCAATTATTGCAGACTGGATATTATTAGGTTATAATGATGAAAAGCAGCCAACCAGGCATTTATATTAGCTTAGGAGAAGAAAAAATGAAATATCACAGCACCAGAAATAAGACTTTAAGAGCATACTCAATGGACGTTATCAAACAAGGCCTGTCACCTGAAGGCGGTTTATTTGTTCCGGATAATATTCCCCAAATTGAGCTGGGAGAGCTGGTAAATGCTGATTACGGGCAGCGTGCAGTAAATGTATTGGCAAAGTTTCTTACCGATTACCCGGAGGAGGTTTTAGCTGGATGTGTAAAACAGGCGTACTCGTCTGAAAAGTTCGCATCACCTGAAACAGCACCCATTGTAACACTGAAGGACGGGCTTCATGTACTGGAATTATGGCATGGCCCTACCTGTGCATTCAAGGACATGGCCCTGCAGATACTGCCCCATCTTATGACAGCAGCAATTCGTGCTACCGGTGACGACAAGGAAATAATTATCCTTACCGCCACCTCCGGTGATACAGGCAAGGCAGCCCTTGAAGGGTTTCGTGATGTTCCCGGAACCAGGATACTGGTTTTCTATCCCCAGCAGGGCGTCAGCCTGATGCAGAAACTGCAGATGGTGAACCAGGAGGGCAGCAATGTTATGGTGGCTGCTGTTGAAGGCAATTTTGACGATGCACAGACAGGGGTTAAGCAATTGTTCAGGGACAGGGAACTGGCAGAAATAATGGATCGAAAAGGCCTGCGCTTTTCCTCGGCCAATTCAATAAACTGGGGCAGGCTGGTGCCCCAGATTGCTTACTATATCTCTGCCTACCTGGATTTAGTAAAGAAAAATAAGATTTCTTTAGGAGAGAAAGTTAACATAGTAGTACCTACGGGCAATTTTGGCAATATTCTTGCCGCCTGGTATGCCAAAGGCATGGGGCTTCCCGTCAACCGCCTGATATGTGCATCCAACGACAATAAAGTTCTGTCAGATTTTATCCGGACAGGCATCTATGACCGGAGACGTGAGTTTTATAAGACCATATCTCCTTCTATGGATATCCTGGTATCCAGCAACCTGGAACGATTGCTGTATGATTTAAGCGGCAGGGATGATGCTCAGGTACGAAGCTGGATGGAACAATTAGCTGAAGAAGGGCATTACAGGATAGAAGGCAAAGCATTGGACAAGCTCCAGTCTGAAATGTGGGGAGGATATGCTTCTGTAGGGGAAACTCTGGATTCCATTAGAGAAACATTTAAAAAGACAGGGTACACAATGGATCCTCATACTGCCGTGGGGAAATGGGTATATGATTCATACCGTAAGGAAACCGGAGACAATACCCAGACCATATTGGTTTCTACTGCCAGTCCATTTAAGTTCCCCGGGGATGTCCTTAAGGCTTTGCTTGAAAAAAGCCCGAGTGAGGATGAAGTCCAGCTGCCGGAAATTCTGGCTGAAGTCAGCGGACTGCCCGTGCCTAAGCCGCTGAAGGGCTTGAAGGATAAAAAGATCAGGCATACTGCAGTTTGCAGCAAGGCACAGATGAAAGATCAGGTAGTGAAGTTGATCTATCAATAGGAGATGTAGCAAATGAAGATTGCTCTTGCGCAGTTTAACTCTACTGTAGGAGATTTAAATAGCAATACTAATGAAATTGCTTCATTTATAAATTCAGCAAGAGAGAAAGGTGCTGATCTGGTTGTTTTCCCTGAATCAGCATTGACCGGAAATCCTCCTGAAGGACTTCTGGACTGTCCTGACTTTATTAAAGCCGGCAGAGCGGCACTCAATCAGATTATTTCCTCTGCGTCAGGTATCGGTGTGCTTTTAAGCACTAAGATGATCTCGAGAAAGAATAACAATCATGACCATTGCGCTGTATTGATAGAAAACGGCAGCATTAATGGCCGCTTAGTATTAAATGAGCCTGGCTGCCTGAAGTTTCATGGCTATACCATTGCTTTATCTGTCAGCAAAGGTTCATGTGAAAAAGAATATTTATATGCCAGGCCCGATGTCTACATTAACCTTTGTGCGGAAAATTACAGGTTTAAAAAGATGGCGGACAGGGTTGAAAGATATTCGGGCATCGCATGCAAATACGGCATTCCTTTTCTCCATGTTAACCAGGTGGGAGGGAATGGCGAACTGGTATTTGACGGTTCAAGCATGGTGTTTGATGAGAAAGGAAATTTAGTAATCTTAGGAAAGCATTTTTCTGAGGACCTTGTCATATTTGACACAGATTCTTCATATCAGCCCCTTCCGATTCCTAAGGAAGATATCTCATGGGTGTACAATGCATTAGTGCTGGGATTCAAAGATTACTTTCATAAAAACGGGTTTACAAAAACTTTGCTGGGGTTAAGCGGCGGGATAGATTCCGCATTGGTTGCCTGCATTGCGGCAGACGCTTTAGGCAGAGAAAATGTGCTGGGGGTTTCCATGCCCTCAAGATATTCATCCAGCCACAGCCGTGATGATGCCAGGCAATTGGCTGAAAATTTAGGTGTTGAGTACCGAGTGCTGCCCATTGAAGAGCCCTTTGCTGCTTATATACGCCTTATGAACGGAAGCAATGAAACTATAGGCGACCTGGCTGAAGAAAATATCCAGGCCAGGATTCGGGGCAGCCTCCTCATGTTTATAAGCAACAGGGAAGGCAGGATGCTGGTTGCCACCAGCAACAAATCAGAAGCAGCCGTAGGCTACTCTACATTATACGGCGACATGTGCGGAGGCCTGGCTCCCATAGGTGATATTCCTAAAACCATGGTATATGAACTGTGTAACTATATTAACAGGGAAAAGGAAATCATTCCTGTAAACACAATTATAAAGCCGCCGTCTGCTGAGCTCAGGCCTGACCAGCTTGATCAGGACAGCCTGCCGCCCTATGATGTATTGGATGGAATCATTGAAATGAATCTTGATGATAATCTGTCAGCTGATGAAATTGTCAGCAAGGGGTATGACAGGGAATTGGTACTGAAAATACTGAATATGATAGACAGAATGGAATACAAACGGCGGCAGGCAGCACCGGTATTGAAAATTACTTCCGATGCATTGATTGAACACAGAAAAATGCCTTTGGTTCAGCGTTTTCGAAGAAGCTGAAGAAGCGTCATAGTTTGAGTTTTGCTGAATTAGTTTATCTATTATATGAGGGAAGTCAGATATATAAAGAAAGCCAACCCCCTTAAGGAGTGACAAAATGGAAATCAGGCATGTAGATGATACAGTCTATATTAACATAAGGGGAGATATTTCATTCAGCAATGCTCAAGAAATAAGGAAGAAAATTGCAGATAATATCCGCAAGACGGATAAAAAGGCTATAGTAAACTTATCCGAAGTGGACTTCATGGACAGTTCCGGATTAAGCATATTTATTACTCTGCTGAAACGGATCAAGGAACAGGACGGACAGCTTATAATTGAGTATCCCCAATTAGGAGTCCAAAGATTTTTAGAAATGACCAGGCTGAATGAGATAATAGAAATAAGAAAAGCCGAAGAACCTAAAACCGGAAGCTGGCCTGAAGCTATGAAATAAGCAGTTGCAATTACTGCTTATTTTTATTTTGGCCTTTTATTTTATCATGTTGTATATATCCTGACACCCATTCCACGGATATCGAATATCATATAAATAGGTATATGTGTCGTATCCTATGAAAGGGGTGTATTTTTTATGTACTACGATTATCAGACAGAACCCAGAAGGCCGGAACATGGGCAGCCGTATCCGCCTGAACATCAGAATCTTCAACTGGCAAGAGCCTATGTACTGCCTCAGACTTATACAAAGGCGTTTCCGCCTGAAGAAGCTTTAAAACAGGGGACACTATTCCCGGAATTGGTCATGCCATATGATAAAAGGCATTAAGGGGGTTGTGATGATGAGACCAGATCAGAAACAAATGCTTCTTGACAAAATCAGAGCATATGAATTCTCTGCGGCGGAGTTAAATCTCTACCTGGACAGTCATCCGGGTGATCAGAGAGCGATTAATGATTATAACACCTTTGTCAGACAGATTGCAGCATTGAAAAATGAATACGAGAGGCTTTACGGTCCTCTTCTCAACTTTGGTTTTGGTCCCAACGCTAACAGAAACCAATGGCAATGGATCGACGACCCATGGCCCTGGGAAAACAATTAGGGATGGAGGTATGATGTATGTGGATATATGAGAAAAAATTGCAATATCCGGTCAGGATCAAAAAGCCCAACCCCAAAATGGCTGCTGCTATTTTAAGCCAATATGGCGGACCTGACGGTGAGTTGGCAGCATCTTTGAGGTATATATCTCAAAGACATCATATGCCAATCCCGGAAGCAAAGGGCATGCTAAATGATATAGGTACAGAAGAACTTGCTCATTTTGAAATGGTTGGATCCATGGTACACCAGTTGATGAAGGGGGCTACCATTGATCAAATCAAAGCAGCAGGAGTGGAATCCTGGTATACGGATCACGACAGGGCAACCTGGCCCGGTACCGGCACCGGTGTTCCCTTTACAGCGTCGTATATTATGTCCAAGGGTGATCCTATAGCAGACTTAACGGAAGATATGGCTGCTGAGCAAAAAGCAAGGGCTACCTACGAACACCTGATAGACCTTGCGGATGACCCGGATGTAATAGATCCTCTGCGCTGGCTGAGAGAAAGGGAAGTTGTCCACTTCCAGCGCTTCGGTGAGATTCTGAATAAGCTTTATGAGTGGAAGGACAGCAAGAAATATTTCTAACAAACATGACCCGCCTGTCGGGTCTTTTTACATGATTAATACGAAAATTTATAATTAGTAAATTCATCTTGCTATCTATCATTATTTTTGTTGACGGTTAAAGTCCCGATGTGCTATAAAAAGTATGTATTGAGCAACAAAAGAGGAGAAGTGATAAGAATGCCCATGATAGACAAACCGTTACATGAATTAAAGGTTTACAATGGTATTAATCCTCGTCCGGCTGATTTCGATGAATATTGGGATAAAGCTATAGCTGAAATGAAAGCGGTGGACCCCGCTGTTGAACTGAAGGAAGCCGACTTTCAGACACCCTCCGCGCTCTGCTACGATATGTACTTTACAGGAGTAGGCGGAGCCAGGATTTATTCGAAGTTTTTACGCCCCAGAAACATTACAGGAAAATGCCCTGCTGTAATTATTTTTCATGGATATTCGGGCAACAGCGGCAATTGGCAGGACAAGCTGGCCTATGTATCTGAAGGTTTCTGCGTATTTGCCATGGATGTTCGAGGCCAGGGCGGAAAATCGGAAGACGTGGGGGGAGTGAAGGGCAATACATTAAGAGGACATATTATTCGCGGTTTGGACGACGAGGATCCGAACAAGCTTTTATTCAGAGATATTTTTTTAGACACTGCACAACTGGCAGGCATCGTTATGGACATGGATATCGTGGACGAAACCAGAGTAGGTGCACTCGGCGGAAGTCAGGGTGGTGCTCTTACCATAGCGTGTGCAGCTTTAGAGCCCAGAATAAAGCGTGCAGCCCCCGTTTTCCCATTTCTTTGCGATTACAAGCGTGTATGGGAAATGGATTTGGCGAAGGATGCATATTATGAGCTGAATGCCTATTTCAGGAGCTTTGATCCCCTCCATGAAAGGGAGGATGAAATCTTTACAAAATTAGGGTATATAGACTTGCAGTTTTTGGCTCCCAGGATTAAAGCAGAGGTTATAATGGGTACAGGGCTTATGGATACAATATGCCCCCCTTCAACCCAGTTTGCAGTATATAATAAGATGACATGCAAAAAGGAAATGAAAATATATCCCGACTTCGGACATGAATGGCTTCCCGGCTTTGATGATATTGTATTTCAATTTATGTTAGGTATGTAGTTTTATCGCGGTATTAAAAAAGTCACTCTGTAACTAACAGAGTGACTTTTTTATTGCAGAATATCATCTATCTATACAGGATTCATCTGCTTTTTGCTAATTTAATCAAAGCAGACATGAAAGATGAAAATGATACACTAAGTGTACCAAAATCTGTCACTAATGATTGAGATAAATAAGCTCTTGATATAGCAGCCTGGTCTTTTCTCCGTCACGAAAACTTATATAAACATCTTCACCGTTATTACGGTCGATCCGTATTGTAGGCACTGCCTCTGACTTAACAAAAAGCAATATTCTCCCAGAGCTCCCAGAAATAAAGTATCCTTTTAATGTATCTCCAAAGCCGGCATAGCCATTGATCCTGCGTCCCGTTCCGATATCTTTCATACTTTTATCTATCAGGGATATGTCTGTTATATCGGTAAAGTTAATATCTATCCCATACATGCCCTCGATATGAATATATTTATCGGAAATGCTAACCACCGGTTCTTTTTCTCCATAATAAAACAAAATGCCTAAGCCAATTGCTGTTATAACAGTAATCCCAATTATTATGGATACATTCACTTTGGATATTCTGCCTTTGTGTGACAGTTCTCTTGGTACTTTCCGGTTTAATATGACTAATGTAACAGTTAAGTCCAACACAAAAACAATGATAAGCATAATCGCCGCCCATGTTATTTTGAGGTATATCGCGACGGTAAATAAGGCTGTTATAATTGTCATTCTTAGCAATAGGTTGCCGACTGTTTTTGAAAGCATGTTTTTATCAATTTTATCGCGGTCTTCTTGTGCCATGGTATTATATCCTGCTATAAGCATCAATCCTTTCCCGTTTCTAATCAAAAGACCAAGAATCAGAAGCGGCACACAAGAAACTGATATTACTAAATATATCATTGACTCTCTCCTTCTTAACTATTTTATTTGTCCAAAATATAAACTTCGGTTACATTGAACCGGCAACTCCGCCAGGCTTTGAATGTTTCTTGAAATCCGATGATAATCATCAGCAAACTATTAAGTTATTCTCTAAATATGGTATACAATAAAGATATCTGAAATATCAAGAGATATTTTGAAAAACATGTCAAAAATTTGCTTCGTGCATCATTAGTTAATAAAAGATAACAAAAGTTAATAATATACTATGTTAAAGATATATATAAAAAAATATAATTTATATAAAGAGTATACAAAAAATAAAAGAAAGAGGGGTATGACAATGAATAAAAGAAAGCTGAGTTTACTCTTGATATTGTGTCTAATCATTTCCTTGCTGGTTTTGTCAGCATGCAGCGGGACAACAGGTACTGACAACAAGCAGACGGACAAGCCCAGCCAAACTGCAAAGCCTGGTGAGACTGTTGAAAACTGTCAGCCCTTATGTAAAGAATGTAAGTATACATGTCCCGCTTATGAACAGGACTATATCTACAGAATACTCAATAAATGAACTGAATGTAGAGGAGTTAAATGTTTTAAAGTCATATACCAGCCTGTATGGCCCTCCTATCATCAGGTGGGATAACAGGCTGTTTTTAAATGTACCATTTGTTGATCCCAAGCTGTCCTACAGCAAGGAGCCTATTTTTGATATCAGTGTTGAGCTGTCACAGGCGGAGCTGGAGAGCAATTTAAACAAACTGCTCTCGCACGAAGGCAGCAATGCGTTTATAATCGACAGACTGGCAGAGTGGTCTATAGGCGGGAATCGCAGTTTAATATCCTTTGGCAAGTCTTTTATCGGCCAGGTTGATGCTGAAAATATGTTGGAGGGACAAAAAACCGTAAGGGTGGATGGACGAGACTTTCTCATGGTCTATAAGACTTCTGACTTGCTGGGTTTTGTTTTATTTGTTCTTATACCGAAAAAGGCAGTATCAGCTCCCCTAGACAGTTACTCCAGGCTGTCATGGATATTATCGGGGTTATCGGGTTTTATTATTTTGATATTTACAGTTTGGATATATAGCCTTGTAATGCAGCCTCTGGATAAGCTTATAAGTGCATTTGGCCAAGTGGAAGAGGGCAACCTTGAGGTTGCTGTATACCGCAAAAGCAGGGATGAGTTCGGATATTTATATCATCAGTTTAACGAAATGGTCAAAAACTTAAAGTCATTATTCCAGCAAACATATGAACAGAAAACAAGATTAAAAAATGCTGAGCTAAAGCAGCTCCAATATCAGATCAACCCCCATTTCCTATATAACAGCATTTTTCTTATATACCGCATGGCAAAGGTAGAGGATTATAAAAACATAATCAGGCTGTCCCAGCACCTGGGCAATTATTATCAGTTTATCACCAGAAATGCAAAGGACGAAATTCCATTAAGTGATGAAATAAATCATGCAAAGGACTATACGGAGATACAAAATATAAGGTTTGGTGACCGTATCAAGGTCATCTGGGAGCAGGATGATGGAGATTATGAGAACATACTTGTACCCAGGCTTATACTGCAGCCCCTTATAGAAAACGCCTATTATCACGGACTTCGCAATAAAGCAAGCGGAGGAATTATATTGATACGTCTGTCGGCAAATCCTTCTCAGATTAGCATTTCTATACAGGATAATGGCTCTGAGCTTAAAGATGAGGAAATTGCAGCTTTACAGCAAAGTCTCATGGATGTAAGCGGTGAAATTGAAGTAACGGCTATTTTAAACATACACAGGCGCTTACAGATCAGATATGGCAGTAACAGCGGGGTTACCGTCAGCAGAGGGGAATTGGGTGGATTAAAGGTTAATTTGACAGCCTGCCTGAAGGAGAATCGAAATGTACAGATTGCTGATTGTTGATGATGAGCCTTATATAACCGATGGCCTTGTAGAATTGTTCACAGGTTTGGATTATCTGGACCTTGATGTATATTGTGCGTATTCATCTGCACAAGCTCTCAATTGGATGAAGAAGGTAAAGATAGACATTATTCTCACTGATATTTGCATGCCTGAGATGGATGGTTTGGCTTTGCAAAAGGAGGTTAACAGCCGTTGGCCAAGATGCAGAGTAATATTTCTTACCGCCCACAGTGATTTTGAATATGTTAAGTCAGCCATGCTTAATAATTTCTCGGACTATGTATTAAAGACCGAGGGTGATGCTGCAATAATCAAAGCAGTCCGGAAGGCGATAAAAGAAATAGACAATGAAATAAACAATGAAAATATTCTGCGTAAGGCAAAAGAAGATATTGAAAGGGTTATGCCCATACTTCGAAAGGAATATTTGCTGGATTTATTGCATGGGGCAGAGATCTCGCCAAAGGAACACATTGAGTTTTTTGAACAGGCTCAAATGGAACTGTCGCCAGAGCAGCCGGTACTGCTTCTTATAGGGCATCTTGATAAATGGGGAAAATGCATCAGGATAGTTGAGAAAAATCATAAGCTATATGAACTGAACAACATTGTTAATGAATACCTCGGGATATCAGTAACCTTAAGCTCGTGTGTTTATGAAGGTACAGCCATAGTATGGTTTATACAGCCGCGCTTATATAATACAGCAGACACCTTTGTTAATGATTGGTGCAATGAGACATGGCAAAGGACAATATCATTTGTACATGGCACTCTTGACTCCATTCAGGAAAAATGCAGAGAACTGACAGGTATATCACTTTCATTTATTGCAGACAGCCAGCAGACAGAATGGAATAAGCTGTATGAGAGGTTCAATTCCATGATGTTTATGCTTGACCAGGGTTTTAACTCTGGCGGTGAAATTATTATAGCAGGTGACAAGCGTAAACCGTCTGACGAATTAGTGCTGCCCTATTCAACAACATCGCCGGAACTCAAAGTCGACTTGCAGCTTAAAAAGCTGGATCTTCTGAAAAGCTATTTGAGCAAAGGAGAACATACGAAGTTTTTTGACATATACGATCAGATAATGGGATCACTAAAGGAGATAAAGCAAGATAACCGTATGACGGAAATGGAAGTGTTTTACTCCTTAGCTGCCCTTTTTATAACTTTCATAAATAGATGGAACTTATGGGGCAGACTCAAAGAGGATATAGACTTAAGCAGGCTGACCAGGTTTGAAGATCATTCCTCATTCGATGATTTTTCTAATTATTTCAGGGAACTGGCATATTTGATATTACAATACAGATCAGACAGCCAGGCAACCAGCACCAACCAGGTTATTTCCCTAATCAACCGGTATATTGAGGAAAACATAGGCGGGGATTTGTCATTGGTCCGCTTAGCAGAGCTGGTCTACTTTAACCCTGTATATTTATCCAGGCTGTATAAACAGGTTACAGGTAAAAATCTAATGGATTATATAACGGAGGTAAAATTCAACAAATGCATTGAACTGCTGAAGCAAAAGGACAAGAAGATACATGAAATAGCAAGTGATGTTGGATTTAAGACCCCTTCCTATTTTACTCGGTTTTTCAAAAAGCTGGCCGATATGACTCCCCAGGAGTTTAGAGATACATTGTTTGGCTGATAAATCAAGAATTATCATCTGTCGATTCATCGTCTGGATTATCCTTTTTGGTGGGAGTGTTCTACAAAAATCACTCTGTAATCAGCAGAGTGATTTTTTTAATACTCCGCCATCCATTTCGCATACTGTATCACATAGTGTCTTGATATCCATAGGGTTGTGAGATGCAAGCAAGATTGTTGTTCCATTCTCTTTATTCAGTTGCAGGAATAACTTGCGCATGTCTTCTACGCCCCGGTTATCCAGGCCATTCATGGGCTCATCAAGGACCAGCAGGCGGGGTTGCTCTATTATAGCTTGTGCAATGCCTAGTCTCTGGCGCATACCGAGTGAATACTTCCCAACCGGCTTTTTGCTCTCCGGATCAAGCCCTACTGTGTACATGACTTCTTCTAAGCGCTTCCTATTCACTTTGCCGCGTAACCCAATCAGCCATTTCAGGTTGTTATAGCCGCTTTCGGTGGGAATAAAGCCCGGTGCTTCTATGATCATGCCGGTTTCGGGGGCAAAATTGCACTCCAGTCCGATTTTTCTGCCAAGGACAGTTACACTGCCCTTTGTTGGCTTTAGAAAACCAAGAATACATTTCATCATTACAGTTTTGCCGGAGCCGTTGCGTCCAACAATACCATGGATTTTTCCGCATTCAAATGCAATATTCACATTCTTCAAAACTGTTTCTTTCCCAAAGGTCATGTACAGGTTTTCTATAACAACTGCATCAGCCATTCTGGTTACCTCCTGTAAAGGCAAACTGGACTTTTTGAACAGAGTAAAAAGATATTGCTGTCAAAGCTGTATTGATACTGCCAAAGAGAAGATGTGATTGTATTATCGTGGGAAGTTGATCATAGCCAAAGTTATGCATAATATAGGTCGACTGCTGCAGGGGAGAAAACCAAACAGCAAGGACATTGGCATAATATTTGACATTCTCATTCAGCTGAAGCCAGGCCATAAAGCGATCCGGTGTCATCAGGTATGACAGCAGGCTCATAAAAATCATGGCGAACATTCCCGCTTTTTTTCCATACCTCAGGGATACCGCAAGGTTGAGTGTGGTAAGCAGCAGAGTATATTGTGCTACTAAAAGGAAAATGTTTACAGCGGAAGAGTAGGGGGTGGTTTGTTTAATTGTCTTGCGCACAACAATCAGAGCTGCTTCAAAAGATGCGGGAGAAAAACTTAAGAGAGTTGCCGTATCGCTCCACTTATTCTCAAGAAACGCCTTATTTGCAGTCAGTACCACTGAGGAGAGTAATAGAAACAGTGTATAACCGATACTGATTACTAAAGCGGTTAGCACTTGTCCCAGCAGCCAGCTAAATCGATTTGTACGGAAAATCAGGTAAGCGGCCGGGGTATCCAGCCGGGGGAACTGCGATAAAAGCAATATCAGAGCCATTGATGCGAACAAGATACTGTCACTGTCCGCAAAGCACCAGATGAAAGGCTCAAAAATCTGAATATCCGTTAGGAACTCATAGGAAAGCGAGATGGTTTTTTCTGTCAGGAGAAAGCAAATGAGAAAGCCCATAAACAGGCTCATAATTAGCCGTGGATTTTTACACAGCATTCGCAGATTCCATAACAAGCACTGAAGTATGCCTCTTATACTAAACATAGTGCAGCATCACCTTCTTAAGTACAACAGAATACAGTGCTGCCATAGCTAAAATGAAAATACATAAAAATAGAATGATGTCAGCTTCTCCTGACAGCCAAGACAATGGATTGATAAACCTGACCCCGATAAAAAAGCGTGCTGACAGCATTGAGAGCGCAAAACTCACTGCTGTTGGGACTGCTATAGCACTTACTGTATCTTCGGAAAGCAAAGCTCCTGTTCCTCCAATAATGGAAAACACTGTCGCTGACAATAATCGTGAAATCAGCATATGTGCCGGGAACGAGGAACCCGTCCCGGGAGCTATAGCCAGCATCACTCCGGTAAACAACAGTACGCCTAATGCCTGGGAGTAGGCAGCTGCGCAAACCACTGACAATAATTTGCTGATCATATAGGCAGCGCGGCCGCAGCGAAACATTGCCATCCGTGCCGCACCTGACGACAGCTCCTGATATGCGTTGGCAGAGTACGGCAGCGAAGCCAGCAATGGAAGGGACAGAGCACTGCCGGGTCCGGACAGCGCTTTGGCAAGCATTTCCATAGGGTCCATGGTGCCGCCATGCAGTATCCAATAAGAATCCGAACCCAGGTTCATCCAAAGGCTGACGGCGGATGTCGCAAGAGCAATGTAAAACCATTTGCTTTTCATAACACGGTAGAAGTCTAAAAAAATCATTCTCATAATCTAATACCCGTAATTGCGATCAATAACAGTACCGTCAATGGCGTTGATAGTCAGTACAGAATCCCCCCAAATAAGTCCGCTTTCTTCTCCGTGGGCATATCCGCCGGTTCCTGAAAGTTTACGGTGTCCGTAGAAGTCCCATACCGGTATATAGTGGTAAGTATTATCGGGCTGTCGAACCGCCATGTAACCTAATTGAATTTTATACACTTGCATGATGTTTTCCTTGAGATCTGAATTTCTCTCCAGGTGTTGTATGCTTAGCAGGCCTACCTTTGAAAAGATATCCATAACCTGATCAAAAGAGAGCAGATCGCAGTTCTCCTGGATTACACGGCCTATATCATAAGGGTTACTATATTTTACATAGCATACACCGTCATCCCGGACAATGATAGTAATAACACCAAGGCCGGAGGTATAATCATAGTCATTCGAGCAGCTTTCACCGCCGAAATCATCATTTACAGGTATACCGTTAATATGCTGGGTATATCTAAATATATAGTACTGTGGGTTATTCACAGTGTTAAAAACAGGCATCTGGCCATAATTTGTCATTTCATAATCAGGACTTATGGCATGAATTTCTTCATCGGCATAGGCTCGTGCTTCATCCAATGTAATTGTACAACCCTCTGCTTTACCGTCTGTCAGGGGCAAAAGGTCGGATACCTGCAGATTGTAGCGGCTTTTGATATATTCCAGCTGTGGTTCCCAGGCTAATTTACCGGTTTTGGTGCTAAGCCCATAATGTACGATTATAGAGTGGTAATCCCGCCCTTGATTGAATTCATCCTCGTTATATATCCACAATGAATACATGTAATATCCTGCATCCGATGTATCATAATTGTGATCTTTCTCTATACCGCGGCCGTTATATATCTCTTTGGTAGCCTGATCTATCCAGGTAAGGCCTTCATTATGCCGTTCAATAAATGCAGAAATCTCATCATCGGTGAAAGGACGCGGAATGGCTTCTACTATATTTACAGAATTAACCTCCGGCACTATTACATCAGCATCCACAATAATAGAAGATATGCCGGTATCGGAAGTATATCTTCCCTTATAGGTAGAAGAAATGCCCAGTTGCTCGGCAATTAGCCCATTGTTCTCATTTTTACTGGGTTTTGCAGTCCCTGTGGGTTGTGGCTTGTCTTTAGTATTGCAGCCTGTAGTGCCCCATATCAATGCTAAGACAAGAAGACAGGCAACTAGTTTATGTTTCATATTTCATCACCTCATTGATATCATACATCCAGCTCTGAATGTATGTCTGCATCAAGATGTCGGCGAATTGTCATCATTTTGTAATAGTGACGCTGTTACCCGTGTTCCCTTGCCTGGTTCGCTTTCTATTATAATTTTGCCGCCATGACGCTCTGCTATCAGCTTGCAGATTGTCAGACCCAGCCCGGCACCACCGCTGCTGCGGGAACGGGATTTATCCACCCGGAAAAATGGTTCAGTGACCAGGTCAATGTAAACAGAAGGGATTCCACAGCCTTTATCAGAAACGGAGATGTAAGCAACCATTCCATTCCTGCAGATGTCTACACGCACCTTTTCTCCTTCAGGTGATACCCTGATTGCATTTTCTATCAGGTTTGCGGTCATTGAAAGCAAGAGCGTTTTATCTCCGAATAATTCAAATGGTTCGCAGCTAATAATTGCTTTGGATCCGAACAATTCTCTGAGTGTATCAGCAAGGTGACATGCCGGGAATCTTTTTTTATAAATGTGTTCATCTTCTGTTAGACTGATCAGTTCCATTAGCTTTTGAGACAGCAGTTCAGTATGCTTTCCGGTTGTCAATATCCTTTCTGCGCAGACTATGCGCTGCTCTTCGCTAAGAGGCATATGAAGCAGGCTGTCAGCATAACCGATAATAGATGTCATAGGCGTTTTCAGCTCATGGGCTAATGCGCCAAGCAGCAGCTGTGACCTGTGAAGCTGATCATCCAGTGAACTGATTTTTTCTTCAATAGAGTTTGCCATCTGATCAAAGGCTTTCGACAGCTGGCCGATTTCATCCTTTGTATACACAGATGTGCGCCTGTTATACTCTCCTCCTGCAATAAGAGCAGCAGTTTCTGTCATTTTCTGAACGGGCCGCAGCGCAAGACGTATCATGAATGCTATAAGCAGGGCTGCACATATACATGCAGTAATCAATACGAATACTGATACCCACCGCATTTTCAAAATCTGCTTATCTGTTTCAGATACATCCATGCTCAGATGTGCAGTAAAGGATTGGTTTGTGATAGTAAACGAACAAGCCCCAACCAGCATATCTCCATTTATTGTTGATAGCCTGACCACGGGGATTTCCGCTTCCCCCAGGGCAATGTGGGATAGCTTGGGAATTTCAGTATCTTCAATTACATGGGCTATGTCGATGGGAGAGTTGTTAAACAGGTATTTTTCGTGCTGAGACAGTGTATAATACACATTTTCTCTGCGCAAAAGGTGTGCATATGTGGAGAAGTAGTAATTTACTATACTGCGAAGAGTAATAGACTGAATTTGTGACGTATCTGTATTTACAGCAGAGGTGACATTCCTGCATATAAGGCTGAGAGACATACGGACATTTTCTTCATCTGCACGCTTCAAGGCTGCTTCCTGTGCAGCGTTGATTGTAATAAGGCTCAGGCCGAGAACCGCAATGATTATAGCTGTTGAAATAGCTGTCAATCTAACCCAAAGCTTCAACGGTCCACCTCCAGTTTGTAGCCTACCCGATGCATTGTGATGATTTTATCGAACCAGTTCAGTTTTTTACGCAATATGGCTACATGATTGTCTACTGTGCGTGTTTCTCCAAAATATTCATCGCCCCAAACCTCTCGTAAAAGCTGCTCTCGTGACATTACTATATTGGGATGCTTCATGAACATGAGCAATAATGCATATTCCATTGGCTTTAAGTCTACTGTTTTCCCGTATGCCTCAACTCTTCGCTCAGCTTCCCAAACGGTTACACCATGTATTGACAGCACGGAAGGAGCTGTTTTTGTACGGCTCAGCACTTTTTCCATCCTCACCAGCAATTCAAGTATATCGAATGGCTTAACGAGGTAATCCTCAGCACCAAGACGCAAGCCTCGTACACGATCAGCAACCTGCCGCTTTGCTGAAACATAAATAACAGGGATGCTATACTTTTGCATATATGGCAGCAATTCAAAACCATCCATTTCCGGCAGCATGATATCCAACAGTGCGAGATCATATTGCTGTTTTTTTACAGCTTCCAGAGCCTGTTTTCCGTCAGTGGCTATATCACACAGATAGCCGGCAATGGTGAGATTCATTTCCAAAAGTTCTGAAATGGCTGGATCATCTTCAGCAATAAGGACTCTATACATATGTATCCCCCTATATCAGTTTAACACGAAGATCGAATATAGAACAGCTTATGGCATGTATAGAAATGTAATCAAGTTGTAATAATTGTCTTATCATATGGCTTTGCTTATTTTATAAATATGATCCGCAGGGAGGATAACGGCGTTCCCTTTGCAGCATATTCAGTATTATAAATTATTTAGCAGAAAATTTTCAAAATTATTGTAATTTATCATTGACAATTTGGTCTATAGATTATAGACTAATAATGCGTGGTCTATAAAATATAGACCAAGGGATTTATCATGACGAGTATAAATCAAGGAGGAATAGTATGAATGAATATAAACTTACTGAAAGTGAAGAAAAGTTCGCTAATATCATATGGGCAAATGAACCTATTGCTTCTGGTGATCTGGTAAAGCTATCTGAAAAGGAAATGAACTGGAAGAAGTCTACTACATATACTGTGCTGAAGAAATTATGTGAAAAAGGTATTTTTAAAAATGAAAATGCTGTTGTTTCATCTTTAATTACGAAAGATGAATACTATGCAAAACAAAGCATACTTTTCGTTGAAGATACTTTTGGGGGGTCTTTGCCTGGATTCTTAACAGCATTTATGAGAGGAAAAAAATTAACCAAAAAACAGGCAGAAGAGTTGAAAAGATTAATTGATGAGTTCAAGGAGGTATAGTGATGGGTAAGTTATTCATGTCCGTTTTGAATATGAGCATTACGGCAAGCTATGTAATGCTTATTATTTTCATTATCAGATTAATGCTGAAAAAAGCTCCAAAGGTTATCTCTTATGCCTTATGGAGTGTCGCTGCTTTTCGTCTGCTAATTCCATTCTCATTTAAAAGTATCTTTAGTCTAATGCCGCGTAGAACAATTGCTGTTCCAATCTCCAATGAGATTATCTATCAGCAAAGTCTGCAGATTGATAATGGTTTTAGAGTACTTGACACTTTTACAAATGAGTCGCTTAATGCACCACATGCCAATGCAGGTATAAGTTCTTTTCAGATTTTTATAGAATTTGGGGCATATATCTGGATGTTAGGCATAATAATATTGCTTGTTTACAGTCTCGTATCTGTACTGGTCTTAAGAAGGCAGCTTAAGGCTGCACAATTAATAGAGAAAAACATTTTTGAAGCCAGGAATTTGAAAACACCATTTGTACTTGGAGCAATAAGACCTAAGATATATTTGCCGGCTGGACTTAACAATGATGAAAAGAGTTATATTTTACTGCATGAACAGACCCATATTCGCCGAAAAGATCATATCATTAAGATGTTAGCTTTCTTTGTATTGTGTATCCATTGGTTTAATCCTCTTGTATGGGCTGCTTATTTATTTATGAGTATAGATATGGAGCTTTCCTGTGACGAAAGAGTACTGAAAGAAATGGATGGAGAAATTAAAAAGCCTTACGCAAATTCATTATTATCGCTTGCTGCCGGAAGGCATATTTTAAACGGAAGTCCGATTGCTTTTGGTGAGGGCAATGTAAAGTGGAGAATTAAAAATGTATTGAATTATAAAAAGCCTGCTTTTTGGGTGTCATTGTTATCAGTATTTTTAGCTGCTGCAATAGGAATTGGACTGTTAGCAAACCCACAAGATAAAGGATCATTTGATAATATTAATAATGATAATGATTCCAAGCCAAGTGTTCAGACAGAACCTGCCAAATCCGGCAGCAAGGAGACAGTGGATAGGACGGATTTGGATAATGGGAATTTTCTTGATAATTTTTCAGAAATAGATAATTATATAAAAGATTATACTCTTGATGTTTCTTATGATGAAGATTTGGCTTTGGGTGAACGAACCTATATTGTTCATGGTGCATATGACTTGGATGGCGATGGAGAGGAAGATAAAATAAATGCAGTATTGGTACCAAATAATGGGGCTGGTTCCTTTATTGAGGTAAATGGTATGAAAGTGACATTAGAACTGGAGAATCCAACCGGATTGGTAAGTATTATCGATTTGGACAGCAGGGACAACTATACTGAAGTTGCTGTTTTTGATAATGGACCAAGTGAGGATCCTGTATTTACATTCTTGCGTTATGATGGCAGTAAGCTATACCCCATAGGAACAATTGACAGATATGCACTAATGGATGGACAGGGCAAATTTATATCCTGGTTTCATTTGGCTAATAACTTCAAGCCTAAAATCTTTTCGGCCTGGGGTGAATTTAAGAACAATGAATATATAATAACGAATCATGATGTGGATCAATATATAGGAAAAACGTATGAAGTTGACGGAACGGGCTTTTTTGTACCGCTGGATTTTAATCCTGAAGACTATTTTGAATATGTGGTATGGGATTCAGAAAATCTGAGAGAATTTAAATCGACTAAAATTAAGCTTTTAGATATTCATATGAGACAGGATGATCGGACTTTAAACTGGTTTTATGTTGAACTGCCGGATGGTGAAAAGGGGCTCTTATATTTCTGGATAGGAGACTGATCTTGTGAATTAGATTCTCAATATAGACTAATTCCAAATTTGATAAAATCTAACAATTTATGCCAGCAAATTCAATACCCAGTTCATAAATGGTGTTCTGTTGTCTGTATTATATTAATAACAGGCAAAACACGTAACTATTTAGTTTTTTGGGGAAGCGGTATCAAACTCAAAAACCTGCTGCTAATAACTCGGTAAGAGGGACATTCCTTTTCACGATAGGCTTGGCTGTGGTGGACCGCTTTCATACCATCAGCTTTATATTTTTCCATAAAGGTTCGCCACTCATCAACTGAAAAAGAAGTATTTCCACTGCTAACCACTTCTTCTGCCAATGACAGATATTCCATAAATAACTCTTTACTGCCATGGGGAGTACTTGCTGTCATATAAAATAACTGGAATAACAAGTCGGCAGGCAATCCGCTTGCTTTCCAGGCTGATATATTTACCCGGCAAAAATCCGGAGAAATATCTTCATATAGTGCAATGTAATTTGCAGGCACTGAATCATATTCTAAAGTAAAATATTGCTTTGCAGCATCTACATCATCCAATAAATGCTCTGCACCAAAAGCAGCTTGATAACACATTTTTACAACATCCTGCGGCTGCATCGAGGGATGCATATTGAGTTGTGCAATTAAATAGTCCTTGAAGTTCTTCATTTTTGGTTTCCCTTTCAAAAAGATCATGCCTGATTAACAGTTTGGCAAGTAACAACAATGTATGTGATATACTCACAAACATCAGAAAGATATTATTATTACATCATAGTATTTTTGCATCGTCAAGAATGTCTGGGTTTGCCTGACTATCTATGTATCTAGTCGCATGTACCTTGACAAAGCCTGAATAGTCCGCTAAGCTTAAAATATATTATTTAACTTAGTTAAAAAATATATTATATTTTAGCTGTTGGTGCTTTAGAAGATAAAATAATAATTCAACAACTATTAAGTATGCCGGGGCTTATAATAGATTAGAGCTATGCTTTGATGTATAATAATATATTGATATTTACTTAATGGAGGGAAATTTTTGAAAAGATCCTATTCTGCAGCAGATATACGTGCCAGGAACTTTCGTATAGTCTTTGAGCTGGCCAAGCAAAAAGGAGAGGTGCTCAGGCCTGATATATCTACATATACAGGCATGACACCTCCTACAGTAATGAAAGTAGTTCAATCCTTTTTAAGCAGAAATATACTTCAAAATGCCGGTGAGGTAAACACCTCCCTGGGCCGCAAACCGACTAAGCTGGTATTTAACCCAAATGCAGCCTATGCAATCGGTGTTCTGTTTGAAGGAAATGAACTGCGTGCCGGCCTGGTTAATTTAGCCGGTGAAATCATAGATATTACAAAGCTCTCGATGGCTTATACTTTTTCCGATGAGTTTAAAACAAAAATAATCAGTTGTATCAGCAGGCTTGCTGAAAGCAACAGGGGACCCATTCTTGGTGTGGGTCTAGGGGTTCCCGGTGTTGTTGACACCAAAAAGAAAATAATAGCCTTTGCGCCGCTAATTGGTATCACCACCCCCTATGACTGCACTCAGCTATGCAGTGAAATAACCGGCCAAACCGGTCTTCCCGTTATTATAGATAATGACGTTAACTTAGCTGCAGTAGGTGAGTTTTCAGTGCGCAAGCTGACCGGCAGCGATGATCTGCTCTATATCTCCATAGGCACCGGTGTTGGTGCCGGTATTATGCTGAACGGCAAACTGCGCAGAGGTGCGCGGTACCTGGCAGGTGAGCTGGGTTACGCTGTAAAGGATACCAGTTACAGAGTGGATAGGGAAAAGCCTGGCTGGCTGGAAAGCCAGGTTGGACAAAAGGCCTTAATGGAAAGGTTTAACTGGCAAGGTTACAATAAAACTTCGATGCTGCCGGAAGGCATGGTTGACTATCTGGTGGATAACCTGGCCCCGCCAGTAGCCAATTTGGTAACCCAACTGGATATTAAGGAGATAGTTATTGGCGGTATGGCGGTAGATACCATAGGAGAGACTCTGCGGGACAAGCTGCAGGAAAAGATTGACATGCTCTCCCTGGAAAAAACTAATATAAGTTTATCCATATGCTCTGATTCAGGGGCTACAGGTGCTGCTATGGCAGCCATTGAAAATAATCTGGACAATTGGCTCAATGAAAGGGAGGAGTAATTGAAGTGAATTCCAAAATTTTATCAGTGCTTCCCGGAGTACTCCTGTGTGGTCGTACAACTGAAATAGAACTAAAAGTAAACGACTTACCTGATGGCGAATACCTTTTGCGTATTTTCCCTGTATCCTATCCTTCAGGAAAATATGCAGAGCCTAAGCCTGTAAATATTGTCGATGGAAAGGCCATGATAAATATTGAGCCTGACAGGGAGCAGGAATACCGTCTTGTGCTGTATAAAGACAGGGACTGGCTGGCTGATTGTTTTGTTTACGCTGTAAAAGAGGATCTGTATGAGCTGAATCCATATAAAGGTGATTTTCATATGCATTCCAATCAGTCCGACGGCAAGGAACCACCGGCAGAGGTGGCAGCACAAGGCAGAGCAATTGGTTTTGATATCATGGCTGTAACTGATCATGGTCTGTATAATCCTTCTTTGGAAGCTATTGCCGCATATGAGGGAGTTAAGCTTGATATAAAGTTATGTCCCGGGGAGGAGGTACATCCTCCTAAAAACCCTGTACATATTATAAACTTTGGCGGCAGGGCCAGCGTTAACGCTTTATTTGATACACAGGAGTATAAGCAAGGGGTAACTGAGATTCAGGCTAACCTGCCGCCCTTAAAGGACGGGTGTGATCCCTATGAATACGCGTCATCCCTATGGGTTTTCAACAAGATAAGAGAGCTTGGAGGCATGAGTATTTTTTGTCATCCTTACTGGAGATTTCCATATTATGAGGCAGCCCAGGATTATTATATTTCAGAGGGTTTAACCTCGCAGATGTTTGAAGACAGACCCTTCGATGCATACGAGGTTTTGGGCGGCTATTCTTTGGCTGAACAGGATTCAAATACCTTGCAGACAGCACGCTATTCAGAAGAACGACAAAGGGGACCTCTCCCAATTGTAGGGGTTTCTGATGCTCATGGCTGCTGCAACGAGCTGTTTGGCTGGTATTTTACCATTGTTTTCTCAAAGGAGTGCACTTTAGAGGGTATAAAAGAGGGCATATGTGCCTTAAGAAGCATTGCGGTAGAAAAGCTTCCCGGCAGAGAGGCCAGAGCATATGGCCCATTCAGGCTGGTGCAGTTTGCTTTATTCCTGCTGAGAGAGTATTTTCCAACTCATGATGCATTGTGCGCTCAGGAAGGCCAGCTGATGAAAGACTGGATAAACAGCGATAAAACCGCCGGAGATAAGCTGGCTGGCCTGTCCGGGCAGACTGATGCCTGGATAAAGAAATTTTACGGCAGGTAATCACAATATCATCATTTGATGTTATTTATATTGCGTGCAATATTATATTTTCCCTGCCTGGACCGTTCCCGATATACCGTATTGGTACACCGATGTAATTGCTGATAAAATCGACATACTTTCTTGCGTTTTCAGGCAGTTCATCGAAGGTTTTGCATCGGGTTGTATCGGACAACCAGCCCGGCAAGGTTTCATAGACAGGTTCAACCTTGTAGAGGTCGCTGGTATTGGGCATATTTGAAATAATCCGGCCGTTCAGCTTGTAATGAGTACAAATCTTGATTTCAGGCAATGAATCCAGTTTATCAAGTTTTGTCAGGGCGAGTTCATCAAAACCGTTTACAAGGTTTGCAAACCGCAATACAGGCAGATCAAGCCACCCAATACGGCGGGAACGACCTGTCCGTGCTCCGTACTCATCATCCGGATTTGTACCCGAACCGCGGAGCATCGCAGCGTCAGCATCCGGCATTTCAGTTGGGAACGGGCCGTCTCCTACCGCGCTGGAGAAGGCTTTGCATACACCGACAATGCAATCAATCTTTTTAGGGGAAAATCCTCCACTGACTGCAGCATATGCTGCAACAGGATTGGAAGATGTGACAAAAGGATAAATTCCATGGTCGATATCCTTCATCGCTCCAAGCTGACCCTCGAATATAATATTGTCATTATTCATAATTGCAGTATGAATGGTGTCCAGAGCATCACAAAGCAGGGGCACCACTTTTTTCTGCCAGATCAAGGCTTTTTCCATGATCTCGTCGGGGGAGAAGGTCTTTGCCCCATAAAAAGAAAGCATTGCGTTTACATACTTAAGATGACGGGACAGTTTCTCTTTGTCCAGGCTGCGCAAATCTCCTGCACGGAAATTTTTGCGCAGGTACTTTTCGGCATAGGCCTGACCGATGCCGCGTTTAGTTGTTCCTATACCGCCGGATCTTTCCATTGCTTCATCCAGCGCAACATGCCAGGGCATTATGAGCTGCGCTCTGTCCGAAAGCAGCAAATTCTCAAGGCTGATACCTGCATTTTGAAACATTTCCATTTCTTCAATCAATACATCCGGATTAACCACAGTACCGGTCCCTATAAGGCATTTGCATCCGGAGTTGAATATACCGCAAGGGATGATATGCAGCTTGAACACACCATGCCTGTTTATAACCGTGTGCCCTGCATTATCTCCTCCCTGAAAGCGCACTATCATATCTGCATCCTGTGCAAGCCAGTCAACTATCTTTCCTTTGCCCTCATCGCCAAATTGAGCGCCGACAACTACTTTAACAGCCATAAATCACATCACCCCTCATAAATTTCCACTTTTCTAATTGCAGTATACTCCATTGACAATGATAAAAATAATATATATTATCTATGATATTGATAAATAATGTTTATGGATGTGAGAATATGAAAGGCATCTCGATGGAGTTATACAGGGTGTTTTACGAGATAGGAAAAGCAGGCAGTCTGACCCGTGCGGCTGAAAAGCTGTATGTATCACAGCCCAATATCAGCGCTGCATTGAAAGCGCTGGAAGAACAACTGCAGACAATCCTCTGTGTCAGGTCCAAGAAGGGTATTTCATTAACCTATGAAGGCCAGGTGCTTTTTAGCGAGCTTGAAAAAGCATTCTCCCACATTGAACTGGCAGAAACCAAAATTGAAAAACTGGTTCATCTGGAAAGCGGGATAATATCCATCAGCGCCAGCGACACAATCTGCAATTATTATTTGCTGCCGTATATCACTAAATTTACAAAAAGATACCCTGGGATTATATTGCAGATCACAAACCGGACTTCACTTGAGACTGTTGAACTGCTGAAAAGCGGCCAGGTGGATTTCGGTTTTATAAATTTGCCTTATGAGGATGACATGCTTTCCATAACAACATGCTGTGAAATCCATGATGTATTAATTGGCGGCAGTGATTATAAGCACCTTTCATATACGGGTATTACTAATACTGAATTGTCCAGGTATCCGCTTGTTATGCTGGAACGCAAAAGCAACAGCCGTTTATGCATAGACGATTTTTTTGAAAAAGCCGGTATTTCCCTGTCACCTGTACTGGAACTCGGCAGCCTTGACCTAGTTATCAGCTTTGTCAGGAACAACATGGGACTGGCTTTTATCCCTTTGGAATTATGCGGGCAGTTCATAGACAATGATGAGATATTTCAGATCGAATTGGAAATTCCGCTTCCTGCCAGAGGAATAGGGCTTATTGAATTAATAAACACAGTGCATTCTAATGCGGCTAAGAAGTTTAAAGAAATCATACTGACGAATCAGAAAAATATATAGTTTTATTCATGTCTTTGTTTGCTCATATCCCTGCAATACCGGTTAAGCATAGCATTATCCGATCATTGGTTTCTTTATACAGATGATAAAAACTACAATAATATGTCAATAATATTTACTAAACTATGGATAAATATGGTATTAAGGGATTGAGACAATGTTTGATTTGTTTAGGAAAATTTTCGGAAAGAAGAAGAGAGCAAAGGAATACGTATCTAATTTAGGATACTTAAAAGATAAATTCATTTCGAAAGATGTCGAAGAAAATATTGCCGCACTATGCGCAATATTGAATAACAGTTATGATATAAAGCACAGAGTGTTCAAGATATCCGGTTCGGATATTGAGGGTGCTGTGCTTTATATAGATAATCTAATCAGGGAAGGCGTTGTTCTTGATCACATTTTAAAACCGTTAATGTTTGAATCGGCAGATATTATGAATAATAAGACCGGAAGATTGATTTTAAAAAGCATAAAGGATTCTATGTTATCCGGGGGCAGCATAAAAGAAGTTAATTCATATGATGAGATTGTATTAGATGTTATGTCCGGAGATACTTTCCTATGCATACAAGGTTATGATACAGGCTTTATCATTGATTCCAGGGAATATGAAGGGAGAAACATCGGTGAGCCCAGTATAGAGCCTTCTGTTAAGGGAGCTCAGGAAGCATTTGTTGAAACCCTGAAGAGAAATATAGGACTCATTCGCAGGAGGATCAGAGATCCTAATCTTAGCCTGAATCATTATACAATCGGACGGAGGAGCAAAACTGACATTGTTATTGCTTCTATCAATGGGATCGCTGACAGTGATATTCAAAAAGAGGTAAGAAAAAGAATTTTGTCTATTGATATAGATGGAAATGTTGAAGCAGAACAGATAGGGGAGCTTATATCGGATAATCCCAATTCAATCTTTCCGTTATATCAAACAACTGAAAGGCCGGATAAACTGGCTGCTGCTTTGCTGGAAGGAAGAGTTGCTGTTTTATTGGATGGGACTCCCCGGGCACTGATTGTACCGGTGACGCTTCCCATGCTTCTGCAAAGCACAGATGATTACTTTGAAAATTGGGTTATTGGTTCTGTATTACGTATCTCCAGGTATGTTTCAATGCTCATTTCAAGTATCTTTCCAGCAATGTATATTGCAATTTCTTCATTCAACCCGGGAATGCTGCCCACAAACCTGGCACTTTCCATTGCCAGCACAAGATCCGGTGTACCATTTCCGGCTATTATTGAAGCACTGCTGATGGAAATAATCCTGGAAATATTGCAGGAAGCAAGTGTACGCCTGCCAAGGGTAGTAGGGCAGACTGTTTCCATAGTAGGAGGTTTAGTGATTGGGCAGGCAGCTGTTCAAGCCGGAATCGTCAGCCCTATAATGGTTATTGTTATTGCAGTTACGGCTATTTCATGCTATGCGTTGCCAAGCTACAGCCTGGGCCTGGCTACCAGGCTGCTTAGGGTACCTTTTATGCTTGCTGCTGTAGTCTTTGGGAGTTATGGTGTATCTATGGGTCTTTTGGCCCTGCTTGTTTATCTTTCGTCTTTAAAAAGCTTCGGCATCAGGTATCTTAGTCCCTTGAGCCCTTATCGGCCAGGTGACTGGAAGGATGCTGTTATTCGCATTTCATGGCGGGCAATGAAAAAACGGCCGGAACTTCTCAATCCTTATGACAGTATAAGAGAAAATATCGGCAGCAAGGAGGTTACTGATGAAGACTGATACTTTAAAGCCAAGTCAAGTGATGACAATTCTTGCTGTTGCTTCTTTAGGAATAGATATTCTGATTGAACAAAATTCAATGGTTTCCTATGCAGGGCGTGATGCATGGATTTCATTGCTTTTAGGAGGCATTACCGGAATACTTTTTGGAAGTATTATGTACTTCCTGGCTTCTGCTTATCCGGGCAAGAGTTTTCCTGAGATTGCTGTTGACATATGCGGGAGGTTTATAGGAAGGCTTTTCATGCTTCCTGTTCTTATCTATATATTATTGCATGCAGGATTGTCTATTAATATCTTTGCACAGACAATCAAAATGTTCCTGCTTGACAGGACTCCCATGTATGCAATTGTCGCTGTGATGGCTGCAGTTGCTGTTTATGCGGTTTACAAGGGGATATTTACACTCAGCGGGGTGATTGACATCATATTCCCCCTTGCTGTTATTACTATAGCAGCATTAATTCTTATATCATTACAGCAGGCTGAAGTGGAAAATATCTTTCCCATACTTTATAAAAGCCATATGAAGGTATTAAGAGGTAGTTTTTTTGGATTGCTGCACTTTCCCGGTTTTGGGCATGTTGCTTACCTCCTTTGCTATGCTCAGGATTCGAAGGTTAGTATAAAGTGGTATATAATAGGAACAGCTATCCCTGTAGTATTGGCTACCGCTTTAACCCTGGTAACCATCATGGTTTTTAATCCTTTGGGAATTGAGAGCCTGCTCTTTCCAACTCTGACACTATCCAAATCTATTGAGTTTCCTGTTACATTTTTAGAAAGGCTGGAGTCTATTGTTGCAGTCTTATGGATTTCCATTGCCTTTGGATCAATTTCATTATTTACATTTGTTTCTGTTCAGAACTTTCTTATCTTCTTCGGAAGAAAAAGCGAGAAGTATGTAACACTTGCTCATTTTCCACTGCTTATGATTGTTGCCTTGTTTATTAAGAATGGCATGAAGGTGATTGAGTACTATCTTGAATTGAAATATCTGCTGGCTGCTTTTGTTTTTATATTTTCTCCCATGCTTGCAGTTTTGTCTGTGTTTCAGAAAAGGAGGCAAATAAGGAATTGAGAAAGCTTGCAGCTTTGTTTCTGACAATAGCGATACTTCTTACAGGCTGCTGGGATCGCAAGGACATTGAGACCAGGGGCTATGTTTTGGGAGTTGCTATCGATAAATACCCGCCCAATCCGACCAAAACAGAAGACGGACCTCCTAATGAGGCAACCGCTGAAGAGGAGGTTAGGCTTGAAAAAATGGAACTTCACATACAACCTCCTATTTATGCTTTTACAGTTCAGCTGCCAATACTGAAAAAGGCTGAGCTTGCAACTATATCAACAGGAGCAGGGGGAGGCGGTGGAGGGGCAGAATCTAAAACCTGGGAAAGACCCAAATAGGGAACTCCTTTATTAATATGAACCGCGAATTTTCTACACGCAACAGTTTAGAGCTCTATTATGAGCACCTTCAGGTGATTATTTTATCTGAAGAAGTAGCCAGAGACGGCATAGAGGATATCATGGATTTCTTTGGCCGTGACCCGGAGATGAGACGGAGAGTCAAGGTATTTGTTTGTCCGGACCAGGCAAAGAGTATTCTTGATGTGCAGCCCAGGATTGAAGATTATTCTTCCATATATCTTGCAAAGCTGCTGATGAATGCTGACAAGACCTCCAGAATGGTGCACAGATCAGATCTTGGTGAAATTATCAACAGAATGCACGCAGGATATGATTTCCTGCTGGCTGCAGTTTATGCAACAAAGGATGAAATTAAAACAAGCGGAGCGGCTGTTTTTAAAAATCGGAGGATGGTTGGCTGGATCAACGGAATAGAAGTAGAATCAATTAAGTTTATGGTAGGCACATTCTTAGGCGGTGTTATACCAATTCGTGCCCCGGATGATGAGGATGGAATTATTACAATAGAAGTAACAAAGGCTAAATCAAGCATTACTCCAATAATATCTGATGATATGCTCAAATTCAGGATAGAAGTTAATATTGAAGCAAATTATGCCGAAGATATAAATATGCACACTCATGCAGAAATAGACAGCAAGTTTTTAGAAAGGCTGGAAGATGATTTTTCAAGACATATAGAAGAAAACTGCATGAAAACTGCTAAAAGGCTCCAGGAATATGGAGCAGATGTGATGATGTTAAAGCGTATCCTTGAGACAAAGAAGCCTGAATATTGGGAGGAGATCAGTAATAGCTGGGAAGAAATCTACCCCAATGCAAGGATAGAGGTAGTGGCTGACGTTGATATTATGCTGCAAGGTATAGTCAGATAATGAAGACGGCTGATGCACTCATTGCAGCATACAAGTAATTGCTGTTGTTATGATAGAATATATTGAAAATAAAAATTATGTAGATATTTTGGATTTATAGGAAAATAATGTAGAACAAAATGAATCTATATGTTATTATATATAAGTGTATATGGTAGAACAAATATAAAACTTAATATAATCTGATAAAGGCAAACTTATCGAAAGGTAAGGACGCAAAGCTGCAAGTCTAAAGTGTTGTAACACCATGATGGTTGGGCTGCCAGAAATTATACCGGTTCTATGTATATTTATACTGAAGGACTGGATTATGATTGTAGCTTTCCTTAGAGCTGCAATTTTTATATAGATAAAAAGGGAGTTTACTATGGAAGATTTGATTAACGATACTTCTTTAAATGTTGATGATTATGGCATTGCTATTCAGGCAGGTCATTTCTCAAGGCGGACCCGCCTGAGAAGTGACATAGCAAGAGCAATAAGTGCCAATCAGTTTAAGGTTTATTATCAGCCGGAGGTGGATCTGCAAACTAACGAGATATTCGCTGCGGAGGCTTTTGTTCGCTGGGAGCATCCGGAGTTCGGCACATTACTGCCCCGGGAATTTATAACCATTGCAGAAGAGTCGGATTTCATGCTGGAAATGGGTGACTGGATCCTGAATGAGATCTGCCGGCACTATTCTGAGTGGCTGAATGAGGGTCTGCCTCCGATTAAGATAGCAGTTAATTACTCCAGTGTTCAGTTTTTTCAGAAAAACTTTGTAGACAATATACAGAAAATTACGGCGCAGCATAATCTGAACCCGGATTTTATCGTACTGGAGATATTAGAGAGAGTGTCAATCAATGATTTTTCTATAGTAAAGTCCAGCATTGACAAGTTGCACGAAGTAGGTGTAAAAGTCGCATTGGATGATTTTGGCACGGGTTTTTCTTCTTTGGAATACCTGTGCAAGCTGAACATTGATATATTAAAAATAGATCAGCTTTTTATAAATACTATTCCTTATGATAGAAAAAATTCAATTATAATAGAGACAATTGTTAACCTGGCTCATAAGCTTGGAATGAAAACAATCGCAGAAGGCGTTGAGACCCTGGAACAGCTCAATTATCTGAAAGCCATAGGCTGTCAGGCAGGGCAGGGTTATTTTTTCAGCAGACCGGTACCGTCCAGTGAATATAAAAAATTGCTGATAGATAAGTTTATCAATTTAAATGATAATCAACAGCCGGCTGAAGTATTCAAGGAAAAACGACAATACAGCAGATATAGATTTCCGCTGTATCTGGAAGCATCAATGACAATTTTAAAATATTTAGGTCAGGATGTACATTTCGGCAGTACTTTAGTGCTTATACAGGATATTAGTGCAGGCGGGCTTTGCTTTTTTTCAACCTTGTGTCTTCCGGTCAGGAACAGTCTGTTGATTCAATTTTCCACTACCCTGCTTGGCAAACATGTTGAATTTCATGGTGTACCGGTATGGAGAAAGGAAGTCAAGGAGAACCTTTATAAATACGGGGTTTCCTTTAAGATAAGTGAAAAGAAAAGAAAGCAGCTGATTGATTTTATAAATCAGCTTGAATTGCAGTTTAACAATGATCCGGATGCTTTAAATGGCGATTTTGTTCGTCAATCTCCCTACAGTTATTTTCAGCTGATGTGAAAAACATAAAATAAACATTTACCAGCCTTGAGGGCTGGTTTTTTATTTAACATTTTGTGTCATAAGCAACATGACAGAAGATACATGCCGGGTTTTGTCCTCTTCCAAGGTTTACTACAATAAAGACAGTTCAATGGCATAAATCTACTGGCAAATCTTATAAATTAAAAATAAGTTATAAGATATAAAATTTCATTTTATTATAAGTGATATATTTTGCTATATTTCCACATATTCTTTAAAAATATTTCAAATATAATGTCAATATATGTAGATATATGCAAGTAAGTAGATGATTAATATTGTTGACAGATATATACAATAAATATATAATTTAGTTTAGTAAATACTGTTCTATATATTAAATTAATGTGCTCATTACTTAGTAAGCATCACTTCACAAAACTCAAAAGCAATATCCAGGAAGCAGATAAATGTGTTTATTTTGCAGCAATACACAATGCAATAATTATTAAGCAGCATTAACAACAATTCTGAATGCCTGGCAGGCGGTTTTTTGCAAATTTGCATAACCTGCTGATGGTTTAGTGCTTTTAAGCCTGGAAAGGGGTGGTGCATGATATGCGTATATAAAAAGAAAGAAGGTGATGCTTAGCTTAAAGTCAGTTTAGAACAGATACCCTGCCTGTACTCAAAAAAATAGAAAGAGGTGTTACAAATGCCAAAACCCAGTAAACAGTTAGTGAAATTCTTATCTGTACTTTTAATTATGGTAATGTTACTTGGGCTGGTAACTGTACCGGCTGCAGAGCTGCCGGATCTTATTGTTACTAATGTTACTTGGACACCCTCTAACCCTGCTGCAGGTGATAGGATAACATTTACAATCACAATGAAGAATCAAGGGACAGGAGCTAGTCCGGATGGAATTCAGCATTCTGTGACGCTGTTTAACGACTGGACACCCATTACCTGGAACAGTATTTTCAGTTCTCTCGCACCTGGGGAGTCTGTTGATTTGCAGATTGAATGGACTCCAGCAACAGCAGGCAATTATTTAATGAGAATCTGGACTGATGATGTTAACAGAATAGAAGAGAGTAATGAAGATAACAATTATTATGTCTTTAATCTTAATGTTAAAGAGTTTGCTGAACCTATGCCGGATTTGATAGTTACCGATATAACCTGGTCGCCGGCTAAACCATCTGAAGGTGAAGAGGTAACCTTTGCAGTTGAAATCAAAAATGCGGGAAATCTTGCCACCCCGGATGGAGTTATTCACGGTGTAACTTTGTCAATTGGTGATACTGTCATTGCATCATCAGATGCTCATACTTCGTCCATTGGAGCAGGGAATTCAGCCAGCATTTCTCTTAATGGCACCTGGACAGCAGGAGTGGGGCTTTTTACCTTTACCGGTACCGTTGACGGAGAGAACAGAATCGAAGAAAGCAATGAAAGCAATAACTCTCTGAATAAGAGCCTCACTATTGCAAAAGAGGTAGAAGGACTGGCTCCGGAGAACCTGTTGGGCAGTATTACCGGTGAAGGCTTCTTTGACAATGCCTCATACAATTTGGGAACTATTTTCATACCCAGGGTAGCCGGTAAGGTTACAGGCATTCGTGTATTTGGAGTAGATGGTGAGACCGGTGATCATACAGCATATTTGTTTGACTTTAATACAATGGCTATAATTGGCGGGCCCTATACCCTTAACTATGATGGCGAAAATGCCTGGGTAGAATTTCCGCTGGCAGAACCGGTTGATGTGGAAGCAAACAAGCAATACATGGTAGTGGTATCCACAGGTGAAGAGCCTAGAGGCTATTATCCCGCTGTCAGTGGAATATTTGATAAGCCCGGCGGCAACGGCGACAGTCTGGATTGGCCTGTAAATGCCGGAAGATTTGGCAACAAGGACAGCACCATGCCTCTTTCATCCTGGGGTAATTCCTGCTATATGCGCGATGTTATATTTGTGCCCGCGGAAGTATTGCCAGCTGTTACAGCGGTTAATGCTGCAGGCACAGATCCGGCAGCTGTAGAAGCAGCCCTGACATCATCCGAGCTTGGCTTGGATCTGACGATCTACAATATATTGCTTGATAGTGAAAAGGAGCAGGTTATTGCAGCTATTATTGCACAGAAACCTGCAGACGGCTATGCCAAGAGGTCTGAAATACAGGCTGCATTGGATTCTATAGCTATTCCCATCTACCAAGAAAGATTAGGTAGCCTGTTCAGAGGATTTAATGAAGCAACAACTGAAAAAGAGATAAGAACAGCCATTCTTGCTCCCGAACTGGATTTGGATCTGTTTATCTATAATGCACTTTCTCTTTCTAACAAAAAACTTGTAGCACAGGCTATACTGGATGAAAGACCGGAAGACGGATATCACAGCATAGATGATATTCAGAATGTTATCGATACAGCAACAGGAAGTTTACTCTCATTGCCGACCTCCGGAGACATCCCTGTGGTCCATGAAGAATTCCATCCCTGGGAAGGAGCAGTATCTCCTGACGGCATTTGGCGTAAAGCGGGTCCATGGCGGGGAACAGGCAATAATCTTTTTGAAGTGGAGAGGGCAATAACACAGGAAACTTATAATGGACAAGACGGCGGCTTCCTGATTCTGAAGTCTCTGGCCAACTCCATGAATGGAGCGGAGATTCAGACATTGACATCTTATGGTTATGGCTATTATGAAACCAGAATGAAGCCTACCGGTGTATCCGGTGTATGCAACTCTTTCTTCTGGGTTGAATCCCCCACCTATGGGCCTCATGAAATTGACGTCGAATTCTTTACTATAAAAGGCAATGTATTGGATTTCAATACTCATCCCTTAAATCGAGTAATAGAATTCAGTCCTGATTATATATTCAGTGAGGACTTTCATAGATATGGATTCCTATGGACTCCGGGCAGAGTAGATTTTGTTGTAGACGGACAAATAGTAAAAACCCGTATCCATGAGTCCATGGATGCTGATGTAAAAGGCTATATTATGATGAACAGCTGGACAAATTACGAATGGGGCGGTGGCCCTCCGGCGGTGGATACCGAAGCTGTTTATGACTATGTCAAGCATTATTCTATAGAGAAAGTTGATAAAACATCCCTGGAAAATGCCATAGAAGCTGCTCAGAAATTAAATGAATCCCTATATACGGAAGAAACATGGCAGGCAATGCTGGAAGCCTTGGATGCAGCAATGGCTGTAGACAACAGCATCTACTCCACCCAGGCGCAGATTGATGAGGCGGAAGATGGGCTCAGAGAAGCTATAAACGGGCTGAAATATATCAGGCCAGCCGAATCCATGTTTGCAGATTGGGATGACGTTGAGTCCTTGAAAACAGACCTTTGGGACTGCAATTACGGTATTATGTTCTCAGCGGCTGTACCTGGCAGGATCACCCATATCCGTGTCTTTGGCCTGGAAGGAGAAACCGGTGATCACACAGCCTATATTTGGGAAAATGAATCCAATAAAATAGTAGGCGGTCCTTATACCATTAATTATACCGGCAGCAATGAATGGGTAGAGTTTGAATTGCCGGAACCCATTGAAGTGCCCGTAGCCGGAAAGCTGTACACAGTAGTGGTTACAACCGGTGATACCGGATTAGTTCCAATCTGGAGGGAAGGCACAGCTAAGGCCGGCAGCAATGGCAGCTCGCTGTACTGGCCGAAGGAGGCAGGCGTATTTGGCCCTATGGGAACAAACAGGCCTACTGTTTCATGGAGATATAATTATCTTCGTGACATAGTATTTGTACCTTATGCTGAAAATCCTGCTGTAACAGAAGTGAATGCAGCTGCAGACCTGGCAGAAACACGCGCAGCTATTGAGAAGTATCCTGAATTGCTGGATTTATCTCAATTCAATAGGCTGAGTGATGATGATAAGAACAGAGTTGCACAGGCAGTGCTGGATGGGAAATCCGGCGGTTATGGACGAGTCGGAGATATACAAGCAATAATAGACAGTAAATCAAATGAATATGTAAATGCTGAAATCAAAGCAGCTATTGAAAATGTAAATGATGCAGAAAATGCGGTACAATTGTCAGCTGCAATTACCTCGCCCTTCCTTGGCTTGAACCTGGATCTGTATAATACCCTGGAAGAAAATCAGAAGACCACCGTTCTTAATAACTTGCTGAATGCAAAGCCAGACGGAGGATTCGCTGATGCTGACGAATTCAAAGATGCATTTGATACAGCTGTAAAAGACTTTATGTATTCTCTGATAACTCCATGGGACCCTGATTTCTTCCCAATAGGTGTTTGGCTGCAGAATCCTGCACCTTCGGTTATGGAGCAGTATAAGGCTATTGGCATAAATACTTATATTGGCTTGTCTTCCGGCGGATTTAATGAAACGGTATACAATACATTGAAGCAGTATGGTATGAAGGCTATAGTGAACATGAATAATTATGCCCGTCAGAATATGGATAAGGTTGAAGAGGTCGTCCTGGCCTGGCTGCAGGAGGATGAACCGGATATTGCGCGCTTTACTCCTGACTGGTGGCCGCTGCCTCCCATTTCACCGGAAGAAACATTCAGAAGGTATGTGGAGTTTAAGAGGTACAATAAAACCAAGCCGGTTTATATGAATCTCAGTCAGGGAGTAGCTAAGCCGGATTGGCCCGGCAGGGGCGTTGACACCAATTACACCTATATGTATCCGGAGTATGCAAAAGGTGCTGATATACTATCCTTTGATGTTTATCCTGTTAATAGCGGCTATGACTTATCCCTGGTTGCCAAAGGCGTAGATAATCTTTATGGTTATTCCGACGGCAGGCAGCCTGTATGGGCATTCATAGAAACAACAAAATATGATACTGGCAATCAAGGCAGACCTACTCCTGAACAGGTAAAGACACAGGTCTGGATGGCACTGGTCCACGGTGCAAGAGGAATTGAGTATTTCTGTCACCAGTTTTCTCCGTTCTTCGTAGAAGCAGGCCCATTACATGAAGACTACTCCGACATAAGAGAAATGATAGCCTCTATTAATGCCCAGATTACAGAGCTGGCTCCTGTACTTAACAGCCCGACAATATCTGGTTATGCTACAGTAGATACTGTTAATGATGTTCCTGTAGATATCATGACAAAGAAGTACAATGGTATTAGATATATCTTCTCTGTAGGAATGGCAGATGAGGCTGCAACTGCAACCTTCCACGTCGCTTCAGGAGATATAGTTAAAGTTATTGGTGAAGATAGAGTAATAAAAGTGGAAAACGGTCAATTCTCAGATGAATTTGCACCATATGAAGTTCACCTCTATGAAGTGCGTGCTACAGATGAGTTTACCTATATGGTAGATAGTGCTTATGAATCGGGTAAAATAGACAATGGCGGCATTTACAACAGCCTAATGGCGAAAATTAACAAGATTAATGAGTATGCTGCACAAGGTGACTTCGGCATGAACTTCATCAACGCACTAAAGCCCTTGGAAAAACAAGTAAAAGCTCAATATGGTAAACATATTGATGTAGAATTTGCTGACCTTCTGCTGGATTTGATACAAGAGTTCAGGGATTTGTTGAAAAATTAGGCACATAGAAACTTCTGGGGGCTGTCTCAAAAGATAATATTTTGGGGCAGCTCCCGGCTAAATAAGCTTTTTATATGGTTTTTATTTAATTTTTTTAAGACTGGTTTTGTTATATTGGATTATCTATTTAATTTACTGCTTTATTGCAGGGGATAAAGATAATCAACTTGTTCCTGTAGAATATACAGGATTTTTTGTTTTAAAGAGCAAGCCCTTGCTGAGAATAACCGGCTGACAACAAAGGATAATAAATATGTAAAATAATTGAAAGGAAAGGATTCAGGCATAATGAAAATAAGGCTTGGCTTTGTTGCCATGTCATTGAAGCTGGAGAATTCATCACCATCAAAGACTGTGACATATAAGACATATCAAGGCCTTTCAGACGATGAATCCAGGCTGTATCGACTGAAAAAAATAACAGCTGAGAATTTGTTAAACACTCTTCGCATAATGATACATGCCAAAGCTCATGATGTTCAGGTTTACCGCATTACTTCAAAACTGGTTCCGCTGGCTACGCATGAACAGGTGATAGACTGGGACTATGTAACAGAATTGTCTGATGAGTTTAGCAAAATAAGAGAATGGATTAATAAGTCTCACATGCGTGTCAGCGCTCATCCTGATCATTTTACTCTCCTTACCAGTGCGAAAAAGGAAGTATTGGCTGCTGCTATTCGTGATTTGGTCTATCATGACGCCATTCTGGCTGCTATAGGCCTGGGACCTGACAAGGGCAAGCTTGTTATACACGTAGGGGGAACATACAAGGATAAAGAATCGGCCAAGGAGACTTTTGCAGAAAACTTTTCTTCTTTGCCTGAAAATTTAAGAAAACGTATTACACTTGAGAATGATGATAAGTCCTATACGGCTTCTGACACTCTGTTTCTTTGCCAAAGGCTTCATATACCAATGGTTTTTGACGTGCATCACCATCTGTGCAATCCTGACGGGCTGCCTGTAGAAGAGCTGCTAGAGCCGATTTTCAATACCTGGCAGGGCCAGGTTTTAGTCCCCAAGGTTCATTTTTCCACACCAAAGTCTCCCGCAAGCATAAGAAGCCACGCGGATTTTATTGACAGTGCAGCTTTTTATGAGTTTTTAAACCAGGCGAAAAGGCTGAACAGGGACTTTGATATCATGCTGGAGGCGAAAAACAAGGATGAGGCATTATTTCAGCTGGTGCAGGAGCTGAAGCAATACAAAGATATTGATTTCATTGACGGTGCTTCTTTTGAAATATAATATTAATAAATATAATGAAATATAAGTATTGAAGCTGCCGGCAATGATTGTATATCCAGAACTTGACAGCGAACATTATAAGTGATGTAATAAAAATAATCATATTTAAGCATTGGCAGAATTTGTAATTTGTTTCTTAAGGCACATTATTAATTCTATTAGTATTTTTAATAGGGGGCGGCAGCAGATGAAATACTTTAAAAAGCTTACAGGTAACCGCATATACTTATCACCTATGAATGTGGAAGATGCTGAAACTTATACAAAATGGTTCAATGATTTCAGAGTTACTGATGGTGTAGGAAGTTCCTGCAGGATTATGACCGTGCAGGCTGAGAGGGAATGGATTATTCAAAATGCAAGCCATTATAATTTTGCCATTGTTCTTTTGGAAAACGACACCTTAATAGGAAATTGCGGTATACATAATATAAATCAAATTCATCAAAGCGCTGAAGTAGGCATTTTTATCGGGGATGAGGAAAATCGAAGCAAGGGATATGGAGAGGAAGCACTTCGCTTATTGGTCGGTTTTTGCTTTGATTATCTGAATTTAAATAATGTAATGCTGAAGGTTTTCTCATTTAATGAAAGAGCAATTAATTGCTACAAAAAGGTTGGATTTAAGGAAATAGGCAGGAGAAGGCAATCCTACTACTTGAAAGGCAAATTCCATGATGATGTATACATGGATATTTTAAGAGAAGAATGGTATCGGCAGAACAGCCTTCCTTTTTGAGTGGAGGCTGTTTTTTAGTTTATAATATAATCAAGCAATAAATAAAAAACCGGGTGAAAAATATGGACAAACAAAGGGTGGCAGATATTCTCAGTGAAATAGGACTTTACCTTGAACTAAAGGGTGAAAACCCATTTAAGATTCGTGCATATGAGAATGCAGCCAGGATCATCAGAAATTTGGATGAGGATTTGGAGACTCTGGTTAAGGAAAATAAACTGGGCAGCATAAAGGGAATAGGGAAAGCCTTAGAGCAAAAAGTAACCGAGTTGATTACCACAGGAAATCTGAAGTATTACCAGGACCTTAAGGCAGAATTTCCGCCCAGTTTGTTCGAGCTGCTTAAGATACCCGGACTTGGAGCAAAGAAAATCCAGGTTTTATATAACACCTTGGGGATATCAACCATAGGCGAGCTTGAGTATGCATGCAATGAAAACCGGCTGGTAAACTTACCGGGTTTCGGGCAAAAGACGCAGGAAAACATATTAAAGGGAATTGCCCATGTACGCACCGCTGCCGGGAGATACCTGCTGCATGAGGCAGGCACCATGGCCTGGTCCCTCCTGCAGGATTTGAAGGACTGCCCTCAGATTATGAATTTGAGCATAGCCGGCAGCCTGCGCAGGAATAAAGAGATCATTAAAGATATTGATATTATAGCTTCTTCATCGGATGCGGAAAAGGTGATAAACTGTTTTGTCTCGCTGCCGGATATAGCTGAAGTTGTCGGCCGCGGTCCCACGAAAACCAGTGTCCGGCTGCAAGGCGGTATTGCAGTGGATTTGCGGCTGGTATTGCCTGAACAGTATCCGTATGCTCTGCATCATTTTACAGGGAGCAAGGAGCATAATACCAAAATGAGGCATATAGCAAAATCCCTGGGGCTGAAAATGAATGAATACGGGCTGTTTTGCGAGGAAGACGGTTCTTTGCTTGCCTGCGGCAGTGAAGAGGAAATATTCAAAGCCCTGGGCATGTCCTATATTCCTCCGGAATTGCGGGAGGACATGGGTGAGATCGAAGCCGCTCTGGAAGACAGAGTGCCGGTATTGGTTGAAAGCAAAGACATAAGGGGAATCTTTCATTTTCATACCCAATACAGCGATGGCAGCAATTCCATTCGTGATCTGGCGGTAGAATTGCGAAAACAGGGTTACAGGTATATGGGTATATCTGATCACAGCCGGTCTGCCTTTTACGCAGGAGGGTTAAATGCAGATAGCATTAGAAGGCAGCATGCAGAAATCGATGCATTGAACCAGTTATGGGATGACTTCTATATTTTTAAAGGCATTGAATCAGATATCCTGCCGGACGGAACTTTGGACTATCCCGATGATATGCTTAGCTGCTTTGACTTTGTTATTGCATCAGTGCATTCGCAGTTTCGTATGGACAAGGACAGTATGACAAAAAGGATATTGAAAGCTATGGATAATCCTTATACCACTATATTAGGCCATCCAACCGGCAGGCTTTTGCTGTCCAGAGACGGTTATGAATTGGATTTGGAGCAAATACTGGATAAAGCTGCCCAAAAAGGCATTATCCTTGAGATTAATGCCAATCCCCACAGGCTGGATTTGGACTGGCGCTGGGTGAAAAAGGCAAGGGAAATGGGCATCAAGTTTATGATAAATCCCGATGCCCACAGCATATCAGAAATATCAAATACCGGTTTTGGTGTTGCAATGGCCCGAAAGGGCTGGTGTGAAAAAGAAGATATATTAAACTGCCTTGATACGGACAGCATGAAGAGCTTTTTATTAAGCAAAAGGAAGTAGGATATTAAAATACATTTTGCTATTCAGCTATAGCATCTGCCTCACGCATGTATTTGCGTGCATTTTTGATTGCCTTTTTTATATCTACAGTAGGAGGATTTTTATATTTGAATATTTTGCCTTCCCAGGTTCGGAAGGTTACGGTATTATGCCCTCTTGAGACTAAATATGTTGGCAATACGGGGGTTTTGCCCGCTCCTCCGGGAGCATTTATGATATATGTCGGTATGGCCATGCCTGAAGTACGCCCTCGCAGGTGTTCCATAATCTCGATGCCCTCATCAACGGAACATAAGAAGTGGCTTGTTCCCTTAACCTGCTTGGGATGGAATATATAATAGGGACGAACCCGAATTTTCAGCAATTCATGATTCAAACATTGAACTATATACTTGTCGTTGTTGACTCCGTTAAGCAAAACCATTTGATTCCCCAGTGGTATTCCGCTGTCTGCCAGCATTTCAGCGGCTCTCTTTGCATCTCTTGTAATCTCTTTCGGATGATTGAAATGGGTATTAATATAAATTGGATGATATTTTTTAAGCATGGAGCATAGTTGTGGAGTAATTCTCTGAGGCAGTGTAACAATTGACCGTGTACCCAGGCGGATTATCTCCACGTGTGGAATGGCACGAATACTGCTGATAAGCCATTCCAGCACATTGTTCTCCAGCATCAGGGAATCTCCGCCGGTGATGAGAACATCCCGTATTTCCGGATTTTCTTTGATGTAATCTATAGACTCCTGCAATACCTTTTTGGACTTATGCCTGTCTACCTGTCCGATATTGCGCCTTCGCTGGCAAAACCGGCAGTAATTGGCGCATTGATTGGTTACATTTATAATAAGCCTGTCTGGATAGCGGCGGGTTATGGACCCTGCCGGATTTGTAAACTCCTCACCCATGGGATCCATTTCTCCGGTAGTATCAGCCAGTTCAGCCATGGAAGGCAGTCCCATCAAACGGATGGGATCAAAGGGGTCATCAGGATCCATCAGGCTTGCATAATAAGGTGAAACTGCCCACCGGTATTTTTGAGAAAGCACCGTAAGTTCATGCTTGTCTTCATCGGTTAAGTTGATTACTTTGCTCAGGGTATTCACATCATTAATGATATGATTCAGCTGCCATTTCCAGTTGTTCCAGTCTTCTTCTCCTGCTCGGAAATGCTCAAGCAGCTTCTGCTTTGAGGCATTAAATGCTTGCTGCATTTCTATGCCTTTGGGTATTCTTTTTTTAGCCTCCAGGTATTCGCTGGCCTTGCCGGCAAGCTCTGCAGCCCGCTGAAGGGATACTTGCCTGCTGCTGAGTCTTTCCTCCATTAGTATCCTTCCTTTCTATTATTAGTATTTAATTAAGTAAAAATTGAAAAAAATGAAGCTTTTTATTCATTATATCATAAAATGAAAGGGTATTTAAGTTAAAAATGCATATTATTCATTAAACTAGTAGTGTTTTATAATTTACAAAAAAGATTACAAATCTAAGAAACAGAAAAGAATTATTATAAACAATTATTACTTTGAAAGTTATATTAATAAAGGGTATTATATGGAATGAAGAATTTGCTATTGTATCGAGGAAGGCTGTGACGTTTATGATTAACGGAAATATACAAGGACTGTCCAAACAGATTCTTTCCAGGCTTGAAAGCCTATATGAGATTACCATAGAGAGAGAGAATTATCTGTCAGAAGAGCTGGTATTGCAGCTTTGTGAACTTACCGGGCTCATCAACAGGGAAATATCAGTTTATCTGAACCGCAGGGGCGAGATAATGGATATTTCGGTGGGAGAGCTGGGGCAGGTTTCCCTGCCGAATATGAACCTGCGAAGAAGTGATGTGCGGCTCAGCGGGATCAGGTGCATCCATACTCACCCCGGAGGCAGCGGTAAATTGTCCGGTGTTGATTTGAATTCCCTGCGCGTTCTTCGCTTTGATGCCATGACAGCTATAGGAGTACAGGAGAATAATTTCAGAGAAGCATATACGGGTTTTCTGAATCCGCCGGAAGAACAGGAGCCTTATACCATATATGGCCCTTTGACACTGGCTGAATTGTGCTCAGAAGAATGGATGCGGGAAATAAGGCGTATTGATCCATTGATAGGACTGCCTGATGCGGTGGAAACCCTGGAGGATAATGAAGAAAGGGCAATTTTGATTGGACTGGACGACAGGGGAGAAGGGATCCGCTCGGTGGATGAACTGGAAGAACTTGCTAAAACAGCCGGTGCCAGGGTTTTGTATAAAACAACTCAAAACAGGAAGATGCCTGAACCTGCTACCTATATAGGAAGGGGCAAGGCAGCCGAGCTGGCTCTGCTTTGTCAGTCCTTGAATGCTAATCTGGTTATAGCAGATGATGAGCTGACTGCGGTGCAAATTAAAAATCTTGAGGAAATCCTTGGGGTAAAAGTAATAGACCGTACTACACTAATATTGGACATCTTCTCCAGGCATGCCGTATCAAAGGAGGGAAAGCTCCAGGTGGAACTGGCTCAGCTTAAGTACAGGCTGCCCAGGCTGATGGGCATGGGCCATGTTCTTTCCCGGCTGGGGGGCGGCATAGGCACAAGAGGCCCGGGAGAAAAAAAGCTGGAGACTGACAGAAGGCATATATACAGAAGGATATATGAGATAGAATCCGAGCTGGAAAAAGTTAAAGAACGAAGAAGTGCCCTTCGCAGCAAAAGGGAAAAGGATGGCATCCCTATTTGTGCGCTGACCGGGTATACCAATGCAGGAAAGAGCACCCTCATGAATGCTCTCAGCGGCAGCAATGTTCTGGTAGCTAACAAGCTGTTTGCCACCCTTGATCCTGTGTCCAGGGGAATAAATCTGCCCAACGGTCAAAATATCCTGCTTATAGATACGGTAGGGTTCATCAATAAACTGCCCCATGATTTGGTTGAGGCCTTTCACTCCACCCTGGAAGAGGTTGTAGAAGCCGATCTGCTGCTCCATGTAGTGGATGCCGGATCACCCTATTTAATGGAACAGATGATGGTTGTAAAAAGTGTGCTTGCAAAATTAGGAGCAAATCAGAAAATGATAACCGTTTACAATAAAATAGATACTGTGCAGGATCCTTCAGCTCTGCCTCCGGAAAAGCCGCAGGTTTGCATTTCTGCCTTGACCGGCTACGGCCTGGATGAGTTGATAGCTTTAATTCAGGATAACCTTCCTGTAAAAATGCACCGGGTAAACTTAATGCTGCCTTATAACCAGGGAAATATGTATTCCATGCTCCATGAAGAAAGCAATATTCTGTCCGAAGAATTTACACCGGACGGGATTAAAATGGAAGTTGAAGTGGACGATAAACTATTGGGAAAAGTGAAAAGTTTCATGCATTCTGTTTAATCCGTGTGCCATTGGGTAATATAGTTATAGATGGAATAAGTCAAGGAGGAATGTTCGTGAAGGTATATGTTGATCAGGATTTGTGCATCAGCTGCGGCTTGTGCATCAGCACCTGCGAGGATGTGTTCCATTGGAACGATGATGACAAGGCTGAGGCAATAGATGAAGAGGTTCCTTCGGATTTGGAGGATAAGGTACAGGAGGCTATAGAAGGCTGCCCCACTGAAGCAATTAAAGAGGTTGAATAAAAATCCCCCTTTTGCAAAAGAAAACCACTGCTTAATGCAGCGGCTTTCTTTTTTTTTTTTTTTCTGTAAAAATGCCAGAAGCTCAGTCTTACTGAATTTAACCTTTATTTAGCTCAACTTCCTAAAATCCTGTCTTCTCTTCCAGATAATCTGCCAGTTCATCGATAGAAATTCGAATTTGATCCATTGTATCGCGGTCACGCACTGTAACTGTCTGATTTTCCAGTGTCTCAAAGTCAATTGTAATGCAGAAAGGTGTTCCTATTTCATCCTCTCTGCGGTAGCGCTTGCCTATGCTCCCTGTTTCATCATAGTCTACGCTGAACTTGCGGGACAGCTTCTGGTACAATTCCTCGGCCGGCTCTTTCAGCTTTTTAGTGAGGGGAAGAACAGCTGCCTTGAAAGGAGCCAGTGCAGGATGCAGCTTTAAAACCACACGGCTGTCTCCATTGTCCAACTCTTCCTCTGCATAAGCTTCACACAGGAAAGCAAGCAGTACCCGGTCAGCACCTAATGAAGGCTCAATGCAATAGGGAATGTATTGCTCATTTGTAACCGGATCAAGGTAATTGAAGTTTTCTCCGGAATGTTCGGCATGCTGCTTCAGATCAAAATCGGTACGGTCGGCAATGCCCCACAGCTCGCCCCATCCGAAGGGGAACAGGTATTCAATATCGGTAGTGGCATTACTGTAATGTGAAAGTTCTTCCTTCGAATGATCGCGCATCTTTATGTGTTCTTCGGATATTCCTAAGTTCAGCAGCCAGTCTTTGCAGAAATTCCTCCAGTATTCAAACCATTCAAGGTCTTCCCCGGGCTTGCAGAAGAATTCCAGTTCCATCTGCTCAAATTCCCTTGTGCGGAAGATGAAGTTGCCCGGAGTAATTTCATTTCGGAAGGATTTGCCTATCTGCCCTATGCCGAACGGGAGTTTCTTTCTTGTGGTGCGGAGTACATTTTTAAAATTGACAAAGATGCCTTGAGCAGTTTCCGGGCGCAGGTACAGCTCGGACTTGGAATCTTCGGTAACTCCCTGGAATGTTTTAAACATCAGGTTGAACTGGCGTATTGATGTAAAATTGGTCTTGCCGCACTCTGGGCAGGGAATATTGTTTTCCTTTATATACTCTTCCATTCTGGCATTGGTCCATCCATCCACGGAAATGCCTTTTATTTCTTTTTCTCTATGATAGTCTTCGATCAGCTTGTCTGCACGGAATCTGGCCTTGCATTCCTTGCAGTCCATCAGCGGATCATTGAAGCCGCCGACATGACCCGATGCCACCCATGTTTGGGGATTCATAAGGATAGCCGAGTCCATACCTACATTGTAGGGGCTTTCCTGAATGAACTTCTTCCACCACGCCTTTTTTATGTTGTTTTTTAATTCTACTCCCAAAGGGCCGTAATCCCAGCTGTTTGCCAGCCCGCCGTATATTTCAGATCCCGGAAAAATGAAGCCTCTGCCTTTGCATAATGCTACCAGTTTATCCATTTTGTTTTCAACAATCATTATTCTGTCTCTCCTTTCCTGTAAATGAATATAAAAAAGCCTTTCATCCCATGCAAAGGGACGAAAGACTTATCTTCCGCGGTTCCACCCTTTTTGATTCCTAAAAAAGGAATCCCCTCTTTAATAACACCGGTTCAAGGACGCCTTCGTATCTGTATACCACCGGGCTTCCACCCGCCCCGGCTCGCTTATGGCAGGGACAGAATACTACTACTTCCTGTCATTACCGCAAATCTTAAACATTATTATTACCTAAACAACAAAGAATTGTCAAGTAAAACTTGCCCTTTTTGAAATTATCATGTACAATATACGTAACATTTTATTGATCAATATCATAAAAAGCGGTTTAAGCTTATCTTGGCTGAGTTTTTGTACCTGGCTGGTAAGTTCCAGCTTGTACTGTAATTATAATATTTAACGGGTTTCAAGATTTAATCTGAATCAGAGAAGGGGAAACAGATGGTTGAAAGGGAGTTTGTAATAGAAAATGAAGCCGGTTTACATGCCAGACCAGCAGCAAGGCTGATTAAGGTTGCAAGCAGCTTTATGTCAGATATCAGCATTATTCGCAATGGTAAGACTGGCAATGCTAAAAGTCTTTTATCTGTACTTGCTCTGGGTGTGTTTAAAGGTACCAAAATTACTATCAGAATTGACGGACCGGATGAAATCACAGCATTGTACAAGATCAGCAAATTAATAGAAAGCAATTTCTCTGAAGAAGATTAACAACAGGGCACCTCATGGTGTCCTTAACTATATCTGAACAATTCTGCCTCTATCCAAGCTGATTTCAAACAATTCATATCCCAAGGAATTATATTTAAGATTCAGCAATAGTCTATATAGAGCAATTTTTTTTGGAGGCGACTTTCATGTGGAGGTCATGGCATTATATGACGAACACAGGAGAAAATTTGGTTATCCGGCCTGCGTTTCCTGCAGATGCTGCTGACCTAGTAGAAACATTGGAAGAAGTGTCCAGGGAAGGGATATACTTGCTTAACGATCATGCACCCAGGACAGCAGCTGAACAAGAGAAAATCATCAGATATCTGGACTGGTCAAGAAATTTAATTGCTGTTGCTCTATTGGACAATAGAATAGTAGGAGGAATTGGCATTTTTGTGGGTGGAATGTCTCCTAAATGCCAAACTTTCTGCAATTTAGGGATTCACCTCATAAAAAGCGCCAGATCAAAAGGTATTGGTACCAGGCTTATGACATACGGTATTAACTGGGCCAGGGAAAGAAAATACCACAAGATATGCTTAAGTGTCTTTTCAACCAATCTCCGGGCAATCAAACTGTATCAAAAGATGGGTTTTGTGATAGAAGGCCGCAGACGGGAACAATATTATTTCATGAACCAATGGGTGGATGAAATATTAATGGCCAAATTCTTGCAGGAATGAGACTGTTTTTACACAGGTAAGGGGAGTTGTTAATGTTTTCTGATTTTGAATTTATCTTGCTGTTTCTGGTAAACATCTTAATAACCCTGGGATTTTTTATTTTTGCTGTAATCTACTTTTTCATTGAAGCAGGCAATGCTACTCGTTTGACTGGTAAAAAAACTGTATTGACAAGTGCGCTAATTTGTGCCGCAGCTGTGATCAATGCACTTTTGACACGCTATGCTGTAACTTTTCCTAAGGTAGACGGATTTGATATGAATTCCGACTTTACTTTTATAACCAATATAATATCAGCATTAATAGGCTTTTTTATTTATATCTGCTACATAAGAACCGGCCAGGGACTTGCTCCTTATGGCAGATTGCCTGGCAGCCTGCTGATCGGAGAACGGAATGGTCCGATAAGGATTAACTGGAAATTGATTTTGACTCCCCTGCCTCTTCTTATTATCTGGACTTTTGCCTGGTTTTCGATATTTCCCCCTGAGCCTACTGAACTGGCTTATGCTACAAACCCTGAAGGGGATAATCTGATGTCATATGTCTACATTTTTTTCACAGCATCCATCCTGGCTCCTATACAGGAAGAAATCATGTACCGTCATTTTGCCATGGGCTTGTTAGCCAAATGGTTTGGAGACAGTAAGCTGGCCGTTGCACTAAACATTGGCCTTTCAGCTTTTCTTTTTTCAATTGCTCATGTCGGTGTAGTTACGGAAGACTGGATAAAGATCGTGCAGATCATGCCTGCCGGTTTAGTTTTTGGTATTGTTAACAAGCAGGAGGGATTGGAGCATTCAATATTATCCCATTCTTTATTCAACACTGCTGTTATTCCCATAACAATGCTGCTTGAATATATAATGGGCATTTGATTTTGTCAGCCTTTGCACCGCTTAGGTATAAAATGCCACCTGTTGGGAAGTATTAAAGTAATATGAAACTTTTTCCGACAAGAGGTGCAAGGGATGAAAACCGGAGAACTAATCAGGGAGTACACGATAGAGGCAAACCTTAAACTGAATCAGCAATATAACGGGACCAAAGAAGCTATACAGCTGATAGCAGAAGAAAAAGCCAAAGAATTTATGATGACAGGCGATATTGGACTTTCACTGGAAGAAAGGAAATACCTGGCGCAAATAATAGCCAGAAGCATGATGCAAAGCTTTTCACTGGGGTATGGTGTAGGCAAGGTGGAAGGTGAAACCAAAAAACAGATATATTTATAATTTGATTGAAAAATGCTATATGCATTATACTTAATTGTAAGGGTATTAAATTCTATGGTATGATTATATAGAATTGTTGCGTCGCGGCAGTATACCGGAGGAAAAAATATGGGGTCTCAAAATTTTAAAAAAGATATTGCTGTTTTTACAGCAGTATTGCTTTTTTCCGTTATTATTTACAGCTCTGTTCATTGGCTTGATTCTTATATATACTATATCTTTGACACGGATGCCTATCTTACCTGGCATATTTGCTTGGAAGGCTTCAGCAGTATCATGTCCTTCTGCATCTTCATTATATCCTACTATACATTTGAGAGATCAAAACTGCTAAGAACCATAATATTTTCCAGTACATTCCTGGCTGTCTGCCTGCTGGATTTTTTCCATACCCTTTCCTATGAAGGTATGCCGACTTTTTTTTCAGAATCTTCTGTTGCAAGAAGTACTGCCTTCTGGCTGGCTGCCCGCTTTACAGCTGCACTGGGCCTGCTTTGGGCAGGTCTGATCAGAAAAAATCGAACAGTCAGGGTACACCGTGCAGTATTTATAATCATGGCTTTAGTCTATTGCGGAGGTTTATTTTATATCATCACCTGGAGGTCAGAGCTTATTCCCGTTTTTTTTAAGGAAGGCCAGGGTCTGACCGAACTAAAGATAAATTTGGAATATATTATTGTCGTATTGATGTTTATCTGCATGATCCTTTTTTACTTGATATACCGCGATGGAGTGGAAGCAGAAGAATATAAGTATGTTATACTTTCATTATTGCTGGGTATATTCAGTGAATTAGCCTTTACCATGTACTCAAATGTTTATGATATTTATAACCTGTTGGGGCATATATACAAAATAATAGCCTATTACCTCATTTTCGAAGCAAAGTTTGTATTGAATGTAAGAAAGCCTTATCAAGCCCTTTATGAAACCGAAAGGAAACTTGTGCAATATACGGACAACCTGGAGAAACTGGTAGAACAGAGAACGGCAGAAATATCCGCTGCTAATGAAAAGCTGATGAAAGATATGGACTATGCGCGCAATATTCAAAGTGCCCTGCTGCCGGTGACTCTGCCCAAAATTCCCAGGCTGGACTTTGCTGCCAGATATCTGCCCTGTGAAAAGATAGGCGGTGACTTTTATAACATTTACAAGCTTGATGAGGACAACATAGGCATTCTGATTGGCGATGTGGCAGGTCATGGAGTTTCTGCAGCAATGATTACTGTTTTTATACACCAGAACATCCATGTAAAAAGAGAGTATGATGACGGGCGTGTAAAGGTGCTGTCCCCCAAGCAGGTATTGAATAATCTGTATTATGTATACAATCGCATGAACTTTCCTGAAGAAATTTATACCGTTATGTTCTATGGCATTATCAACCTGCAAAATAAGGTGTTGACCTATTGCTCGGCTGGAATGAATACTGCTCCTCTCATACTCCAGAAAAACGGGCAGATCCGGCCTTTACTGGTGCAAGGCCTTCCTATATGCAAGCTTGGAGGATTTGTCAACCCGTCATATGAAAATCAAAGCATTCAATTGGAAGATGGAGACAGCCTTCTGTTCTATACTGACGGGCTGATAGAGATAGATAGAAAACGGCCTGATCAGATCAATGAAGATAATTTGATGGAATATCTAAGGGGAGTTCAGAATGTGACAGCATCTGAAACCGTGGAATATATGTTTGACTTATATTATGCTATTTTAGGGAAAAAGAGCATGATAGACGACGTAACAGTACTGGTTGTAAAAATTGGCGATTCTGAGCAGGCACAGGAAGTAAGACAGGAGTCAGCAGCATCTTCCATATCTTAATCAAAAATCTTTGCATAAAAAAAGCAGCTCGCTGCTTTTTTTATTTTCCCTCATTATCCGTATCATCGGATGAATCAGTCTGGGACAGCAGCTGAGCCATTTTCATAATCATTTGCATGGATTCCTTTTGTTCATCACTCAGCATAGGTGAGAGGGAATCCATCATTTTTTGAATTTTGTCGTTTTGCTCATCAGAACCGGCAGTATTATCACTTTTTGCTATGTTTACGGAATCATTATTATCAGATCTTTTGTTTGTTTTTCCATTAGTCGCCTCCCTGTTCAATTTTTCAGCAGTGCTTACAGCCTCTACCATCTTAAGCAATTGAGCGGCTTTCTCTGCTCTTTCTCTTTGTTCCCGGGGAAGAATGGGTTTTATTACCTTAAGTATCTCATTTACTGATTCTATAGATGACATTTTTTCACCGGCAGCCAGGGTGCGGTTGTTGCGGTAGATGGCAATATTTTTCTGCATCTTGTGCATGCTCTCATAAAGGTTCACTACCTGGTCCAGATGCTTCCTGCTGTCTGGTTTGATGTGCGGCTTAATTGCCTTCATTGCTTCAATCTTTCTGAAGACAGGATCTGAGGGAACCTGCATTACTGCGGCTTTGTGCCGGTTGTGATAAGTATGATTAATTACATCATTTATGGTATGAAAAGCTTCCAGGACACCGGCAGCAGTGTATACAACGTCTTGTTCCTTTTCATCTAAGTAGGGGCCTAAGGATAAAAGCATATCCAGGCTTCTTGGATCGTTAAACCATCCCAGTTTCTTCAGCCTTGGCCATAGAAACAGCCATCCTGCAAACAGCAGCATTATTGTTCCGGGGTTGAAGGATCTTTTTTTGCCGGATTTAACAGGGGTCATAGGTGAGTATACGGGCTGCGGTTTTCTACCTGACTGAACTTTGAACGGTATATCTTTGCCGGCTTGTATATTATGCTGAGGTGTATTTACCCAGGCTGCCGGCCTTGAGTATTCCCGTTCCATTGGAACTACTGCATCGGGGAACAAATCTCGTCTGGGAATAAACTTCTGCGGCGGTTCCTTCCGGTAGTATGGATAATTATATCTTTTCTGTATCATTGTACTCCTCCTCACAATGATATGAAGGCGGCTCTCCTATATATGTATGATGCCGCTGCATATTCTATAATACGCAGCATTGATAACTATGTGCACTGAATCGGGCAATGTATTGTATCAAATATAGATACAGCGAATAGGATGATATTGAAAGATATATAGAGAAAAGGAAGTGATGCAATGGAATTCAATCCGCAGGATATGAAAAAAATGTCCCAAATAGCCCAAAGAATGAAGGGCAAATCCGAAGATGAAGTAGTAAAGGAGTTAGCAGAGATGATCCGATCAGGACAGGGAGGATTGACACCGCAGAAGGCTGAGCAAATGTTTCAGATGATTCTGCCTATGCTCAGCAATGAGCAGAAAAAGAAAGTTCAAAAACTGCTTAAAGAACTTCGGTAAATTTAGACGTACACCCCCTTTAACATATTACCTCGTATATACATAAGATATACAAGGTAGATAGAAAGGGGGGATTTCCTTGAAGATTCTATCCGGGATGATACTAATGCCCTTTCTGTTAAGAAACAGCAGAGGCAGTGAAAAAATTGACAGCAGATTGCTGAAAAAAACAAGGACCCTTGGCTTAAGCAGTATTCCTGCGATAATTTTCACCAAAGAAGGCAAAACAAAGATATGCAGGCACTATCTTGAGAGCAAGGGTGTAAAGATAAAATATGAGCTTCCTCTAATCAACGCATACGCTGTTGAAATAGAAGGAGGAAAATTAGAAGATACTGCCAGGGCGGATGTAGTTGAATATATTTCGGATGATATGAAGATTAATTCGCTTTTAAACGTAGCCGCCCAAGAGGTCGGAGCAAGAATCGCAAATGATACCGGATATACAGGGCGAGGTATTGGCATAGCAATACTGGATACCGGTATTTATCCGCACCAGGATTTTACCAAACCGAGGAACCGAATCATAGCGTTTAAGGACTTTGTAAATAACAAGCAGAATCCTTATGATGACAACGGCCATGGCACCTTTGTTGCCGGTGTGGCAGCAGGAAACGGGTATGCATCCGGCGGCAAATACAAGGGAGTTGCGCCGGAAGCCAACTTGATAGGAGTAAAGGTAATGGACAAGAACGGATCCGGCAATTCATCCGATATCATTGCCGGAATGCAGTGGGTTGCCGACCATCATAAGGAGTATAACATCAGGGTTATGTCCCTGTCATTAGGGGCAAAACCACCGACGGGCTCGCGGTTTGATCCTCTTGCGGCGGCGGTTGAAGCAGTTTGGAAGAAAGGCATTATAGTCATTGCGGCAGCAGGAAATGCAGGTCCTAAGCAGAATACCATTGCCACTCCTGGAGTCAGTCCGGTCATTATAACTGTAGGTGCCGTGGATGATAAGAGGACTGCGGACTATAAGGATGATGTAATAGCTGATTTTTCCAGCCGTGGTCCTGTTAACGGAAGGCAAGTAAAGCCGGATATAGTTGCGCCAGGAGTAGGGATAACAGCGGCCAATACCGACAAGGAATATACAGGAGGACTTAGGACAGAGGTTTTGAAGGAGCCTTATACCAAAATGTCCGGAACTTCTGTTGCGACACCGGTTGTTTCTGGTGCGGCAGCCGTAATGCTTAGCAAAAATCCAAAAATGACTCCGGCTGAGTTTAAAGAGCTGATTATGAAGAATGCCTTTAATATGGGCATAAACAAGTATGCCCAAGGCAGCGGCATTTTGGATATAAAAAAGTGTTTGAGCCTTTAATCGGGAGGGATTTCCTCCCGGTTTTTGTTTTCACCAATAATTCAAATTGGAATATATTGATTATATATCATCTCTCATATAAGGAGGAGGCTCTCTGTGGTATATTTGAAGGACCGTGAATCAGTCAGAAAAGTACTGGTAATAGGCGATATAATGCTGGACCAGTATGTAATCGGCAAGGCAAGTCGTTTATGCCCGGAAGCTCCCGCACCGGTTTTAGAGGCTGACGAGATAAACTGTTTTCCAGGAGGAGCTGCCAATGTAGCAGTTAATATAAAAAACATCGGGGGACAGGTAACTCTTGCAGGAGTAATAGGAAAGGATGAAGAAGGGGAAATTCTTCGGAAAGCCCTGAAGCAGAAGGATATTTCAGCAGTACTGGGCGTGGACCCAACCCGCCCTACCACAGTCAAAAAGCGGATAGGGACCAGGGAACAGTTGGTTGTACGGTTGGATAGGGAACTTGTCAAAGACATTCCACATGGAATTTTCCACGATATTTTGCAGTTGGTAACTGTGCTGCTGGATGATGTGAACCTGGTAACTATATCGGACTACGGCAAGGGAGTGGTAACCCGGGAATTGTTTGCTGCAGTAGGTGAACGCTGTAAGTCAAGAAACATCCCAGTCTTTGTTGATCCAAAGGGAGCCGATTTTACTAAATACAGAGGCGCAGAACTGATAAAGCCTAATTTGCAATCCATGGAAGCGATTTATGGAAATGAGATTCATAATATTCATGAACTGGAAAGTGCAGCTGATTTAGTATTTTCATCGACGCTCTGCAAAGCGTGCATTATGACCTGGGGTGCAAATGGGGTGGTATTATTTAGAAGTCCAAAAGATTGGATACATTATCCCTGTCCTATAGTATGGCAAACACCCTTCATTTCAGGAGCAGGGGATGTATTCATGGCAGGTCTGTCTATGGCAGCGTGCCAGGGATTACCAATTGAAATCGCCTGTATGATGGCAAATGATTTGGCAGCGTCTACGGTGGGGAGGATTGGAACTGTGACTGCAGACGCTGCAACTTGGAAGGAATTGCTGGCAAAATACAGTGCATGCTGAAGGTTGGAGATGGATTAATGAATGAGCAAAACACCGGGGCTGATACGGTGCTCGGCAAAGTTTATAATTTGGAGCAAGCATTGGAGTTGAGAAGGAAGCTGAAGCAGGAGAAACGTGTTCTGGTATTTACCAATGGCTGTTTTGACCTGATTCATCCGGGACATCTCCGCCTGCTTATGAAAGCCAAAGAAATGGGTGACTTCCTGCTGGTTGGTATGAATAGTGATTCATCCATCAGGCGTATCAAAGGCAAGGGCAGGCCTATTATGCCTGAGGATGCAAGGCTGTTGCTGCTTTGCAGTTTGCAGATGGTAGATGGTGTAATAGTTTATGACGAGGAAATACCTCTTGGATTGATTGAAGCATTGAAACCGGACTGCTATGTAAAAGGTACAGGCTGGCTGCCCCATCAGTTACCGGAAGCTCAGCTTGTCAGGGAATATGGCGGCCGCATAGCTGTATTGGAAAGCCTGGCTCCGTTTTCCACAACAAAAATAATCCAAAAAATCCGCTCACTTCCTGCTGATTTCCTCTAATGCTCTGATGCATGCCTTTACCTCATCCAGGCTGTTGAATATTCCATAACTGAAGCGGACAGTTCCCTGTTTAAAGGTACCTATGGTTTGATGGGCAAGAGGTGCGCAATGAAGGCTGCCTCTTACAGCTATATCATACCTCTCATCCAGCAAATTGGAGACTTCAGAAGAATCCTTATCTCCGATGTTTACCGAAACTATACCGGTACGCTGGGACAAATCGGAAGGGCCATAACATTTTATGCCTTTAATTTGCGAAAGAGCCTCCAGGAATAATTTTCCAAGACGCTTTTCATGAGCCAGTATTCTTGACTGGCCTTCTTTAAGTATATATTTTACACCGGCACCAAGACCGGCAATCCCCGGTGTGTTCATGGTGCCGGACTCATATTTGTCGGGAAGCATGTCAGGCTGGTATATGCTTTCTGACTGGCTGCCCGTGCCTCCTTCTTTAATTTGGCGGAGCTTTATACTGGGATGGATATATAATCCGCCTGTGCCCTGGGGCCCAAGCAGCCCCTTATGCCCCGGAAACGCCAGCATATCAACCGGCAGTTTTGACAGGTCTATGGGCAGTATTCCGGCTGTTTGAGAAGCATCCACCAAGTAGGGTATGCCATGATTTCTGGCTATTTTGCCGATCTCTTCAATAGGCATAATGGTTCCGGTAACATTGGAGGCATGCGTGGTTATTATCAAATGGGTATTGGGTCTGATAGCACTTTTTATATCATCCGGGTCCACTCTGCCTTCTTTGTCGCACCTGACAAAGGTCACTTCCAGACCCTGCTTTTCCATTTCCTTCAGGGGTCTTGCTACGGCATTGTGTTCCATGGATGTTGTAATTACGTGGTCTCCCGGCAGTACGCTCCCTTTTATGGCTAAGTTCAGGCTGTCTGTACAATTGCTTGTAAAGATTATGCGGAAAGGATCATTCAGGTGAAACAGCTCGCACAGCATTTCGCGGGTGTAGAGCAGTATCTGGCCTGCCTGAACTGCCATCTTATGGCCTGATCTTCCCGGATTTGCTCCATATTTTTCCATACAGCTGATGACTGTGCGATATACAGTCTGAGGTTTGGGCCAGGATGTGGCGGCATTATCCATGTATATCATAATAAACCTCCCAATGTATATAGTAACAATCCAGTAATCTGACAAATATACTAATAAAGTAAACCTAATTAATACCAAAGGAGTGAAGCGGATGCCATTCCAGGAAGTCTTTGATATCCTATCATTCCGTTCCAGACAACATGCCTTTCATTTCAGCCAAATACTACGCAATCACGGCATAGCCACTCAGGTGATGTCCACACCCAAGGAGGTTGCACTGGGCTGCGGGCTGTCCCTGCGATTTTCACCATATGTGACAGGCAGGGTATTGCAGTTATATAGGAATTATAATTGTCCTATTATAGGCTGTTACCATGTAGTCAGAACAGGGTCCGAAACAAAGATTACCCGTATACCTGTATAATGTATGAAATTTAGCTGATTGCCTAATTCTTGTTGAATATACGATTAAGCAGGCCTCTTGATTTAAGCTCCGTAACATCCTGCTTGACTTGCTCCACTTCCTTTTTCAGGACCTGGAGCATTTTACTGGTCTCCTTCAGCTGCTCCAAAATCTGCCTGCTCTCCTGCAGTATGGAATCATTGAGTTTGGACTGCTCATCCAGTCTGCTGATGACTGTATAATTAAACTCTTCCTGGCGGTCAAATTCGTTAAGCAGTATGTTTTCCAAAGACGGAGCATATCCGGATAATCGCTCGGTATTATGCTTTACAGTACTTTCCTTAGGCTTTAGGAATTCTTCTTCGGGTGTGCCTTTTTCTTTAGCTGGTTTGGTCATTTCCTTGATCTGGGGCTTTTGCACAGCGGGTTCATCTTTTGTTTCTGTCTCCCAGCCTGCTACCGATAGACTTGGATTATATTTAGGCAAATCCATGTATTCTCCGGCTACCGGGATATACAGTCCCTGATCCAGGCTGCCCAGTATCCACTGCAGCTGAAAAACTTCCCTTTCTCTTGGGTGATTGGTAGAGTAATTTATATAATGGAAGTTGGGACCATATTGACCGGGAAGCGCTGCCGGCGGAGTCCAGGTTGCCCCTTGATCGTCGGAATGGCAGCCATACAGGGTATCTGTCTGGCACCATATGCACCACAGTCTTCCTTCAACCCAAACCAGGCGGGGGAATGAGGCATTGCTTCCCGGAACTGATAACTGGATTTCAGAGCTCCATTCCACTTTATTGAAATTTCTTACATGCTTATTCTTATATTTCACGGTCAGGTCGTTTTTGGTCAAAGAAGTCCATGCTAAATGCAAAATATCATCTCGAATCAAAATAGACGGCATGTTGCAGTCCGATGCACTATGAGTTACGTTTTCCGGTGTGCTCCAGATGCCGTGATCAAGATGATACCTGCAGTAGAATACCTGATATTTGTTGGATGACAAGCCGCGGAAAACCAGATGAATGTGCTTTTCAGACAAATCTAAATAAAACGGGCTCAGCCGGTATCCTGCTGTTAAGCGTGTAATTTCAGTTGAATGCCAGGTTGTTTCATCCCAATAATAGTGATACAGGGACCAGTATCCTGTGTTAAAAGTGGTTCCAATGGCGAACAATATGTGAATTTTGTTCTTCAGAGGTATGATAACCGGATAGCGGATTACATACCTGATAGGTTCATAGCGGGATAGAGTCTGACTGGCCCAATTATTTCCGTTATAAAACATGTAAAGAAGCTCACCTTTAACAGTACGGCAAATGAGATGAAGATGATCCTGCTGATCTATGCTGACTGAAAAATCCTCATCTGTGTTTGGAATTAAGTCAACAGGCTCTCCCCATGTACCGTTCTGATTCAGCCGCCTGTATGAAATACCTCTGTCTGTTAGGGAAGAAAAGTGCCAAATATCACCGTTTTTAAATCTGACCACATGATGGATGCCGTTATTAATACCCATATAAACACCACCTGTGCAATGGTATTGGCTATCAACTATACAAGCCTTCTAATAATATATATAGAGCTGAAAGCAAATATATTACTTAAGGAATAAACTGTAACATTTAAAAGAGTAGTGTGTATATTGTCTATAAGACGAAGGGAAATTAAATAATTTGCAGGGATTCTGCACCATTTATATGTTGATTCATATTATGGAATTGTAAACAGAACATAAGTAAATCCATATAACAAGTTAAAAGGGGGTAAAAAGATGGATTTTGAAAGGGATTTATTTGAGCAGTTTGATAATATCACGCAAGAACCTTACGAGCTGCGTCCTGAATGCATCTTGGTTGACAAGGTGTTCGATTCCTGCTTCCAGAGAGAATGCGAGCCAAACAAAGTTGTAGATCTTCCTGTCAAAGGCGTATTCGGAGATGTAAACGTAGTATACGGACCCGGATTTATCGTTGACGGTACCCTGGATATTACTCCGCTGCGACCCAATTTCGCAAGAGTAAGATTCTTATTCCGTGTACCCTTTACGGTAACTGTCTTCGATAAGTCTAAGAAAGAACCTGTTACTATAAGTGATTATGTGGAATTTCCAAAAGACATTGAGGTCTTCCTGCCCCAGGCTCCCTCTGAGTTCTCCTTCCGTATAGTTATAGAGACTCGGAGTGAAACCTTAAGCTCCCAGGTTGTTGGAGATCAGGTTATTCTGGCTATTGGTGTGTTCGTCATTGTTAAGGTAGTAGGATTCGTACAACTGCTGGTTCAGTCCTTCGGATATTGCCCGCCGCCGCGTGAATGCACAGGGTTCTCGCCTGAAGATGTCTGTGAGATCTTTGAAAGAAAGCCGCTGCCAAACTTCTTCCCGCTTCAGATGGAGGATCTGGATCTTATCAACTAAAAAAGAAAAGCCGGTTAATCCGGCTTTTCTTCTGAGATTTTTCAATATTTTCGGCTTTACTTGCTATCTTCCGATAAACATCTGAGTAAAGTATCTGTTGTCAACAATACCGATTCCAATATGAGTGAAGCTGGGGTTGAGGATGTTCTTTCTGTGACCTTCTGAATTCATCAGACCGGTGTGAGCTCCTTCAACGCTGCTGTGTTTTGCAATGTTTTCACCTGCAGTACGGTAGCTGATGCCAAAGCTCTTCATCATTTCAAAGGGGCTGCCATAGGTTGGTGAAGTATGAGAGAAGTAGTTGTTGTCTTTCATATCCTGAGACTTAATTCTGGCTACACGGCTCAGTTCAAGGTCAACCTTCAGAGGCGCCACTCCGGCTTTTACTCTTTCCTGGTTAACCAGATCTATCATCTTCTGCTCAGCAGCTGACAGCTGGTATCCTGAACCATTGTTAGGTGTTGTAGTAGGAGCAGGTGTCGGTTTTGGCGTTGGAGCAGGCGTCGGCTTTGGTGTAGGAGCAGGAGTTGGATTAGGAGCAGGAGCCGGTGTAGGTGCCGGAGACGGCTTTGCAGTAGGAACTGCTGTCGGTGCAGGTGTTGCTACTGTATTGTTATTTACGGTATTAAACAAGTTATTGTACCAGTTGTAAACGATAGTTATTCCACGGTTTTGGGTATATGTCTGTGCATCAGTGCCGTAATATACCTTTACACCATTGTAAACCACATAATTGGTTGCTGCCATTGCTCCCTGTATGGGCATTACCAGTACAGCCATTATAGCTGCCATAATCACGATTGCTTTGATCTTTTTCATCATTGCGTACCTCGCTTTCTAAAAGTTTGTGCAACACTCAGTGCATGTAACAAATTTGTAATAAAATCGTAACACGCGAAATATATTATGTCAACCGTTGTATTGCATGTATATTTTACCAGGACAGGAGGACGAAAATGAAGGTTTTATTTCAAATAAGGTCCGGTTACAAGGACGGACCGGCTGGTGACAGCATTCAAATGCTTAAGACAAAAATGTATCTGGAGAAACAGGGAGTAGATATTGTTGTAAGCAGCCGCCCGGATGTCAATATGAAGGATTTTGATCTTATACATATATTCAATTGCACCAGGCTGCCCGAAGCATACAGTTTTTATAAAAATGCAATAATTCAGAAGAAAAAAATAGTTATAACCCCGATTTTTATTGACATGCATTGGTATTATAGAAACAGCCCCGCAAGGCTTGCTGCGTGGAGGGCAGAGAACATAATGCGCAGGGAAATGCTGCAGGGATGTCATATGCTGCTGCCGAATTCCCAACTGGAACTGCAATGGATCAAAAATATCCTGTTTGTTGATACGCCTGCAAAAATCATATATCATGGAGTTGATCCATTATTTTTCGCAGGAGATGAAAATTGGTTTTATAAAAAATATGGATTAAAGGACTTCATTCTTTGTGCAGGCAGGCTGTCGCCCATCAAAAACCAGCTGTCTCTGATCAGAGCCGTTAAAGGCATGGGCATTCCAATTGTTTTAATAGGACCGGTAAATAACAAGGCATATGCTTTAAAATGTGCTGAGGAATCAGAAGGCTGCGTGAAATATATCCCTGAGTTGAGTCAAAATGAACTTGCTTCGGCATACAGGGCTGCTTTGGTCCATGTTCAGCCCAGCTGGTTTGAGACAGCAGGCCTTGCCAGCCTGGAAGCTGCTGCGTCCGGTACACCGGTAGTGATAACCAGTCGCGGAGCAGCACAGGAGTATTTCGGCAATATGGCTGTATATGTAGAACCTGACAGTCTGGATTCCATAAGCAATGGAGTTAGGGCTGCAATGCAAAAAGGAGGCAATTTAACAGAACTGCAATCCTTTATTAAGGAGAGGTTTTCATGGGAAAAGGCAGCTCAGGATACGCTTATTGCCTACCGTGAAGTTGTTGAAGGTGACTATCAGCCGGGAGAAAAGGGAGCATTTTATTCTCAGACATACAACCTCCCGGGGGTTGATAAAAAATAAACATTATATTAGTGCTGTGTATAGCATTAGATTTCTGGACTTCATCTGCACAGTATAGTATAATTATCGAAAGCTTATACATAGGACAAAGCTGCATGATAATACAATATGACAAAGACTCAGCAGTGAGGAGTATGCAATGGCTGTAAATAAAAATACAAAAGAACGTATAAATAAAATATTAAAGCTATTGAAAGAGAATTATGCCGATGCTGCTACTGAGCTTAGGTTTTCAAATCCCTTTGAGCTCTTAATAGCAACCATATTGGCTGCCCAATGCACGGACAGGCAGGTAAACAAGGTAACCCCCAAACTGTTCAGCAAATACCCAGGTCCTGAGGAAATGGCTGCGCTGACGCCTGAGGAACTGGGAGAGGAAATTAAAAGCTGCGGGTTTTATAAGACTAAAAGCAGGAATATAATCAATACATGCAAAATATTATTAGCAGAGTACGGAGGCCGGGTGCCAGAGGACATGGAGTCGCTCACCAAACTCCCTGGTGTCGGCAGGAAAACAGCCAATGTAGTATTAAGCAATGCATTTGGAAAGGATGCCATAGCAGTAGACACTCATGTGTTCCGGGTCTCCAACCGTTTAGGCCTTGCTGATGCAGGTAATGTGCTGGAAACCGAGAAACAGCTGATGAATAATATACCTCAGGAAGATTGGTCAGACGCACATCACTGGCTGATTTATCATGGCAGAAGGGTATGCCATGCACGAAAGCCGGATTGCATGCATTGCTTTCTGAGAGAATTGTGCAAGTACTATAATAATGGACAAGTACCTGACAATAAGGATAGTAGGGATATGAAAGGCAATAAGGACACTACTGATATGGAATAGGAGAGATCTGCCGTTGAAGACGTATGGGTTGGTTGGCAGCAGCGGTACCGGCAAAAGCTTTAAGGCTGTGGGGCTCGCCAATGAAAGGGAGATTTCCTGCCTGATAGATGACGGCTTACTTATAAAAGGAGCGCGGATTTTAGCCGGCATTTCGGCTAAAAGAGAATCTACGAAATTGTCTGCCATTCGCAGAGCACTGTTCATGGATCCAAATCACGCCGCTCAGGTTAAGGAAGCAATTCGCGCTCTTAATCCGGATTCTATACTTATTCTGGGCACTTCCATGCCTATGATAGACAGGATTGCCCAGCGGCTGGAACTTCCGCCCGTTGAGGAATATATACGTATTGAAGATATTTCCACCCGCAGGGAAATACAGCTGGCTCAAAGGCAGCGCAGGGAAGAAGGCAAGCATATTATTCCGGTTCCGACTTTTGAAGTCAGGAAGGATTTTTCAGGTTTTTTTATAGATCCTCTCCGGATATTCAGGGTACTTGGCAAAGGCAGGCAGATAGAGACCCTGGAAAAGACAGTGGTGCGGCCGACTTATAGTTATTTTGGCAAGTTCTATATTGCAGATTCGGTAATTGAATCAATAGCTTCCTATTGTGCACAAAGTCTGCCCGGAGTTAACAAGGTTCAAAGGTGTGAAATTAACAGTCGGGTTGACGGAATAACAATTGAAATTGACATAACTGTGGTTTATGGTTATAAAATACATCAAATTATGGTTCAGATACAGGAAAAGGTCCAGGAAGAAGTCGGGTATATAACGGGATTAAATATACTTTCTGTTAATGTAACAACAAAAAGAGTGGTTTTGCTAAAGAGTGACAGGACAGATTTGCTTGGTCTCCCTGAGCCGGGTGAATTAAGCTGATGCTTGAAAATTGATAATAAAAAAATAAAGGTACTGGGGGCGAAAGAATGTATAAAATATTGGAGAAGAAAGTATTGGCACCGGCTATGAAATTAATGAGGATACATGCTCCACTGGTAGCCAGAAAAGCTATGCCTGGTCAGTTTATAATTTTAAGGGTAATGGAAGGCGGGGAACGTATTCCTCTGACCATTGCCGATTATAATCCGAGTGAGGGATGGGTTACCATCATTTTTCAGGAGGTAGGAGAAACAACCCGGGACTTAGGCAGGCTGGAAGAAGGCGATTATATCAAGGACTTTGTTGGTCCTCTGGGGCGGGCTTCGGAATTGGATGGCTTTGACAGTGTACTGTGCATAGGAGGCGGTGTTGGGACTGCGCCCTTGTATCCTCAGATCAAGTATATGCATGAGAAAGGCACCAAGGTAGATGTAATAATCGGTGCGCGAAGCAAAGATTATGTTATTCTGGAAGAACCCATAAGAAGCAATTGCAGTAATCTGTATATTGCCACTGATGACGGGTCTTATGGTCAAAAAGGTTTTGTAACCGATTTGCTGAAGCAATTGATTGAGTCCGGGAAAAAGTATGATCATATAATTGCTATAGGTCCTATGATTATGATGAAGATGGTATGCAAGCTGACGAAGGAATACGGCATACCTACCACAGTCAGCATGAATCCCATCATGGTTGACGGTACCGGAATGTGCGGCGGCTGCCGTGTTTCAGTTGATGGCAAAATAAAATATGCCTGCGTGGATGGTCCCGATTTTGACGGGCATCTGGTGGATTTTGATGAGGCTATGCGCCGATCACAGATGTATAAGCAGGAAGAACAGCAGAAGCATGACTGCAATTTGCTTAGAATGGGGGGAGAACTCTAATGCCAATGATAATGACAAAGACTCCGGTCCGGGAACAGGACCCGCAGGTAAGGCGATATAATTTTGATGAGGTTTGTCTGGGCTATAATATGGAAGAGGCTATACAGGAGGCAAATAGGTGCCTTCAGTGCAAGAAGCCTATGTGTGTAACGGGCTGCCCTGTAAATGTTCAGATCCCGCAGTTTATTGCAGCTCTTTCTGAAGGCAGAGTCAGGGATGCCCTTCAGATTATTAAGGAAACAAATAACCTGCCTGCTGTCTGCGGCCGTGTCTGCCCCCAGGAGGAGCAATGCGAGAAACAATGCATATTGGCCAAAAAAGGTGAAAGTGTTGCTATAGGCAGGTTGGAGCGTTTTGCTGCCGATTACTTCCTGGATGAAGAAGAGCCTGTTGATAATCTCCCTCAGCCAAATGGCAAAAAAGTCGCCGTTGTGGGAGGAGGTCCTGCCGGTCTGACTGCAGCAGCTGACCTTGCTAAGTTGGGCTATGAGGTAACCATCTTTGAAGCCTTCCATGAACTGGGCGGTGTTCTGATATACGGCATTCCTGAATTTCGTTTGCCCAAAGCGCTGGTTAAAAAGGAAATCGAAAAGCTCAAAAATCTGGGGGTAAAGTTCCAGACAAATGTAATTATCGGAAAGACAATTACTGTTGACGAACTTTTGGGAGAAGAAGGCTTTGATGCAGTGTTTATAGGCAGCGGGGCAGGGCTTCCCAAGTTTATGAACATCCCCGGTGAAAACCTGAACGGAGTATACTCTGCCAATGAATACCTGACACGCATCAATTTGATGAAGGCTTATGATTTCCCTCATTCTCATACACCTGTCAAGAGAGGTAAAAAAGTTTGCGTTGTGGGCGGCGGGAATGTAGCAATGGACGCTGCCAGAAGCGCTCTCAGGCTGGGTGCGGATGAAGTGCATATCGTATACCGCAGGTCCATTGAGGAAATGCCTGCCAGACAGGAAGAAGTACATCATGCCGTAGAAGAAGGCATTATTTTTGACATGCTTACCAACCCAGTGGAGATTATCGGAGAGGATGGCTGGGTAAAGGGCTTAAAATGCATTAGGATGGAACTGGGAGAACCTGATGAATCCGGCAGGAGACGGCCTATTCCGGTTCCGGGATCGGAGTTTACTATAGAAGCCGATATTGTAATAATGGCAATTGGAACAAGTCCCAACCCATTGATAAAAGCTACTACACCTGGCCTGGAAACCCATAAATGGGGCGGGATTATAGTGGATGAAGAAACCGGTGCTACCAGCAAGGAAGGCGTTTATGCCGGCGGAGATGCAGTTACCGGTGCAGCTACCGTTATACTGGCCATGGGTGCAGGCAAGAAGGCAGCTAAAGCTATACATGAAAAATTATCTCATCAATGATATACAAATATAAGTATTGAGCAGCAAACATATAGATAGTTTAAATTGCCCTCTTTATTAAGAGGGTTTATTGTTTGTTCATAGAATTATTATCAGTGGATTATAATGGAAAAGTACTCACCTCAAGTGCAATTATGGGACGGGCTGCATGCTTAAAATTCTGGATAATGGTTTTAATGTTCTTCATGGCATTTCAATATATAAGTTTGCGAGAAAGGACGATGCAGTATGGTTGGGATGAAAGTAAAGGAATTGCTGGAATCCAGGCATCTGCCTCAGCTTCTGATATTTCAGGATGGAACCCCTGTTGCCTCAGCAGAAGACTGGAGCAAAAGAAGGCTGGAAATCCTGGGAATTTTATGCCGGGAGGAATATGGGCACAGACTGCCGGAACCATTGTCCGTATCAGCTGTAGTTAATAAAACAGATGATGATTCATTTGCAGGCAAAGTACTGGAACAGCATATTTCACTGACTGCGCATATGGAAAACGGAACGTTTTCATTTCCGGTCTATCTTTTTATACCGAAGAGCATTCCCAATCCAATGACCATAGTATATATAGCATTTCGTCCCGACATACCTGACAGGTATTTCCCTGTAGAAGAAATAACCGATGAAGGTTTTGCGGTGGCAATGTTCTGCTACAACGATATAGTACCTGACTTGCAGGACGATTTTACCAAAGGATTGGCAGCACTTGTAATTAATGAAGGCAAGCGTGATGCTGCGTCACCGGGCAAGATAATGATGTGGTCCTGGGCTGCATCCAGAGTTATGGATTACCTTGAAACCAGAGATGATATTGACTTGAAAAACACAGCAGTCATGGGCCACTCACGGCTGGGAAAGACAAGCCTGGTAACCGCTGCATATGATGAAAGGTTTGCTTTTTGCTTTCCGAATAATGCCGGATGCTCAGGTGATGCTATCACCCGGCAGAAGAAAGGTGAACGGGTAGAACAAATTACAAAGGTTTTCCCATACTGGTTCTGCCTTAATTATGCTAAGTTTGCGGGAAGGGAAGAGGAAATGCCGTTTGATCAGCATTTTCTGATAGCAGCGATTGCACCCCGCTTTGTTTGCTCAGGCGCGGCAGCAGAAGATATATGGGCTGACCCTGACAGCCAGTATCTGTCACTTGCTGCAGCTGATGAAGTATACAGGCTGCTTGGACGGGAGGGGTTTGTTCATCCGGACAGACTGCCGGAGCCTGGAGATATACTTCATGAAGGCAGCCTTGGATATCACATGCGTTCAGGAACGCACTTCCACAGCAGGTACGACTGGCTGCGTTATTTGGAGTTCATGAAAAAACATAAATTATAATTGCATACATACCGATTGTACCTATCAAAGAAAGATTAAAAACAGAGTAATATTAACGAAGAAATGAATGACACAATTTTACATCCGTTATTTTTTTGAAAAATGACGGATTTTTTATTGCTAAAATCATATTATTTATGTTATAATCTACCTTGTTATTTTTTGTATGGATAAATGAATTTTATCACATATAAAGTTGCAAACTTAATTTAAGCACGGCAAATGCAGATAATAATTTAATATATAAGGGGTGTTTGCTAATATGTCCTATGTTGATAATGTATTACAGAGAGTAATTAAGCTAAATCCGGCTGAGCCGGAGTTTCATCAGGCTGTTAAGGAAGTTTTGGAATCATTGGAACCCGTTATCGAAAGACACCCTGAATATGAGCAGTTAGGCTTGCTTGAACGCTTGACAGAACCTGAACGCCAGGTTATTTTCCGGGTGCCCTGGGTGGATGACAATGGAAATGTTCAAGTGAACAGGGGATTCCGTGTTCAATTTAACAGTGCTATTGGACCTTATAAGGGCGGCCTTAGATTTCATCCTTCAGTAAATCTTGGCATTATCAAATTTCTGGCTTTTGAACAGATTTTTAAAAATTCTCTTACCGGACTGCCAATTGGCGGCGGCAAAGGAGGAAGCGATTTTGATCCCAAGGGAAAATCCGACGGAGAGATAATGCGCTTCTGCCAGAGTTTTATAACTGAATTGTATCGTCATATAGGAGCAGATACCGACGTACCTGCAGGCGATATTGGGGTAGGGGCAAGAGAAATTGGATACATGTATGGCCAGTACAAGAGGATACGCAACGCATATGAAGGCGTGCTGACCGGTAAGGGCCTGACCTATGGCGGCAGTCTGGTCAGGAAAGAGGCAACCGGCTATGGACTGGTATATTTTGTAGATGAAATGATCAAGGCAAAGGGAAAATCCTTTGAAGGCAGTACAGTCGTAGTATCCGGCTCGGGAAATGTAGCCATCTATGCCGTAGAGAAGGCTCAGGCTCTTGGCGCAAAGGTCGTTGCCATGAGCGATTCCGGCGGATATATTTACGATCCAAGCGGCATTCGTCTGGACACTATAAAGCTGATTAAGGAAGTACAGAGAAAGAGAATTTATGAATACACGGAGTATCATCCTGAGGCAGAGTATCACGATAGCTTTACCGGTATTTGGAATATTCCGTGTGATATTGCTCTTCCTTGTGCTACTCAAAATGAACTGGATAAGCAGGCTGCATTAACTCTTGTATCTAACGGGTGTTTCGCTGTAGGCGAGGGAGCCAACATGCCCAGCACTCCCGAAGCTGTTGAGGTCTTCCTGAACAACGGCATTCTGTTCTCTCCCGGAAAAGCATCCAATGCAGGCGGCGTTGCCGTTTCCGCCCTGGAAATGTCCCAAAACAGCATGCGGTATTCCTGGTCCTTTGAAGAAGTAGATGCCAAGCTGAAAGATATAATGGTCAATATTTATAGAAGAGCCAGCGAAGCTGCCAGAGAATACGGACATGAGGGTAATCTGGTTGTTGGTGCTAATATAGCAGGATTCATGAAAGTTGCTGATGCAATGATGGCTCAGGGCATAGTATAAAGCACCGTAAAGCAATAATGCTGTAAAATATTTTGATGATTGGGACCATCTCAAAACAAACCTGAGATGGTTCTTTTTTTATGTGTGCGACCAGCTAAGCATGATTATACTAATGATTAAACCAATTCAGCACTAAATTATACGGTTGCCTGAAATATAAACCAGTCGTCCTGACTTCTTAAGTATTATTTTTCATCATGGCAGAAAACAGTTTTCTATGGATTTTGGCTGTTTTAATAATTATAATAGTAATAATTAATTACAGATAAACGGGGTGCGGGACTTGGAAATCATTTGCGAAAGCAATGCCATTCATATAATCAATTTTAAAGACTTTTATCCGGAGCATGTCTTTGATTGCGGGCAGGCTTTCCGCTGGAACCGGGATGACAAAGGTTATGTCGGTATAGTAGGCGACAGCGTAGTGCGCGCAGTATATATAGAAGAACGAAAAGAACTGGTTCTTGAGAACTGCACGCCGGAGATGTTTGAATCTTTCTGGAAGCATTATTTTGATCTTGAACGGGATTACAGGGCGATTAAAAAGCAATTGTCAGCAGGTGATCCGGTTATGAAGGAAGCCGTCCGGTATGGATGGGGCATGAGGGTATTGAACCAGGACCCTTGGGAAACACTGATATCTTTTATCATATCTGCAAACAATAATATAACAAGGATAAAAGGCATAATAGAAAGGCTTTCACGAAAATTAGGCCGGGAGATCAAGTGGGACGGGAAATCCTACTATACATTTCCCACACCTGAATCATTGGCTTGTGCTGATGATGAAGACTTAAAATCCTGCGGGTGCGGCTACAGGGGTCCGTATATTAAGAAGACAGCAGCAATGGTGGCAGAAGGCCTTGTTTCGCCCTATAAAATAAAGGAATTGCCCTATGAAGAAGGTCATAAGGTTCTGCTAAGCTGTATGGGAGTGGGGGACAAGGTTGCTGACTGCATATTGCTTTATTCAATGGAAAAACCTGAAGCGTTTCCCGTTGATGTATGGGTAAAGAGGGTTATGGAGTACTTTTATATTGGCTCTCCTGTACCAATTCGTCAGATAAAATCCATAGCAGCTGAAAAGTTCGGCAAATACGCCGGGCTGGCTCAGCAGTACCTTTTTTATTATGCAAGAGAGAAAAAAATAGGGAAATAGGGGGAAGATTGTTTTGTGGGGGACGATAGTAAACACGGCAGCCATACTTGGCGGCGCTCTGATTGGTGTTTTGATCCGCAAGGGCTTTAACAGAAAAATAGTGATTACCGGTGCTGTTATCTTAATATTGGCAGCTGTTATCGCAGCCATTATTGGTGGATTAACTGAACTGTATAATCCTGTTGCCGCACTGGCTGCCGGAGCAGCTGCCTGCATTCTATGGGCAGCAGCCGGTCTGCTGCTTCGGAATGGCATGCCGGAGTCATTCAGCAATATTATCATGCAGGGAATAGGACTTTCAGTAGCAGTTATCGGAATAAGCAATTCCCTGGAAACAAACAACATGCTTATTGTCATCATGAGCCTTGTTATAGGAGGTATTATAGGTCAGGCAGCAGACATCGAGGGAAGATTGGATGCATTGGGAGATTATGCTCAAAGGAAAATGGGTGCTGATGAGAACAGCACTTTTTCCCAGGGCTTTGTTTCAGCCAGCCTGATCTTTTGTGTTGGAGCCATGGCTATAGTAGGCTCTTTGGATGCGGGCCTTAAGGGTGATTACATGACTTTGTATGCAAAATCCATGCTGGACGGAATTACATCCATCGTCCTGGCTTCCACCCTTGGCATAGGTGTTGCTTTTTCGGCTCTTGCTGTATTTGTGTATCAGGGTGCCATTACATTGGCATCCAGTGCTCTTTCACCCTTATTATCCGAAATGGTTATTTCTGAAATGACCGCTGTAGGCGGGATATTGATTATGGATATCGGAATATCCATGCTGAAGATCAAGAAATCCAATGTTGGCAATTTGCTGCCAGCACTTTTTATTCCGCCAATATATTTTCCGCTTACAAAGCTGGTGATGCAGCTGTTTAAAACTATCTCCTTGACACCATAGCCTGGTTTTGTTACACTAACTTTTAATATTTAGCGTGTTGTATGGACTGTTCTTTATAAAATCATCCTATAACTTTGTTTCCAGTTAAATTTATTAACTTATAAATGAAAGAAAAATGAGAGGGAGTGATTCAGATAAGAGAGCTTGTTAAAAAAGAAGGCTTAACCTTCGATGATGTATTACTGATTCCTCAACATTCAGATGTGCTGCCTGGTGAAGTTGATTTAACCACTTGGCTGACCAGAAAAATCAAACTCAATATACCTCTTATGAGTGCGGCAATGGATACAGTGACCGAAGCAAGGCTGGCCATTGCTATTGCAAGAGAAGGCGGAATAGGCATTATACATAAAAATATGTCCATTGAGGAACAAGCTGATCAAGTAGATAAGGTAAAAAGATCTGAACATGGAGTCATTGCTGATCCATTTCACTTATCTGCAGAGCATTTATTGTCTGATGCCATACACCTGATGGAAAAATATCGCATTTCCGGAGTTCCAATTACCGAAAACGGCAAACTTATAGGAATCATCACAAATCGAGATATCAGGTTTGAAACGGATTTTACCAAGAAAATAAGGGATGTTATGACATCCGAAAACCTGGTGACAGCACCGGAGGGCACAACCTTAAGCGAAGCCCAGGAAATTCTAAGAAAGTATAAGATAGAAAAGCTGCCCATTGTTGATGAAAATGGGATGCTCAAGGGTCTGATAACAATAAAGGATATAGAAAAAGCCATACAATATCCCAATTCTGCAAAGGATCAAAACGGGCGCCTGCTGGTTGGTGCTGCTGTAGGAATAGCAAAGGACACCATGGAAAGAGTAGAGGCCCTGATTCGGGCCAAGGTAGATGTTATAGCTGTAGACACGGCCCATGGACATTCTCAGAATGTAATTAATATGGTTAGAGAGATTAAAAGAAAATTCCCTGATCTGCAGCTGATTGCAGGGAATGTGGCAACGGCTGAAGCAACCAGGGCACTGATCCAGGCCGGAGCAGACTGCATAAAAGTAGGAATCGGACCAGGTTCCATCTGCACTACACGGGTGGTTGCCGGTATTGGTGTGCCCCAGATTACCGCTATTTTTGACTGCGCTCAGGAAGCGGACAAGTATAATATACCTGTTATAGCAGATGGAGGCATCAAATACTCCGGTGATATAACAAAAGCCATAGCAGCCGGTGCAAGTGTAGTCATGATAGGCAGCCTGCTGGCAGGCACCGAGGAAAGCCCGGGAGAAACGGAAATATACCAGGGCCGCAGGTTCAAAGTCTACCGCGGTATGGGATCCATGGGTGCAATGGCAGCCGGCAGCAAGGACAGATATTTCCAGGAGGATGCCAAGAAGCTGGTGCCTGAAGGCGTAGAAGGCCGGGTACCATATAAGGGACCTTTATCAGATACTGTATATCAGCTGATAGGCGGTCTGCGCGCCGGTATGGGATATTGCGGCACTTCCACCATTGAAGATCTCAGGACAAAAACATCCTTTATTAAAATTACAGGGGCGGGACTCAAGGAAAGCCATCCCCATGACATTTACATTACTAAAGAAGCCCCGAATTACAGCATAGGTATATAGGGAGGAAAATGAATGGCAAAGGAAACAGTAATAGTCCTGGACTTTGGTGGTCAGTACAATCAGTTAATTGCCCGCAGAGTTAGAGAAGCAAAGGTTTATTGTGAAATACTTCCCTACCATGCTGACATCAATAGAATCAAAGAAAAAAAACCTTCAGGAATTATTTTCACAGGAGGTCCGGCCAGTGTTAATGCTGCCGGTGCACCGTTCTGCGATGAAAAGATCTTTGAATTAGGCATCCCCATCCTTGGTATTTGTTACGGAACTCAGCTGATGGCCCGGCATTTCGGAGGCATAGTTGCTGCTGCAGCTGTGCGTGAGTATGGTAAGACAGTGGTAAAGTTTGATACAAGCAGCCCACTGTTTAAGGACATTGATACTGAAAGCGTATGCTGGATGAGCCATACGGATCAGGTAGAGACAATTCCGCAGGGTTTCCGGGCGACGGCATCTACTGAAACCTGCCCGATAGCCGCAATGGAGAACCCGGAGAAAAAATTATATGGTGTTCAGTTCCATCCTGAGGTGGTTCATACCCAGTTTGGCACTCAAATCTTAAGAAACTTCCTGTATGACATATGTGGATGTACCGGTGACTGGACAATGGCAAACTTTGTACGGGAATCCATTAAGTCATTGAAGGAGCGGATTGGAGACAAAAAGGTTTTATGCGCTTTGTCAGGCGGAGTTGACAGCTCGGTTTCGGCTGTTTTGGTTCATAAGGCTGTCGGCAATAATTTGACCTGTATATTTGTTGATCACGGACTGCTTCGTAAAGATGAGGGAGATCAGGTTGAGGCAGTCTTTAAGAAGCAGTTTAATTTGAATCTTATCCGAGTCAATGCACAGGACAGATTCTTAAACCGGCTGAAAGGCGTTACAGATCCGGAAAAAAAGAGAAAGATTATAGGTGAAGAGTTTATCCGTGTATTTGAAGAGGAAGCTAAAAAGATAGGTACTGTAGATTTCCTGGTTCAGGGGACTATTTATCCTGACGTGGTAGAGAGCGGCACAGGCAATGCTGCAGTCATAAAAAGCCATCACAATGTTGGAGGACTGCCCGAACATATCGATTTTAAGGAAATCGTAGAACCTTTAAGGGATTTGTTTAAGGATGAGGTCCGAAAGGTTGGGGAGGAACTTGGAATTCCCAGCGAACTGGTATGGCGTCAGCCATTCCCGGGACCTGGACTGGCTGTCAGGGTAATAGGCGAAATTACAAAGGAAAAGCTGGATATTCTGAGGGAGGCAGATGCGATATTCCGTGAAGAAATTGCAAAAGCCGGTCTGAGCAGAGAAATCTGGCAATACTTTGCAATACTGACAGGCATGCGCAGTGTCGGTGTCATGGGTGATGAAAGAACCTATGACTACACCATAGCACTTCGCGCTGTAACCAGTATTGACGCCATGACGGCAGACTGGGCAAGGATCCCCTATGATGTTTTAGAAAGGGTATCAAATAGAATAGTAAACGATGTAAAGCATGTTAACCGCGTGGTGTATGATATAACCAGCAAGCCGCCGGCCACAATTGAGTGGGAGTGAGCCGATACGGCTTGACTAAAATCTGAAAACCCCAGTAAATCAAGGGTTTTCGGTTTTAGCATGGAGAAATAAGGTTAAGGGGTTGTGCTTTTATGTGACAACCACTTAACCTTGTTGCTTATATCAGGAAGGACAATAAGGAAGCCCGGCATTGCCGGGCTTTGCAGTCTTCAGATATTCTTAAGATCCTCTAATATTTCCTCTCCATGTACCTCTGGATTTACTTTGCTGTATACCTTTTTAATGATACCTTCTTCGTCAACAATGAAAGTAATGCGTGCAATACCCATCTGAACTTTGCCATACAGCTTCTTTTCCTGCCAGGCTCCGTATTTTTCAAGAACCTGATGTTCGGGATCACTTAGTAAATAGAACGGCAGGTTATATTTGCTCTTAAATTTACTGTGAGAGTTTTCATTATCCTTGCTGATGCCCATAACTACTGCGCCTGCCTTAAGTATATCATCATATACATCTCTGATACTGCAAGCTTCTTTTGTGCATCCAGGAGTGTCATCTTTTGGATAGAAATATATTACAACCTTCTTACCCTTAAAATCGGACAAGCTGACCTCTTTTCCTGATTCATCCTTTAATTTAAAGTCCGGAGCTATATCACCAACTTTTAGCATGTTGTTTCCTCCTTTTTGTATATACCCTTTATTTATATATAACCTTGAGATATAAACACTAACTTTAATGTAAACATAAATTTAGATTTTATATTTCTAAGAAGCATACACTATGCCTGCGTAAAAGAGCATAGATCGAGGATTTTGAATTCAGTGGAAAAAGGGAACGGGAGGATACTGACAAAAAACAATATGACTACCGGATAAAGGGTGTTTTTATTGTCTTGAAAACCAAAATCAGAAGTAGCCATAGACATCAATTAGTGATATTATATATGAGGTTGTCTATATTTGAGAAAGCGAAGTACTTGCTGGGAATGAGGTTGCATGAATATTTCAAACATTTTTGAATTGATTAGCGGCGTAGCTCTGTTCCTGTTCGGTATGACACTGATGGGAGAAGGCTTGAAACAGGTAGCCGGAAATAAGCTTGAGTTGATTCTGTACAAGCTTACAGGAACCCCACTAAAAGGACTCCTGTTTGGTGCAGGAATAACCACGGTTATTCAATCCTCTTCAGCGACATCTGTCATGGTCGTTGGGTTTGTAAACTCAGGCATTATGAAGGTCAGACAGGCGATTCCAATCGTGCTAGGCTCCATATTCGGCACCAGCATCACCGGCTGGGTCATTAGCTTGTCCGGTATTAATGCCGGTTCCGGCTGGCTCATGCTGTGCTCCACTGATACGTTTACCTGTCTTGCCGCATTGGTTGGTATCTATTTTCGTATGTTCTCAAAGGACCGTTTTAAAAACCATCTGGGCAACGTGCTTCTTGGGTTTGCAGTTTTGATGTTCGGCATGTCCGTAATGAGCGGTGCCGTAACGCCATTAAATGAAAACAAGCAATTTATCAGTATTATTACAGAATTCTCCAACCCTTTGCTTGGCATTCTTGTTGGCACCATATTTGCAGGCATTCTGCAAAGTGCTTCTTCAGCAGTTGGAATTTTGCAGGCATTGGCCATGACGGGAGTTGTTCAGTTTGATATGGCACTCCCGCTTATCATGGGCATCGCCATTGGATCTTCTGTCCCAGTCCTGTTATCTGCCATTGGTGCTACAACGGATGGAAAGCGTACTGCTTGGGCCTATCTGGTCATCAATATCCTTGGTGTGGTGATCGGCGCGCCAGTGTTCTATGGGCTTAATGCTTTTTTAAACTTTTCTTTTATGATGGATACCATGACCATGACAACAATAGCAGCTCTCAACAGCATCTTCAGGCTTGCCATTGTAGCCGTCCAGTATCCTTTGTACAAACAGCTTGAGACAATTTCCAACTGGATAATCCGTGCTGGCGATGAAAATTCTGTGGATAACCTGCCGCTGAAACCCTTGGAGGAGCGCTTTATAAACTACCCGGCCCTTGCAATTGAGCAATGCCTGATAGCGATTAATGATATGGCCATACGGGCAAAAGAAAACCTGTTCCTCTCACTTGGACTTATGAATAGCTTTAATCAGGAAAGCTATGAACGTGTGCAGTTTATAGAAGAAATCGTAGACCGATATGAGGATAGATTGGGAACCTATCTTTTGAAAGTTACAAAAAATGAACTTAACGATGAGCAGAATGAGAAAACAGGAAAGTTTCTGCATACCATTACGGATTTTGAGCGTATTTCTGACCATGCGGTCAATCTGGCGGAAGCTGCCAAGGAAATTTATGAAAAAGAAGTTCTCTTTTCAGCCGCTGCCAGGAATGAGCTGCGTGTAGTCGGGAATGCTGTGGCAGATATTGTTACTATGGCAATTGGCGCTTTTCTGGATAATGATTTGCAGCTTGCAGAAAAAATTGAACCGTTGGAAGCACTGATCGACAATCTGTGCGGGGAACTGAAGCTTCATCATGTACAAAGATTAAAAAACGGCGTATGCTCCTTTAATTCCGGTTTTGTTTTCAACGATATTATGAACGATTTTGAGCGTATAGCGGATCATTGCTCCAACATAGCTGTAGCAATGATTGCATTGGAATCAGAAACCTTTGATACCCATGAATATCTTGACAGCGTAAAACGGCTGAAAAGGGAAACCTATGACAAGTATTTCGAGGCATATTCGAGAAAATACGTGATAGAAAATTAAGCAAAAAAGGAATATGCACCAGGCAATGAAATATTTTTTTAGTATGCATATGACTGAGGAGCTTGAGTATGAATCAAACCAATTATAAAAGCACACTTTATGCTTGTTATTTAGGCTACATCACCCAGGCACTTATTGTGAATCTTCCGCCGTTGCTTTTTGTTGTCTTTCAAGAGAAGTTCAAATTATCCTATACCTTGCTTGGCAGCCTGGTCCTGATACTTTTTGTAACACAGCTTATTGTGGATGCACTTGCCATTCGATTTGTCGACAAAATCGGTCAGCGTATATCTATCGTGCTGGCGCATGGGTTTGCTGCTGCTGGCATGATCGCAATGGCTATATTGCCAAATGTGCTGTCTTCGCCGTATACAGGGCTGGTTCTATCCTGCATATTGTTTTCCATCGGCGGAGGTCTTATTGAAGTGCTGGTCAGCCCCATTGTTGAGAGCCTTCCTGGTGATGCAAAAGCCTCATCCATGAGTCTGCTGCATTCTTTTTACAGCTGGGGACAGGTTTTGGTCATTGTCCTGTCTACTCTGGCGCTGTTTATTGTGGGACAGGACCTGTGGTACATCCTTCCCCTTGTGTGGTCGCTGCTGCCGTTCTTCACCCTTTTCAAGTTCACAAGAGTGCCGCTCATGCCTCCTGTGGAGGAAAGCCGGCGAACACCGCTGAAAGTGCTGTTCCGGTCCAAATTCTTTCTTTTAGCACTGCTCTTAATGGTATGCTCCGGTGCCAGTGAGCAGTCTATGGCTCAATGGGCATCACTCTTTGCCGAGAAAGGTCTGGGCATCTCAAAAACCCTGGGAGACTTGCTGGGTCCTTGCATGTTTGCCGTAATGATGGGAATCGGGCGTACATGGTACGGGGTCAAGGGTCAAAACATGAATATGAACAAGGCATTATTGTTTTCATCGGTTTTATGCATTACATCATTTGTTGTTACAGCCATTTCGCCTATACCGGCAATCTCCCTGATGGGGTGTGCCCTGTGCGGATTGAGTGTGAGCCTGATGTGGCCGGGTATGCTGAGTATCACCGCAGCAGGGTATCCGTCGGGCGGTGTTGCCATGTTTGCAATATTAGCCCTTGGAGGAGACCTGGGTTGCTCCCTGGGACCCCAGCTTACCGGGATTGTTGCAGACAGCAGCAGCTTGAACTGGGGACTTTTGGCTGCGATCATTTTCCCGGTCATTATGCTGATTGGATTGGCTGTTCTGAAATCCATGCTGGATGCAAAGGAAAATATCTGTCTGAGAGAGATAGATATTGATTAAAACTGCTTAAAAAGCCTCTGAACTTTTGCGTGGCAAATAGATCAGAGGCTTAGTCTTTTTATTGGTTATGATATTTATTCTGGAGAATTAACAGGAGACCAATTTTTTTACACTGCTTCGTTCTACAAGGGTAGTGTTTATTTGTATGCTGACATAAGGCTCATTGGGATTGTTGATACGATGCATCAGCTGCTCAACAGCCCGCTGGCCTATTGCTTTTCTCGGTACTTCGATAGTTGTTAAAAACGGAGTGAATATGCTTGCTATATTATCAAATCCTATAATGCTTATATCATCTGGAACACTTATGTTCATCTCTTTTAATGCATTGTAAAAGGCCAGAGCTGTATTATCATTGACGCAGATCCACGCAGTAGGGAAGTCAGGCTGAGAGTAGAGCTTCTGCATTTTATCTTTATAATATTGCGTATCTTCATAAACCGCATCAAGCCAGATATATTTTTCATTTGTCGGAAGATCGAAATGCTTCATGTATTTCAGGTAGGCTTCGTAGCGCTGACTAAAGCTGTATGCGCCTTCTCTGTTGCTTATGAAGCCTATTCTTGCATGATTGTTTTCATACAGATATTTAACAGCTTTATATATACCGCGGCTGTTAGCAGTGTTTACATAATCACACTCTATTTCGTTGTTATAGAAATCAACAACAACCATTGGCAGGCCTGTTTCATTTATTTTCAACAGCAGTTCATCGCTGATGGTTCCCACTACCAGGTATCCATCACATGGCATACTGGTGAAGTTTAATGCCGAATATGTCTTTTCATCTTTGTCCACTGTTATAGTTCTTATGCTGATATTGTTGTTTTTGCCTGAATAATCCATAATGCCGAAAAATACCTGGGACCAAAAGGATGCTTCGTTGAAAAACTCTTTTCTGCATACCAGTGTAATATTTACTTGGATGTCACCTTGAACTCCATTATTGGAAGAATTCTTTAGATATCCTAACTCTTCTGCAATTTGTATAATGTTTCGACGCAATTCGTCGCTGACTCCGGGCATGCCTCTTAACGCTTTTGATACAGTATTTTTTGATATATTAAGTTTGTCAGCGATTACTTGTAATGTAATTTTACCCATAAAATCACCTGTCGTAACCTTTATTTAATTATAGACTATACTATTTGTAGTTGAATTTCAATATATAAAATAAAAAACTATTAATAATTTACAAATATAATTGACAAGGTATATTAATTTAATGTATATTTAAATCGTAATTAAAGAATATGACGGTACTATTTTTAGTTACAAATAAAGTTACAAAAACGATAAATGTAATTTTAAGGAGATGCTGCTAAAATGGCAGAGTACTCTACTGTTATATGAGATTATAAAGCAAAAAGAAAGTAGAGTGGATTTCCGGACAGGCAGATTTCCATGCAGAATTGAATACATACATCGAGCAGCTTAACAGGCTTGGTCTTCAGAAATACATCGATATGAGGCTGAAAGCGCTGAACTAACTTGAATCCAAGAGGAAAGTGGTGCCTCAACGCAAGTTCCGGCACCGCTTTTCTTTATATTTGCCTTATATAATATTAACTGCAATTCCTGTACCAGTGCCCTTGCTTGATATAAGCGTGAGGAAAATGGCGGTTTCACTTAACATACTTCAGGAGGCTGATTTATGAATCTATTAGGTTTGTCAGCACAGCAGGTAAATCAGGTTGAGCAGGACTTCATGGCCGTTCCGGTTAAAGAACGGCTTCAGGAAGTTTTGGATGCAATAAAGGACTGTACTACTGAGGAACAGCTTTGCCTGAAATACATGTATGCTTATATGCCGGCATCGGATCTTACAACCTATGATGTATCACTTTTCCTCAAATGCCTCCGGGACACGCTTGAAATAATGAGAAAAGTCCCCTGGGGCAGCAAGGTAACAGGTGAGCTGTTCTTCAACTATGTGCTGCCATTGCGAATTAACAATGAAGATTTGACAGACCACAGAGAGCAGTTTTTTCATGAGCTTTATCCCCGCATAAAGGATCTTTCCATGAGAGATTCTGTCCTGGAGGTTAATTACTGGTGCCTGGAGAAAGCAACCTACCGTTCAACGGATATTCGTACCAGCTCTCCTCTCAATGTTATACGGAACGCATTCGGACGCTGCGGTGAGGAATCCGTGTTATGCGTAGCAGCGCTTCGAAGTGTGGGCATTCCGGCACGCCAGTGCTATACTCCCCGCTGGGCACACTGCGATGACAACCATGCCTGGGTAGAAGTATGGGCGGATGGAGCCTGGCATTTTATAGGGGCTTGTGAACCTGAGCCTGTACTGGACAGGGGATGGTTCACTGAATCCGCACAGCGGGCTATGCTCATTCATGCCAGGGTATTTTCCAGACTGGTGTCAGAACCTTACATAACGCATCAGACTCCTGTCATGACGCAGCTGAATATTTTGGGTAACTATGCTGTTACTAAAAACCTGCGTGTGATTGTGACGGACGGAGATGGTAACCCGGTAAGGGATGCCGAGGTCAGGTTTGAACTTGTTAATTTTGCCCAGCTTTATCCGCTGGCTGTGCTGAAAACCGATGAAAAGGGAGAAGCATGTCTGTTGACAGGAATAGGCGATCTCTATGTTCATGTCAGCAAAGACGGGCGGTTCCTGCATAAAAAGGCAGATCATGCCTGCCAGGAACTGCGCTTCTGTATGGATGAAGGAAGATTAAAGGATACAGGAGAAATAATATTAGATCTGGTTCCCCCCTCGGCAGGAGTTGTAAAAAATGCAGATATGCCTGAAGAAATGGCAAGACAGCATGAAATAAGGACAAAGCAGGCAAATGAAAAGAGGCTGTCATTTGAAAAGACGTTTATTCAGGGAGAAAAAGCCGAAGCTTTTGCTGCAGCATTCCCTGAATACCAGAAGGAAATTGCGGGGTTGATTGCCTTATCCAACGGTAATCATCAGGAAATTTCAGCTTTCTTAACGGGGGAGTATGGCATTCCGCTTAAATATAAGGTTTTGCTGCTTCAGTCATTGCGTGAAAAAGACTTGTCAGACAGCACCTGTGCGGTTCTTAAAAGCCATTTGATAAGGGCTTTTGTCTACCGGGACAGGTTTAAGGATAATGAGGAGCTGTTTGTCAAGTATGTTCTCTGTCCAAGGGTGCATTTTGAAATGATCACAGATTATCGTGGTTTCATAGACGGATTCTTTACTGATGTTCAAAAAGAGGAATTCCGGCAGAATCCACGTAAAATACACCGGTATATAGAAGACAGGGTAAAGGACTGCGGTGAACGGGAATACGCCACTATCTCATCTTCGCCTGCAGGACTGCTTAAATATAATTATGGAAGCCTGATGTCAAGAAAGATACTTTTTGTGGCCATTTGCAGGACTTTAGGGATACCTGCCAGGCTGAGCGAAATTGACTGTAAGCTGGAATATTGGCAGGAAGGCACATGGAATACCATAAGCGAAGGGGATGATCTCCCTGTAGAACGCTGCTGCAGGCTGACACTTAAAAACAATCAGCCGGATGTTTCCTTCATCTACGAGAAAAACTTCACTGTTGCCCGCCTGGAGAACGGTGTTTATCATACTCTGGGGCTGGATGATTATCATTTTGATGGTGATTCCATCACCTATGAGCTGGAAGAGGGGCAGTACAGGATAACAACATCCAATCGCCTGAATGATGGATCTGTCCTGGCTGTATTGTATCACATAGAGTTGCATCGCGGTAAAGAGCATGTATTGGATATTTACCTGCGCGAACAGGACATGGTGTCGGATGAAAGGGCTGAATTGCCGGAGATACCTGTAATAACACAGGATGGCAGGCAGACATCAGCTTACAAGATGCTGGCTGCAGGGAAATCCTGTGCCGCTGCATTCATTGAACCGGGCAAAGAACCGACTGAACATCTTCTGAATGAGATCTTGGAACAGAAGGAAGAGTTTAAGAATAAGAAGGACAGGGTATTGCTGCTGGTAAATGATAATGAATGCCTGCAGAATCCGCTGCTTACTGCCGTACTGGAAGAGACAGGCATACAGGCAGCATGCAGGAATATGAACGGAGATGCTTTTCCTCTGGTGCTTAAAGCGCTTAATACGGATAACAGCAAGCTCCCGCTTGTCCTGGGGCTGGACGAACAAGGAAAATGCGTATTTCATATATCGGGCTATAATGTTGGAACCGGTGATATAATACTTAAGCATATAAGGTAATACTCGATTAAACAGGTATTTAAACAGACATTCAGCATAGAACAGGGGGTTATGTTTTATGATGCAGGACTGGTTTCGAAAGGCAAAGCTGGGAATATTCATTCACTGGGGAATTTATGCAGTTGGTGATGTATCGGAATCATGGTCTTTTCATAACGGACAAATCTCATACGAAGATTATATGAAGCAATGTGAGGGCTTTACTGCATCAAGGTTTGATGCAGGGAAATGGGCTGAGCTCTTTAAAAAGGCCGGAGCAAGATACGCAGTATTAACTGCCAAGCATCATGACGGTGTAGCGTTATTTGATACAAAATACAGCGATCTTAACGTTGTTAATAAAACCCCCGCAGGACGCGACTTGATTGCCGAATATACCCAGGCTATGAGAGATGCCGGCCTGAAAGTAGGATTGTATTATTCCCTGATTGACTGGTCGGATCCCCGTTATCGTTCAGTGTATCCTGAAGGAGCAAGGCCTGAAGACTGCCTGAATGACATATACGGAACGCCTGCAGGTGGGCCGGAGAACCCCCGGCTGTGGGAAGAATTTCTTGAGTTTAACAACAATCAGCTGCGAGAATTGATGACCAAATACGGGACCATAGACCTGCTGTGGTTTGACGGGGACTGGGAGCGCAGCGCCAGGCAGTGGCGCATGCCGGAATTCCGTGAATATCTCCATACTCTTAACCCTAACGTGGTTCTGAACTCCAGGATGCAGGGCTATGGCGATTATGAAACTCCGGAGCAGGGGATACCGCTGTACGGATACGATAAGCCATGGGAGTTCTGCACCACTATTAACACATCATGGGGATATCGTCCGTCAGATAATGATTACAAAACAAGCCGGATGATTATACGCATGTTCTGTGACTGCATCACCCTGGGAGGGAATATGCTGCTTGACATTGGCCCGAAGGAAGACGGTACACTGGATCCCCGCCAGGAGCAGATTTTACTGGATCTTGGTGATTGGATACATCAGCATGAAGAGGCTGTATATGATACAAGAAAGGGCCTTGGTTATCACCACTTCCTGGGCGGCAGCACGTTGTCTGAAGATAAGAAGACTATTTACCTCTTTATCTACGATAAGCCGGTGGAATATATCTGCGTAAAAGGGATCAAGACTCCTGTGAAACGAATTTCCGTTCTTCATACCGGAGAAGAACTTTCCTGGAGGTATACCGGGAGTCTGCCGTGGTTTAAAATACCGGGCACGTTATGGATAAAGGCAGACAAAATGGAAACGCACCCCATGACTACAGTTTTGAAAGTTGAACTGGAAGGTGAAATTGCATATAACCTGGGTCATGGTGAAGTAATAACTCACAATGAATAAGAAAACTTCATGAAAGGCTGTGATATTGTGAATTATCGCATTCCCAAGCCCCATCAGGATATTTTCAGGCCGGAAGTATATTATTGCAGGAAAGCGAAGGGCAAGCTGGAACTTGACGGCAATCTGGACAAGGAGTTCTGGGCACATGCGCCATGGACTAAGGATTTTGTTGATATAGAGGGAGATATCCGGCCCAAGCCCCGTTTCAGGACAAGGGTAAAAATGCTGTGGGACGAAGAGGCAATCTACTTTGGGGCAGAATTGATGGGTGATGAGATCTGGGCCCATATTACCAGGAGAGATGATGTAATTTTCTATGATAATGATTTTGAGATCTTTATCGACCCGGATTCCGATACCCAATGCTATTATGAGTTTGAAATGAATGCCCTGAATACCGTATGGGATTTGCTCCTTACCAAAGCATATCGCGACGGCGGCATGCCTATGAATGGATTTGATTTAAAAGGCCTGCGTTCCGCTGTAAAAATTTACGGAGAACTGAACAATCCATATGCAAATAATGTGAAATGGACATGTGAAGTGGTCATGCCTTTTGAGTCCCTTCTTGAATGCACGGGCCAGAACGCACGGATACCGGAACCTGGTGACTTCTGGCGTATAAACTTCTCCCGGGTGCAGTGGAAGGTGGATGTTGTTGACGGAAAATATGTCAAACGCATCAATCAGGAAACAAACAAACCCTATCCGGAAGACAACTGGGTATGGTCACCCATAGGCGTTATAAATATGCACTACCCGGAACTGTGGGGTTATGTGTTCTTCTGCGACGGAAAGGAAGACTATGAGATTCCTGAAGACGAGAAACTGAAGTGGGAACTCCGCCGTCTGTATTATGAGCAGCATGCTTATTTCGATGAAAACGGCAGGTTTACAACGGACATTCGGTCATTAAACAGTAATATCCAACCCAAAATCCAGGTAACGGACAATTGGTTTGAAATATCATGTCTGTCCTCCGATAAAAAAAGGCAATTGATTATCTTTGCCGATGGCAGGACAACAAGCAAGGAAATAGGAAGGAGGTAATTTGGCTTGGCAGATGAAATTGTGCAAGGTATCCACAATTACACAGCTGAAGAAAGATATGTAGAGCCTTCTGATCCTTTGGTGCGAGAGAAACTTGAATGGTTTAAGGACCAGAAACTGGGTTTGATGATGCACTGGGGGCCGTACTGCCAGCTGGGCATAGTTGAGTCCTGGGCATTATCCGATAAGGACGGTGATTGGTCAAGGCATCAAATTGACTGGATAGACGGAGATATGGAGTTGTTCAAGAAGCAATACGTGGACTTGAACAAAACCTTTAATCCCGTCAGATTCATGCCGGAGCAATGGGCAGAAATTGCAAGAGACGGGGGATTCAAGTACCTGATCTTTACAACAAAGCATCACGACGGTTTCTGCATGTGGGATACAAAAACCACTGACTATAAAATAACCGGCAAGGATTGCCCCTTCAGGATCAATAAGAATGCAGACATTGTAAAAGCGCTGTTTTCTGCATTCCAAAAAGAAGGACTTGGCATTGCAGCATACTTTTCAAAGGCTGACTGGCACAGTGAATACTATTGGGCAGAAGGGCACAGGCACAGCGGGTTTAAGAACCGGAATACCACTTATGATACAAGGGAATATCCTGAGCTGTGGAACAAATTCGTAGAATATACCCATGAACAATTAAGAGAGCTGCTCACCAACTATGGCAGGATAGATATACTTTGGCTGGATGCAGGCTGGGTCTGCCCTCAGAACAATCAGGACCTCCGTCTCCATGAGATAATAGAGGATATAAGGAGAACAACCCAGCCCGGCCTAATAGTTGCGGACAGGACTGTGGGAGGTATATATGAAAACTACATAACTCCCGAACAGACCGTACCCAAAGACCCAATTTTCATTCCCTGGGAAAGCTGCATTACGCTGGGCACATCCTTTTCCTTCAATTATGGTGATGACTATAAGCCTTTACGCACAGTAGTTCATCTGCTGGTTGACATTGTTGCAAAGGGCGGGAACCTGGCGCTTAATGTCGGCCCTCAGCCTGACGGGCGCTTGCCGAGACAGGCATTGAAATCCATTGAGGAACTGGGGAGATGGCTTAAAGTGTATGGAGATGCAATATACGGCACAAGGCCTTATGCTCCTTACAGAACAGGCAAATTTGCTTTTACTGCCAAAGCCGGCAAAGTGTATGCTTTCTATTTATATAAAGATGAAAATGAAGCATTAATTAGTGATATAGAAATTCCTGTTGATTTAAAGGCAAAATCAGTTACGCTTTTAGGATCAGAGCTGCCTGTTGAATTCATCAGCACTGGGGGAGGTGTAAAAGTTTCTCTGCCGCACAGGGAAGGCAAAGCACCTGTCTGCGATGTGTTTGTTATGGAATAATAAGATTAAACTAACAAGCAGGAATTATCGTTAAGAATTGCCTTAAAAAACAGCTGGTAGTATAAAAACATTATAGTTAGGAGATATGTTATGGCAAGAATTATTGGATCATCATTACCGAATATACCCTGGGAAGAAAAACCTGAAGGATGCAAAGCGCCGGTTTGGAGGTATTCCGGCAATCCCATTATAAAGCGAAATGCTATTCCCACATCAAACAGCGTCTTCAACAGCGCCGTCGTTCCATACAAGGATGGTTTTGCAGGAGTATTCCGATGCGACAGCAGAGCCCTGAGCATGGATTTATATGCCGGATTCAGCAAGGATGGAATCAACTGGAGTATTGAGGAAACACCGATTCAATTTGCAGGGGAAGGCAAAAATCCTGAAGATGAGCAGGAGATTCTAAATCGTGAGTACCGGTATGACCCCCGGGTCTGCTATATGGACGGCAAATACTATATAACATGGTGCAACGGATACCATGGTCCTACAATAGGAATTGGCTATACTTACGATTTCAAAACATTCTACCAGATAGAAAATGCTTTTCTGCCGTACAATCGAAACGGTGTACTGTTTCCAAGAAAAATTGGCGGCAAATACTGCATGCTCAGCCGCCCCAGCGATACAGGGCATACCCCCTTCGGTGACATATTTATAAGCTTCAGCCCGGATATGGAATATTGGGGCAAGCACAGGCATGTAATGAGCACTATCAAGACCGATGAAAGTGCATGGCAGTCTACTAAAATAGGGGCAGGTCCAATCCCTATAGAGACAGATGAAGGCTGGCTGGTATTCTACCATGGCGTTATAACAACGTGCAACGGTTTTGTTTACCGTATGGGTGCTGCCCTTCTGGATTCTGAAAAGCCCTGGAAGGTTAAAGTTCGTTCCAGGCACTATATTATGGGACCTGAAGTATTGTATGAGCAGACAGGTGATGTTCCCAATGTTGTATTCCCGTGTGCTGCCCTTACAGATGCTGATACCGGTAGGATAGCCATATATTACGGCTGTGCCGATACTGTTACAGGTATTGCATTTACTACAGTTGACGAGACCTTGAATTATATAAAGAAATATGCATTGTAATTTATGCAGGCACTGACCGGACCGGCAGGCATTATAAGGCCTCCGAATCAAAAAAATGATTCGGAGGCTTTTATATTTAGCCTGATATGCATGCAGCTCAACTCAATAAGCATGCGGTAAAACTATATGTTAATCCTGCTGGGGAAGCGATAGAACAGCACATTGACAAAAAAATATTTAATGATCATCTAACATAAAATAATTGACATGTATCTAATATATATTGTATCATAAATGTAAAAGATTGCAAATCAAACAGGAGGGGCAGATATGGCAAAATGGACTGAACGGGTGATAGTCAGCGATTCACCTAATTTTTATATGGAAGCAGTAGAACTGGTAGATGATTATTTTCAATGGCTAAATGAGAGTGATGAAAATAAGGAGAAAAGTATACCATGGGAAGATAGGCATCTGGTCAGTCACCCCGAGAATTTTACTTTAAGTCCTTCCGAAGTTGATCAGTTGTTTAATGACGTTCATCGTTTTCTATCGGAATGCAGAAAGAATGCTGCACCGGTTATCTACTCCCGCCAGGATCTTCAGCCATACTTTGCGATAAAAGCATCGGAACACACCAAAGAGATGCCCGGTTTCCTCAAAGAAGTGCTTGTAATGTCCGATGTTCAGTCAGCAAAGGACCTTACAAGAGATGAGTTTGTTACCTGCTGCCTTTTTTGTCTGCATGAGCTGTCAGACAAGCTGCATACAGGAGAATTTGAAATCGGTTCACCTGAAGAACAGGAATTATATAACAAGTTAACCAATCCGGATTTTGATATGAAGGAAATATTTGATGCTGTAACGAATACATCGTTGTCTGATAAGGAGCAGATGCTGATTCTTCGACTCTTCCAGGACATTGATGCAATTTACATAAAGGTAAGAGAAACTCTGCTTTTGGTTGAGCAGATTTGCAGGGAGAATTATCATATTGCAAAGGACCGATTTGCAAACAAAGTAAAGATGCTGAAAGCAGACCAGGGCAAGACCTATTATAATGAGTGGATAGAACGGGCAAAGCTTCAGATTGATGATTTCCGCACAGAAGAGCCAATTTATCTGGAAGTTGGCATCATAGCATATGGCGCACTGTCTATCCGGTTTACTTCCTGGCAGCGTACCAAGCTTCGGCTGTCTGCCGGATTGCTGTTTGACGAATTGTGCAAACTGGAAGATAAGGGAAAATTCCGGGACAAAATGACCCAGAAGCAGCTAAAAGCCATAGCAGATCCCACCCGCTATAAGATTATCCGCCAATTGTCAATACGTCCGCAGTATGTTCAGGAGATGGCTGATGCCCTTAACTTAACGGCAGCAACCTTATCCCATCATCTCGCAGTACTCCAGCAGGTGTTGCTGGTAGGCGTAAGCATCAAAGGCCGGAAGAGCTATTATTGTCTGAACGCAGATGAACTGGAAGAGCTGGGAAGAACCCTTCAACATATGGCACAAAGAAGCAGAATGGAGGAATAGATTGTGCAGACACAAACATCCCCCAAACAGAATATAGGATATAGAAGAAACTTGGCCGTAGAACTGCTGGATAAGGATAAACGCAAGCAATATCTTCATGCAAAAAAGCATGGTCTGCCGGATATTTTGAAATATATGTACCGTCCTGTTCTGAAGGATTGCAAGGTAGTTGCCGCATCAATAGTCTATGCGTTGGCTGCCGGGGTTCTGCCCCTCTTGTCAGTCTTCATTGTAGAAATACTGGTACGGTTATTGATGCAAAATGATGCATCACCGGAAAGGCTTATTACGGCTGCAGGCATTTATGCAGCGGCATTTTTCCTGTGTACAGCCATTTCTGCCCAGCTAAAAAACAGATTTTATTCCTACTTTATGAGGCTGAGAATCCTCTTTATGAACAGGATAATGGAACAGTACATGACAATGGATTACGGTTTGTTTGAGAATCCCTCCTTTCTTGATGATGCAAGTATTTGGCAGCGCTGTCTGTATAACAACGCCAATGGCCTGGAGGGCACCTATCACAGGATATTTGAGATGGGTGGCACCTTGGTTTCAGCAGTACTTCTCGGCGGGCTGCTCATACTGGTCAGTCCGTGGATTGCACTGTCAGGCATTCTGTTTGTTATAGTCTTTTATCTTGTTCAGAAGAATATCGCTGTGTACAAGCATGAACGAAGAGAAGAGCTTCAAAGAGCAGCCAGAAGGTCGCAGTGGCTTTCGGGTGAGGCTTCCGACTTCCGCTATGGAAAGGATATGCGCTTATTCAAGATGGCAGGCCGCTTCGAGCAGGCTTTCCATCCATTGATCCGGGCTTACGAGAAGCTGTATAAGGCATTTACCAGGCGTGAGCTTCAGCTATCGTTCATTGAATCTGCTGCGTTGATTCTCATCGACATAGTAAGCTTTCTTGTGCTTGCATCAAAGGTGCATGCCAATGCCGTTTCCATTGCTGAGTTTGTCATGCTCCTCACTGCAGTAACTGTTTTTACTCAAACCATTCAACTCTTTGCCCAGGGTCTTGCATTTATAAAAAGTGAGACCATGTATGTCGGAGATACCATTGACATTATGGAGGCTGATCTTGTTTCCACCGGAGGAGAAAACCATGTTCCGGGCAGCGGTCCGGTCAGCATTGAACTGCGGGATGTTTCATTCCATTACCCAGGCTCTGACACAATAGTCCTGGAACATTTGAATCTCTATATTCCTGCGGGAGAAAAATGCGCGCTTGTGGGTGTAAACGGCGCAGGAAAGACAACCCTGGTAAAACTCATAACCGGGCTGTATCAGCCTACCGAAGGACAGGTGCTGATTAACGGGGTGGATGCAGCTACTATACCCCAGGAAGAGATATTCTCCCTGTTTGGTGTGGTGTTCCAGGAGGTTCAGCCGCTGGCCCTGACCATTGCCGAAAATGTAGCTGCATCAGATACGGGTATTGACAGGGATCGCGTTATAGAATGCCTGAAGCAGGCAGGGCTTTGGGAAAAGGTTTCCAAATTGCCTAAAGGCATAGACTCGCCCATGCTTAAGGTTATACAGGACGATGGCGTAGTCCTTTCCGGGGGAGAAAACCAGAAGCTTTCCATAGCAAGAGCGCTATACCGTGAAGGAACGCGAATGATGATTATGGACGAGCCGACAGCAGCTTTGGATGCCCTGGCAGAAGAAAAGATATACCGTGAGTTTGACGAAATTTTGTCAGGCAAGACAGCACTGTTTATTTCACACCGTCTGGCTTCCACGCGGTTCTGCGACCGGATAGTTCTGCTGGACGGCGGACGAATAGTACAGCAGGGAACCCATGAGGAGCTGCTTAAAGAAGACGGGCTTTATCAGAAAATGTTTACAGCACAGAGCAAATACTACCGCAGCGAGGAAGGAGAGGCAACGGCATGAGCAATAAGAGTGAAATTACCATAGGAAAAACGCTTAGAATGCTGTTAACCCTGATATGGAAACTGGATAAAGCATACTTTTTCATACTTGTTTTTGCGTCCCTGGCAACTGCCTCCAATACCATTTTCAATCTCTTCATACCCAAAATCCTGATTAACGGTTTTGAGTGGGGTTGGAAGGCTGATGAATTTGTCATTGCCATACTCGCCCTTGCTGCAGCCAAGTATGTATTGCTTCAGCTGAGGGCCTTCAGCGGAAGGCAGGAATCCATACATCAGCACCTATTGCAGGAAAAAGTCCCCATGGCTTTTGCCAAAAAGGTTATGAGCATTGACTATGCCAACCTGGAAGATGCAAAGGTGCTTGACCTCAAGGAACGTGCAATTTTTCCTGTAACCACTTATGGAGCCCTGCTGCAGCTCCTGTCCAGCGCAGTGGAATTCTTAGCCTCGTTGTTTACAATAACGACCGTTGCATCAATTCTTGTCTCCTTCAGCCCGCTGTTTACCCTGGCGGTATTTGTTCTGACTGTCATTGCATTATTGCTGTCCGCCCGTTTTATGAAAGTAATGAAGGATGTTACCGAGAACCTGATTCCAATAAACCGGAGATATGGATACTATATTGAGACAGCCAGCGCCCCGTCTTTTCAGAAAGATTATCGAATTTACGGCATGCATCAGGTCATGACCAGGAAAATTAATGAATATACGAATGAAATTTACAACTGGCTTAACAACATCTATGTGGTTCAGGGCAATACAGATTCAATTCAGGCCTTGCTAACAGGCATTACCCGATTCATCACCTACAGCTATGTGGCCCTGCGTGTTTTGTCCAGCCGGTTTGGAATGCAGATAACCTTAGGTGATTTCTCCATAATAGTAGGTGCAGCCGAGTCCTTTGGCAATGCATTCAGGGGTGTTGTCATGAACCTGATTACAGCAGGCCAGGCTGTCAGCTACTTAAAGCCATTCTTCCAGTTTATGTCCATACCGGATACTGCTGAAAAAAGCGGAACGGCAAAACCTGAGCCTCTTCAAACCCTTGCATTTGAAAATGTTACTTTTTCTTACCCGAATACTGATCGCATTGTTCTTGACAACATCTCCTTTGAAATTCACAGGGGAGAGAAGATATCCATAGTCGGCCTGAACAATGCGGGAAAATCTACCATTGTAAAGCTTATCTGCAGGCTGTTTGAACCGGACAGCGGCAGGATTTTATGGAACGGCACAGACATCCGGCAATTCGATTACGATGCCTATATCGATATGCTCTCCTGTGTCTTTCAGGATTTTCAGCTCTTTCCATTTACTGTGCGTGAGAATATTGACACGGAATATGCTCGGTTGAATCAGGCTGATAATTCGGAGGGAGTCTGGAAGGTGCTTGATGATGTGGGATTGAGAGCGGCAATAGAAGCTCTGCCGGGCAAAATAGACACTTATATGGACAAATCCCTTTATGAAGACGCTTCGGATTTTTCCGGCGGACAAAAGCAGAAAATTGCCATAGCACGTTCGATATACAAGAAAGCAGACCTGGTCATTCTGGATGAACCAACTGCAGCCTTGGATCCGCTGGCAGAAAGTGAGGTTTATGAGCATTTCAACGAGCTTACCAGGAGCAAAACCACGATATTTATTTCCCATCGCATGAGTTCATCCATTTTCTGCGACCGCATTCTGCTGCTGCAGGATGGCAGGATAGCTGCCTTTGACAGCCATGAGAACCTCATGAAGGGTGACAACCTGTACCGCGAGTTGTTTGAGACCCAGGCCAGGAACTATAGAAATTAATGCAATAAGAAATATGCCAAAAAGACGAACATTAATTAAATATATATATAAATAGTTCGCAATTTTATTGACAATCATTTATATATCTGATATATTGATAGTGTAAAACTGAACAAACTCATATAATCCTGATAATTGGTTCGGGAGTTTCTACCGGGCAGCCGTAACTGCCCGACTATGAGTGAATTTTTGCCGCCTCCCGGCTGGATATGGCGCTTTTTCCTTTTCTCATTTTTCTCCCTTTTATAATTGGAAAAGCAGGCTATTTCAGCCGGTTAATATCTATTTGTTTTTGTAATGGAGCGCACGATTCACGGCTTTGTCGGGGGTCATGCGCTAAGTTTTTTTACACATGCTCTGAGATTTATTAATGGAGGTACAATTCAATGACCAACAAATACAAAGTTGCCGTAGTTATGGGCAGTGATTCCGATTTTCCCATTCTTAAAAAATGTATAAAAATACTTAAGGAATTTAGTGTTGAAACAGAGGTTCATGTTATTTCAGCTCACCGCACGCCCAGTCGTGCAGAAAGCCTGGCAAAAAACGCCCAGGCAGAGGGTATAGGTGTCATTATTGCAGCTGCCGGCAAAGCAGCGCATCTGGCCGGAGTGCTTGCAGCCAATACAATAGTTCCGGTCATTGGACTTCCCATCCATTCTTCTACCCTGGACGGTCTGGATGCACTGCTTTCAACAGTGCAGATGCCCAAGGGAGTACCGGTAGCCACTGTTGCCATAAACGGTGCAGAAAATGCAGCCCTGCTGGCGGTGCAGATACTCTCCCTTGCTCAGCCTGAGCTGAAAGTGAAGCTTCAGGAGTATAAGGACAAAATGGCACAGGAAGTTGCGGAAAAAGACATGATGATTAAAGAGGAGGTAAAGCAGATATGAAAAAACTGGAGCAAATATACGAAGGAAAGGCTAAGAAAGTCTATTTAACTGATAATCCTGATTATGTAATAGTTGAATACAAGGATGATGCCACTGCCTTCAATGGTCTTAAAAAAGGCCGGATACTGGGCAAGGGCGTTGTTAACAACCGGGTTTCCAATCACTTGTTCAAGCTGCTGGAAAGCAAAGGCATACCAACCCACTATGTACAGGAAATCAGCGACCGTGAGACAATAGTAAAAAGAGTGGAAATTGTACCCGTGGAAGTTATCGTCAGAAACATAGCCGCCGGCAGCCTGAGCAAGCGTCTGGGAATTGCAGAAGGAACCCGTCTGGAACCTGTTGTGCTGGAGTTCTGCTATAAGAATGATGCCCTGGGCGATCCGATGATTAATGATTACCATGTTTATGCAATGAAGCTTGCCACTGAGGAAGAAATTGCTGCAATTAAGGTAATCTCTTTAAAGGTAAATGAAATTTTGACAGAATACATGAAAGAAACCGGGGTGGACCTGGTAGACTTTAAACTGGAATTCGGACGTTTTCACGGAAAGATTATTCTGGCAGATGAAATATCACCTGATACCTGCCGCTTCTGGGACAGCAAAACCGGCCGCAAGCTGGACAAGGACCGCTTCCGTATGGATCTTGGAGATGTGGAAGAAGCCTATGCAGACATTATGAAGAGACTGCTGGGATAAAAGAGCGGCAGTTATTGATATGCAATTTGCTAAGAATAAAAGACTATAAGAAAGAGGAATGCATCGTGATAGGCATATACGACAAGAACGGACTGGGAGTTCATGAAATTGTATACTTCGGTTTGTTTGCCCTGCAGCATCGCGGACAGGAAAGTGCCGGTATGGCTGTATCTGACGGCAAAAATATACTTTATCACAAGGGTATGGGCCTGGTTGCAGAGGTTTTTGACGATAAGGCAATGTCTGAACTGAAAGGCGGAAAGGCAGCCATAGGACATGTGAAATATACGACGAAAAGTGACAGAATGTACGCTAATGCCCAGCCTCTTGTTACCAAGTATAAAAAAGGCTCTATGGCACTGGCTCAAAACGGCAGGCTTGTCAACTCCCAATCTCTGAAAAGGGAACTGGAAGATGCAGGTATCATATTTCAGACCAATCTTGATATTGAGGTCATAGCCAACCTGATTGCAAGAAATATAGATCTGGGTCTTGAAGAAGCTTTAAAGAAAATGATGAGCAGGGTGCTTGGAGCTTTTGCGCTTCTTATCATGACAGAGGACAAGCTGATTGCCATAAGGGATCCTCATGGAATTTCGCCTTTAGCCCTGGGCAAGCTTGAGGATTCATACGTAGTTGCAGCAGAAACCTGTACATTTGATACCATAGGTGCGGATTATATCCGGGATGTTAAGCCGGGCGAAATTCTTATCATTGATGACACCGGCCTTACATCCGTTCAGACACCGGTACCGCTTAATTCGGCATTATGTGTATTCGAATTTGTATACTATGCCCGGACTGACAGCACCATAGACGGCATCAGCGTTTATATGGCAAGGAAGGAAGCCGGTGCCAGACTGGCTGCAGAACACCCGGTGGAAGCCGATATGGTAATAGGGGTTCCCGACTCAGGCACCACTGCCGCAATAGGTTATGCAGAAGCATCCGGTATTCCGTATGGAGAAGGCTTTATCAAGAACAGGTATGTCGGAAGAACCTTCATACGGCCCAGTCAGCATATGAGGGAGCAGGGAGTAAGGATTAAGCTCAATGCTCTCCGGCGCATGGTAAAGGGAAAGAGGATAGTGGTAGTTGATGACTCCATTGTACGGGGAACTACCAGCAAGAAAATAGTTGAAATGCTGCGCCTGGCAGGAGCAAAGGAAGTACACATGCGAATCAGCTCACCGCCTGTCCGGTTCCCCTGTTTCTATGGAATTGATATTGACACCTCTGACCAGTTAATTGGGTTTTCCTACGATGTAGATGAAATATGCAGAATTATCGGTGCTGATTCCCTGGGATACTTAGGCCTTGAAGGGCTGATGAAAACCGTTGAGGGCAGCGGATGCGGATTCTGCCGCGGTTGTTTCAACGGAGACTATCCGATTGATGTAAATGTCCATGCACAAAATCCGGAGGTATGAGAAATGGGAATTAATTATAAGGATGCAGGAGTAGACGTGGAGGCAGGTTATGAAGCTGTAAGGCAGATGAAGCAATATGTCTCCAGGACCTTTACCCCCAATGTAATAGGCGGAATCGGCGGATTCGGTGGATTGTTTTCATTGGACACCACGGGGATAGAAGAGCCGGTTCTGGTAGCCGGAACCGACGGAGTGGGCACAAAGCTAAAGATAGCATTTATGATGGAGCGGCATGACACAATCGGTATAGACTGCGTAGCCATGTGCGTTAATGATTTGATCTGCCAGGGAGCCAAACCGCTTTTCTTTCTGGATTATATAGCGGTTGGAAAACTGGTGCCCGAACAGGTAGCTCAGATTGTAAAGGGAATATCGGAAGGATGCATAGAAAGCGGCTGTGCCCTGATTGGAGGAGAAACAGCTGAAATGCCCGGATTTTACCGGATCGGCGAGTATGATGTTGCTGGTTTTGCCGTAGGCATTGCAGACAGGAAAAAGCTGATAGACGGGTCCGGCATCAAGTCGGGGGATGCACTTGTCGGCATTGCATCCAGCGGGGTACACAGCAATGGATATTCCCTGGTTCGAAAGCTTTTGGTGGAGGAATCCAATCGATTGTCTGAGTTCAATGAAAAGCTGGGCACTACCATAGGTGAAGAGCTTCTCAAGCCCACCCGGATCTATGTTAAAGGCATACTGGAATTGATGAAGCATTTTACAATTAAAGGAATATCCCATATTACAGGCGGCGGCTTCATAGAGAATATTCCCAGGATGCTTCCCGAAGGCCTGTCTGCAAGTATCCGGAGAGGCAGCTGGCCTATACTCCCCATCTTTTCCCTGCTCCGGGAGGCAGGACAGATAGAGGAGCGCAGCATGTACAATACATTTAATATGGGCATCGGTATGGTGCTGGCCTGTGAAGCAGGGCAGGAAAATGAGATAATATCCTGCCTGAAAGAAACCGGATATCAGGCCTATGCCATAGGCAGTGTTTCCGCAGGCCGGGAAGGCGTGGTGCTGAGATGAAGGGCATCGGTGTATTGATTTCAGGCGGCGGCACCAATCTGCAGGCAATTATGGATGCCATAGACCAGGGCAGGATTCCTGCCAGAATAAATGTGGTGATTTCGGACAGGCCTGATGCCTATGGGCTTGTACGGGCGGAAAAAAGAGGAATACCTGCATTTTGCATAAACAGGAAGCAGTATGCAGATTCTTATGCCTTTAACCGGGCCATACTGGAGAAGCTGAAGGAATACAAGGCAGAATATGTTGTTCTGGCCGGATACTTAAGCATACTCTCTCCTGAATTAGTTGAATGCTATCGCAACAGGATTATAAACATACATCCATCCTTAATCCCGGCTTTTTGCGGCATGGGTTTCTACGGACATAAAGTGCATCAGGCGGTCCTGGACTATGGTGCAAGGCTGACAGGTGCCACGGTTCATTTTGTTGACGAAGGAGCGGACACCGGTCCAATAATCTTTCAAAAGTCCGTGGAAGTGATGCCTGATGATACTGCCGAAACCTTGTCTCAGCGGGTACTCAAGGTAGAGCATGAAATCCTGCCCAGGGCAGTAGCCCTGCTGGTTCAGGACAAAATCAAGGTTTCGGGCCGTAAAGTAATTATTGAGGAGTGAGAGAGAAATGGCAAAGAAACGTGCAATAATCAGTGTATCTGACAAAACCGGAATAGTTGAGCTGGCACGAGAATTGGAGCAGCTTTCCTTTGAAATCCTTTCTACCGGGGGAACGGCAGCAGCATTAAAGAATGCAGGGATTCAGGTAACAAATATCAGTGATGTAACCGGTTTTCCGGAATGCCTGGACGGACGTGTAAAGACCCTTCATCCGAAGATTCATGGAGGAATCCTTGCAATCAGGGACAATCCGGAGCATATGCGGCAGTTGGAAGATCTGCATATCGACACTATTGATCTGGTGATAATCAATCTGTATCCCTTCCGTCAGACAATATTAAAGGAAAACGTCACCCTGGAGGAAGCAATTGAAAACATAGATATCGGCGGGCCGACCATGCTTCGTGCTGCAGCCAAGAATTATCAGGATGTAGCTGTAGTGGTAGATCCTGCAGATTATGCAATTGTACTTGATGAGCTCAGAAACGGAGAAATCCGGAGGGAGACCAAGTTCTACCTGGCAGTCAAGGTATTTGAGCTGACAGCACATTATGATGCATTAATTGCACAATATCTGAGGGAGCAGCTAAAGTCAGAAGACTTTCCTAAGCTGCTTACAATGACCTTTGAAAAACAGCAGGACATGCGGTATGGAGAAAATCCTCATCAGAAGGCGGTATTCTACAGGGAAATCCGTCCCGTGGCAGGCAGCCTGCCAACCGCAAAGCAATTGCACGGGAAGGAATTGTCATTTAACAACATAAATGATACCAACGGAGCTCTTGACCTGCTCAGGGAATTTGACCAGCCTGCCGTAGTTGCGGTTAAGCATGCCAATCCCTGCGGTGTCGGCACAGCAGACAATATTTATGATGCATGGAAAAAAGCATATGATGCTGACCCGGTTTCCATCTTTGGCGGAATTGTGGCTGCGAACAGAGAAATTGACGCCAAAACTGCAAGTGAGATAAATGAAATCTTTATTGAAATAGTTGTTGCTCCCGGCTACACGGAAGAAGCCCTTGAGATTCTCAGGCAGAAAAAGAATATCAGAATTTTGGAGCTGAAGGATATATCAGCACCATTGCCTTCAAATGCATGGGACATGAAAAAGACCTTAGGCGGCTTGCTGGTGCAGGAGGCTGACAGCAAGCTGCTGCCGGATGATCAGCCCTGGCAGGTAGTTACGGACAGGCAGCCCACTGAAAAGGAATTAGAGGATTTGCTGTTTGCATGGAAAATTGTCAAGCATGTAAAATCAAACGGAATTGCAATAGCAAAAGACGGACAGTCTCTGGGAATCGGGCCCGGACAGGTTAACCGAATCTGGGCGGTAGAGCAGGCCATTGATCGAAGCGGTGAAAAGGTACAGGGAGCTGTATTGGCGTCCGATGCCTTCTTCCCCTTTGACGACTGTGTGGAGGCTGCTGCAAAGGCGGGCATTACTGCAATCATCCAGCCGGGAGGTTCTATTAAGGACCAGCTGTCCATAGATGCATGCAACCGGTATGGAATAGCAATGATATTTACCGGAATGCGGCATTTCAAACACTAATAAAGTGAGGGAGTTTAATATGAAGGTACTGGTAGTAGGCGGAGGAGGCAGGGAGCACGCCATAGTATGGAAGCTCAGCCAAAGTCCCCGTGTTGCAAAACTGTATTGTGCACCCGGAAACGGCGGTATTGCCTCCCTTGCTGAATGTGTCAATATAAAGGCAACGGATTTGGAAGGAATAGCTGCGTTCGCTAAGGAAAATCAGATCGACCTGACGGTGGTGGCCCCTGATGACCCTCTTGCCATGGGCATGGTGGACAGGCTGGAGGTTGAAGGGCTGTGTGCTTTCGGACCACGGAAGGCTGCTGCTGAACTGGAATCCAGCAAGGTGTTTGCAAAGCAGTTTATGAAAAAATACGGGATACCGTCTGCAAAATATGAAGCCTTTGACCGGTATGAGGATGCAGTATCTTATCTTGCGCAATCGCAGTTTCCTATAGTTATAAAAGCTGACGGACTGGCTTTGGGCAAGGGTGTTGTTATAGCCTTTTCCTTAGAAGAAGGCATCACAGCCGTTAAAGAAATGATGCTGGACCGTAAATTCGGGGATGCAGGCAAAAGGGTTTTGATAGAAGAATTTTTAACCGGTCCTGAGGTTTCCATCCTTGCTTTTACCGATGGCAATACTTTTGTGCCCATGGTAAGCTCGCAGGACCACAAAAGAGCCTATGATAATGATGAAGGACCCAACACCGGCGGTATGGGTGCCTTTTCTCCCAGCCGTTACTATACACCTGAAATTGCTCAATATGTGGAGAAGAATATAATAGAACCCACCATTCGCGGCATGCGGGAGGAAGGCAGAACGTTTCAGGGAGTTATTTATTTCGGTCTTATGCTGACGCCATCCGGTCCAAAGGTGCTGGAATACAATGCACGGTTTGGAGATCCGGAGACACAGGTAGTATTGCCCAGGCTGAAGACAGATCTGTTGGAAATCATGGAAGCGGTTATCGAAAAAAGGCTGAATCAGGTACGGATACAATGGGATGACAGGGCTGCGGTCTGTGTTGTACTGGCTTCTGCCGGTTATCCCGGAAGCTACAGGAAGGGCCTGCCCATCGAAATTAATACAGACTGCCTTATTTTTCATGCCGGAACTAAAAGGACGGAACACGGCCTGGTTACCGACGGCGGCCGGGTTTTGGGTGTAACAGCCCTGGGAGAGAACGTAGAGGATTGTGTTCGTAAGGTATATGAACATATCAAGTCCATCCATTTTGAAGGCATGCATTACAGAAGGGATATAGGCAGAAAATAAAGGGAGCACGCCTGCTCCCTGGTATCTTACTTCGGTTATATGTGATCCTTGAATTCATTAAAATCAATTTCAGGATAATCATCATACCCGTCTATTGAATAATGATCATGGTCATCCGGAGAAAGTACATTCAGGCCGTGAGATATCCCCGGGGGAAAAATGGATGAATCCAGGGAACCGTCAATGACCAAAAAATCCTCTTCATAGGGATCGGGCTTCATTACTGTCACCTCCGTACCTTTCATAGGCATGCAAATGAAGTCTTATTTAGTTTGGCAACTTTCATCGACTTTATTCACCAAATTGCCTGTGAACCGGAGCTCAAAACCAAGCCGATTGGCTTTAGAAATTGCTTGACTTTATACCAATGCTGGTGTAAATTAGTAATGTGATAATTGAATTATAATGTCGAATTCACTCATATAAGCCTGCAAATTTGGTGCAGGAGTTTCTACGTGGCAACCTATATTGCCTACGCTATGAGTGTTCAAAGTGATTTGCAGTACCTTTTTATGTTTATGCCCAGTACAAGCAGTCGGTTGAACACTTGCCGGCTGCTTTTTATTTTAGCAGTTGCAAGGATTGGAAAATTTTGCTGTAAACAGCTGTTAAATTTACTTATATAATAATGTTATTTATTTGCCGGTTTTATTTATTATGTATGCTTTAGGGACTATGTCCCAATAATATAAAGCATAAGAAATTATACAATATTTAGTAGGGGGAGTTTTTTAATGGAAATTTTCTTTAGGCTAAAGGAGAACGGAACAAATGTCCGTACTGAAATCCTTGCCGGCTTGACCACCTTCTTTGCTATGGCATACATCATCATGGTCAATCCGAACATGCTGAACCTGGCTGGTATGCCCTGGGGTGCAGTTTTTCTTGCAACTATCATTGCATCCATCATTGGTACTCTGGTTATGGGTTTGGTTGCAAATGTGCCTTATGCACAGGCTCCCGGTATGGGTCTTAACGCTTTCTTCGTATTTACCGTTGTTTTCAACCTTGGATTTACATGGCAGGAAGCACTGGCCATGGTTTTCATCTGCGGCGTGATCAACATTTTGATTACAGTTACAAAGATCCGCAAGCTTATAATTAAGGCTATCCCTGAAAGCCTGCAAAACGCCATCGGCGGTGGTATTGGTATTTTCATTGCCTATATCGGTATCAAGAGTGCAGGATTATTGACCTTCACTTCCGACCCCGGAACCTATGTACAGCTGGGTGAAGGCGGAACCGTTATCGCCAACTCATCTGCAGTTCCTGCACTTGCCGCACTGAATACACCCGGTGTACTGCTTGCAATATTCGGTCTTATTCTGACCGTTGTTCTTCTTATATTGAAAGTCAAGGGTGCAATTTTAATCGGAATCATTGTTACGACATTAGCAGGAATTCCTTTCGGAGTTACTAAAGTGGGCGAGACTATCAGCTTCTCCGAAGCTCTCTCCCAGCTGCCCCAGACCTTCCTGGCAGCTTTCGGCAATCCGGGACTGCTGTCATTGTTCAAAGATGCAAGCAAATTGCCCCTTGTACTGATTACCATTTTCTCCTTCAGCTTGTCTGATACCTTTGACACCATCGGAACCTTTATCGGAACCGGCCGCAAAACCGGAATATTCACTGATGAAGACATTAAAGCCCTGGAATCCAGCGCCGGATTCAAATCAAAAATGGACAAGGCTCTGTTTGCTGATGCAATCGCTACTTCAATTGGTTCCATATTTGGTACATCCAACACCACCACCTATGTTGAAAGCGCAGCCGGTATCGGCGTAGGCGGACGCACCGGTCTGACCAGTGTGGTTGTAGCTGTTCTGTTTGCCGTCAGTGCATTCTTTGCTTCGTTTATAAGTGCTATCCCCGGTGTTGCTACCGCTCCTGCTCTTATTATAGTAGGTATCATGATGCTATCTGCATTCAAGGATATTGACTGGACCGACCTGGATGTTGCAATTCCTGCATTCTTTGCAGGCGTATTCATGGCTCTGGTTTACAGCATTTCCTATGGTATCGCCGGCGGCTTTATCTTCTACTGCATTGTTAAACTTGTTAAAGGTGAAGCTAAGGATATCAGCCCTGTTCTTTGGGTTGCAACAGTACTGTTCATTCTTAACTTTGTATTAATGGCTATTATCTGATGAATGGCTGCTGCATATCAGTTGCCTAATATGTAAAGAAAAACAGATGATTTGATAAATAAATAGTCCTGAAGCAAGGAATAAGAAACGCCTTTGGCTGGGATAAATCAGTCAAAGGCGTTTTTAATTGTGTACTGTATTGCTGTATGATTGGGACTAAGATTTATTCTATTGCCAGTACGCTTTGCAGTGCATCTTTCATGCTGTACAGCCCGGCTTTCTTTCCGGCCATGAATTTAACTGCTGTCAGGGCACCTAAGGCAAAAATATTCCTGGAATTGGCGGTATGCTTTATTTCCAATATCTCATCAGGGCCGGCAAAAATTACACTGTGTTCGCCTGCTATGGTGCCGCCTCTTACAGCGTGTATTCCTATCTCGTCTTTAGTACGTTTTGCTGTTTTGGAATGCCTTCCATAAACATACTGCCTGGAACCGGTGAAGACCTCATTTATGGCATCGGCAAGGGAATAAGCCGTACCGCTGGGTGCATCTGCCTTTTGATTGTGATGCTTTTCAATTATTTCTATGTCAAATTGCCCGCCTAATACTGCTGCAGCCTTCTTTACCAGTTCATACATGAGGTTAATCCCGATTGACATATTGGCAGCCTGAAATATGGCTGTAGTTTTTGACTTGGAACGGATCTCCTCCAGGTCCTGAGGGGACAAGCCGGTAGTAGCTATTACAAGAGGAGTGGAGGTTTTTTCGGCATGCTCCAGCAGTCCCGGCAGCGCACTGGGAGCAGAAAAATCAAGTATAACATCAGCCTGTTCAGTTACCTTTGAAATATCATCATAAACTGGAAAGGGATTTTCTTTAATGCCCGGATAACGGTCAACGCCTGCTGCAATCTCAATTTCAGGATCCGCTGCCGCAGCGGCTGCCACAACCTGACCCATCCTCCCATTGCAGCCATGCAGAATCATTTTTATCATTACAAGATTTCACTCCTGTTCATGCAGTAGTTATACATTATATAAGTCCGTATGCCTTCATATTCTCCTTCAAAAATTCAAGGTTGCGTTCTGACATTTCATATAGAGGCAGGCGCAGGGGACCCATGTTGAATCCCATCAAGTTCATGGCAGTTTTAACAGGAATGGGATTGACCTCGCAGAACAGCGCATCAATCAGAGGGAGCAGTTTAAGCTGCAGTTTCAGGCTTTCCTGAATATTGCCGTCAAGGAAGTACTTAACCATTAAGTGGGTATCCCTGGGTGCTACATTTGCAACCACTGAAATAACACCTTTTCCTCCTGCTGCCATAAGGGGAACCACCATATTGTCGTTGCCGGAGTATATGTCCACTGCGTCTCCGCACAAACGATACATTTCCAGCACCTGTGAAATATCACCGCTGGCCTCTTTGATAGCTGTTATGTTCTTCAGTTTAGACAACTCCTTAAGAGCTGCCGGTGTAATATTGTAATTTGTTCTGCTTGGCACATTGTATATGATTATCGGGATGTTTACTGCATCGGATATTGCTTTGAAATGAGCTATCAGCCCCCTGGCATTTGTCTTGTTATAGTAGGGATTGACTGCCAGCAGGCCGTCTGCGCCCAATTGCTCTGCTTCTATGGAGGCTCGCACCACTTCAGCGGTATTGTTTCCTCCTACACCTGCAATAACAGGCACTCTTCCTTTTGCTTTTTCCACAGTAAACTTAATAACGTCTCTTTTTTCTTCTTTTGTCATGGTGGCGGGCTCTCCGGTTGTACCGCATGCCAGCAGTGCATCCGTGCCTTGATCCAGTTGAAAGTCAATGGCTTTGTCAAGTGCATCAAAATTAACTCCGTCCTCTGTAAAAGGAGTTACCATAGCAACACATGAACCGGTAAACAGGCTCATACAGGACACCTTCCTTTCATTCTAATTCTCCATCTTCCCAGTAGGATATTAAGCGCTGTGCTATTTGTACTGTATTTGTGGCAGCACCTTTACGAACATTGTCGGCTACAACCCATAAGTTTACCCCGCTGTCTACGCTTTCGTCGCGGCGGATTCTGCCTACGAAAACTTCGTCCTTGTCCTGGGTATAAATGGGCATGGGATAGCAGTTTGAGGCAGGGTCATCCACCAGTACAACGCCGGGTGCATTAGCCAGCACCTGCTTAAGCTCATTCAAGTCAAAGTCCTTCTCAAATTCCACATTAATAGATTCACTGTGTCCATGGAACACAGGTACCCGTACGGTTGTTGCCGTAATCCTCAATGACTGGTCGCCCATGATTTTTTTGGTTTCCTGGATCATCTTCATCTCTTCCTTGGTGTATCCGTTCTCCAGGAAAACATCAATATGAGGCAGGCAATTGGCAAAGATCGGATGCGGGAATTTCTGCGGAGGTTCACCCTGTATGCCTCTTTCCAGGTCTGTATAGCCGGCCATGCCTGCACCGGAGACTGCCTGGTAGGTAGAGTAAACTATGCGCTTGATTTTATAGCGGTCATGCAGGGGTTTTAACGCAACTACAGCCTGTATAGTGGAGCAATTGGGATTTGCTATTATGCCTTTATGCTTCAGTATATCCTGGGGATTGACTTCAGGTACTACCAGGGGCACGTTTTCATCCATTCTCCAGGCGCTGCTGTTGTCAATGACAACGATATTTTTGGATGCTGCAATAGGAGCATATTTCAGGCTGACTCCTGCACCTGCCGAGAAAAGCGCGATATGAATATCCTTTCCGTCAAAGCAGGTTTCATTGAGCTCCTCTACTGTGTATTCACGGCCCATGAAAGGTATTTTGGTGCCTGCAGAACGGGCTGAGGCAAACAGGTAATAGTTTTCAACAGGCAATTGTCTTTCCTCCAGCACCTGAAGGAATTTCCGCCCGACCATTCCGGTAGCGCCCACTATGGCAATATTATACTTTTTCATAACAATTCCTCCTATTCCAAGTATATAAAAATGAAAAATGTGAATCTATGGATTTATCTTACTCAAAATACAATGACAGAATGTTCAATAATCATAAGTAAAAATAAAAACGGCTGATTTGCACCAGCCGCCTTCGTTTCCAGGATATGGACATGCACCATGATATAATCACAGCGTACAGTTCCACTCAACGAAGGCAGTTAGCGCTCCATCAATTGCTTGATGACAGTCGGAAAGCTCTTAACTTCCAGACCAGAAAGCAGCGTGAGGGCCGCGGCTCTCTTCGGCGGTATTTCCTTTCCTCCACCTTCATTGAATCCCTTCATTCTCTGGTGGGCTACTCTTAAATACCGCACCTCTAAACTACCTGTTTTTTAAATTACTTTTAACAATCATACCATTACAGACAGCAAATGTCAAACCTTTGATTTAACTGATTGATGGTATTTATATTGTATATGGCTATTATATGCAGGAAGTTAAAATTAAAATATTGTATTTTAGGAAAAAACAGGTTAACATAAAGAAAGAAAACAGCTGACAAGCACTTGCATTTTGTGTACGAGATGGGGTAGCAGTGTTTATGAAAATTGATAATGACATTAAAGCTCTTCGAGATAATGTGATATCCCACCGGCGCTGGCTGCACCGGCACCCTCAGACGGGATTTAATGAAGTCATGTCAAGAGATTATATAGTGGAGTTTCTCAGATCGTTGGGGTTTGATGAAGTCAGCATTCTGGCTGAAACCGGGGTAAAGGCAGTATTATATGGAAAAGGAGCCGGCAGTACCCTTGCTTTCAGAGCTGACATGGATGCACTGGCTATAGATGAGCAAACCGGCCTGGAGTTTGCTTCGGAGCACAAAGGCTTTATGCATGCCTGCGGTCATGACGGCCATATGGCAATTTTACTTGGGTTTGCCCAGTGGCTGAGCCAAAACAAGTCTCATCTGAAACACAATATAGTTCTGCTGTTTCAGCCATCGGAGGAAACGGTGGGAGGGGCAGAACGGATGATTGAAGAAGGGGCATTGGATAACCCAAAGGTTGACTGCATATTTGGATATCATATTATGCCGGAAATTCCGCAGGGGAAAATAGGCCTGAAAGAAGGCTCCCTTATGGCTGCTACCTGTGAATTCAGCATTGGCATAAAAGGAATAAGTGCTCACGGGGCATTGCCCCACAGGGGTGTAGATGCCATATTGGCTGCAGCACACTTCATCACGCAGATGCAGTCAATCCTTACCAGGAGAATAGATCCTTACAAAAAAGCACTGATTTCAATAGGAAAGATTAATGCCGGCTATGCCAGGAATATAATAGCATCTCAGGCTGATATGGAAGGAACCATCCGTACTTTTGAAGAAGATACTCTTATTGCCATAAAAAAATACATTAATGAACTGCTTAAGGGAATGGAAATCAGCCATGAAATAAAAAGCGAATTCCATGAATGGGTTTACTATCCGCCGGTAGTCAACGATCCGGTACTGACGGAGAAGCTGAGGACGGTAATCCCTGAAGATATTGTGCATCCGGCTGATCCCATGATGATAGCCGAGGACTTTTCATATTTCCAGCAGAAAATACCCGGGGTATTTATTTTCCTGGGCAGCAGGAATGAGGAGCTGGGCTATACAAATCCGCTGCATTCAGACCGCTTTCAGTTTGATGAGGACATTTTGCTGACGGGCATCCAGCTGTATAAAGAAATCCTGCAATGTATGTGATATGTATTTATTGAATAAAAGCGGAAAGGCTGATACAATTAACATATAATGAATGTCCAAATTTTTAGTAGGAAGGACTGTTTGCATGTTTGGTGGTTTTTTTAATAGAATGTATTATGGTGATCCAAGAAGACCGGATTTGAAAAAGGAAGACGTAAAAGGCAGCCGTATCAAAATATTTTTTACCGTGCTGTCTATTCGATTCTGGCAGCTTATCCAGCTGAACTTATTGTATTCAATATTCTGGATACCGACTTATTTTCTATTGCAGGCTCATGCGATTATGTTTGTAGAAACTAAAGACTTTAACAGCGCGGCTTTTTTTCTGATGTTGATTCCCTGTCTCGTGATAACCGGTCCTGCCACAGCCGGAGTAACCTATGTTATAAGAAATTGGGCCAGGGATGAGCATGCCTGGGTGTGGAGTGATTTCAAGGATGCCTGGAAGGCAAATTGGAAACAGAGCCTGCTTATGATGCTGATAAATGGTGTTGTTATTTATTTGTTCAGTATTAATCTTCGATTCTATTACATTAACTCTGCCAATAATGGTCTTTTCTTCTATTTGTTTTGCTTCATGATCATGTTATCAATAATGTATGCAATGATGAATATGTTTATTTTCCCCATGATGGTGACATACAAGCTGAATCTGCGGCAGATAATCCGAAATGCATTCATACTGACTATGGTAAAGCTTCCTTTTACTTTCCTTATATTAGTGCTTGCAGTGGCATTGGTATATATAACTTTTATATATTTATTCTCACTGCCGTTTTTTGTAGTAGGGTTAACATTTCCGGCTTTCATAGTTATATCCTATGTAAACTGGATTTTTGACAAATACATTAACAACCGGATCATGGATGAGGACAAGACTGCGTCTGATGAAGAGCTGGAAAGCTAAGGGTATATCTATAAGGCCTTTTACCCATACTATTCCATAAGGAGGGATAGTATGAGCAATAAAGCTAAACCAAAGAAACAGGAAAAACCCGAAGACCCATTGAAACTTGAAATAGCTGCTGAGCTTGGACTGTTAGAAAAGGTCAGGCAGTATGGATGGGGCAGCTTGTCAGCTAAGGAAACAGGCAGGATAGGCGGGCTGATTACAAGGCGCAAGCAGCAGGAAAAAATGAAAGCTACTCAGGAACAAGCAAGGAAACCTTCTCAATGAAGGTTTTTCCTATTGTAAGGGGGATTATATGTATCAGGATTTTGCTTATTTTTATGATACATTGATGAAAAATGTGGATTACAATAAATGGGCCGGACAGGTAGAAAATATATTTAAGTATTATGGCAAAAGTCCCAAAACTATTGTTGACCTGGCCTGCGGCACCGGAGGAATAACCAATTTGCTGGCTGCAAAGGGATACCAGATGACGGGCATTGACATTTCAGAAGACATGCTTTTTGTGGCAAGGGAAAAAGCCAGGAAATTGGGCTTAAAAATTGCTTATGTCTGCCAGGATATGGTGCACCTTACGCTTCACCGGCCGGTTGATGCCATATTGTGCATGTGTGACGGCTTTAATTATATCCTTGAAAAGGAAAAATTGAAGACTGCAATGGGGCGAATATACAGTTATCTGATTCCCGGGGGTATTCTTGTTTTTGATATAAGTTCTTATTACAAGCTGTCATCTATTCTCGGCAACAATACCATGGCAGAGAACAATGAAGATATCAGTTTAATTTGGCTGAATCATTTCAGTAAGGATACCTCTATTCTGGAAATGAATCTTACTTTTTTTGTAAAGCAGGGCAGATTATATAAGAGAATGGATGAAACACATCTGCAGCGCGCATACAGGGAGGAAGAAATCAAGGAAATACTGGAAGAATGCGGCTTTACAGGAATTTCTGCCTTTTCGCCAAATGATTTGTCTCCTCCCGGAAAACGCAGTCATCGGATTTTTTTTGCTGCATTGCGATGAAAAACCTGTAAATATCTTGAATGAATAAGATTTAAGCAGTTTATAATAATAACAAATTGACGGGTAACATCGAATTGACACAGTTCAGTTTAGTATGCTACACTAGTCAAGAATCATTTTTTAGGAGGATTGTTTTAAGTGGAAAGAGGCAGAGTCAAGTGGTTTAATGCAACAAAAGGCTTCGGCTTTATTGAAAGAGAGGACGGGAGTGACATATTTGTTCACTACACCGCTATCAATCAGGAAGGCTTTAGGACGCTGATGGAGGGACAGGAAGTCAGCTTTGATGTAGTCGAAGGCGATAAAGGCTTACAGGCTGCTAATGTTCAGTTGGTTTAAATATAATAAGTTTGAGCCAAGACTACCCCGGTGAAGATCACCGGGGTATTTCAATAAATGGAGGTTTTACTATGGATTATGTTGTTAGAGGAATCGCCGGAAACGGGAGTATTCGTGTGTTCAGTGCCAGGACTACTGGCCTGGTTTCCAAAGCTGCTGAGGTTCATGGCCTTTATCCGGTTGCTGCGGCCGCTCTCGGCCGTGTTTTGACAGCTGCCGGCATGATGGCTGTTGACATGAAAAACAGCGATAATGTACTGTCAATAATCGTTAAAGGATCCGGCCCTTTAGGTAACATTGTAAGTGTAGCAAAGGTAGACGGAACAATAAAGGGATATGTAGATAATCCGCAGCTTGATATGCCCCTGAATGAAAAAGGAAAGCTGGATGTGGGAAAAGCAGTCGGCAGGGATGGAAAGATTACTGTCATAAAGGACTTGGGCCTTAAGGAACCTTATGTGGGACAGACAGACCTGGTCTCGGGAGAGATTGGGGAAGATATAGCCAATTATTTCTGGGTGTCCGAACAGCAGCCGTCAGCGGTGGCATTGGGAGTCATAGTCAATCCTGATTTAACCATTAAGGCAGCGGGGGGTTACATAATCCAGCCGATGCCGGATGCTGATCCTGATGTAATAGCAAGCCTGGAACGAAAATTAACCGAGCTTCCGCCGGTATCTGCACTGATAAACCAAGACCATACACCGGAGCAGATTATGGACCTGCTGCTGGGTGAGTTTGATTTAAAATTGCTGGACAGCACCACTTTGGAATTCAAGTGCGACTGCAACCGTGAAAGGCTGGAGAGAGTTATTTTGGGCATGGGTAAAGAAGAGCTCAGCGATATTATCAATAATGAAGGCCAGGCGGAATTAGTATGTCATTACTGCAATACAAAATATCATTTTAACAAGGAAGAACTGGAGGCTTTGCTGAGGCTGGCCATGCAAAGGTGACACTTTTTTACGATTCTGTAAATTAAACGGTTTAATGTAGAGCTTAAGGCCGGTTTGTGGTATAATACAGCTAAACCATGATAAATCCGGGAGGAAAATATGGCAAAGGATTTATTCGCCAATAGGTTGAAAAAGGTCGTCCCTTTTGATCAGGACGGTTCATTTTTTTACCGGAAGGCTAAAAAATATATAGAGAACAACAATTATATAAACGCATTGAATTATTACAGAAAAGCAATTGAAAAGGACCCGGACAATCTGGAATATTCCATGGATCTGGCTGAAGTCTTTTCTGAAATGGGTTACTACCACGAATCTAATTTGATTCTTTTTTATATAATGCAGAAAAATCCGTCAAGAACTGAATGCTATTTTGCTATTGGCTGCAATTTTCTTGGTCTGCAGGAGTTTTCAAAGGCAAGGGACAGCCTGCAGAAATATCTTGAAGCAGACGAATACGGCTTTTACGCTGAAGAAGCCCAAAACCTCTTAGAAGTGCTGCAGAGCCAGGAGTTTTTTATTGAAAATTTCAACGAAGCTGATCCGGTCAGGGATGAGACACTGGCTTTGGCTACCCGCGGCAAAGACCTGCTGGACAAGGGTGATTACAGGCAGGCAGTTCGTGTGCTGGAAAAAGCAGCACAGCGGGATCCGGGTCTGATATTTGCCAGGAACAACCTTGCACTGGCATATTTTTGTATTGGCAAACTGGATAAAGCAATTGAAATCTGCCTGGATATTTTGGAGGAATATCCAAACAATGTTCATGCAAATTGCAACATAGCATTTTTCCTTAACGAAAAAGGCGATTCGGAGGCCAGCAATAAATATATTGAGAGGGTTATAAGCATTAAGACAGAAGATGTGGATGATCTGTACAAGGTAGCTGTCACCTTGTGTGAAATGGGTCAGCATCGAAGGGTAAACCAATTGCTGAAAAAACTGCTGCAATACAAGCCCTATGATACAAAGGTGCTTCATTATATGGCAGTCTCCTGCTATAATCTGAAGATGTTCAAATCAGCCTATAAGTACTGGGATAAAGTGGAGAAAATCAACCCCAATAATACCATAAGCAGCTACTATAAGCATTATGTCCGCAGCATTATGAAAAATGAAAGGGAGTTTACGGAGCTTCCGTATCACTTTCAGGTACCCTATGATGAAATTATTCGCAGGGTTAAAACCATACACGATCTTCTGAAGCTTCCCAGTGTGGATCTGGCTGAGAAATGGAAGAACGGAAACGCACTGGATTCTTTGCTGCGCTGGGGCTTGGATCTTAATGATGTAATGATCAAGAAAGCTATTCTTAATGTTGTTGCTTCCTTCCGTGATGAAAAAGCTGAGCAATTTCTGAGAGCTTTTGTGCTGAGAAAAACAGAAGGAAAAGAACAGATTCGGGAGGCACTGACGCTCCTTAAGGAGATGAATGCCAAAGAGCCATACCTGGCATATGTTGATGACAGTATTGTTGAGGTTAGCGTTAACTTTAATTCTACGGCAGGCTCTGGCAGGGATGTGATTGAAGCTATCCCGGAGATGGCAATTGAAAGAATTAAATCATATTACCTTGTTGATTGTGAAGACGATATCCGTGATATCTGGGAAAGCGTTGTAACTCTTTGGGAGAAGACGGGCAAACCAAGAATCCAGAAGCCCGAAGGCTGGGCTGCAGCTCTGGAGCTTTACTACCGCATAAGGGAGGGATTGCCTGTAAGTAAAACCGAGCTTGCAGCATCCTGGCATGTTACCTATAACACAATGATGAATAATTATAATTATATAAACAAGCTATTGGCCGAATTTTGGGAGCAGATGAACTGGTAAAGGAGCGGGGGCAATGCAGTGCTTTGCGGAGATTCTCAGCATAGAAGATAATTATGCCGTTGTATCCATTAATGAGGAGACCTGGAATCTTCCTCTCGGGATTTTGCCTGAAAACAGCAGACCGGGAGACATAATTCAACTCCAGGCCGGCTTTTGTCCATTTCAGACATTGGATCGTATGAAATAGCTTTGTAATTTAATGCTGCTGTCATAAGTTATTCTTTCCCCCAATACATTCATAATAGAATATACTGAACTTCAGGGGGAAGAAATGAAGCGCAGCAATCATCTTTTTGCAGACGGGTTCCGGATTGCCATGGCATACATCGGGACGGTGGTAGGTGCGGGTTTTGCGACCGGGCAGGAGATTATGCAATTCTTTACCCGGTATGGCTTCCGCTCTTTTTGGGCTATATTAATTTCAGCAGTATTGTTTATTTTGGTGGGCAGGAGCATATTGCTGTATGGAAGGAAGCTGGATGCGAAATCTTACGGAAGCCTGGCAGATCATATTTTTGGATGGACCGGCTCTTTTATAAACCTCTATTTAGGGGTTACTTTTGTTTTAATCTGCGGTGCTATGTTCGCCGGAGCCGGAGCATTATTTCAGGAACAATGGGGTGTACCTTACATTATAGGAGCATCTGTGACCGCTTTTCTTACGCTGCTGGTTACCCTGCGGGGCATAAAAGGTGTTCTGACAGTTAATTCGTTTATTGTTCCTTTGCTTGTAGTTTTCAGCGTACTTGTATTTGCCCATGTAGTGCTTCAGGGCTATAAGCCGGCAGTATCCATGCATGCATTGCCATTGTCTTTAGAGATATTTAACCTGCTGCGCACCGGTGTAACATATGCTTCATTTAACCTGGTTTTGTCCATTGGTGTGCTGGCTCCCATGGGGAGGGAACCGAAATCAGAAAAGGCTTTGTACCTGGGAAGCTTTTTAGGCGGGACTGTATTGGGATTGCTGCTGGCTATGGGCAATTATTCTCTCCTTTGCTTCATACCCGAGGTTTTTAACAGGGAGATTCCTCAAATGGCAATCGTCGGCAGAATGGGGAGCTTCTTTGTAACGGTATACGGCCTTGTGGTATGGGCTGAAATATTCACAACAGCAGTCGGCAACTTATTTGCTATACATACAATTGTACAGGAAAGATATATGCGTTCATCACCGTTCCCGGCTATAGCTGCAGCTGCTGCCGGATTGATTATATGCGGTTTGGGTTTTTCAAATATAGTATCATGGTTCTATTCGGCATTGGGAATAATAGGATTTGCATTATCTGCCGTTTTACTGGTGCAAATTATCAGGAGCCGGAGATAGCAGTATGGAGCGAATGAAATTACAGCACTGAGTAAATCAAAAAGCTGTGTTAAATATAGTAAATTTTGTACCTCAGCATAAGAGAAAATTCAGGAAAGGAATGAAGGAAAGTGAAGGAGATAGCGCTTGCAGGCGGATGTTTCTGGGGTGTGGAGGAGTACTTCAGCCGGATACCTGGTGTAATTGAGACGAAAGTGGGATATGCAAACGGGCATGTTGAAAACCCTACATATGAACAGGTTTGCACGCATAAAACCGGTCATGCAGAGACCTGTCTGGTTAAATATGATGAAAAAGTCATATCCCTGCAGCAATTGCTGGACAAATTCTGGAAGGTTATAGACCCTACGGCAAAGGATCAGCAGGGCCCGGATGTCGGGAACCAGTACCGGACCGGCATATATTACCTGGATGAAGCTGATTTGCCCGTAATAATCAAATCTGTGGAGGAAGAACAGAAAAAATACAATAAGCCTATTGTTACCGAAGTTAAGCCTCTTGAGTGTTTTTATCCTGCTGAAGAATACCATCAGAAATACCTGAAAAAGAACCCTGGGGGATATTGTCATATTGACCTGAGCAAGGTATAATGCAAATCCATATAAAATTTAACGCCTTCAAAATCATATATCTGATTGTGAAGGCGTTTTTATTTTCATTCAATTCTCTTAAGGGGCTTTACCTGGATTACCTCTATGTTTCGTTCGCGCAATCGGTTAACAACATTCTGATCTGCATATATATCTGTTATTAGACAAGAGATCTTATCAATGGAACCGGAAACAAAGCTGTGCGTTCTGCCTATCTTCTGGTAATCTCCCAGGATAAACCTTTCTCCCGTTGTCCTGTTGAGCATCAGCTCATTTATTGCTGTTTCCTGCAAAACTGCAGTGGTTATTCCTTCTTCTATGGTCAGCCCGGAGCAGCCCAGGAAGCACTTGCTTGCTTTTACCCTGGAAAGGTTGTTTATGGCAAAGTCGCCTACCATGGATTCTTTGGGGAAACGGAGCTCTCCTCCGGTAAGGAATACCATCATGTCCTCACGAATCTTGCTGAAAATTGCCTTTGCATTGTTTGTTATAACTGTTACCTGCTTTGCTGTGATGTAATTTAAAATAAGCAGAGCTGTAGAACTGGTGTTTATAAAAATGGTGTCCCCGTCCTCTACGAATTTAGCCGCCTCTTTTGCTATTGCATGCTTGTGCAGCGTCAGGTTGGAGCTGAACATGTTTTCCTGGCCTTCATCCTTAATGAGGGAAGCTCCGCCATGAAAGCGCATGACTAAATTCTCCTTTTCCAGCGCTTCCAGGTCCCTTCGTATGGTTAGCGGAGATGTGTTTAGCTGCTCTGCAAGTTCGTTTACTTTTACCGACTCATGATGCCTGAGCATTTCCAGTATCTTTGTTCTGCGATTATCAACTATTGACCGGCTTACCTTCATAGAAACTTCCTCCATATCATTAATGCATCAAACCGGCAGCCTTTGCGTAATCAATGACGCATCCCATATCGGGTGCCAGCTCCAGGGCTTTGATGCAGTTTTTTTCCTTTTCTTCAGGGTTATTTTGACTTTCAGCAAGCTTTGCTTTTGAAAGATAATAGTGAGCTAAATCCCGCTTTGTCATTTCAGCGGTATTTGCATTATTATAAGCTTCTAAAGCCTCATCCGGCCTGCCCATTGTGAGATAATAATCTCCGTTTATAACATCCCAGATTGAGCGGCCAACAGCTTTTTTGCCAGATTTGCCAAGGCTCTCTTTATATTCATTAAGTGACTTGAAGCAGCGCTTTACATGCTTTTTGTTATTCAAAAGCACATAGCTTTTGAACAGATAATAATATCCCTGTACCCGCATGCTGTTTGTAGAGAACAATCTGCTCTCTTTGTCTTCAATGAGATCTATAACCTTATTGGGCTCATTCTTATCTGTGTAGATCATTGCTTCCAGAACAGCTAACTGCGGCCGGTAGCCTTTGAATAAGTCGTACTTTTTTACCAGGTCAACTTTCTCCAATGCCTTATCCGGATTACATCTTTTTTGTAAAAGCTCAACTGCCAGTATATAATTAAAACGCAAAAATTCGTTCAAAACAGCAAAGACTAAAAAAATCAGAAAGATAGAATAAATTATGACCGGGCTGTAGTTATCTGCTGTTGCAATCTTTTCAACGATGACTGCAAAAAAGACAGCATATAGAATAAGTGAAACAGCTATTCTGGCCTTGTCACCTAGGACCAGTTTTTTTAAGCTCAGCATTTATGCACCTCTTTTTAAGGTAGTTTTGTTCTTAAATATTGATTATATGTTCTATTATATTATAGCATTATCTCATATAATCGCAATAGTTACATTGCATATAATATGTCTCTTGTCTTTATATGAACTATTTATACATTATATGAACGTTTTTGTGTTTTATGAACTATTTTAGTATAATAATTTATACAAAATCACTAAACAATATTTTGTATTTTGGCAAAGTTGTCAATTGAATTTATATATAAACCTAAAGTATAATCGTAACATAACATGAATTAATCAATTTAAATGAACGATTTGAACATATCAAATTTTCAGTGGAAGAAGGGTGAACATGGGCAAGATAGACGAAATTACCAGGGAATCATGGATTATGAATACTTTCCCTGAATGGGGAACCTGGTTGAACGAAGAAATTGAGCAGGAAGAAGTAAAACCCGGTACATTTGCCATGTGGTGGCTCGGCTGCACCGGTATCTGGATTAAGACCGAGCATGATACAAATATATGCGTAGACTTCTGGTGCGGCACCGGCAAGCGTACAAAGAAGAATAAATACATGGTTGCAGGCCATCAGATGGCTAACATGTGCGGAGGAAGATTGATTCAGCCCAACTTAAGAACAGCTCCCTTTGTTCTGGATCCTTTTGCAGTCAAAAAGGTGGATGCTGTACTTTCTACACATTTCCATTCAGATCACATTGATGTCAATTTTGCTGCTGCAGTACTTAAAAATATTGATGCACCGGTCCCTTTCATCGGCCCAAAGAAAGCAGTGGATATGTGGGTCGGCTGGGGAGTGCCGAAAGAAAGATGCATTGTTGTTAAGCCCGGTGATTCCGTAAAAATCAATGATGTTGAAATCATCGCACTTGACTCATTTGACAGGACATGTCTTGTTACAACTCCGGGATATGTGGATATCCGCGGGACCTGCCCTGACGATATGGATGAAAAGGCCGTCAACTATCTGATTAAGACACCCGGCGGAAATATCTATCACAGCGGAGACTCACATTATTCCATCTATTATGCAAAACACGGCAAAGATCATAAGATTGATGTTGCATTAGGGTCATATGGTGAAAACCCTGTCGGTATCGCTGACAAAATGACATCGATCGACATCCTGAGAATGGCAGAGGCTCTCCGGTGCAAGGTTGTGATACCATTCCACTATGACATATGGTCCAACTTCATGGCGGATCCGAAGGAAATCTCTGTTCTGTACGATATGAGAAAGCATCGCCTGCAGTACACATTTGAGCCGTTTATCTGGGAAGTGGGCGGCAAGTACACATATCCGCTGGATCTTGGAAAGAGAGAGTATCACCATCCAAGAGGTTTCACCGATTGCTTTGAAAATGAACCAAACACGCCGTTCAGATCAATCCTGTAATATGTACTGCATGATATGAAATTATAAACAATGGAGGATACAATGCTGCTGAGAGAACTTGCAGAAAAGAACCGCTGCAAATTTGTTGACAGCGTGGAATCCTGGGAAGAAGCCATTCGGAAAAGCTGTGAGCCATTGGTTGCTGAAGGGATTCTTGATGAATCATATGCTGAAGAAATTATCGATACAGTAAAAAGAATGGGTCCATACATTGTTATTGTTCCCGGTGTAGCGATTCCCCATTGCATGGAAAATGCCGGAGGAGCGCACGGTACGGCCATAAGCTTTATGAAGCTTGAAACCCCGGTTTCTTTTGACGATGAAGACCCAGACAAGAGCGCATCTATTTTTTTCACTCTATCCTCTGTGAACACACAGGAACACCTAAAAAACATGAAGCAGCTGTTTAAGATGCTCACAAATGAAGATCTGCTTGCAGAATTAATGCAGGTCAAGTGTCCGGAGGACCTCATCCGGCTGGATGAAAAATACATGTGACAAGAAATATGTGAGGTCCAGCTTAAGGTATTGGCAGCTTCGGCTGTTGATATAATATGCAAAAGGGAGGATATCAGATGCAAGTATTAATTGACATTTGGAGTTATTTTGCCGCAAATATCCTTACCCAGCCGGCCTATTTTATCGGCTTGATTGTACTCATTGGTTATATTCTGTTAAGAAAACCATGGTATGAGGTTTTTGCCGGTTTCATTAAGGCGACGGTAGGGTATATGATTCTGGCAGTTGGCTCCGGCGGATTGGTTAACAATTTCCGACCGATTCTCGTAGGACTGAAGGATCGATTCAACCTTGACGCTATGGTTATCGATCCATACTTTGGCCAAAATGCCGTAACTGCAGGTGTAGGAGAGGTCTTTGGCCGGACATTCACACATGTAATGCTGCTATTGCTGATTGCCTTTGTTTTTAATATTCTTCTTGTTCGTTTCAAGAAATGGACAAAGATGAGAGCAATCTTCACAACAGGCCATGTTCAGCAGCAGCAGGCATCAACAGCTTTCTGGATGATGCTCTTCTGTTTCCCCGCATTGGGAGACACACCTCTGTTAATCATCATGGGACTTATTCTTGGACTGTATTGGGCAGTAGGAACAAACCTGACGGTTGAGCTTACCCAGGACCTGACCGAAGGTGCAGGGTTCAGCATAGCTCACCAGCAGATGTTTGGTCTGAAGCTGTTCTCCATGCTTTCAGAGAAGCTTGGAAAGGGCAAGAACAAGTCCTCAAAGAAGCTTGAGGAACTTGAGCTTCCCGGATTCCTGTCAATGTTTAATGAAAACATCGTTGCAACTTCCATACTTATGCTTGGCTTCTTCGGAATCATTCTTTTGATTCTGGGCAAGGATTACCTGATCCAGGCAGGTTTTCTGGGAGAAGGCAAGAGCTTCCTGTTCTACATCCTCAACACATGCTTCAACTTCGCAGTTTACCTTACAATACTGCAGCTTGGAGTACGTACCTTCGTAACTGAATTGACAAACTCCTTCCAGGGTATTTCCACAAAGCTGCTGCCTGGTGCTGTACCCGGAGTTGACTGCGCAGTTGCGTACGGATTTGGATCTCCCAATGCCGTTACGATTGGCTTCCTCTTTGGTGCTCTTGGCCAGTTCCTTGCAATTATTGCACTAATACTTCTGAAGAGCCCCGTCCTTGTAATCGCAGGGTTCGTACCGGTATTCTTCGATAATGCGACAATTGCAGTCTTCTGCAATAACAAGGGCGGTATAAAGGCTGCTTGTATCTTCCCGTTCATAGCCGGTCTCTGCCAGGTATTCGGATCTGCATTCATTGCAAGCTTTATCGGCATGGCAGCATACGGCGGCTACCTCGGAATGTGGGACTGGGCAGTTATGTGGCCTGTATTCACAGTAGCTATGAAGTACTTGAGCTATATCGGCGTTGCACTTATTGTAATCGTTCTTGTAGCTATACCTCAGATCCAATACTTGAGGAACAAGGAAACATACTTCCTCGTTACAGAAGATTACGAAGCTTACAGAGCCAAAAAAGAAAGCAAAATGAAGGCAGCTGTATAATAAAGTTTATATTAGAAAAAGGTTTTATGCAGAGAGAAGGAGAAATCTTCTCTCTGTGTAAAACCATATTTATGATCTAACTTTATCAATAAAGGAAAGGTGATTTTTCATGGCAAAACTGCTTGTAGCCTGCGTTAATGGTGCAGGAACCAGTCTGATGATGAAGATGACGGTTGAAAAGGTTGCAAAGGAATTGAATCTCAACGTCACAAAAATCCATCACTGCTCTCTTGCAGAAGGCAAAAGCACTGCAACCCAATACGACATCGTTTTCTGCCCGCAATCATTTATTCACATGTATAAGGACGCAATCGAAAAAGGAGTAGACGTAGTAGGCCTGCGGAATGTACTCTCTGCTGCAGAAGTAAAGCAAAAGCTGATAGAGTCCGGACTTGCTGAAAAATATAAGAAATAAGTTGGTGTATGAAATTTGGATACCCGTCAATTGAGGCAGCCTGGCAGCGGGATAAAACTGATTATATGCGATATGGACGGGACATTGCTGAATTCCGGGCATAGAATTTCAAAACGCAGCCTTAAGGCTTTTGATGAAGCGAGAAAAGCCGGGATTCGCATAACAATCTGCTCCGGCAGGATTTATCCCATGCTGGAGGCATATGTTAAAGAATTAGATATCAAGGAGCCGGTGATCACAGCAAACGGAGCTGCGCTGGTGGACCCGTCCTCTCGTTCAGTTCTCTGGTCCTGTCCTTTACCCGGGGAAGATGCGCTGAAACTGATGGAGTACTGCAAAGCCAATCATATGGACTATTCTGCCTTGGGTATGGAAAGATGCTTTTTTTCAGGCAACAGCATAAGGATAAAAAAATTCCAGGAATATAACCGGATCGCTTCACAGGCAGGCCTGCCTGGGATGGATCTTTTATTTTTCGATGAAAATCACAATTGCATCAGCAGCATGGATGTCCTTAAGATTCTTATACATGAGTTAAGTCCGGGGGATCTTGAGGGAGCAAGGGCATTTATACAGAACAACACCAATTTGCAGTTTACTTCATCTGAAAGCACCCTTCTTGATGTTTCAGCCAGGGGTGTGGACAAGGGTCTTGGAGTAAGGAAACTTGCGGAAATGCTGAATCTGCATAAAAGCCAGATTTGCGTATTCGGTGATTATCTGAATGACCTGCCCATGTTCAGGGAGGCGGGTTTTCCGATTGCCATGGGCAACAGCTCAAGGGAACTGAAAAAAGCTGCCGCTCATATTACTTGTACAAATGATGAGGACGGTGTCGCTGCAGCAATTGAAAAATATATTTTATAGCATCACTAATCAAATTGATGATTAAGCATTAATCTAATTTGGGAGCTAATCTTATGAAAATTGATAAAAAGATTCTTGATAGTATTGTACGCTGCTACTGTGTAGGCAACTTAACCATTGATAATGAACTCTTTATTTTTATGGCAAGCGAGGAGGTCGGCGGCCCCTGCTATGCGTATCATGGCCCTGACTTCGAAAAAAAAGAGGCTGTGTGGGAGCAAGGCGGCGGAACCATGTCCATTATAGAGATCCCGGATACCAACGGCGAATTCCTGGCTGTGCAGAACTTTTTCCCCGGTTTCAAATCCGAGAAGGCAAAGATTGTATGGTGCAGAAGAGATCCCGAAAAAGGCTGGATCATCCATGACGTGCTTAATCTGCCATATGTCCATCGGTTTGATATAATCAAATCAGGAAGCACAAAGTGGTTTATAGGTGCAACCCTTTGCACAAGCAAGAGAGACCGGGAGGACTGGTCCGACCCAGGCAAAGTCTATGTGGGCATACTGCCTGACGACCTCAGCCAGGGAGTTAAGGTTTGGCCGATTATGGATAATCTTCTTAAAAATCATGGGTATTGCAGGGGAACATACGAAGGAAAAGACGCCTGCTACATCACCTGCGAAAGCGGCATCTATGCATTTATCCCTCCTGCAGATACAAACGGCGATTGGTCAATTCATCACATTCTCGAAAGGCCAATAAGTGATGTTGCTGTATTTGATATCGACGGATGCGGAACTGATGAGCTTATCACTATTGAACCCTTCCATGGCAACAGGTTTATCATAAACAAAAAGTATGGAAATGAGTACCGCGAAGTATACTCCTATCCCAATGAAATCAACTTTGCCCATGCTGTCTGGGCAGGCCTGATACGCGGTGTTCCTGCGGTCATAGGAGGCATCAGGCGGATGAACTGCGAATTGTTCATGGTGCAGTGCAGCGATGCAGAGAAGCAGATATATAATACAACTATTATCGAAGAAGGTGTCGGCCCGAGCAATGTAGCGGTAATAAACCAGGCGGACCGCGATATCATACTGAGTGCTAACCATACAAAGAATGAAGCGGCCATCTATATGGTAACCGACTAGCGAGGTGAAATCCCGTGGCCGGTAAAAAGGAATATCTTCTTGGGCTGTATGAGAAGGCAATGCCGCCGGGTCTGAGCATAAGGGAAAAGCTTTATTTTGTAAAGGAATGCGGCTTTGACTTCATGGAAATCAGCATTGACGAGACTGATGAAAAGCTGTCAAGGCTGGATTACAGCGAAGAGGAAATAAATGATATTATAAATGCAATGACGGAATCAAATGTATATATCCGAACCATGTGCTTAAGCGGGCATCGCAGATTTCCCCTTGGTTCACACGATGAATCCATTCGCAGAAGATCTCTGGATATAATGCAAAAGGCTGTTGAATTCAGCTATAGGCTCGGAATCCGGATAATACAGCTTGCAGGATATGATGTCTATTATGAACAAAGCGACGAAACAACAAGAAAGCTTTTTAATGAGAATCTTCAAAAATGCGTATCAAATGCTGCACTAAAAGGCATTATGCTTGGATTTGAGACCATGGAAACTCCATTCATGGATACCGTTGAAAAATCCATGAAGTATGTAAAACAGGCAGGTTCTCCGTATTTGGGCGTATATCCTGATGTTGGCAATCTTCAAAACGCAGCGGTGCTGTACGGTCATGATATAGTGGATGACATTCAAAAGGGCAGGGGACATATATTTGCTGCGCATCTTAAGGAAACAAAACCGGGTGTCTACCGGGATATGCAGTTTGGTACCGGGCATACACAATACGAGAGGTGCGTAAAGGCCCTGTATGATATGGGTGTCCGTATTTTTACAGGTGAATTCTGGTACATGGGAGAAGATGATTTTAAGAGAACACTGTACCATGCTAATGATTTTCTGCGCAACAAGATTGAAAAAGCAATTTCTGCATGAAAGGAAACAGGAATAATGTTCTACAAAGGAAATCCCGTATCAAAAGGAATTGCATTAGGTAAGGTTTACGTATACAAGCCTTATACCCCGGAAATAACCGAAAAGACTTTTGAGCCTTTCAGAATCGATGAATATTTGCAAAGATACAAGGACACAAAAGCTTCGGCAGAAATGGAACTTCAAAGGATCCATGCACTGCTTTCGGACAAAGATCCTGAAAAGGCAAAGATATTTGCTGCCCATATTGATATCGTAAACGATGTGGCAATAACAGAAGAGATCATGGACGCCATCCAGTATGATCACTTTGAGCCGGATTATGCTATAGAGACGGTTTTTTCCAAGTACATCAAAATGATATCCAAATCCAAGGATCCTGTTATCCGTGAGCGTGCAGCCGATTTTCAGGATGTAAAGAACCGCCTGATCAGAAACTGGCATGGCATTGAGGAAAGCAACCTGTCCACCCTAAGTGAACCAGTCGTTGTTGCCGCTTATGACCTGCTGCCTTCCGACACAGCTGCATTGGATCGCAAAAACGTCATTGCAATTATAACAGAAACAGGCAGCTTTACCTCCCACTCAGCAATTATAGCAAGAAGCTATGAAATCCCTGCCATACTTGGCATACCGTCCCTTATGTCATTTATCAGGCATGGCGAAGAAGTGATTGTCGATGCAATTTCGGGAGATCTCATTACAGAACCGGGTAAGGAGCAAATTGAACAATACACCCTTATGCGGAGCCAATATATTAAGAAAGTCCGGGAGTCGAAGGAGTATCTGGATAAGGAACCGCTTACAAAGGATGGAGTAAGAATCGATATAGGTTTGAATATCGGTTCTGGAAATGACGAAGAGATTGGTCACTCCCAGTTTTCAGACTTTGTAGGTCTTTTCAGAACCGAATTTTTATACATGTCCGGTGACAGCATGCCAACCGAGGAGCAGCAATTTGAGGTATATAAGAATGTTTTATCCGGTTTCAAGGATAAGCCGGTTTACTTAAGGACCCTTGATATCGGTGCAGATAAAACGCTGCCGTATCTTGATCTGCCTAAGGAGGAAAACCCGTTTTTAGGGTGCAGAGGTTTGCGGCTGTGCTTTGATCAGATCAATATATTCAAGACCCAGCTTCGTGCGGCTTTGCGTGCATCAGTCTTTGGAAAGCTGTGCATCATGCTTCCCATGGTCAGCTGTATTGAGGACATTCGCAGTGCTAATGCCATAATCGAAGAAGTTAAGTCGGAGCTCAGCGAAATAGGCATACCTTTTGACAGCAATGTTAAGATCGGAGTAATGATAGAGGTTCCCTCCGCAGCTCTGATTGCTGATATGATTGCGAAAGAAGTGGATTTTGCCTCAATAGGCACAAATGATCTCTGCCAGTATATCACTGCTGCTGACAGGCTGAATCCCAAGGTCACCCAGTATTATCAAAGCTACCATCCGGCATTGTTCCGCCTGATTGATTATATTGTCTCTTCGTTCAACAAGGCCGGAAAACCAATTTCAGTCTGCGGTGAGCTGGGAGGAGATCCCCAGGCGATTCCGGTTCTTGTGGGTCTTGGCCTTCGGAGGCTCAGCATGAGTTCTTCGGCTGTTGCTTCCGCCAAGGCTGTGCTGTCCAACTTTACTATGGACCAGATGAAAGAAATGGCGCAGCAGGTTAAGATGCTTCCCGCTTCTGAAGATGTTATTGAGTATCTTGTTAAAACACAGAATATAAAGGAGTAGTGGCAATGTACACAAGAAAAACTACCATCATAAATAAAACCGGCTTGCATGCCCGCCCCGCTTCAGACTTTGTCAACGCTGCGGGAAAATTCAAATCAAGGATTACAATAAAGAATATAACCGAAGATGAAGGCCCAATGAATGCCAAGTCCATCATTCACGTTCTTTCTCTTGGTATGGGGCCTGGGACCGAGGTTGAGCTGTCTGCTCAGGGAGAAGACGAGAAAGAAGCTGTCGATTTTCTGATTGAATTAATTGATTCAGGTTTTGGCGAGTAAACCTCTAAGATAAAATCACCTTTCTTGAACTGTTTCCTGCAGAACAAACAGGGGGCGGTTTAAGCAAATGCCTGTTGATCACTTGTCTGGTCAGCAGGTGTTTTTTTGTATAAAAAACTCCGTGAATGGAGTTATGCCATTCACGGAGCTATATCTGAATATATGTGTATGCATAAGTTTTGTATACAAGGAATCGATAGCGGGGTGTTTATTGTCCGGCTTCAGGGTTCTGGGTTACAGGGAGCGGTTCCGGCATGCTGGCATCAGGCATATAGTATATGCCAAGGAATACATAGGTTATAGCCACACCCCAGTAAATAATAAACATAAAGCCTGAGAGGGGATTGCCTAAAAGAGTATTGGCCAGTTTTATCAGCATAGGCAAGGTAGAAGCATATATTGCCACATTCCACTGATTTCCGAAGGTAAGCCTTTGGCGGAAAATGGAGGTGGCTATTACAGCAATTAAGGTCAGCATTAGTATGCCAAAAAGCTTGCCGGCAAAGGCGAAAATAAACCATATAGCCAGTCCGGCTACGACTATAGCCTTAATGGCGGGCAAAAACTTAATTATCTGATCCCTGCTTATCTCCAAAGGTGCCATTAAGGAGAAGGGAGTTGTCTCGATCTTTCCCATGTTAATAACTGATATTTCGGTTTCTGTAATCAATATTCCGTTCATAATACCTTCAAAATCATCAAGTGTTGTCTGACCTGTGGTATCGATTACCATAAGGAAACCGTCTTCTTCTATTGTATACGGCATAGGGCCGTCAAATGTAAGTATTCCGTTGGACAGGCTGAAATCCGGAACATATTCCTTCATAGCTGATTGCAGATAGTCAATAGTGCTGTTCAGCTGCGTTACTGTATAGACGTTGCCAATTAAGTAAACCAATAAGAACAAAAGGAAGATGTAAAGAAAGCTTTTGCCTCCCTTAGTCTGGGAAAGGGAATGATAAGCTCGGAAGTTCCACAGACTATTACCGAACTGCTCAAAAAGATTCATAAAGTACCCCCCAAAAATTCTAATTATATTATCTTAAGTATATATCGTAAAAATAAAATAAACAATGATTTTTCAGCAGCTAACTGTCATTTTTTACCGGACTGTCATTTTTTCAATAATTATTTAGCATATGACAGCAGGAAGTCGCCAGCCTCGCAGCGGCGGGAGTACGTCATCTGCGGGTTTATTTTCCCTTATTGTCTGAATAATGATTCCTAATCCTGTCAAGCAGGTATGCAGCGTTATTCCTTGCGGGGTCTTCCAGCACCCATTGATATGCCAGCTTAAGTGCTTCTCCTATTATTCTTTGATCATTTGTGCCGATTCCCAGCTTATGAATGTCATTTCCGTTTACAGCCAGCTGGCTGGGAAGAACCGGGTCATTGTTCTGTAAAATTTCATCCAGCAGCGCTGAAGCTGTTCTTGCTTTATTAGATGCTGCATCATCATTATTTGCTGAATCATTATAACTTGCCGGATTATCTGCTGCATCATTATTAAGTGCATTCTGCATTGCATTATACCATTTTATTATCTGTCTGGCATCCTCAGCACCCATATTGCCAAGCAGCCTTCGCATGGTAAATGGGCTGACCTCCATAGCTGAGAAACCAGAATACCCCTGAAGCAAACTTATAACATGACGCATGGTTTTATTATCATATCTTAGGTTTGACATAATTTCCTTCACAGCATCGCTGTTTTCCTGTGCTGTAAAATCTTTAGGATATAAAATTACAATAAGGGCAGCCAATCTATAGGATAGGTTGGGTTCAATTGCTTTCATTGCCTGTATGCCATTTGCAGTCAGCCTGCCCGGCTTTGTAAGAACGCCTGTAATAGTATTTCTGACTGCAAACAGAATACCAATGATTTCTGTTTCCTGCATTAGCATCAGTCCTTTATGGTGATGGGGTGAAAGCAGCAGCTTATCCAGCTCGCTCCGTATCCGCTCCGATGAAACCTTGAGCAATTGATTGGAGCAATCCTTCATTGCCTTCGTTGTTTCTTCATCAAGTGAAAAATCCAGTTGTGCACAAAAACGTATGCCCCTCATGATACGCAGGGGATCCTCTGCAAATCGTTCATAGGGGGAGCCTACAGTACGGATGATATGCTGTTCAAGGTCCCGCCTGCCGCCGAAAGGATCAACCAACCCATCGGCTATAAAGGGATTATAGGCCATGGCATTAACGGTAAAATCCCTCCGGGAAAGGTCTGCAAAAATATCAGAAACAAATGTAATCTGATCGGGATGGCGGCTGTCTGAATAAAGCGATTCCTTTCGAAAGGTGGTGACCTCTATGTTTTGACCGCCGACTGCAACTGTTATGGTTCCGAAGCGTTTACCGCCGGACCAGGTCTTTTCTTCTGAAAACAGGTTCTCGATTTGGTCAGGTGTCAATGACGTTGCTATATCATAGTCAGTGACGGTAATTCCCAGCAGCCTGTCCCTGAGAGCACCCCCTACCAGGTATGCCTGCCCGCCGGCATTCATTATTTTCTTCATTACGTATTCCACTGCATAAGGCAGATTCATATGCAAATCCCTCCGTCTCAGGAGTTGTATCTTTGCTTATCTATGCTGCATTTGTAAAACATATAGCAGCAAGAAAAGTTCCCGCTTCAGGCAGCGGGAGCAAGCTGCATTATGCAAGTACAATCTTCTATTCTGCATAAATGTTTTTTAGCTCGCTGCCCGGATAATAGTGTTTTATAATCTCCTGCCATGTTCTGCCTAAAAGGGTCAGTCCGTATGTTCCATACTGGCTCATGCCGACACCATGCCCGTATCCTCCGCCTTTTATGAGTATTTCCTTTATATTGCCCTCGGAATCCCTTGTAAAATCAACATAGGCAAAAGCACTGGGCAGCAGGGGAAAGTTGTCGCGAATCGATCCATCATGGCATTGCAGCTTTATGGGCTTGTTATCCAAATGGTTGACAGGCTGCAATACCCGCCGTATGTTGTATTCCTTCATAATCTTGAATACTCCGTGGGTTGTGGTGATTTCCAGCTCCATTATATTGCCGCCTTCACCCCGCCGGACTACTTCTATATTTAGAAGTGTCCCTATATCCTCTGGAATCTCCTTGCTTTCATATGATCCTTCAGCCGTTTTTGTCAGGACGAACAATGGCTGTTCCTGGTATAATGAAGGCAATGTACGGGACAATACTGCTTCAAGCTGTTCCCGGGTCATCTCAACACTCCAGCGGAAGAAGGGAGAAAACCTGTCATACCCGGGCAGATCGTTCTGATCCAGGAAGGCCCGGAAATTTCCTTCTTTGTACAAATCCGGCATTTTCCCATCATATTGAGGGTTTGCAGTCAGGTACGGAACTTCCTCTGAAGGGAATTCATTGTCCTGATTGCTCCATACCTCATGAAAATTGGCGGTATACCCGCATGAGGTGGAAAAGAACCGGGTATCAACAATGTCATCGCCGTATACGGCTACTATACCGGCTGTTTCATTGACTGCAAGCGTTGCAACATCCTGTTTGCTGATATTATTGTAAACCTGACTTGCAACGCTGTCATCAAGGTGAGCGCCATAAGCCCGGTAACCGGATCTCTGGATGGCTTTTACTGCATAGGACCTGGCAGCGACTGCCTGTACCTTTAGTGCCTCAACTCCGAATTTAACCGGCATTTCACTGGGTACAACCGTATAAAGGTATTCCTCCAGGCTTATTTCGTTAACCAGGGTCAATTGCCCGTTATAGACCGCTGCTTCCAAAGTTCCATGGTATGGCGTACCCCTTGACGGATGACTCATGCTTCTGTTTATGGTCTTTACATACAAAGGTTCCTGCCCCTTGCTGCGTATGTGCCACCTAAAAAGCGATGAAGCCAGTTTTTTTCCGTCCAGCCAAACTTCGCTTTCCTGCCCTGATGGCCTGAACTCTGCTGCCTGCCCGGCGTCAAAGGACAGATGGATGCCATTGGGGATAGAATATACTTCAAATTCTTCCTGGCAGGTTATTTCAATGCTGGAATGCAGCAGGCTGGTATAGCTGCTGTCCCTCAGGGCGACCCGGATCTTGTCATAGCTTTTGAATGGCTGGGTCATTATGGCCAGCAATCCTTTCTGGTCTGCTGCCTGGTATAGAGTGGCTTTTGCAGCTCCAATTGGAATGGCATAATAGCCTGCAAATTGAATTGAACCTTCTTTCTGAATATATACCGGGAAGTTTTCCTGGATATCAAATAAACCCAGTTCTTCATCCTCCAGCACTGTATTTGACAGGGACATAACCCTTGTTAGATTTACAGGCTTCAGCGGCTTTATAGATGCTAAAATTCCGTCTATTGTGTAATAGCTGACGGGCTGGTCTAATTTAACGTCTGTTGTTGATAAAGCCTTGATTTCTTCTGTCTCATCACCTATGATTATTGTCCATTTTTTGTGAGTTCTATCAACATCGGACACAGAAACCGGAATTCCATAGGACTGGAAAACAACTTCAGGCAGCTCATCAACAAGCCACTTATTGGCATATTTTCCCATGTCGAAGCTGAAGGGAATGCGGCCTGCTGGGAATTCAGCAGCAGCCCAGATCTTTGCCTTCTTTTTGCCCAGGGATTCTACACGATCAATTGTATAATTTTCAATACCTTCCTGCTGCATGAATTCAATGAACGGATGATTCTCAAGCTTTGGCAGCATATAATCTGAATGGTCTTCGTTTGCAGTTACTGTGCTTAAAAAGCCGTCCGCTGCCTTTTTTTGAGGCGGCTGGATGGTTAATATAAGATATATTGAACAGCCAATTGCCAGCAGAATTGGTATAACAAGCAATAAGGGAAATTTCCTTTTACGGGACCTGTGTTTCATGTACTCACCTCATCTTAGTCAATTTATATATACCTGATACGAAGTATGATTATAACTATATATCTACCAGTATTTTTACATATTTATGATAATCTGTATGGAGATAAAGCGCTATACGTGCTAAAATATAAAAAAAGGGGGAATTATATGTCGAACAAATGGCGGGCAATGCTGTCAGCAATGCTTCTTATAAGCATCTTTTTATTGAATGTCCCGGTAATGGCCCAGGAACAATCAACTTATTCCATATCAGAATATACCTCGAAAATAAATATATATCCGGACGGCTCGGTATATTTTGATGAAACTATTACATATCTCATAACAGAGGATACAACAAATATCATAAAACCTATACCCATGGCACAGTCATCTAAAGTGGAGGAAATGCAGGTATTCGCCATGGGATCTGCAGACGTAAACAATCCTGAGGAGACAGTTTTAGAGGAGTTAAATCAGGTTGACAGTCTCCCCGGAGCTGCAGAAAATGTTTACAGTTATTCTCTTGCTGATGAGGAAAGAGATATCTATCATATTACCATACCGGTAGAAGGAAGTAAACGGGAGGAAAAGACTTTTGTCTACCGTTACAAGATGATGGATACCGTGTATTTATACAAGGACACGGCAGCTTTCTTCTGGCAGTTTTTATTGCCCGGCCAGGGAGTAGAAGCAAGGAATGTATTTATAGAGGCCGCCCTTCCGGGTACAGTTTCCCCCGATGAAATGATCGGTTATGCCAGAGGCGCATTATTCTCCGAAAAAGAAGTCCTGGATGGCGGAATATTTCGTTTAACAGCAGAGAAAATCAGTGAAAGCGAATACCTGGAGTTTGTGCTGTTGGCTCCGAACTCCCTGTTCCCTGAGGGCAGGAAGATAATTGACAACTTTGCAGAGGATGACATCCTGTCAGACATGGCTTCCTGGGAGGATCAGGCCTTACAGGCAAAAAGGAAAGCGGAACTGAGGCTCTACGGCAGTTATGGGATAGCATTGTTATCCATTCTCCTCAGCCTGGGAACAGGTTTGCTTCTGTATTTGAATACCAGGACAAAAAAGAAGAAGATCCAGCTGACTGAAATAAAAGAACTGCCTGATGCCGAAATTTCACCGGCTGAGCTTGGTTTACTGCTGGGACGCGGAAAGATAAGGCCGAGGGATCTTTTTTCTACAATCATTTACTTGATTCAAACCCGGCACCTGGAACTGCGATACAATCAGAACAATGAAGAGTCTGTTGCAATCCGGTATGATATCGGAAGAGAAAAGCTTAAACCTCATGAGGAATATATTCTAAGCTGGCTGGATTCTGAAAAAGCCGATAATGGAACATTGCCCCTGGAATATATAGACCGGCTTCTTGCCAATTATGACAGAGGAAGCAAGAAAAAGATTTCCACATGGGAGAAGCTTGTGTACCGTAAGGCAGACAAAAGAAAATTCCATGAGAATATTTCAAAAGCAAAGGGTTGGGCTATGGGTGCAGCAGCTGTCACTATGCTTACCGCTGTTGTGTCAGGGCTTGTGCTGGAAAATTACCTGGCCGGCCTGGTAACAGGAATAATTGCCATTGTATTGGCAGTGTATACAATTACGGCTAAAAAGCTCAGCGAAGAAGCATTAATGTGCTCCCAGCAATGGCTGCAATTCAAAGAATACCTGGGTATGCAGCTTGAAGGCCAGGAAAACCCGCTCCCAATCAGCAAATGGGAGGAATATCTTGCTTACGCAGTTCCCCTCGGAATAGCAGGAGAAATAATGGACAAGCTTCCCAATAACTATAAGGAAAGTGCTTTCGAGGACGGTAACCTTACAGTACTCTACAGGACAAACCATGCGTGGATTAAAAACAATTTAAAGAAACTTAAGTAGCAAAATAGCTGTCTCAGTATGCACTCTGAGACAGCTTTTTTATACCTGCAACTCCCTTAAAAGAGCCGGAGAGATGGCCGGTCAGCAAGCTAATGCTTACCTACGCCATTTCATATACTTTTTCTCCAGCCAGGCTACACCCTGGTACATAAGTGCTGCGGCCACAAGTAGTATTACCACACTGGTCATCACCAGGTCCAGCTGGAACACCTGGCCTCCATAAACCGCCAGATATCCCAGGCCTGCCTTGGATACCAGGAATTCACCGACGATAACGCCTACCCAGGACATGCCCACGTTTATTTTAAGTGCGGATATTATGGTGGGTATGCTGGCAGGAAGCACTACCTTGGTGAGAATCTGCTTTTTAGCGGCACCGAATGTTTTCAGTAGTTTTATCTTATCCGGACTGACATTGAGAAAACCATTCAGTACAGCTATAACTGTTACTATAACCGATACCAGCAATGCCATGGTGACAATTGCGACCGTTCCTGCACCCATCCAGACTATTATGATGGGGCCTAGTGCTACCTTTGGCAGGCTGTTTAACACAACAAGATAAGGATCGGCTACCTTGGCAATAAAGTCGGACCACCAAAGAATAACCGCTATTATGGTACCTAATATGGTTCCCAGCGTAAAACCGATTACTGTTTCATACAGGGTAACAGACACATGCTTGAACAGTTCTCCTGTTTGTGCAAGCTTGCCTAAGGTATTTAAAATACGCGTTGGTTGACTGGTAATGAAAGCGTCAATCCATTTCATATTGGCAGCCAGTTCCCATAAAGCCAGGACCAGTATCAGCACAGCGACTTGAGTAATACGGATAGCGGTTCTTTTTTGCTTGATTTTTTTCAGGTAGGCCAGATGTTCCGGCGAAACCGAATTTGTTTTGTTGTTAACTGACATGGACATCCAGCTCCTTCCATATTTTGTTGAAGTATTCACGGAATTCCGGTGCTTTACGCAGCTCTACCGGGCTCCTGTTCTGCCCGGTAAGCTTGATGACATATTCGCTTTTTATTGTACCTGGCCGTTTACTGAGCACCAGCAGCCTGTCAGACATACTGATAGCCTCTGATATGTCGTGGGTTACCAGCAAAGCGGTTTTCTTTTCCTTTCGGATTATATTTGTAACTTCATCGGACAAAGCCAGACGTGTCTGGTAATCCAATGCCGAGAAAGGTTCGTCTAAGAGCAGGACTTCAGGGTTTATGGCCAGTGTGCGGATAAGAGCCACCCTTTGACGCATACCGCCTGATAATTGCTGAGGATAATGATTCCGGAAGTCTCCCAGTCCATAGGTTTCCAACAGTTCAATTGCCCTTTGCTTGCTTTCTTTGCTGATTTTGCCTTGTATTTCAAGTCCTAAAAGGACATTTTGCTGAATTGTACGCCATTCAAACAAGTGATCCTGCTGTAACATGTATCCTACTTTACTGGAAGGACCTTCAACCTCCTTTCCTTCAATGAGAACCCGCCCGGATGTGGGTTTCATTAATCCGGCGATTAAGGATAGTATTGTGGTTTTTCCGCATCCGCTGGGACCGACAATTCCTATAAATTCCCCTTTGGAAACTGTAAAGCTTATATTTTGAATAGCAGGGGTTTCACCTTCCAGGCTATGATAGTTCAAACTTACATTGTCCAGTGTTACAATGTCTTGATGATTCATTCATACCAATCCTCCCCCAAAATTAACCCTAGTTTATAGTATTCCATTTAGCTGAATGTGTTCGAGAAACATAACAAAAGATATCCTTGTTTACACAATCAGGATTTCAATATATAATATATAAGTCGTACAAATAATTCTCTGGGAGGTGGGCAGATTGTACAAGCATGGATTTGGCAGAAAATCAAATGTTTTAATTGCTGTTTGCCTTTTTGTTGTGCTGCTTGCATGTGCAGTTGTAAGCCCATCCGAGAATTTCATTGGCGGAAAAAGCGAATCAGGATCTGCTGGGACCATGGGATCATATGACAAGACTCCCGAGTTTGTGCTGCCTGTATCCCTGCCGGACAATCAAATGCTGGCAGGAGTTATTATTACCCAGGCTAAGAACACTGTTATCCAGACCAGCAGTAGATGGATTAGTTTTCTCTTCATTGCAGGCATTCTGCTGTATGGCTGCATGGTTCCTAAGAGGCACCAGTATACAGCAGTTAATCATATCATTGCGAAACCGCCTGAGATTTCACTCCGAATTGGTGGACATGCTCCTCCTGTGTGCACAGCGGTTTGAATGCAAGGAAAGCATTGATCGCATTAAAGTTGCCGAAAGGAGTATAATTGAATGAAAAAAAGGAAAATTATCTTTTTTATTGTATTTGCTATAGCCCTATTAATGACATATACAGCTTTATTCGGGCTGGTCATACCTCTTGGACCGGCTCTGGAATTTGTAGTACCCGGTGCTCCTAATATGAGGTATGGTATTGATATCAGGGGCGGTGTAGATGCTGCTTTTGAGCCTGTAGATCTGGACCGCAAACCTACCAAGCAGGAGCTGGATTCTGCACGTTCGGTTATTGAAACAAGACTTGACAACTTAAACATCCTGGACCGTGAAGTAACCATAGACGAGCAAAACGGATATATCATAGTAAGATTCCCATGGCAGGCTACTGAGACGGAATTTGACCCGGAGACAGCCATAGCTGAACTTGGTGAAACGGCTATGCTGACCTTCCAGGATGAGGACGGGAATGTACTGGTTGACGGTTCACATGTAAAAGAAGCAGGTGTCGGCACCAATCCGGAAACCGGAGGTTATGTGGTGACACTTGAATTTGATGATGAGGGAGCCAAGCTTTTCAGTGAAGCTACTAAAAGACTGGTAGGCAAACTAATCAATATTTATATGGATGAAACCCTGATTCAATCCGCCGTTGTTAAGGTTCATATTCCTAACGGAGAAGCCTTTATAGACGGCATGAAGGGACCTGAAGAAGCCAAGGCATTGGCTGATAAGATTAACGCCGGTGCTCTGCCCTTCTCCTTGACCTCTAAGAACCATTCCACCATAAGTCCTACACTGGGCAGCGGTGCACTGGAAACAATGGTATGGGCAGGCGTCATTGCTTTTGCGGTTATTTGTGTACTGTTGATACTGTACTACCGGCTGCCTGGTTTTGTTGCCTGCATTTCTCTGCTGATTCAGGTTTCCGGCCAGCTGCTGGCTTTGTCAATTCCACAGATAACCCTTACCCTTACAGGTATAGCAGGTGTTATTCTCTCCATCGGTATGGGTGTTGACGCTAACGTAATTATTTCTGAGCGTATCAGCGAGGAGATTAAATCCGGCAAGAGCCTGGGATACGCTATATCATTAGGATTTAAAAATGCATTCAGCTCGGTATTTGACGGCAATATAACCGTTTTGATTGTAGGTGTTATTCTGATGTACTTTGGCTCAGGCTCACTGCTGTCCTTTGCTTATACCCTGCTGACAGGTATCTTCTTTAACTTTATAGCAGGAGTTACAGCATCAAGACTGATGATTCATTCATTGAGCCAGTTTGAGTTCCTGAAGAAACCCAAGCTTTATACCTGCTTGTCAAGGAGGGTTACACTATGAGAATGATTGATTTCTATGGCAAACGCCGGATCTTTTATGCTATTTCAATATCCATTGTTATCTTAGGTGTAGTAATGAGCTTTGTAAACGGCGTTAAGCTGGATATAAATTTTAAAGGCGGTTCCCTGCTGAAATACAACTTTACCGGAGATTTGAATGCAGACCGTGCTGCAGATGTAGTATCCGGCATTATAAACCGTGTTGTCAGCACACAGATCACCACAGACCTGGCTACTAATGAAAAAAGGCTGGTTATTAATATTGCCGGAAACTACGGCCTGGATGTAAAGGAACAGGAAAAGATGGATGAAGCGCTTAAGAAGGAATTTCCCAACGCTAATCTCAAGCTAAGCGAATCATCCATGGTAGAGCCTTTCTTTGGGAAAAAGTTTCTGACTAATGGTATCAAGGCCATTCTGCTGGCGTCATTCTTTGTTGTAATATACGTATGGTTTAGTTTCCGCAGGATTGGAGGCTTGTCAGCAGGTGTGATGGCTCTGGTTGCCTTGCTGCACGACCTGCTGGTGGTATTTGCCACATGTGTAGTTTTCAATATACCAATCGGTGATTCCTTTGTTGCTGTGGCTTTGACTATTATCGGTTACTCCATCAATGATACCATCGTTATTTATGACAGAATTCGTGAGAATTTTAAGAAGTATCCGAAGCAATCCATTGAAACAATTACCAATCTTTCCATCAGTCAGTCCATGACACGTTCAATAAACACTAACATTGCTGTGTTCATAAGTGTGGCCATGATTTATATATTGGCTGCAGTTAACAGCATTGAGTCAGTACAAAGCTTTGCCCTGCCAATGGCTATAGGCGCAATCAGCGGCTGTTACTCAACCATTTGCATTGCCGGGCCGCTCTGGGTATCATGGAAGAAATTCAGGGGCATTGAGCATAAGATGCAATAAAAACAGATATACTGAACAAACGATGTAGAAATTAAATATGCTTGCAAATGACAGGTTCTTTCTGGGCCTGTCATTTGTGTTTTTGGCTGAACGCTTCCTGCCATCCTTATTTCGTGGGGAAATGAGTTAGCTGCTATATTTCTGACAACAGCAGTCAATGAAAATCCCCCTGTAGTAAACAGAGTTTTTTCTGTTGCTTCAGGGGGGAAATCAAAACACTATTTTAACTTGAGAATACAAAACTACTTTTAAGTTGGTAGTTTAATTTAAACTCCAAGGATTATATTATTTCCCATTTATTACCTTGTTGGCAAATGTATTATTTATGACATCCTCATATACAGCCCGCTTATCCAGTTCGCCGGCGGTTTCAATAATATCCTGCAGTCTTTCAAAGGATTCCTTGGTCATTACCGGATTATCAGGCCATGTATCCTGATCCTTATACCGTTTAACAACCTTGGTCAGCAGTTCCAGGTCACTGTCAGGGAAAGCCGGCTTGATTACTTCAGCTATTTTTTCAGGAGTATTATCCTTTACAAATTGCTGTCCCTTATAAATAGCTCTTGTAAACCGCAAAATCAGGTCCTCATTTTTCTCAATAAAGCTTTTCTTTGCAGCATAGGCTGTATATGGCACATTGCCTGCAGCAGCGCCTACGGAAGCTACCACATATCCGCTGCCTTCAAGTTCCAGGCTGGACGCTACAGGCTCGAACAAGGCTACATAATCACCCGTGCCGCCTGTAAAAGCACCGGCCATGAGGTCAAATTGTATGTTGGTCAGGAACTCCAGATCTTCGTTTGGCACCAGGCCATGACTGCGAAGGACATACTCTAATGTCATGGCAGGCACACCGCCTTTTCGGCCGCCTATTATGGTTTTTCCGGCCAGGTTCTCCCATTTGAAATCAGGTTCAGGATTTCTGCCAACCAGGAATGAGCCGTCCTTCTGCGTTAATTGAGCAAATACAACTGCGTGGTCTTCTTTGCCTTCATTGTATACATAAATGGAAGCCTCGGGACCCATAAAACCGATATCAGCCTGACCTGCCAATAAAGCTGTCATTACCTTGTCGGCACCACCTCCGTTATACAGTTCAATTTCAATGCCTTCATCTTCAAAGTATCCTTCATAAATTGCTACATACTGCGGTGCATAGAAAATAGAATGAGTTACTTCCCATAATCTGACTTTTGAGGATTTTTGCCCGCCTGCACAACCTGTTAAAATCAAAGTCAGCAGCAATGTTAGTGTAAGTAAAAGAACCAACCCTTTTCTTCGCTTCATGATACCCCTCCTTGAAATACATGACTTAATACTTTATAATATTCATGTGAATATAAATTGTGAAAGCTGTGACAAGATCAATTTCTTGAAAATAACAGGTGACAAAATATAAAAACAATGTTATAATACTTGACTGTAGCGTGTTTGTTGACTTTTGCATGTTTGCTGATTGCAGCATGTTAGTTGCCAATATAGCTCAGCAGGTAGAGCAGCAGTTTCGTAAACTGCAGGTCAGGGGTTCGAGCCCCCTTATTGGCTCCAGGAATGTCGGGGTGTAGCGCAGTTTGGTAGCGCGTTTCGTTCGGGACGAAAAGGTCGCAGGTTCAAATCCTGTCACCCCGACCATAGAATTCGGAGGTTTATAAAATACTTCCGGATTCTTTTTTTATGTCTATAAGTCATAAAGTATTTTATCTGAACTACATAATAATCAACTGCATAAAATAAACTATAAATATTATTTTAATTTACAATTTTCGATTTTTGAGGAAGGAATTTCTTCGACTAAAATCGAATATGTAATTTGACTCGGAGAAACAAGCAAAATCAGATCGGAGGCTTTCTATGAACGTGCCAAATGCACTTACCCTGACCAGATTTATTCTTATAGGCTTGTATCCTTTTTTATATTTCAACGAGGGATTGTCTCATAATAAGCTTTGGGCTTTTGCAGTATTTCTTATTGCAGGCCTTACTGATGTATTGGACGGGGTAATTGCCCGGCGTTTCGGTCTGGTTACCAAATGGGGGAAACTGATGGACCCTCTGGCCGACAAGCTGATGCTGATAACCGTTCTGGTCTGCCTGTTTCTTGACGGAGTGGTTTCACTCTGGGTTATTATAATTATTGCACTCAAGGAACTGCTGATGATTTTGGGGGCAGCATTCCTGTATAAAAACCGCAAAGTTGTTGTACAGGCTAATTTTTATGGAAAATTGGCCACATTTTTGTTTTATATTGCAATAACGGCATTGGTTTTCAGGGTTCCTTACTCCGGTTACATCTTAGGCATTGCGGTCCTAAGTACAATTTTGGCATTAATACAATATGCAGCACTGAATTTCAAGAGAAAAAGTGATTGACAAAGTCTGCATATTGGGTATAATAAAGACAATATTTCAGGCAATGAGAAAGAGGAGTACACGCCAGGCATTCTACAGAGAAGGAAGCTCACCGGCTGAAAGGCTTCCCAGAACAGCAGCGTGGAAGGTCGCTTTTGAGCCTTGCAGCTGAAATTTCAATTAGGCTGCAACGGGGAGCTCCCGTTACAGGGCATAGAGGGCCGGTTTGCCTTTTGATTTGTATTTTAAATGGCAGCCGGAACAAAGGTGGTACCGCGAAACAGCTTTCGTCCTTTAGGCGAAAGCTTTTTTATATTTTGGCAGCAATCATTACTGGATGGAGGTTTCCTTGATGTCTGAAAAGCAAAGCATTGCAAAAACTTATGACCCGAAGCTGGTAGAGGATCGGTTATATAAGGAATGGGAGGAAAAGGGATATTTCCATGCTGAAGTGGATGAAAATAGAGAACCCTTCTGCATTGTTATTCCGCCGCCGAATATAACCGGACAGCTGCATATGGGCCATGCTCTTGATAATACATGGCAGGATATCATAATCCGCTGGAAACGCATGCAGGGATATTCGGCCCTGTGGCTGCCCGGCACCGATCATGCCAGTATCGCAACCGAAGTAAAGATTGTGGAAAAGCTGGCTGAGGAAGGCTTGACCAAGAATGATTTAGGCAGGGACGGATTCCTGGAAAGAGCATGGGAGTGGAAGAGACAATATGGCAGCAGGATTGTTGACCAGCTGAAGAAATTAGGCTCATCCTGTGACTGGGCGAGAGAACGGTTCACCATGGACGAGGGTTGCAGCAGGGCTGTAACGGAAGTATTCGTCCGCCTGTATGAAAAAGGCCTTATCTATCAGGGCGACCGGATTATAAACTGGTGCCCCGACTGCAAAACGGCTCTTTCTGACGCAGAAGTAGAGTATGAAGAAAGACAGGGCTACTTCTGGCACATTGCTTACCCTGTTAAGGACAGCAGCGAATATGTTGTTGTTGCCACCACCCGACCGGAAACCATGCTGGGCGATACAGCAGTCGCTGTTCATCCTGACGATGAAAGGTATAAGCATCTCATCGGAAAGACAGTAATCCTGCCCCTGATGAACCGTGAAATTCCTGTAATAGCCGATACCTATGTGGAAAGAGAATTTGGTACCGGTGTTGTTAAGATTACGCCTGCCCACGATCCCAATGACTTTGAAGTAGGACAGCGCCACCAGCTGCCTGTAGTCCGCGTAATGAATGATGACGGGACAATGAATGAACTGGCAGGCAAATATGAAGGAATGGACCGCTATGAAGCCAGGAAGGCGATTGTAGAGGATCTGAAGGAACTGGGCCTGCTTAGAAAGACAGAAGAGCACAAGCACAATGTAGGCGAATGCTACCGCTGCTCTACAGTCGTGGAACCGATTGTCTCCAAGCAATGGTTTGTTAAAATGAAACCGCTGGCAGAGCCGGCCATCGAGGCAGTTCGCTCAGGCAGAATCCGATTTGTGCCGGAACGCTTCGAGAAAATCTATTTCAACTGGATGGAAAACATACGTGACTGGTGTATTTCCAGGCAGCTTTGGTGGGGCCATCGCATTCCTGCATATTATTGCGACAGCTGCGGTGAAACCATCGTCTCCAGGGAAGCCCCAACCAAATGCAAGTGCGGTCATGAGCATTTCCATCAGGATGAAGATGTACTGGATACCTGGTTCAGCTCGGCTTTATGGCCATTCTCCACCCTTGGCTGGCCGGATGACACTGAGGACCTTAGATATTTCTACCCCACCAATGTACTGGTAACAGGGTATGATATTATATTCTTCTGGGTAGCCCGGATGATCTTCTCCGGTCTAGAGCATATGAAGGAGATACCCTTCCGTGATGTTCTGATCCACGGCATAGTGAGGGATTCCCAGGGCAGGAAAATGAGCAAATCCCTGGGCAACGGCATTGACCCGCTGGAGATCATTGACAAATATGGCGCTGATGCATTGCGTTTAAGCCTTATCATGGGCAATTCACCCGGAAATGACATGCGCTTCTATTATGAAAAGGTGGAAGCCAACCGCAACTTTGCCAATAAAATCTGGAATGCCACCCGCTTTATACTGATGAATCTTGAGAACATGCAAGGCAAACCGCTTGTTCCGGGCAGACTGGAGATCGCTGATAAATGGATTATAAGCCGTTATAACCGGCTGGCAGGTGAAGTAACCGACAACCTGAACAAATATGAACTGGGTCTGGCTGCTCAGAAGATTTATGACTTTATCTGGGATGAATTCTGCGACTGGTATATTGAAATGGTTAAGCCAAGACTGTACGGAACAGATGACGCAGAAAGAGGCACTGCCCTGTATGTCCTGACATATGTTCTCTCCAATGCACTGAAGCTCTTGCATCCTTTTGCTCCGTTTATTACAGAGGAGCTGTGGCAGCATCTGCCCCATGAAGGCGAAAGCATCATGATTTCTTCCTGGCCTGAAGTAAATGCGGCAGAGCTGGATGATGCAGCAGAGGCTGAAATGGCAGCTATCATGGATGCTATAAGGGCAGTAAGGAATATCAGGGCTGAAATGGATGTGCCGCCATCCCGGAAGGCAAAGCTTATCCTGGTTTCAGAACCTGAAAATACAAGCCTGTTCCGGAATGCAAGGATATACTTTGAAAAGCTGGCCGGTGCTTCTGAAGTGGAGATAAAAGAAGATAAAGACAACCTGCCGCCCAATGCTGTATCTGTTGTTACCGGCAAAGTGCAGATTTTCATTCCTCTTGAAGACTTGATTGACTACGAAAAGGAAATGGAGCGCCTGCTTAAGGAAAAGGAAAACCTGGAGAAAGAGCTGGAAAGAGTCAACGGCAAGCTGTCCAATGAGAATTTTGTTAAGAAAGCACCTCCGGCGGTTGTACAGGAGGAACGGAACAAGAAGGAAAAATACCAAACCATGATGGATAAGGTGCTGGAACAGATTGCCGGCATGGAAAAACTGAAAGCTGTAAGATAGTATAAATTAAAAAAATAGAAAGACAGTGCAGAAAGCAAGAACAGAAAAAAGAACAGTAAAACAGCAAAATGAAACAGTTAAACGGAACAGTGTAATTGAACAGCAAAATAGAGCTGGCTCTAAATATGATAGTATTTAAGCCAGCTTCCTTTTTTCAAGTTTTTTCTGTTTTAGCTTAAAGAATAGCCATTTAGCGGCAATGACTTTTAGGCTTAAATTTTGTTTACAAAGCATGTTTACACCGGTGAATGTAAAATATATAATTCCAATATGGAAAATCAATATGGATAATATGGATAAATTAGACAAGATGTAATATTATAGATACGGTACAGAGTAATATGAATGATTATCATATCAGCCACAGCAGTTCTAAGACAAAAGGAGGACAAATTATGAATCGGCAGACATCGGTTGATTGGAGCAACCACAAGTTACTTCATCGTAATCGCCTTGCTAACCGTTCTTATTACATACCTTATCCTGACACAGCATCAGCTCTGACCTACCAGAGACAAAATTCTCCCTGGTTCAAATTGCTGAACGGAGTATGGAAATTCTACTATGCACCTTCACCCTGGCAGGCACCGGCAGATTTTCATAAGGATGAGTTTGATGTTTCTGCCTGGGATGAAATAGATGTACCGTCCTGCTGGCAGATGAAGGGATATGGTTACCCGCATTACAGCAATGTTGTATACCCTTTCCCAGTAGACCCGCCCAATGTTCCCACTGAAAACCCCACCGGCTGCTATCGCAGGGATTTTTACGTACCTGCTGAGTGGATGGGCAGCCAGATAATTCTGCGTTTTGAGGGTGTTGACAGTGCCTTCCATGTATGGGTAAACGGACAGGAAGCGGGATACAGCCAGGTAAGCCGCATGCCTTCTGAATTTGACATTACTTCATTGGTTCATCAGGGCATGAATACTGTATCCGTGCGCGTATACCAATGGTCGGACGGCAGTTACCTGGAGGACCAGGATATGTGGTGGCTCAGCGGCATATTCAGGGATGTCTATTTGCTTGCCCGTCCCAGGGTACAGATATGGGATTACTTCATCCGCACACAGCTGGATTCGGAGTATAAGGATGCTGTGCTGGATGTGGATGTTGTTTTAAACAATTTGGGAAATAAGAATCTTGAAGGATGCCGCCTGGAGATGACATTGCTGGATGCTGAAGGTTCTGTCATAGGAAGCAGGGAAGCAGCAAACATTACACTGAAAAACGGGCAGAACAGCTTAAATATGCAGCTTCCGGTTGCAAACCCTCAGAAATGGTCAGCTGAGTCTCCGTATCTATATCATGTTGTATTGAATCTTACAAACAGCAGCGGGCAGACTATTGAAGCTGTTGCCTGCAGGACAGGCTTCCGTTCAGTGGAGCTGAAGGACGGCCTTTTGCTGATCAACGGGAAAGCCGTCAAGTTCAAGGGAGTAGACCGGCATGAACATCATCCGGTTTTAGGAAGGGCAGTACCGTATGAAACCATGCTGAAAGATATACTCCTGATGAAACAGCATAATATCAATGCGGTTCGCACATCACACTACCCGCCGGATCCGAAATTCTATGACCTTTGTGACGAGTACGGCATATATCTCATTGATGAAACTGACCTTGAAACTCATGGTTTCCTGGATAATATAAACAGGCTGAGCGATGACCCGGACTGGGAAGAAGCATATATTGACCGGATTGCCAGAATGGTGGAAAGGGATAAAAACCATCCCTCTGTAATTCTGTGGTCTTTGGGCAATGAATCAGGCTTTGGCCGCAATCATGTAGCAATGTACAAATGGGCCAAACAGAAGGATCCCACCAGGCTGGTGCACTATGAGGGAGAGTCCAGCATGCATTTCGCGGACGAAAACTATGAACTGCAGGCCTGCGATGTACACAGCACCATGTACACCTCGGTTGAAACCATGGATCAAGTTGGCCGGAAATCGATGAAATACCCCCATATTATGTGCGAGTATGCCCACGCAATGGGTAATGGTCCGGGAACCCTGAAGGAATACTGGGAAACCTTCTATGCCCATAAGAGGCTGCAGGGCGGATTTGTCTGGGAATGGCTGGATCATGGCATATTAAGATACGACGAAAAAGGCGAATCCTATTATGCATACGGCGGCGATTTCGGAGATCAGCCAAATGACGGCAATTTTGTCATTGACGGACTGGTATTCCCGGACAGGAAACCATCGCCGGGCTTGATTGAGTACAAGAAAATAATCGAACCGGTCAAGGTTGAAGAAGTTGACTTAAGCAAAGGCCGGGTTCGCATCATCAACCGCTATGATTTTATAAACTTAAATCACCTGCAGGCTTCCTGGAGCCTGGAAGCAGACGGCAGGGTTCTGCAGCAGGGAATACTGCCGATTCCGGATATTGATGCCGGAGAGCAGAAAGAGGTCATAGTACCATATGAGGTTCCAGCCAATATTGAACCTGCAACCGATTATTGGCTGAATATCAGGTTTATCCTGGCTGCAGATACAAACTGGGCAAAACAAGGCCATGCAGTAGCCTGGTCGCAATTCCGCCTGCCGTTGTCGGCATCAGCTGCTCCGAAGAAAATAGCCATGGCATACCCGGCAGATGCCAGGGAAAACGGCAATGAGCTAATTGTAGAAGGAGTGAACTTCTCCCTTAAGTTTGATATGGTTTATGGCGTGCTCACATCCTGGATTTACGAAGGCAAGCACCTGCTTAGAACCGGTCCCAGGATAAATTTCTGGCGCGCTCCTATCGACAATGAAATGCATATTAGGCATGAATGGAAGAAATTCGGGATCAACGCCATGAAGCACAGGATTGACAGCTTTGAGTGGAGCAAACATAATGACTGCATTGAAGTCAGCGTAGAATCCAGGGTAGCTCCGCCGATTCTTTCATGGGGCTGGCTTGTTAAATATACTTACCGTATTTACGGCAGCGGTGATGTTATCCTTGAAGTCAGCGGCCTGCCCCAGGGCAGTTCGTTGCCGAATACCCTGCCAAGGATTGGCCTGCAGATGACCATACCGAAGGATTTGGAACGTTTCCAATGGTATGGCAGAGGACCGGGCGAATCGTATGTTGACAGCAAGGAAGCAAATCCCTTTGGTGTATATACTGCTAATGTTGAAGAACTGTATACTCCCTATGTTTACCCGCAGGAAAACGGCAATCGCAGCGAAGTAGGCTGGGTAGCAGCCACCGACTTAAATGGCATGGGCCTGCTGGCTGTTGGAATGCCTGAACTGAACTTCAGTGCTCATTTATATACCATGGAAAACCTGGAGGAAGCAAAGCATACCAATGAACTGGTAAAGCAGGACTTTATTACCCTTAACCTGGATTACCGGCATAACGGACTGGGTACAAACAGCTGCGGACCAGGACCATTGGAAAAATATCAGCTGCATACGGAAGAATTCAAGTTTGCCGTCCGGCTGACCGGCTTTTCAAGAAATGCCGTATCGCCTTCGGAGCTTAGCAAGAAAACTATATGAGCACAAATAGCGCAGCTGATGGAGTTACCTTTGGTTTCTCCATCAGCGCTTAGTTAAACTAAATGAGAATGACAGGAAAGTGAATATATGAACTACCAGGAAGCAGTGCAATTTATTCATAGTACATTGAAGTTTGGGTCCAAGCTTGGATTGCAGAATATTACTGAGTTATTGAGACGGCTGGGTGATCCCCATAAGGAATTCCGGTCGGTGCATATTGCCGGAACCAACGGAAAAGGGTCGGTTGCGGCTATGACAACAAGTATCCTGTACCAGGCCGGTTACAAGGTGGGAATGTTTATCTCTCCCTACCTGGAGCGGTTTACTGAAAGAATTCAGATTAATTTTCAGGAAATACCCGAAGATGAACTGGCCTGCCTGACTGGTCTGGTTAAAGAGCAGATAGATTCAATGGTAAGGGACGGATATAACCATCCCACTGAGTTTGAGGTAGTTACTGCAATAGGTTTCCTTTGGTTTGCCCGGCAGAGAATAGACGTAGCTGTTGTGGAAGTAGGCCTGGGAGGAAGGCTGGATGCCACCAATGTAGTTAAGCCCATGGTATCGGTTATTACATCCATCAGCTATGACCATACAAATATACTGGGACATACTCTCTCGGAAATTGCCTTTGAAAAGGGCGGAATAATCAAGCCGGGTGTACCCGTTGTTTCCTACCCGCAGCTCCCGGAAGCCGAAAAGGTAATTGTTGATCTAGCCAGGGA
>DUSN01000081.1 GCA_012842605.1 Clostridiales bacterium
CTGACCTCTCATGATAAATCTTGTTTCAACCGTGCTTCATACATTATGTTTACGCACGTCCATGAGATCTCCCCAGGTAAGGGCGCAATCTTTCCTTCCATCTATCTGCCACATTTACACCATAGGATTCCGGATAGTTTTGGGCTTTGATTTGTTTAGCAATCTCACCCATCCTATATATGCCTGATGTGGTTCCTGTTCGTCAGACCGGAAGTTTGCCTCCAGCTTCCTTCAGATTCCTCGTCGCCGAGGACACCCTTGCTCTTGGCTATGTACTTGGCACTATCAACCCGTACTCGGGACTTTCACCCGTTAGATTGCGCCCATGCTGGGCGCACTAATAAAAAAACAAGGCAGGTAAAACCGGCCTTGTTTTTTTGCATCATTGTTTAGGATTTTTAAGTGTACTTACTGCAGCAAAATTACTGCCTGTTGCCGTTAGCCAGGTTGTCTTCTGCCATGGCTATCAGCCGTCTGACCATGTTGCCGCCTACTTTGCCGCAGTCTGCTGATGTCAAGTTACCCCAATAGTCTTCCGAACCCTGATGAACAGGCAGATTGAGTTCCCTTGCTATTTCATATTTCATATCATCAAGAGCCTGATGAGCTCCCTTTACCAATTGACGATTCTTTCCGGTGTTCTTGCTTCCTGCTGCCACTTGCCGCCCCTCCTTTCATGGATCAGGATAAACTGAAAAATAAATTATTGTATTGCTTCTATTTTTATTTTGGCGGAACTTAAAACTATAATACCAAAGAAAAGCTGGCATGTTTGACAATTTTAATTCATGAAAGCATAAATCAGCCAGTTTATAAAGTATAAAATTATGTATAAAAAAAGACAGCCCTTGCAGTCAGGCTGTCTTTTCGAAGCTTAATACATATCAGTATATAAAAATGAATTTTAATGCATTATGTATCAATGCATAAAGAATATGGAATTTTAGTTATATGATGAAGCTCTCTATTTCCTTTAAGAAATCATCACAATCATCACTGTAGATTTCAACGATAACCGGTTTGCTCAAATCAAGGCTGAATATACCCAGTATTGACTTTGCATCGATTACATGGCGGCCGGAACGAAGATCAATCTCATAGGGATATTTGTTTACAATATTAACAAAGTTTTTTACATTTTCAGCCAAAGATAACTTAATATTTACAGTCTTCATGCTATTACCTCCCAAAAATTCTATTTACACACCTATAGTATATCATTTTCAAATGTCAAGTAGCAATACTATTTGTTAATTTTTTCAATGTTTGCTAATAATGATAAATGTTTCATTTCTGCAATCAAAGGGAATACTATACAGGATATTGTTATTTATTACATTGAGTATTTCATGGAAATCGGAGGTAAGCCTTGAAAATCGGCATTCCAAGAGCTCTGCTTTATCCAATTTATATTCCTTTATGGAAAACATTTTTTGAGGAATTGGGCCACCAGGTAGTTTTGTCGGGCCGTACCAGCAAGGGGATACTGAATAACGGGGTGAAAACCTGCGTAGATGATGCCTGCCTTCCGGTAAAGCTGTTCCACGGGCATGTAATGGACCTTATCGGCAAAGCGGATGTGATTCTGGTTCCAAGACTCATCAGCATTTATCCCGGGGAATTTATCTGCCCCAAGTTTATCGGCTTGCCTGAAATGATTAAAAATTCAGTGTCGGGAAGTCCCAAGCTTCTTATTATGAACTTTAATGCAAGAGACCGGCTGGAAAAGGGATACGACGGCATGAGGCAGCTTGGGAGGGAACTGGGCGCATCCAATACAAATGTTGAACGTGCGCTGGACAGGGCACGGGCAAGGCAGGCTGAGTATGAAAGTATGCTGGAATCGGGATTTAGCCCCAAATCCATCCTTGAAAAGCGAAATGCCAGGCAGTCACCAGCTTCCGTAAAGGGAAGGATTGGCCTGATCGGGCATCCCTACCTGGTCTATGACGATTATATAAATATGAATATTGTAGAAAAGTTAGCTGCAAGGGGATATGAAGCAATATTTCCGGAAAATGTGCCTTTGGAAGATATTGAGCTGGCGTGCAGCAGATACCCTAAGAAACTGTTCTGGAGCTATGGCAAGCGTCTGCTGGGCGGCGGCCTTACCATGCTGGAGAAGAGAAAGGTTGACGGACTCATAATCTTAACCAGCTTCGGATGCGGCATTGATGCTTTTATAGATGAACTGCTGCTTAGGGCAAATCAACGGGAATATAGGATCCCACAGACCACCATTACACTGGATGAGCATACCGGACAGGCAGGCTTCGACACCCGGCTGGAAGCGTTTATTGACATGATGGAATGGAGGGGCAGGTATGACAATAACATTCCCGCATATGGGACGGATGTATATACCGGTAAAAGCCTTGTTTGATGATCTGGGTGTTAAAGTGGTAGTCCCGCCCCCGGTAAGCAAAGAGACCCTGGAAATCGGCACCCGCCTGGCACCAGAAATGGCCTGCCTGCCAATGAAAATAAACTTAGGGAACTATATCCAAAGCATGGAAAAGGGAGCGGATACAATAGTCCTGACCGGAAGCTGCGGCCCCTGCAGGTTTGGCTATTACGGTGTTGTGGAAAAGGAAATACTTAAGGATAACGGTTATGATGCTGACGTTGTAATCCTGGACGCACCCGGCCGGGAACCGCAGGTGCTGCTGAACAGGATACGCAAGATATCCGGCAACAGCTCATGGCTAAAAATAGCAAGGGCATTTCTGCAGGCTTCAAAAGTAGTTGAGCAGGTGGATGAATTTATAGACATTTTACTGAAAAAAAGACCCCGGGAGCTTAATAAGGGTGAGACCGACAGGGTGCAGTCCAAATTTGAGAAGGAAGTGCTGATCTGCAAAGGCAGCGGTGAGACCCTGGAATTCATTGAAGAATACAAGGAAAAAGCGGCTCAGATACCTGAAAGGCCGGGCGTGCAGCCCCTGCACATAGGTATTGTGGGCGAAATCTACACCCTGATTGAGCCTTATGTCAATCTGAATATTGAAAACAAGCTGGGCCACCTGGGCGCAGAGGTGCACCGGGGCATTACCGTAACCGACTGGGTTAAGACTCACCTTTCACTTGACATGATATATAAAAGAGAAAGGAAGAAAAAGCTTAAAAAGGCTGAAAATTATCTTAGCCTCTGCATAGGCGGGCATGCCTGGGAGACAATTGCCGAAACGGTTCACTATGCAGATATGGGGCTGGATGGCATAATCCAGGTGCTGCCATTCGGCTGCATGCCTGAAATAGTTGCCGAGAGCATTATACCCACGATTTCCAGGGACAAAGGCGTACCCGCAATGACACTCACTGTGGATGAGCTGACAGGTGAGGCGGGGTATATGACCAGGCTGGAAGCATTTGTAGATCTGTTATCTCAGAAGAAGGGAAGAGTATATGAACGGTCTTGAAGTATATCTTGGGCTGGATGTAGGTTCAGTAAGCGTGAACCTGGTTCTGCTGGATGAAAAATATAACGTGCTTGAGAAGTTTTATTTAAGAACCCAGGGCAGGCCCATCGAAGTAGTGAAAGAGGGTATGGAGATGATGTACCGGTCCATGCCCGCCGGCTGCATTATTGCAGGGGTGGGGGCTACCGGAAGCGGCCGGGAGCTGGCCGGTGCAATGGTAGATGCCGATGTTGTTAAGAATGAAATTACTGCCCATGGCATGGCGGTACTGCAAAGCATACCCGGAGCGCAGACCATTCTGGAGATCGGAGGACAGGACTCCAAGATTATCCTGCTTCGCAACGGGGTGGTTTCGGACTTTGCCATGAATACGGTATGTGCGGCAGGTACCGGTTCATTTTTAGACAGACAGGCTGCCAGGCTGGGCATACCCATCCAGGAATTTGGCGCACTGGCATTAAAATCCACATCACCTGTGCGCATAGCCGGCCGCTGTGCCGTATTTGCCGAGTCGGACATGATCCATAAGCAGCAGATGGGATGCAGCCTGGAGGATATTATAAAAGGGTTATGTGAGGCATTGGTGCGCAACTATCTGAACAATGTAGGCAAGGGAAAGGAAATCCTGCCGGATATCGTTTTCCAGGGCGGGGTTGCAGCCAATGAAGGAATAAAAAGGTCATTTGAGGATGCCCTGGGCCAGCGGGTCATAGTACCAGAGCATTATGATGTGATGGGCGCTATAGGTGCGGCGATTCTGGCGCATAAAAAAATCCGGCAGGGGTATACCACCAGGTTCAGGGGATTTGATTCCATTCATTCGGATTTTACAGCAAGATCTTTTTCCTGCAGCGGATGTGCCAACCTTTGCGAGGTAGTGGAGCTTTCAAGCGCGGGAAGTGTTAAGGCAAGATGGGGAGACAGATGCGGCAAATGGTCGTCTTCGGCGGCAAGGGAAAACCATGCAGATATCCTTGCTTAAAGAATTGTCTGAATAGTTTAATGATTCATAGAAAATACTATTAATAGCACTTGTTTTATGGACAAACAACCAGGAGGACGGACAGATGAACAGTACTTATGCCCCGGAACAATTAGCCTATGCTGCGTCTGTTTGCGGAAAATATTGTTCCAAGGTTGCTGCGCTGACTACTTGGGAGCCCGAAGATGAACCTGTGCGATGTGATACATGCATTCACTGGAATAACAAGCCATGCAGCAGAATGTCTGCTTTAATAAGTGCGGAAGATAAAAGTGAGATCCTATGAGTGAAATATGCCCTGTATGCAACGGATTTTATGACAAGCAGATGGTATGCCAAAAATGCGGCATGTTAATGGTTCAAGCAGGCAGGCTGGAGGACTACAGCGGGCCATACAGCCCTTACATGGGCAAGGATATATTTATCCTGAACAATGATATAGCAACAACCGGGGATAACTGCTGCATTCATTTGTACACATGCCCGGGCTGCAACAGCCTGGAACATGGCTCAGTCCCCCTGGTGAACATGTAATAACAGTATTTGCCATTTAAAGCCCGGACATGCACAAATTCAACAGAATTTGCAGGTTTCGGGCTGTTTTATTGTGAAAAATTGATATGTCCACTCGAGAATCTTAAGTTTTGGTCTTGAATTGGACACAGGATTACATTAAAATAATTATAGAAGACCTCCTGGGATGTGCGTTGTTCTATTGTTTTTAACCCACAGAATGTATACGGGATTCCGAGTTTGCAGGTGGATAACATGCCCCCAATGCTGAGGGGAAGTTAGAAGCCGGCAACAGGTTTCCCACCTGCCGAGGGGCGGGTATTAAAATCATAGAAGGACGGCATCTTGGGGCTCAAGCCCTCAACAATTGAGGGCTTACTCATGCCGAGGCAGTAACCAAGCCTTAACGCTTGCCGGCAATCATCCGGCAAGCAAAAACTTACACAAAAAAATCTATTGACATTTGCCTGATGTGTAGTTATAATATTTTTTGTCGTCAGTCAGGCGATATAAATGATGCGGAATGGTGTAACGGTAGCACCTACGACTCTGACTCGTATTGTCTAGGTTCGAATCCTAGTTCCGCAGCCAAACGGCCTCGCCATTAGAGCGAGGCCATATATGCTCCCATGGTCAAGTGGTCAAGACACCGCCCTCTCACGGCGGTAACAGGGGTTCGAATCCCCTTGGGAGTGCCATTAATTTATAGATGCCATGCGGTAAAAATGCATGGCATCTGCTTTTCGTTGGCTTTTGCCCGGTATTTCCTTGAACCATCTAAACCCATATACATTCCCGATTATGAGCTGCTAAGTCAAGGAAAGTAATAGAAAAGATGAGGTGACATATATGAAAATTGTTGAGAATATGTATTTGACGTGCTATATCAACTACAATTCTTCTGCCTGCTCGTTTTGTTGATAACGCATAAATGCTTAATCCTTGCCATTTGATAAAATAAGTCCATTCAAAAGTACTCGGTTATTGTAATATTAAACTGAGTCCATGGTTCATCATCCTCGGTTTGGTATTTGCTGGTGTTTATATATTAACCGAAGTATGAGTTATGGATCAACTCATTATTACACCATTATATGACTTAATCGGTTGAATAATATAGAAGAATGCTGTAAAATAATGTCATAAAAAATATACAAAAATATTTATTATGTCAGCTCTATTGCTATCCGTGTAAAGTTAATTATATCTAGCTTATAAATAACATAACAAATCAAATTACCAAAAATATTTAAACTACAATTATTGAAGCAATTAGAGCATTTAACGGTTACCATAACGAAACACCAAGTTTTTCTGTTGGCAAACGTAATTCCAAAGCAAATAACAGAGTAGAGATATCTATGATAGATGAGTCTGAGAAAGTATATACTATTAGAACTGTAGATAGTGGTGGTAGTTCTACAACTAAGAATCCAGAAGTTGGCTTCAAGTTCTATGTTTTACAATCAAGAAGATTTGTAGAATATGAGTTTAGTCAAGGTGAACAATCTAGAGACGACTATTTACGTAACAGTAACAAACTTTATCCAAGAAGAACACCTCAATTAGAATCTTTTTATTTACGATTATTTGCAATGCAAAAAAACAAGACTAAGTTTAATAATATTGTTTTTTGCAAGTGGAAATTCCCCACTATTGCAAAAATTTTTCCCCAGGCACCGGTGGGGAATTTTTATGTAAACCCCAATAATTTTTATGCCTGATTTTTATGTACTTAATGTGGATTCCCTCATTCTGTTACTTGGACCGGGGAATAGCAGCAAGTGGCAGTGGTGAAGTATCCGGTCAATGATGGCACCAGTCATCTGTTCGTCATAGAACACATTTACCCATCTGGAAAATTCTATGTTGGTATTGATAATCACCGGTTTGTTCTCATAACGCACAAATCAA
>DUSN01000082.1 GCA_012842605.1 Clostridiales bacterium
ATAGATGTGAGGTTATTCATTTATCCGGAGATAGCTATCGGTTAAAACACAGAGCATCCATATTTGGTAATTACTAGGTGTAAAATATTATTTAGCAAAATTCGTAAAAAAGCACTTGACGTTTACAATTGGTGGGAAAAGAATTATTATAACTCATTAAGAGACGAAGTGTTTGGACCTAATAAGAAAAGATATTCTTGTGGTAGTATTTATAATGATCCAGACGAGGGAAATAAAAAATATTATGATTGGCTTCGCAAATTTTTAGAGATACAAGAAAATAAATATATAAACGATGGGGATAGGTTTCAATATACAATATGTAATTATAAAGGAAAAAGCAGAATTAAAGTATGCAGAAATAGTGAAACTCTGTTTTTTTTGAAATCAGACCAATTTGGATTTAGTGTTCCAAAAACAGAAAATGACCATGAACCAAAGAAATTAATGCGTCATCCTTATGTTATTTATTATGAGAATAAAACTGATAAGGAAAAGGCTTTAAAGAATATTGTTAATTGGGTATATAAAACTAGAAGTATAGGTGGTTCATTTCTTTGGCCTGAAGAAGAGGGGTTTAATCAACCACCATACAATATAAATAGAGGTGGTTCTCAAAACCTAAGAGGGAGTAGTTATATAAATGACAGAGTGGATTTGACTTTACTGGAGCTAAAGCATTTTTATACTGTTTTGGAAATATTGTCGAGTAAAAATAATGAGATAGAACTATGTGATTTTATAGAGGAATACCGTAAAATATATCCAGGTGATATTCTGGGAGAGATTTCTTTGGCGAAATCTCCACATTTGTTTATGTGGTTAAGACATTTTGATACATTTGATATGTACATTAAGTATTTTATATTTGATATGTTTGTTGGGGAGAATAATTATCCAATAAATATTTGTGCTTCAAATGATAATGTTATTATTGATTCTACGAAAGATAAGAAAGAGATAAAGATTAAGTTTTGGGAGTCAAATTTTGAAGATCTTTTTGAAAACTTGTGTTCGAAAATTATTTCAAGAGCGCAAAAAATAGAAGAAATGATATCTTGTGAATTTAAGGACGGAAATTTTTAAAAAAGTTAAATAGATCATTAAGCGAGTATTGGCTGAGCCATTGCCTCAACCGCAAAAGGGGCAATGGCAGTATCATTACAGGCTGACGAGGGAGGAATTCATCGAGCGTCACCGCATAAAAATTTTCAGCGGAGCAACAGTTTTCTCTTCCCATTGCGAAGCTGCAGCCCAGCCAGCTCTACATTAGCAAAGGAAAACTGCGGCTGGTGCTGGAGTGGTTTGAACCTGCGGAACCCGGGTGCTTCGATCCCATTTCTGTCAAACGATTAAATGACCGCATCATTATGACAGACGGTCATACCCGGGTGGTGGCAGCGCACCTGGCTGGATGGTATACCGTTCCGGTATATTGGGACGAAGACGAGCTTGACATGCGTGCCTATGCGATAGACGTTAAGTGGTGTGATGAGGAAGGCGTACATAACCCAGTCGATCTCGCTAAGAGGATCGTGCCTCATAAGGAATATGAGCGTTTATGGCGGAAACGATGCATGGAGATGGTACTTACGGATTAATGTGAAGTATCTGGGACAATGATATATTTCCGTGAACGACGTATATCGAGTATTTGTTAGGAAGGTTTTATTGTGAAATCTAAAAAGCAAAAGATGATTGATTTTCTTCTTAAAAATGCCAACCCCTCTATCAAGCGTCGTATAAAAAGTGAAATTTTACATAATCTTACAGCCGATGAAACTGTGCTATATCAGGAACAGATTATTCAAGAAGAAATGATACAGCGTATTATTGCGTGTCAACAGGAGAATGGCTGGATAGGGAAAAGCCTACACGGGGGTCTTGATACACAAGAAAGTGCTACAAAATACCTTGCAGAAAAAGCTGTAGATAAGGAAACACCAGTACTCAAACGGGCTATGGAAGCTTTTGCTTCAATTCCTCTTGATGATTGGTGCTATGATACGAGGGGTAAAATAATTGATGAGTTCAAGGTGACCGGACATGGGCATAACCTAATTCGTTGCGCTTACATCGCCCGAGCCGGATACGACGATGTTATTGACATATCACCGCAGATTCAACTATCATTAGATTGCTTTCAGCGTGTTCTTGAGGTTGATTCGGTATTGGATATTACTCACCCAATTCGCGGTGGAAAGCACCTTGTTTTTAACGATAATGAAAAATGGCCTTGCCGCTATCATCTGGATATATTAGCTCATACAAGTTCATGGAAAAACGAGCAGAATATAAAGATAATTGCAGATGAGTGGGGGCCATATGGCGGTTTTCGGCTGGAAACAGATTGGAAATCAAGAACTCGCAAGGCTTGCGATATTACCTTTAGGGCATTGCTGATACTACATTATGCTAATGAAGGGGTATAGCAATATTAATATATTAAATCATGCAATCAAAGTAAATACCTGGCAGTTCAGCCTTAGAGGTTTATATGTCGGAGAAACGGGAGGTTAGTTAGTAAGGTGAACATTGTCAGCCATGCCGGCATTGCAAAGAATTGCTTGAATCCACTGGATGAAGCAAATGGACAAGGTCTTCTTTGGAATAGAGGTGAGATAAAAAATATCGGGAAGATACAGGTAATAGGACATACTCCCTGTAAAAATGATGAGCCTGTTTATGATGAAAAAATAACTCCTGGAATATTGATACTGGTTCCGGTTATGGTGGTAACATGACTGCTTTACGATTGAGTAGGTAAGGCAAATTATTAGATTTAATCCAAATAAAAACATTAAAGAGATAGGTACTGAACAGCACTATGCTCTGGGTCGACAGTTTTTCGGATTTTTCCCATGTGGGTGCTAAAGCTTTTTTATTGATTTGCTTTAACGTTGATTATAAAGATTTTTACAACTATAATTTTCTTATAGTAAACCTTAGGAATGAAGGAGAACGGCATGAATAAAAGAAAACTTGGCAAGACCGGTCTTATGGTAAGCGAAATTGGATTTGGTGGAGAATGGCTGGAGAGACATCCTGAGGAAGAAAGCATCCAACTGATAAAGTATGCTTCTTCAAAAGGAATAAACATTCTTGATTGCTGGATGCCGGATCCTAAATCACGCAGCATTATTGGCGAGGGTATTAAAGATAATCGTTCGGAATGGTTTATACAGGGTCATATTGGCTCCACCTGGAAGGATGGACAGTATTACAGAACCAGGGATATGGCTTATGTCCGCCCTGCATTTGAAGATCTGCTTGAGAGGCTCCGGACAGATTATATAGACCTGGGAATGATTCATTATGTTGACTCAGAAAAAGAGTGGGAACAATTACAATCCTCGGATTACACAGATTATGTAATGGAACTTAAGAACACAGGTGTGATCCGGCATATCGGAATAAGCTCCCATAACCCAAAGGTTGCTATAAAGGCAGCGCAGTCAGGCTTTATAGAGATGATCCTTTTTAGCATTAATCCCGCATTTGACATGCTGCCTGCAAGCGAAGATATAAATGATATGTTTGCAGAGGAATTTGACAATAGTCTTAAGGGCATAGATCCTGACAGAGCTTTACTGTATAAGATCTGTGAAGAGAAAGATATCGGCATAACTGTAATGAAGGGCTTTGCAGGGGGCAGATTGTTTGATGAGAAGAGATCGCCGTTTGGTGTCAGGCTTTCCGTAATCCAGTGTATTCACTATGCACTGACCAGACCTGCAGTTTCATCAATTTTGTGCGGTTTTGATACCAAGGAGCAGATAGATGAAGCAGTGAAGTATGAGAGGGCATCAGGGGATGAGAAGGATTATGCTTCCGTAATCGCATCAGCACCGTTGCATTCCTATAAGGGTCAGTGTACCTATTGCGGACACTGTAAGCCATGTCCGGTAGGAATTGATATTGCGATGGTTAATAAATATTATGATTTGGCCACTATGCAGTCTGAGGTTCCTGCAACCATTAGATCCCATTATGAATTGCTTGAGCATCATGCATCAGAATGTATAAGCTGTAAGGGATGTGATAGCAGATGTCCTTTTAGCGTAAGTGTTTCAGACAGAATGAAGAAGATAACGGAGCTGTTTGGGATATAGGTGATTGACTATATACCGAAAAACATGATTTGATGTCATATAACTATCTGATCAGCAGGAATAAGAATTTTTGATAGTTAAGGTAAATTTAAGGCTTATATCAGCTATATTACAGGTTCGATTGCTATGATAATAATGAACCTGGATTATAGCTGATTTTTTTTCTGTGAGGTGAACGGATATACAAGATGTACTAATCACTGATAAAGAAGTAGCAGGAAAGGTAATATACAAAAATGTGTAAAGCAGTGATAAATAGTGTGTAATTTATGTACGATGCAGGCAGCCAGGTATTGTACTTAAAACTGCTGAGCGAAAGAGAGGAGAAGTATTATGAAAGAGAAAAGGCTTAACGTAATGTGGAAGTATGTAATTAATACCTATTTGTTGTTTTGGGTAATGGTCTTAGGGCTTGGCGGCCTTGTATCACAGGTATTGCATGGTACGCCTGAGGCGATGCAATGGGTTGTTGTACTATGCAGCTGGTCCCCGACAATTGTGCTCCTTGTTATGCTGAAAAAGCTTAAGTCCGAAATGAAAGTAAAAGAATTTTATCAAAGAGCTTTTAAAGATAAATTACATATAGGTTATATTTTACTTGTATTTGCAATTGCGGGGGGAGTTCTCATATTGTCGGTGTTGGTTGTATCCGCAG
>DUSN01000083.1 GCA_012842605.1 Clostridiales bacterium
CAATAATCTGCTGCTTTGCTGACAGGATGGCTCTTCGCTTCTGCAAAGCTGCCGCAGAACGAGCACGTTCAATGATATCCGCTGCTTTATCAGCAGCCTCCTGAAGTATTCTCTCGCTTTCCTTCCTTGCAGTGTCTTCCATTTCGCTGATCATGGCTTCTGCCTGCAGTCTTGCCTGATTCAGCTTCATATCAGCGGCATTCCTTGCTGCTGACATGATTTTATCCACTATTTTATCCAATCCTGACATAATAGCTCTCCTATTCACGGGGTATTGGTTATATGTTCAAACCACCGAGACCGGTAACACAAAGAATGGATATCAACAGAGCGAGAATTGCATAGGTCTCAACCATTGCAGGGAAAATTATGGCTTTACCTGCCTGATCAGGACGTTTTGCAACCAGAGCAATACTTGATACTGCTGCCTGTGCCTGACGAATGGCAGACCAGAGGCCTACAAAAGCCATAGGCAAGCAGGCCACGAAATATAACAGCCCTTTAGCCAAAGAAATATCAGGAGATCCACCCAGGACACCTATCTGGGTTAAAGTTAAAAATGCGATCAGCAGGCCGTAAATTCCCTGTGTTCCGGGTAAAAGCTGAAGAATAAGTACTTTTCCGAACTTTGACGGGTCATCTGTTACTACTCCGGCTGCTGCCTGACCAGCCATTCCTACACCTATGGCAGAACCTATTCCTGCTAATAATGCTGCTAAAACTGCTCCGGATAATGCAAAAATTAATCCTAAATTATCCATGATTTGATTCCTCCCTTAGTTTGTAATATTTAGTATGAACGCCCAGGGGCGTAAATTCACTGCCTCCTCCTTCATAGAACTTACCGAAAAATTCTACAAAGGATAAACGATTGGTGTGTACATATGCTCCCAGCAGGTTGATGCCTATATTTATTGAATGGCCTGCCAGGAACACTACAATAAAGAGTATGGCGCCAGCAACACTCCTTCCTCCCATAGCACCCATTTGATTAATAACGGACGCTATTACTCCGGTAGCAAGGCCAAGGGCCAACAAGCGGGAATAGGACAGGATATCACTCATGTATCCCGTAATGTTATATAGCCCGTATAAGCCCTTCAATATGCGTTTAAACCAGTTCCTGGATTCTCTGCCTGATGTAAGCACAATCCCTATCGCTGCTATAGCTGCTATTACCGCTGCTGCGTTTCCTGCGGACTTTGGCAGTATGAAGCTGAGGTTCAGTATTTCAACGAATTTCTCTGTTGACAAGGCAAAGATAATCAGCCCGCCAACCAGCATATACCAGAATACAGCATCATAAAGTGCGTCCTTATACTGTTTAGCTCTTATGCATTGATATAGCTTGGCACCAAGACCGGTAAACAGATGAACAATACCCATAGCCATAGAGAACACCAGCATACGCATGGGATCTCTCATGGGCTCAAACCATATTGGTTTTATTGCTGCCGTTTTATTGAAGAATGTAGACGACACAACTGTGACAACATCTCCAAACCAGCTGCCAAACATGGCTCCCCAGAAAGTAGTTGATATTCCGCAGAAGAAAAACATCCTCAATGTCTTTCTCATACCAGATTCCATATTTTTAAACTTAAGCAGGCAAATGCCGCAGCCTATGGTCATTAATAGTCCGTATGCAGCATCTGATAGCATCAAACCAAACAAAATATAATAGAACACAGACATTATTGATATAGGATCTATTTCTCCCTTGCCCGGATAGCTGAAAGATCGAAGCACACCTTCCACAGGTTCAGAAAACTTGCTGTTTTCCAGCAGAACAGGTACATCCTCATCTTCACCTGGATCATTCAGCTCTATATAGACCAGAAACCTGCTGCTTAATGCTGAAGTTACTGCTTGTATTTCCTTTTGGGGAATATAACCAGCAATAATAAACGTATATTTGGATTCAAGCAGGCATTTTTTATTTTCCAGCCTTTCCAGCCTCATAGTGAGCCAGTCATACAAGAATTTTAGCTCGTCCCTTTTTTCGGCATGCTGGATAATTTCATTCTTTGACTTCTCCGATAACCGTTCCAGCTCTGCCCGTTCTGCTTCAAGTTTCGTTTTCTGCTCTGCCGGAATAATATTACCCGATGACACAGGCGGCCGGGCAAAGCCCATGGACCTTAATGCGCCTTCTACAGCAGAAGCATTATGTCTTGGACAAAGCAGGAAAATATGGGTTTGGTCTTTTCCGCTGCTTATGATGTCTGCATGTATCTCATCAGCATCCGGAAGCATATCGGCTAGTTTATCCAGTATGTTTTCCAGTGACAACTCTCCCGGCAAAGTACCTGTCAGGGCACAAGTCGACCGCGTTCCCTGAAATTGCAGCGGGATGTCTAAGCTGCTCCATGGAGATAAAGCTTCTATCTGAGTATTAATCTTATGTATTTCGGACTTGCATTCTGCAATTGTCCTGTCCAGGTCTTTTATATGTTCAGCCATTTTTCTGATATCATCCTGTTTGCTGCCAAGCCTTTCAAAGTCTTCAACAGAAAGCTCTCTTCTGCCATTAAGAGTATCTAAAATGGATTTTGGCTCGGGCACATGGCTTTCCAGGATATCAAGAGCCTGGCTTACCAATGTCAGGTCACGCTCGACTTTCTGCTTTTCACCGCTAATATCTTTCTTTAAGAAGATTTCATCTTCTTCAAGGTTATCCTCAATCTGTACCGTACCGAATCGCTGCAGCATTTCCATTATTCGTTTACGGTCCTTTAACAACGCATATATATGAATGCGTTTCATAGGCAGGATTGCCATTGGAATAATTCCTCCCCAAGCTTATTTCTGTTAATGAGAAGTGCCTCAAGACAGCTTAATACAGTTCCGAAAGGATTATCTGCACCGCCTCTTTTTCCTTATGGGCTGCCGTTTCTTTCAGTATTTTAGTTTCATATTCTGCTTGTAGCATCTCATCTGATATTATCCGGTCTGCCTGCTTTCCTGCAGCGTTCAGAATCTCTTCTGCCTTCCTTCTGGACTCGGCAGTAAGGTTTTCAAAAAGTTCTTCTGCTCTCTGCCTGGCTTCCTGTATGATCCTGTCGCTTTCCGCTGCAGCATCCTTTTCCAGTTGATCGGCTGCCTGTTCCGCTCTTCGGATTGTCTCAATTGCTTCCAGTGCCAACTATCTACACCCCGTTTCTTCTTGCAGTATATTTGGTTTTATAATTTATATCGTCTGCCTTGATTTTAGTATTTAGATTTTCTCTAAAATCCACATTTAACAACATACCGGAAATACACACCGGTCATATTATACCAGCAAGTCTGCCGCTAATCAATCTTCTTCCGTTTCAGCCTGGTCATAGAAGTCAAGATATGAATATCTTTTGCCATTCTTCTGCCATCCAAGTATGGAATCAAGGTTTACATTGCGGGCTGAATTAAAGATAGCGCTGTCCACATCACTGTTTATTTTTTTTAGTTCCCGGATAATCTCTTTAACTTCCCGGCGTTTGCTGGATGTCCTTTCAGCAGCAACTACGCATCCGCAGTTCATGGCAGAAATGCCGTTATTGGAGGCAAACTTCTTAATATCATCCTCACGGATATAAATCATTGGGCGTATTAGTTCCATATTTTTAAAATTCTTTGATTTAAGTTTAGGCCGCATGGTTTTAAATGCCCCGGCATAAAACATGTTAATGAGAGTAGTCTCAATTACATCATCAAAATGATGCCCCAGTGCCAGCTTATTGCAGCCTAATTCCTGCGCCTTAGAGTATAAAGCACCTCTCCTCATGCGGGCGCACATATAACACGGGTAGTCCTTGGCTATATGGTCTACTATATCAAAGATTCTTGATTCAAACAACTTTATAGGTATGTTAAGATATTGACAATTGTCTAAAAGCAGTTCACGGTTGGAGTCATGGTAACCGGGATCCATAGCGATAAATTCAAGCTCAAAGTTGCATACTCCGTGCTTTTGCATTTCCTGAAACAATTTTGCCATCAGAAGGCTGTCCTTCCCGCCAGAAACGGCTACAGCTATCCTGTCTCCCTCTTCCACCAGTTTATAGTCACGCACTGCCTTATTGAATTTTGCCCATAATTGTCTGCGGTATGTTTTTATAATGCTTCGCTCAATTTCTTTCAATGGCTTTCTTTCTGAAAGCGGAATCAAAAGCTCACATCCGCTGCCTGCCAACCTTTCCAAATGCAATCACCTCAGATTTCCCTTGTCCTTCTCATGACGGTATTTAGCCAGCAGTAGATCCACCATCCTGCCGTAACTGCGTTCTCCATCCTTTTGATTATTAGCCTTTAAATATGCGTCATTGGTTTTGGAAAAAGTCTCGCTAACAGGACCGTCATACTTGGCATGGTATTTTGCATTTTCCGCCAAATCCCGTTTTACTTTGTCAGACAGTTTTTTATACAGCTCTTTATACGCTTCTTTGTCCTGCCCATATACAGCATTCATGGAATGGTTCAAAGCCAGTAATGAACCTGAATACTGGAAATCTACGTCAGGGTGCAGGGTGCAAGTCATGTATGATATATAATTGGCTTCATCCTCCCTGGCAAACCCCAATTGGTGAGCAAACTCATGCATCATGGTGGATATAAGCATAGGTGATGGTATTTTCATATTTACATTGGGCTCTGCAGTAAAAGGACTGTAAATACCCCATATATTGGTGTAGGCAATAACTGAAGAAAACAACAGTGGCTTTGGCCTGCCATACACTCCATCAAAGCCCGGGAAATGTTCTGCTGCTGCCTTGTAACCTTCAAGTGCCCGGGAAAAAGCTCCCTCTTCTCCTCCGAAGGGCACCATTACTCCCCTGTCGTCCTCCTGAACCTTTTCCCTCAGCTGATTAGTCTCCTCCAGGAGTTCCTCAGTCATTTGCACCAATTCTTTCAGGGAAGAAGGCCTGACTTCATATCCTAAATTATCTGCCAGAGTCTGCCGGTTATAATTCAGTCCCCAGGCTATAATAAAATAGAAGTAAATCACACTGGCTGCCAGCAGCACATTAAGGATACCGTTGCGTATCATTATCCAGCGATACTTCTTTTTCCTTATAAATTTGACAATCCATGCAATAATACAGCAAATTGCCGACACTGCCAATACTGGCAAAAGCAGCTCTGCCAGCGAGAACGGCAGCCAGCCTGTCAGATTTGCCATAAACCATGAGATAACCCTATAAATGCCGCTTGAATAATACTTTTCTGTCAACAAGCTGTTGCTTCGGGATAAGGAATTCAGCAGATAGCCCAAAGGAAACAGCAAAATCAGCCAATATTTCTTTGAAAGCTTTTTATCCATTCCTATCATCCCATTCATAGAATCCATATAGCCGCACTTAGTTATTATAGCATATCATAGTAAGTTAGCATATCATTATTAGTGTTTGCATAAAGTTAAATAAATAACAATGATCGAGCTGGAGGAAGGTGATTATGATTATTCCCGATCACCAAGTTTTTAGCCTGTAATGCATTATTCTTGTTGATAAAACAGCAAAAACCAGTAAAAAAAAGAACTGCCCCAAATAATATATTATTTTGAGACAGTCCCTGAGGAACCGATACAGGTCTTTTATTACGTGTTACCTTTAAGTTCTTGTCATAATATTTAAGTCCTACTACTTCACTCGACAGATTTTCAGGTATCATTATACATTCAGCGGGTGAATCAATAGTTAGTTGTGCTGCTATATCATATTTTTCTTCCATTATAGTAAGCAAGTCTTCGATTTCTTCCTTTGCATCGGCCAGCATGTATACCAGGTTAAGTATCCCTGAAAAAGTTGTAACCATTTGCATGAAAGGGCTTCGAGGTGTGTAAAAGAGTATGATTCCATTATCGCCTGCTATTTCCTGCCTGCGAATGGATTTTCCAAATTTGATTGTGAAGAATGGGAACAATTGCCTGTTCTAATATAGAAATAATATAAAAGCTAGTTAGACTGCGCCTATGCTGTGCGCACAAAATTAGGCTGCTGACTTTGTCAACAGCCTGAGCCCGGCTTAGCCGGGCTGGTATGATTGAATTAGCATATTTAGCTGTTTATATAATCATCTCAAGGTTTATTTAAGGATCCTGCGTGCTCCATAATAACGCGTTGGATATCTGCCGGAATCAAGGCTGCTTATAACAACCTTCATATTGGTTCCGGATGAAGCGTGTATGAATTCGCCGCCTCCTATATAAATACCTACATGATAGGGGTCTTTAAA
>DUSN01000084.1 GCA_012842605.1 Clostridiales bacterium
GTTTGCCTCCAGCTTCCTTCAGATTCCTCGTCACCGAGGACACCCTTGCTCTTGGCTATGTACTTGGCACTATCAACCCGTACTCGGGACTTTCACCCGTTAGATTGCGCCCATGCTGGGCGCACATAGAAAAGGCTGTTCCTCAAAATCAGGAACAGCCCTAAAAAGTGTTTGTTTAAGAGTTTATACAGCTTTGAGTTATAAAGTTAAATTGCAGCTGTTTTAATAATCATCTGCATGAACTATCAAAAAGCAAAGAGCCTATTCAGGAATAATTAATAACCAAAACTACAGGATTTTCACAATGTCTGCATGCTGAGGCATCAACCAACAGCTCATTATCAGTACGACTCCATTGCACTGCTTCATTACTGCTCAACAGTTTAACAGAATTTATGGTTTCAGGTGCATATTTTGCTCCTTTGCCCAGTGACTTAACAGCGACTCGCCCATTCTCCGGCCATTTCATTACAATTGCATATAGTCGTCCGTCTTTGGCAGTAAACCTGATGTCTTCACTGGTGAACGGATTACGCCTGGTATCTGTAAATGCCCCTTCTGCTACCTGAGTCGGTCCTTCTCCAAAAACCTTCCAGGGTCTGGTGCCGTAAATGGCCTCTCCATTAACCTCCAGCCACTTTCCTATTTCAAGCAGGATTTCCTGTTCATTCTCCGGAATCGTACCATCTGCTTTTGGTCCAACATTCAAAAGTAGTACTCCGTTCTTGCTCACCACATCAATCAGATCACAGATTATATCATTAGCCTCTTTGTAATCATGGTCTTTTATATATCCCCATGAATTCTTGGAAACCGATGTATCATTCTGCCACAGCATAGGCCGGATTCCTGACAACTGTCCCCGCTCAATGTCCAGTACTGCTGTTCCGACAGGAAAAGCATCATACTTATAATTGATAGCAACGCCTTTGCCCCATTCAGCACCCTTGTTGTAGTAATATGCAGCAAGCTTTTTCAGATACGGTTTAAAGCCTAAGTTCATAATCCACCAGTCAAACCATAAAATTTGAGGCTGATATTTGTCAATAAGCTCACAGGTACGCATCAGCCAGTCCTCTAAAAACTCCTGGTCAGGAGTACTGTCCATATAATTGTCCCTGGGCTGCGGCATTGCCGGTCCATAGAAGTCAGCATACTCAGGATCCCGCACATCCGAATCAAAATTCATACCTTCTCCCATGAACCACCAATGTTCAGCCCGGTGGCTTGAAACTCCAAATATCATCCCTTGCTCTCTCACAGCATTTGCCAATTCTCCTATGACATCTCTTTTAGGACCCATTTGAGCAGCATTCCACCTGGACAGAGCGCTGTCATACATTTGAAATCCATCATGATGTTCAGCAACCGGCACAACATATCGTGCTCCGGACTTCTTAAAAAGCTCTGCCCATGCTGCCGGATCAAACTTTTCTGCCTTAAACATGGGTATAAAATCTTTATAGCCGAACTTGCTGTGCGGTCCATAATTTGCTATATGATATTCAAATTCTCTGCTTCCTCTTATGTACATATTCCTTGGATACCATTCATTTCCGAAAGCCGGAACACAATAGACACCCCAGTGGATAAATATCCCAAACTTTGCGTCTTCATACCATTGGGGAATCTTATAATTCTCCAGCGAATCCCATGAAGCAGAAAATGGCCCCTGCTCAATCTTATTATGAATGTTTTCAAGTATTTTCTGTTTCACTATAATCAACCTCCATAACGGGAATTAACAGGACAGCAACCTATAAGTACAATATTCCTATAATTATTCAAATTTTGCTTACTCAGTAACTACACCTTTTTTCAAAATAATATTTGCATAAAGGGCTTTCTCTCCTGTTGCAACAACAGCATAAGCCTTTTTAGCCCGCTCATAGAATGCAAACCGTTCTACATGCTCAAAATCTGCAGCATTCTCATCATGCTTTTTAACAATAGCCCTATACTCATCCCAAATAACAGGTTTTACCGGGTCACCGGGAACAACCTCCATCAAAATAACAGGATGTTCTACATATGAATCCAGGGGAAACAGTTTTAATATCGCATCCAATAGCACCGGAACTCCATGCCCGTCACACCTGACCAGTCTCTGAGCAATGCTGGCAGCAGGAAAATTCCCATCAGCAATTACAATTTCATCTCCATGACCCATTTCCATTAAAATTTTCAATAATTCCGGTGATAATACAGATGGAATCCCTTTTAACATAACTTTTTCCTCCTATATATATTTTTCTCAGCAATAGCTGGCTTTAAATAACATAATAGCCTAGTATTTGTTCAAACGTCAATTGTCTCTCAAATAAAAGCATATAACAAGGAAACAGAAATTTTCAAATATCATCGTGAACAAGGGTGAAGCGTATTAACATCCGACAAATAAAATAACGAATATTCTGACATTTAATCGCAAGAAAAAACTCCCCAAAGGGGGAGTTTGAAATTCAATATCTACACAGTATGCATATATGAAACTAAATTAACTTTGCTTGACCAGAATCAATCCCCATAAATGATATTCTTCAGGTCTTCTCTGACCTTGACTAGATCCGGTACCAATACCAGCATTCCTCTGATCTTGGCATCCTTATAGCTGCCATTCCTGGGTATCCTGTTTTGTTCAATATTGCTCAGGTCAGATTTAGCCGCTGTGAAAATAAGATCCATCAGCTGGTCGTTGGACATATCGGTTGTAACACAAGGAAGAACTTTGTTTGCCAAAGCCATAAGATCGCTGATCCCCGAGCCTTTTACCTTCTTGGCAACTGCAAGAATGACCTTTCTCTGCCTTTCTGTTCTAGCAAAGTCATTGCCAATTTTCCGAATTCTGGCATACTCCAATGCCAACTCTCCGTCCATATTAACCTCACCGGCTTTCACATTAGAAAAGCCTTTCTTGTTCAAATGTTCAGCTTCCTTCTCTGATAAAGAGAGAGTAATACCACCTATTATATCAATGCCCTTGACAAAGCCCTCAAAGTCTACCTCTATATTTCCATCTATATGAATCTTGAAGTTCTTCTCTATTACTTCATTCAGCAGCTTCATGCCTCCAAAGGCATATGCTGCGTTAATACGATTATCACTGTATCCCGGTATTTGAACATACAAATCCCTCATCAGTGAAGTAAGCTTTATAGTACCGTTTTTCTTATTAATGGTGGCTATTATCATAGAATCGGAACGAGCTCTGGATTCACCAGGTCTTCTGTCCTGCCCGATAAGAAGAATGTTAATAATATTCTTGTCCCTTATAACACCATAATCATCTTCAGGCCATAGTATATCATTCGGATCTATTTCATCACCCTCGGCATCTTCATCGGTTTCAAAAAATTCATCCTCAGGGTTGACTATAGGATACGAGTTATCAGGCCTGTTAATTAAATTCAGCATCGACTGCAGGTATATATATGCTGTTAAACTTACAATAAGCAACAAAGAAGTTACGACTAACAAAGTCCATAATACCATTTTCTTCTTTTTACTCAACTGTTTACTCATACGCAACACCAACTTCTGTTATAAAATATAAATGATTTAGCTGAAACTAAATCATTTATAACAAATGCCATATCATTTTAACATATTTCACGGAAAAATACTATATGGACAGTCATACTAGTCTTGTATAAAATGATATTTAAGAAAAACTTAATAAAATGTTTAGAAAATATACAGAAACTATATTGTCAATCCCTACTGTAAAGGTCCCTTGTATATACCTTGCCTATTACATCTTTAATTTCATCTGCCATCCTGTTGGCAACAATTACATCCGACATCTTTTTAAAGTTATCCAAGTCTCTAATTACTTTTGATCCAAAGTATGTATCCTCTTTTAAAGCCGGTTCGTATATAACTACTTCTACTCCTCTGCTCTTTAGACGCTTCATAATGCCCTGAACCGAGGAGTGCCTGAAGTTGTCCGAAGCAGTTTTCATTGTAAGCCTGTATATTCCTACAGTTTCGGGATTTCTTTTCATGACCATTTCGGCAATATGATCCTTTCTGGTCCTATTTGCTTCAACTATAGCAGTCATAATATTCTGGGGCACATCGGCATAATTGGCTAAAAGCTGTTTTGTATCCTTAGGCAGGCAGTATCCTCCATATCCAAATGAAGGATTGTTGTAGTGATTGCCTATTCGTGGATCTAAACACACCCCTTCAATAATCTGCTTTGTATTTAATCCTCTAAGCTCAGCATAAGTATCCAGCTCATTAAAGAAAGCAACACGCATAGCAAGATAAGTGTTGGCAAATAACTTGATAGCTTCTGCCTCAGTGGAATCTGTAAATAAAACAGGAACATCCTTCTTTATTGCTCCCTGTAGCAAAAGTTCGGCGAACTTTCTTGCTCTGTCTGATTTCTCTCCGACTACTATTCGCGAAGGATAGAGATTATCATATAAGGCTTTTCCTTCTCTTAGAAACTCAGGTGAGAAAATAATGTTATCTGTTTCAAACATCTTTCTTACTTTTTTCGTATACCCTACTGGTATAGTTGATTTAATAATCATTACAGCTTCCGGATTGATGGACATTACATTTGCTATTACAGCTTCTACAGACCTTGTATTAAAATAATTTCTTTCCGGGTCATAGTCCGTCGGTGTTGAAATAATTACATAATCGGCATCCTTCAAAGCAAAATAATTATCTGTTGTTGCGATTAATTTAAGATCCTTTTTAGTCAAATATTCTTCAACTTCTTTATCCTTAATAGGGGATATTCTGTTGTTGATCATATCTACTTTTTCCTGCAAAACATCAAGAGCTATTACTTCATTATGCTGCGCCAGAAGTATAGCATTGGATAAGCCGACATAGCCTGCTCCTGCTACTGTAATTTTCATTATACATCCCCCTGATTTAAAATTAATGCCCTCTTAATACTATTTTGTATTGGGTTATAATACCGCTCTTAAAACGCTTTCCACATCCTCAGCGCTCAAATCAACAGGATTATTATCCATTCTACCTCCAGTAAAGGCATTTTTTGCTATATTGCTGATGTCGTTTTCTGTAATGCCGAAGCCTGTTAACCTCATGGTGACAACACCGCTGCTAACCTTATCAATAAAATTCTTAATACCGCCAAATTTATCAAACAAGCTGAAAAGCTGAGTATCATTAGGAAAGTGACCTTTATTAATAGCCCCCACGCCATCCAGGCTAATTGATGCTGCCAGTCCATGAGGTATACCATAAAGCATGGTTAAAGGGTAGGATATTGAATGACAAGCAGTGGTTCTTGTTTGGGAAAACGCCAGACCTGCCAGAACCGAAGCCCTGCACAACTTTTCCCTGACTGTAATATCGCTCGGCTCATCTACCGCCCTTCGCAGGTTTTCAATAATAATCTCTACCGCGCGGTATGCTATTTCCTGTACTACGGGCGTAGTATGCTTTGACCAATAGGCTTCAACTGCCTGGCACATGGCATCCAGCCCGGTTGAAACCGTCATTTTGGGCGGCATTGAGACTGTCAGCTCAGGAACAATTATAGCAAGCTCTGGCTTAAGCCCGGGATCATCAATGGAAAACTTAGCTGTTCTGCTCTCGTCCCATATTGTTGCCCATTGAGTAACCTCTGAGCCTGTTCCTGCTGTAGTGGGCACGGCAATGATATCAATATTCTCCTTATTATTGCTGTAGCGTTTATTCTTAACGAGTCCGGTCAGCATATTTATTGTATATTTGCTATTTTTCTCTCTATCGTAAAAGGCACAGATACCCTTTGCAAGATCTATAGCACTGCCGCCACCTAAGGCTATAATCGCTTCTATCTTTTTATTCCCAATTTGGTGTAAACATTCGGTAATGTCCCTTTGAGTGGGATTTGCAGCTACTGACTTTATCCATATAAAGGTACCACTTGATGATTCGCACTTTTTTTGCATGCTATCTACCATCAAGCCCAAACCCCATCTGTTGACTGCTGATTCACTCATAACCAGTAAAACATTATTTGCTTTTATTGACAACAGGCGGTGAGATAATTCGCTCATGTTTGTAAATACAATCTCCGTACTGCAAAATGGTTTAAAACTCATCTGTCCTCTCCATCTAATTTCTTAATATTCTTCAGGGATCAGTGTCAGAATCTCCTTTATGGACATACACATTTTATCTGCTTCTAAAGCCCTTCGATTTTTCAAAATTGTTTCTGCAACTTTTTTCATTGCAGGGAACCCACTGCGAGTCAAATGGTTCGCATAAATTACAATATTGACTCCCCGCTCTGCAAATTCATCTTCTGTTACTGAGTTAAAAGAAGTAGGAACAACAACCAAGGGTGTACTTGAATCTTTCGCTCTGAACTTTGCACAGAATTCAAAAATTTCCGCCGGATCCTTTTTTCTGGAATGTATCATTATTCCATTAGCTCCTGCATTTACATAGGCAAAAGCCCTGGTAAGGGCATCCTCCATACCCTTTTCCAGAATAAGGCTCTCTATTCTGGCAATCAGGAAAAAGTCCTTTGTCTTCAAAGCTGCCCTGCCTGCTGCCAGCTTGGCACAGAAGTTCTCAATTGTATCCTGGGTCTGCTCCACTTCCGTTCCGAAAAGCGAATTCTTTTTAAGTCCGGTTTTATCTTCAATAATAACCGCTGAAACGCCCATACGTTCCAGTGTACGGATATTGTAAACAAAGTGCTCTGTCAGCCCGCCGGTGTCGCCATCTATTATTATAGGCTTTGTTGTTACATCCATTATCTCATCTACTGTACGCAGCCTGGTAGACATGTCTAAAAGCTCGATATCTGGCTTGCCCCTGGCAGTGGAATCACACAAACTGGAGCACCACATGGCATCAAATTGATAGGTTTTTCCATCCTTAAGCACGGTGGTCTTCTCAGCAATCAGCCCAGTGATACCACTGTGAGCCTCCAATGCTGTAACCAGCGGCTTCATTTCCAAAAGCTGCTTCAATCTTCCCCTTCGCACGTCAGGCATTGAAAGCTGTTCCCGCTGGGAAAGTTCCAGCCTCTCATACTGCTCATTATGGGAATAGGGAAACTCAACCAGCTGACCGCCATATTCCTTCAGGATTTCTATTACTTCATCTCGGATAGGCTTTTGAAAGCCGGTAACCCAGTTATCACCATGCACAACATAATCCGGTTTCAGCATGCGCAGGTTTTCTGCATAGCTCAATGTTCTTTGCGGTATCACCCTGCTTACACCCTTAATACTTTGAAGTATCTTTACCCTCTCATCATATTTTAATACCGGAAAACGACGATAACTGGCTACCACTTCATCGGTTAACATACCGATGGTCAGTTCTCCCAGTTTAGCTGCTTTCTCTATGATTGATGTATGTCCGCCATGAATCACATCTGTGCTGAAACACATATAGACGGTTTTTTTATAATCATTCATTAATGTAACTCCTTTCATCTATACTTTCAAATTCATGAATAAAATGTACTGATAATTTATCTGGCAACTGCTATATATAGCTGACTGCTGCCGACAGCATACCGCTGACTAATTCCATATCCTCAGGAGTGTCTACCTCCCTGCAAAGCCGGTTCTTTATATCTAAAGGATAGATATTGCATATATCAGATACTTCGTTAAATGCGTTTTCTGCATAGCATTTCACATTATTGGTATCACAAAAACGGACAATTTCCCTAAGCCAGACCATCCAATCTGTTTTATTAAGCTTATACAAGGGTTGTGCCGCTACAGCGTTCTCAAAATACTCAATGCCAACTTTTGTGATTTTTCCATTCTCGATTACAGCCTTAAAATCTTTTTCCGGCAGGGGAATGGTTGAACTTACGGCCAGGCAGCTTTCTTTCATATTTAACACATCATGGAGAACCGACTGCTCAAAAACCAGATCGCCATGCATCAGGACAATATCATTCTCAAGATATTCTCTTGCAAGATATATTGAATATATATAATTCGTCATGCTGTACATTGAGTTGTTTACAAAAGTGTAGTTAACCGGCAAATTTAGGGATTTGCAGTGCCTGATTAATACATCTTCAAAGGGACCAGTGGTTATCACGACCTCTGATATACCCATTTGATTCAATAACTGAAGTTGCCTGCTTATAATAGTCTGATCATTATTTAGTTTCGTCATGCATTTGGGATGCTGCGATACAAGGTCACCCATTCGGGTTCCCATGCCTGAATTCAATATTAATGCTTTCATAATTAGTCTCCTATTGAATTTAATAATTACTTTCTAAAGCTATTTTCACCATGCCTTATTCAATTAACTAAGCTTACTTGTATTTAAGAAAGCTGATGCAAATAACTCATAAAGTCATATTTGTTCTGTTCTGGAGTGGTAGTAGGTCTGCCCAAATTTTCTCTTGAACCTATAGCAGCTTTGACTTCAATAAAAAGCAGCTTCTCTGATTTCTTGGCTTCTTTTAATGTTTTATCTAAATCAGTAAAATTATCTACCGATACCGCCTTAGGATATCCGCAAGCATTAGCCAGCTTTACAAAATCCAACGAAGCTGCAACCGTAGGCATGCCTCCTACCGATTCATGAGCTTCGTTGTTAATAACCACATGCACTAAGTTTCTCGGTTTATATGCACCTATAACAGCCATTGCGCCCATATGCATAAGAGCAGCACCATCCCCATCAATACACCATACTCTGCTATTAGGTTTATTTAGTGCAATTCCCAGAGCAATAGATGAGCTATGCCCCATAGAACCTACGGTAAGAAAATCATATTTATGCGGCTGATTATTCTGTTCTCTTATTTCAAAAAGCTCCCTGGAGGTTTTTCCGGTTGTTGATATAATAATATCTTCCCCCGCTACGTTTACTATTTGACGGATAATATCCTCCCTAATCATACTGTTGTTGTTTTTATATTCAACCTTCCCATTATATGTAAGCCCGCCTTTTTTGACTACAAAGGCGACGCTCTTTCCCTGATTTAGCAAAGATGAAAACTCCTTCATTTTCTCCTTCAGGGTATCCTCACTTGTATGCTTGTCTATAATCATTACCGATATATCCATATCCTCCAGTAGCGTAATCGTAACTTCTCCCTGATAAGCATGCTGAGGCTCGTCCTTAACCCCAGGCTCTCCACGCCAGCCAATGATAAATATGCAGGGAATACCATATACCTTGTCATTCAGTAATGAAGCAACAGGGTTAATTATATTGCCAAGCCCGCTGTTTTGCAGATACACAACAGGAACATTGCCTGTTGACAGGTAATAGCCGGCAGCCAGTGCTACACAATTACCCTCATTAGCTGCTATTATATGGTTAGGTGATATCCCAATCTTGTCAATAAGATAATTACATAGAGGTTTCAATTGGGAATCCGGTACTCCGGTAAAAAAGCTTTGCAATTTCATGGGAAGGCATATTTCTATAAACTTCTCTATTTCCATATTAAGCTCCCTTCTTTATCTACGAATGGAATAACTCCAAATTGAGTACCCTGATAAGTCAAAATAAAGTAAAATCCTTACAGTCTTTTTCTTTGAAAGATGTTAATAAGTCTCATGACTGACTTTTTTCGATTTAATATCAGATAGGCACCGCTTAGTGCCAAATAAATAAAAGCACCTGTGCTTATCTGCACGGTCAGTACAATCACGTCGCTGCTTGAAACTGCAGCCAATGCTCGTACTACAGTAAACATTATAGCGCCAAACAATATAAAAAACCATCCGTTTTTCAGATACAGCATAATATCCAAATACTTGTAAACCATTAATGTCTGGGACAGGGCAACAGCGAACTCGGCTGCAATGGTTCCGATAATAGCACCGAGAGCACCCATTTTAGGAATCAGCAGGATATTTATTACAAGATTTGTAACTGCTCCAAGAGAAACAGAAATAATAAAGGACGCATCCTTTTTATTAGGCACCAAATATTGCGTTCTTATTACATTTGCCCAGCCTAAAAAGAGAATAGTGGGAGAAATATAAGTTATCAATTCTCCACAAATATCAAATTCTTCACCAAAAAAGAAAGGTGCAAATACCGGAGCAATTCCTGCTATACCAAAGGTCAGTGCAGATCCCATGAACATAACAAAAAGCATCGAAGACTCTATATACATTCTGCTTGATTTTTCATCACCTTTTACAACAAGGTTGGACATGCGAGGCAGCATAACCGTACCTAATGCCGTAATCAAGCCCATGGGAATATTAATTATCTTCTCGGTATTTTCATAGAATCCAACCTGGGCTATATCACTAACCATACTGCCCAACATAATCTTATCCATTACTCTGTACAAGCTGACCGCAATAACCGGAATGAATAAAATTATATTTGGCTTTATATGGGATATGATTTCAGCTTTTGTAACCCTGACATAGTCAACATGACGCTTTAAAAACGGCCATACCGCCAGCTGAGTCATCAGTGTACTCACTACATTTATGGTTGTATATATGCCCAAATCATCCGGGGTTTTTACAAATACAAATATTAGTATCAGCGATAATACCCGTATAGACAGCCCTCGGGTAACAGTCAGCTTAAATTGCTCCAGACCAAAAAAGAACCAGCTAATATCAAACAATGAAGCCAAAACGAATATTGTATGCAGCAAGGCAATCAATTCGTACTTTTGCTCAAACAGTAGTACATAAACTAAATATACTATAACAGCCAGACCAGCAGTTATCACCTGCATGAAGTACAAGCTCCAGAAGGTTCTACTTAGGTTAGCTCTGTTATCCCTGGACATGGCAACACAACGATTGCCATAATTCTTCATGCCGAGAATAGCAAACAAAGAAAAATAATTAGCTACTGAATGAGTGTATGAAAAAGCACCTATCCCGCTTGCGCCAAGAACCCTTGATATATAAGGAGCGGTTATTAATGGAAAAATTATAAGCAATATATGATAAACTGAATTGTATATGAAATTCTTCTTAACACTAGCCACTTTATGTGGTCAATCCCTTCTCAGTCTCAGTATTATTAATCCGCTGTCATTCTTCTATAGGCAGCTTAATAAGACTACCCAGTATCAAATCCTGTTCTTCAGGCTGCCAACGGCATATACCAGATAACGATGAAAAAGTCATCTCACCGAATTTTATGGAGCCATCGTTCAACCTATAGAAATCTACACGCACATGAATAAAATCCTTAGCGCAGATTTCAGCAAGGCGTATCATTTCATTAAGATTGTTAGGCTTTTCTATTGTTTTTTCCGTACCGGGATAATTGTATCTAAAAGGCTGTAAGTTCCAGTCAATATCATAGAAGTTCATCTTTAGTCCATGTTCTCTCTCCGAAAGAAACATGATATACTTTGCCTTTCCATGAAAGCACCATACTTTATAATCATAGAGATCCCCGTCATTCTCAAGATACTCTTCTGCAATAATTCGGGGTTTGATATCCTTGTACATCAACTCAAACCCCAGATGATAGGCATAATTAGTATTTAGCCATTTATGAAACTTCCTGGCTGCTTCCTTTTTGTCCAGTTTATCTTTATCCCTAACTATAATGTTCATCTTACATCCATGGGTCGCCTTTAAAACAAAGCGGTTTGGCAGGGTATCAAAATCAATATCTTCAAATCGATTCCACACACCCAGCAGCGGTATAAGGTACTGCTCGCCAATTTTTTCCTTGATCCAGTCCCGTACCAAATATTTATCTGCCAAACGGGTTTTTAATGGAGTTGAATCATATAGCTTGAGCCACTGCATTTTTTCATTAAAAGTTCTGGGGTGGTCCAGGTCAAGAGTTTTTCCAGTTTTCTTTTTATACCATTTTTCAAGTTCATGGCGGATAGCTTTATTATCCATTCTGCAGTATCTGTAATAATCAAGCCGCTCTTTGATATCTCTTATCTTACTTTTAATCAAACTATATTTGTTATCTGACTTCTTACTCACTATTTCTTTCAAACCTTTCATCCTTAATAATATACAAAATAATAAACAAACTCCAGCATATGCAGCTATATATCCTGTTGTAAGCTGGGCTTTACCTTACTGAATAAGAAAAATACCAGTATAAATCCTATAACATGTGAAGGCTGATAAAAATAGAATCTTACCACCGAGAACAGCAATTTTTGTATTATTAGCAAATATAATACCACCATCATCTTGTTCATGGAATACTTCATTTTATAGTATATCCAACTGCAAAAGCCTCCAAAAAGCAGAGAACCTAAAATAATGCCAAATACTCTGCCATCCAGGTAGAATTGGTAGAACATAGTTACAAAGGCATTCATTCTGACTCCTATGTCAACCGTGGTCTCCAGTGCCTCAAAAGACAGATGTTTGACAATCAGATAAATGGACGGATATGAAATCAATCCAATGTTTTCAAGAAAGAAAAGAACCGGGTTGATAAGACCGTTCAGCGAAGACATGCCAAAGCCATAAGTATGAGGATAATTACTGTCAATATATGAAATTCTGTAATCAAAATGGGGTATAGGAGCTTCAAAATATATAAATATCTCTCTCAGTAAAGAAAAATTGCTGCGACGTAAATTAGATATAAAAATTAGCGCTGCAATAAGCAAAGCAGTGGACAATAAGACCCACTTAATTAAATTTCTATTCAGTTTTAGCTTTTCGCTATATATAAACATGGCAGCCACACAATACATAGCAAGCCATAGAATAACAGATCTGCCTCCTGTATTCAAAACCCACAAGGCTACCATGGATAGTGTCATAACTATAAGCAGCTTGTCCTTCCTGCCATCAAAAAAGTCAACAACTGCCAGAGGAAGTGACAAGTATATGACCGGAGTGCTTACATAACTCTTAAATACCACATTAAGAGCGGATTTTCTGATGATGTTGTATTCTTCTCTGTTTGTGTAAAGCTTTCTAACCTCAGCCAGTGAATCACCTGACATTAAAAGCTGGATTATGGTAATGCTGTTATATAGTAAATATAATAGAACAACTCCATATATAATATATAAAAGTTTGTATCTCAGTACATACTCATAATTTCTGTTATTGCTAACAGCAGACAGTCCCAAGTTTCCCTTATAGCGGCTGACCAGTGCGCATCCAGCAAAGTAGCTTACCAAACCTGTTAATATCAGCAGAAATGCCCGGGTACTTGTTTTATTGGCTCCAAAGTAATCACCGAGAAACAACAGGGACATTACTCCAGCCCAGTAAACAAAAAAGCATGTAACAGGGTTGTATATGTTTTTTTCAATAATATAGCCAGTAACTAAAGCAAATAGGCTGAATAAGATTATAACAACAGCCATAAAAACTCCATCCTCTCAGGTCATTCTGTATGCAAGCCTGTATAGTGCAACTGCTCTATACTTAAGCATAATTACCATGATTTTTAATCTTCTTGTCAGGAAACGCGTATTCACTTCCTTCAAAGCCGTTCTGTATGGTTCGCTACTTATAAGCTGCAGAATTTTCCTTCTTTTGTCCGCCCAACTCTCTTTGTTATGCGCATTAAACAGGTTATGCCTAAAGTGCCACATCAAAACCTGAATCGTTCTTAAATAAAGCGCTTCTTCGAAAGCATGATCCTTATTATATTTCTTTATAAACCTGCCATATGCGTCCAACAGCATGTTAAAGGGCGTGCTGCAGTTCTCTATATATTTTGTTCCTGAAGTAATAGATGAATCGGATCTTCTATAGTGATACAGCTTTTCATCTAAAAAGAAAATCTTTTTAGCAAGTTCAAAGGCTTCTAATGAGAATACTGTATCCTGTGCCCGAATCAATCCGGGTGTAAATCGAATGTGGTTGCTCTCTATCAGTTCTCTTTTATATAATTTGCCCCAGGTACAACCGGCAGAAATAGGACTTCCTTTTGATATTCCGCCATAGTACTGACTGATAGTTTTAAGCTCGAGTTCATCTTTTTCATCAGTCAAATCCCGGGTAGTACCTTTTACCAGCTTGGATTCCACTACCCTGTCTGAATAATGAGAAAAGAAAGACCAAATCACTACATCAGCATTGCTTTCAACAGCAGCCCAAAGAGCCCGCTCGCACATTGCCGGCTCTACCCAGTCATCTGAATCCACAAAGGTTATCCATTCACCCCTTGCCTTGTCAAGCCCAGTATTCCGTGCAACAGAAACCCCCTGATTTTCCTGACGGATATATACAACTCTATTGTCCTTTTTGGCCATTTCTTCACATATTGCTCCGGAATTATCCGTAGAACCATCATCAATGATCAATACTTCTATATCCTTATGAGTTTGCTCCAGCAGGCTGTTGATACATTTTTCAATAAAAGGAGCGGCATTGTACACCGGTACTATTATGGTTATTTTATCCACTATGCATCCTTCTCCTTCCAGAATGCATCAAAAGCATGGCGGGGAACCTGCTGCTCCAGTGGGGGAAACTTCATATAATCACCAAATATATTAGTGAGCACCTGATGATATCCAACAGGTACATTGAACTCATATCCTTCAAAAGGCATTCTGACAGCAGAATCCACATCTCTACGATTTATTCTGTTGCGTATTCCATAGGCTGCAACCGATATAGCCACATATTCTGAATTAGTATAAGGGTACTTTTTTGATCTATTCATTGTCATTTTAATCAATAATCGGCAAACGCTATCTGTAACAATCAGCTTGAGTATTCTCCTGACAATTTCACGAGGAAACGACCGTGCCTTATGTTCTACATAATTGGCAAATATCATATTCCTGTAAATATTTTGGATTGCAAAGTGAAGCTTCTGCCCATAGGTACTTTTTGGCAGCCCGTCTAAAGGAAATATATCCACCCATACACCCATGTCAATGGTCACTTTTTTTCTGCGCCATTTTAATGTAGTTCTGGAATCATATAGTCTGGCAAAAGGCCTGAAAAAATCAGGAGTGAATTCGGGGTACAGAAGCTTAGTATTATCCCCCAAGCCATTTTTTGCTAAGGCTATAAACCTCTCAAAGTCTTCCCTTGGCATCATAATATCTATATCATCATCCCAAGGTATAAAGCCTTTATGACGAACAGCCCCCAATAGAGTACCATAGCATAAAAAATACATAATATTGTGTTTTGTACAAAAAACATCAATCTGCTTTAGCAGGCCAAGTGCTATTTTCTTTATCCCTTCCATGTCAATGGCTTCTTGCATGAAACAGCCTCCTTGAATAGAATTCATTAAAGATGATCAGGTATTCTCTCGGCTTCCGGTGGCAACTGCATATAATTGCCATATAAATAAGTCAGGTACTCATCATAATTGGCAAATACAGGGTATAACCCGCCTTCAAAAGGAATACGGTTAAGGTGTTCTATCCATTCACTTTTTATCATTTCCTTTTGCATACTATACTTGCTATAAAGGTTAATGCAGAACTCCGTTTCCTTGTTTTCACAGCGTCTTTCATTCCACCTTAAGAGTTTCAGTGCCGCATGCCGAGTAAAAAATACAGACAGTATCAGGGATATGAAATAAACTGCTTTATAAGAGAGCTTGTCCCAGCGGCCCTCATCAATATAATGAACCTTTCTTTGATATATGGGAGATACCGTTTTTCTGATCAACCACTGGCTGATTCGCACCAGCTTATTATTACTTATACGAACTATCGGAAATATTGTAATCAATTGTTCTCCGTCTGATAAAATTCTGCCGGAAAGAGTGGGGAAGGTTGGATCCACATCAGTATGCTTCCATGCAAATTCTTTTGACAATTCGAACTGAATAACCGCTTTGAAACGGTTAAAATCCTCCAATCGCATACCTATATCAATATCATCATCCCACGGGATAAACCCCTTGTGCCTGACTGCCCCCAGGGTAGAACCTGCTATAAGGAAATACTTTATACTATACTTTCTGCAAACAGCATCAATATTCTCTAATGCTTTAACTGCTTTTAACTGGTGTTTTCTTAATTCTGCAAAGTTGTAGGAGTTTTCTGACTGCATTTCTTGTTCCTTTCATTATTATTTACATGCTTCTGACATTGGAGCTTGCCTTTGCTGCACCGGATGCCCCTTGATCATTGGTATACAGCCCCTCGCGCTTTATAACCGTAAGCACTGTTCTAATCAATATTTTCATATCTAACATAAAGGTGATATTCTGTGCATACCATGCATCCTTTAATCTCTTCTCACTGCCCGGCAAAGAGTTTCTAAAATATGCCTGACAGTATCCAGTAATTCCGGGGCGTACACTCAGCTTCGGCATCTCTTCAGGGGTATACATACTCAGCATATCCGGTAAGCTTGGTCTGGGCCCTATAAAACTCATATCTCCCTTAAGTATATTCAATATCTGGGGTAGTTCATCCAAGCTTGTCTCTCTGATAAATCTGCCAACCTTTGTTATCCTCGGATCATCCTTGGCATTGTAAGTGGTACCATCTTCATTGCGTATGTCCGGTGCATTTACTTTCATAGACCTGAATTTATACATCTTGAATACTTTCTTATTCATGCCCAGTCTTGCAGCACAATAAAATACAGGACCACCGTCTTCTAGCTTTATTGCTATAGCAACTGCTACCAGCACAACCAGCAGCAAAGGCAAAGCAATCAAACAAAACAGCAGGTCCAATCCTCGCTTGATATATTTTTTATACATTTAAGACCCCTTCTATTTTCTGTTTCTTAATATCCAGCAGTCCCTCTTTCAAACCGTACCGGGGACTATATCCCAGAACTTCCCTTGCTTTTGAACTATCCATTAATGATGAGCTTATGCCCTCATCCCTTGAATCATCATAAAGTAAATTTCCTTCATTATTAAAACATATGTTTACTATTTTAGCAATCTCCAAATTGGTATAGGCTTCATTACTGCCTATATTGAATGCACCATGTACTTCCTTTTTGGATAAAGCCAACAGAATCGCCTCAGCTACATCTTTCACATAGACAAATTCACGTCTGGCCTTGCTCTTCCCGATAACATGCAATTGCTTTTTTTTAAATGCATTATCTATGAAGGTATTCATCATATATCCCTTGCGCTCACCTTCACCCAGAACCTGAGCTATCCTGAGGGATTTTACATTCAAACCGTATTTTGTATGGTATATATTAGCCATGTATTCACATGCAAGTTTGCTTATTCCGTACAATGTCTTTGGAGAAGGCAGCTGGTCTTCCCGCCAGGGGATTTTTGATTCATCCGAATATACCGCAATGGATGACGCATAAACTATATTTCCAATATCCAGCCTACTACAGGCTTCAAATAAATTTTCAGTTATTATTTCATTAGGATGAAAATTGGATATACCGCTGCCGGTTCCCCTAACAGCAGCCAAGTGAACTATAGCATCCAGGTCTTTAAACACATCCATAAGGCTTTCCAGGGAATAATCCGTTACCCTGTACTCATGCATATAGTTTGCTTGTTTCCCGCCTCTCCCTATTATAACAGGAGTATATGACCGGACATTGGCTAATAAACTTACCGTTTCACTGCCCAGAAAACCTGAGCCCCCTGTCACTCCAACCTTCACTTAAATCTACTCTCCCAACCTTCTGATATAATAACCCACCTTTTCATACTTGTTGTTTACCGGTCTTATCATCTCACCAGTATTGTAATAATAAAAATACGTAAGGCTGTCTTCAGGTACCCTGAAAATACTCTGGTTCATCATAGTATTGGGTTCCTGACAGAAAAACTCCAGCTCGTATCCGGCTGGATCTTTTTGCATATTAGCAAGCTCTGAAGTATTATTATAGAGCAAATGCTCGAATGTAAGCTTCAGCAAGTTAACTCCCGTATAATAACTCAACAGCTTCCACATATGGCAGCCATCAAGCCGGGGTGTCATTTCTATAATATAGGGTTTATCGTTTTCGACCTTGATCTGGAAATAAGCTGGTCCGTTCGTGATGCCAACCCTGTTGCAGGCATCCTCTACTACCTTGCCCAAGATGCCTAATACCTTATCACTGATTGTTACAGCCGGAACAACGTGCTTATGAATCAAGCCTGTATACTGAGGCCAGGTTACCCGGTCGGAAGCTTCTATAAATAGCACTTGACCATCAACGAGATAAGCATTCACCGAAAGCTCGGGACCTGATATATATTTTTCTATTATCACCTTGCCTGACCGTGAATATCTTTTCGCAGTTTCGAAGTTTTGAGTAAAATCCTCCATGGTATTAACCAGGAATATTCCTCTCTGGCCTTGAGAATCTGAAGGCTTCATAATAAAAGGCATGGGTATGCGTGGTTCATCATCCACGTTCTCCATTACCAGAAAAGGCACATTTCCTGTACAATCCTCACCCAGAACTGTCCTCATCTTCTCCTTGTTATTGCAGACAATAGCTGTCTGTGCAGAAACAAACCGGGGAAGAGACATCTCTTCACTAATCTTGCAGGCAACAGGCATTGCAAGATCAGAACCTACCGAGTATACAAGGTCAATTTTGTTTTTGCTAATATGTTCCTTAATACTTTCTATATCCAGTATATTTATAATATCAAAATGATCCGCGGCATCTGCACCAGGTCCGTCCTTTTCCATGGCACAAGCATAAGTTTCACAGCCCATTTCCTTTAACTGATTTATAGCGTCCATCTGTACTGAGGCGACACCCAGAATCAATACTTTTTTCAATTTTTAACACCTCTGTTAGCTTAACTTGCAACTTCCTGTATAGCTTTCTTAAGGCATTTGCATATATATTCGATATCCTCATTGCTCAGCAGAGTATGAAGCGGAAGGGTAATCTCATTTTTATAGTAATTATATGCATTAGGATAATCCTTGATATCAAAGCCCAGCTTCTTATATGCTGTTAACATGGGCAAGGGTTTATAGTGCACATTGCACGTAACACCCATATTCGCCATTTTTGTAATTATATCATTTCTCTGTGCCTCATTAATTCCAGGTATTCTTGCTATATATAGATGCCCTGTGGATTCAAAATCACTACCATAGTGCTCGAGGCTACTAACTCCCATCGGATGCAGCAACTTATCATATATTTCAATAATCTCTCTACGCCGCTTAAGAAATCCTTCATATCTTTTAAGCTGAATCAGCCCAAGGGCAGCTAAGATATCTGTCATATTGCACTTGTATCCTAAATGAATAATATCATATTCCCATGCACCTTTTTGCATCTTTGCATACGCATCTTTATTTTGGCCATGCAAACTGTACAGCATAAACTGTCGGTACAGTTCCTCATCATCCAGGCCGGGTATACTCTTCCATACGACTGCACCACCTTCAGCAGTTGTAAGGTTCTTTACAGCATGGAAGGAGAATGCTGTTATATCTGCTGCCTGTCCGCATTTTATACCCTTTCTTTCAGCACCAAAGGCATGAGCAGAGTCTGCCATTACAATTATTCTGTTATACAATTCTTGTAGCTCATTGTTTGCTTTGAAATATTTCCTTTTACTTTCTACTACCTGGTATATCTTGTCGTAATCACACATCCTTCCGGCTATGTCTATTGGAATGATAATTTTAGTCCTTTCATTAATTATATTTGCCAGCTTATCATAGTCCATTTCCAAAGAATTGGGAGCTGTATCAACAAGTACGATTTTTGCACCAACATGGTCTATGATAGAAGCAGAAGCTGTATAAGTGTAAGCTGACGTTATTACTTCATCACCGGGGCCTATCCCCAGAATACGCAAGACAAGTTCCATGGCGGATGTTGCCGAATTCAGACAAACAGCTTTGTTTGTACCAGTATACTCGGCGATTCTTGCTTCAAATTCCTTTGTCCTTGGGCCGGTAGTAATCCAACCTGACTTCAAAGCATTTGAGACTTCTTCGATTTCTTCGTCAGTTATGTCCGGAGGTGAAAATGGTATATATCGTAGTTCAAATACATTCATTCTAAAGCTTCCCTTCATTTTTTGTACTTTACTATAGAATATATCAGATATTGTAATATTTAATATATATCTCGCTTGCTATTCTAATACATCTCCCTGTATAACAATACCTTTTATAGATATCATACTATTTATTTTCACTAGTCATTGCAATTTCGCTTGCATTTTTATATGTTGGTACCAACTTCTTTACATATTCCATAATAGCTTCATTTGGTCCGGTTATAATAAACCTTAATGTTTCCAGTTCCTTTTTCAACTCGTCTATATCAATATCCAAAGGTTTGCTGATATGGATCTTTTCATGCTTAGTGGCAGTAAGGCCTTCTTCTGCCATCATTATTTCTTCATAAAGCTTTTCTCCCGGACGCAGACCGGTATACTTAATCTCTATATCTACGTCAGGCTCCAGTCCCGATAGCCTAATGAGATCTCTTGCCAGATCTGCTATCTTTACAGGCTGGCCCATGTCCAGCACAAATATTTCCCCGCCTTTTGCCATTGAACCCGCTTCCAGTACAAGCTGCACCGCTTCCGTGATTGTCATAAAGAATCGATTGATTTCAGGGTGAGTAACGGTAACCGGTCCACCCTCCGCTATCTGCTTTTTGAACAAGGGGATAACGCTGCCATTACTGCCCAGAACATTGCCAAAACGGACTGCAACATATTCGGTCTTGCTTTTCTTGTTCATACCTTGGATAATCATTTCAGCTATACGCTTTGAAGCTCCCATTATATTGGTTGGGTTTACAGCCTTGTCGGTGGATATCATAACAAAACGCTTTGTGCCGTATCTGTCAGCACATTCCGCTACATTCAGAGTGCCAAACACATTGTTCTTAATAGCTTCCTGCGGATTTTCCTCCATTAGAGGAACATGCTTGTGGGCTGCTGCATGGAAAACCACCGCCGGACGGTATGTGTTGAAAATGGAATCCATCCTGGCTGCATCCCTTACAGATGCTATCAGCACTTTCTGATTCAACTGGGGATAGTGCCTTTTCAGCTCCTGCTGAAGCTCATAAACACCATTTTCATAAATATCCAGTATAAGCAATTGCTTTGGATTAAATTTTGCAATCTGCCTGCATAATTCTGAGCCAATGGAACCGCCGCCACCGGTAACCAGTACAACCTGTCCGGTTATATAGCCGCATATATTGTCCAGATCCAAGGTTACAGAATCCCTGCCAAGCAAATCTTCTATTTGTACGTCTCTGATGTGCTTAATCGATACTTCTTCATTGATCAGCTTATATATAGGAGGTAGAATTTTTAATTTGCACTTGGTTTGTTTACACTCATTTAAAATGGCCGACTGCACCTTACGCGGTGCATTAGGTATAGCCAGGATAACCTCGTCGATATCCAGCTTTCTTATAATCTCTTTTATATTCTCGTGCCCGCCGTATACCTTGACTCCCATAATCTTAGAGCCATACTTCTCCTTGTCATCATCCAGCAATGCAACAGGAACTAAACCCATTTCAGGATGCCGCTTCAATTCTCTAATTACCATAACCCCTGTGTAGCCTGCACCTACAATTAAAGCTCTCTTGACTTCTATATCCAGATGGACGGGAAATGACTGGGATATCATTCGCAGTATTCTGTAGCCCAGCCTGCTCATACCCAGGAAGAAGGTATTAAAGACAACAATAAGAAAATATACACTGTAGGCAATCTCAATTTGCAGCAAGTTTGTAACTGCAAAAAAAGCAATACCGGTTACACCGCTGGAAGACAGGATATAAAACAACTCCTGAATGCTGGCATACTGCCACAAGCTGCGATACAAACTGAATAATGCGTTGCTTATAAGGCTAGTGATTACCAGGCAGCTCCAGATCATGAACCATTCACTCAGATAATATTTAGGTAATTGTACACCAAATTTTGTAGCAACTGCCAAGTAAAAAGCCAGTGTCAGTAGAAATATATCAAGTAAAATTAGAGTAATTCTCCTGATCATTATTTTCATACGTATTCACTCCGTTCTGCTCACAACAATTCCGCGGATAACATAGCACCGCCATATGTCCTCTATACAGCGGTACTATAAATAGATTTCATTATATCCTCATTACTTAAGCGTCTTGAGCGTTTTGTACTGAAATAGCAAGGATCTAGTACCAATTATAGGAATTATTTTCAAATAATATACATGCTTATTTTAACCATGCTATTATATCATAGCATTAATTTATCTTCACTAAGGCATATATCACAAATGGATTATAACATATGCATAAAGAACAAACAACAATATAAGCCTGGTAGTAATTGGAATAAGTAACCATGTCTCTATTGTCACCGCCGGGATATAATTGACCCATAGCGCCGGACAAGAATTGACCCACACCAAACCAACGGTTTACCATAAAGTGTGACAAATACTTTTATGGGAGATGACCGTATGATAAGGAGTGGGCTA
>DUSN01000120.1 GCA_012842605.1 Clostridiales bacterium
CATTAAAGATAATAGCAATACGGCTGCCTTTTTCGTCCTGTTTCATTTTAGATATTAAGTGCTGTAAGAATAAAAGGGAACCATCGGATATTCTGGGGAGCCCAGCCCCGAATCTGCCGTTAAAGCTGTGTTTGGCAATAGAAGAATGTAAAAATCGGCAACGTTTTTATGCATAAGGCACTTGCCAACTAATATATAAGTTTAGGTTCTATTCATGGCTTCTTTCAATCTATAGCTGTCACCGGTAAAAGTTAATATATGTGCATGGTGGACTAGACGATCAATCAATGCAGCAGTCAGCTTGTTATCTCCAAATATGCTGGTCCATTGACCGAATTCCAGGTTGGAGGTTACAATAACACTCTGCTGCTCATAACAATCAGCTATTACATTGAAAAGCAATTCTGAGCCTGTCTGACTGAAAGGAACATAGCCAACTTCATCCAGGATTAGAAGTTCAGCCTTTCTGAGCTTGGCTTGAAACCGTGTCAGAAGTCCCTGTCCAAACTTCTCCTGTAGGATTGCTACAAGTTCTGCCGCACGATAGAATTGAACACCTATTCCTTTCTGACAGGCTAATACTCCAAGAGCTATAGCCATATGGGTCTTACCTGTTCCGACTGCACCCAGCATTAATACATTTTCTTTCTTTTTAACCCATTCTAAAGATTGGAGTTTTTCACGGTTACAGCTGGTTGGGAAGCCAATGTTATCATATTGATATCCGTCAAATGTCTTTATATGTGGGAACATGGCCTGATGTACCAATTTATTGAGTTTCGAGCGCCTACGGCCTTCCAATTCAGCATTAAGTATTTCCTCTACTATATGTATTACATGTTCGTCCTTTTGCTGAACTGCATCTGCAATATGTGCAAGCCGCAATTGTCGGCATATATCTGCCAGAGTTTGACTCATGTAGTTTCACCTCCCTTCGCCAGCAAATTGTACCGGCTTAAGTCCATAGTCATTTCTCGGACTTCCATGGGAGTGTATGATTCTTTTAATGATTCCCTGTACGGATCAGTTAAGGGTTTAGCAAGTCTCAGTCTGGCAGTAACAAGCTCAACAGAAGGTTCTTCTCCCAGATACCGGAGAACCTGTTCTATTTCCATTACTGTGTAGTTGCCTAACCAATGAAATACGGCATGGAGACGTTCCTTACGCAGATGCAGGTCCTCGGTCTTAATGTATTGTTGCAGCTTTTCCGGAAGCATTTTAACTAAATGTGCATGACTGACGCTTCGGGGTTTGCGTATATAGTTCCCGAATGCTTCCTGCCATGGTATTTCTGTTTTCTTTCCCATATATGGGCGGGGAAATGTGGTTAGGATACGATGAAACTCATCCAAAACATCAACCCTATCCCACCAATATCGTAAAAGTACAGTGCTGTCCGGTTTTACTTGAAACAGAGGTACCTTTTGTTTATCAATTTTGATTTCTCCGTATGTATTTACTCTTGTGCTTTCAAGTTTATATACTTCAAAATCAGTCTTAGGAAGCTTGCGCAACTTGCATTGCTCCTGCTCCCACAGTTCACTTATCAGAGTTCCTTTACCGTAGTGAGGACGGTTCATATCAGACTTAGCTTGTATGTCCAACTGCTCAGCCAGTTTTTCCTGTGATTCAAACAACGGTATTGGAACGCACCAGTTACGTTTACTGTAGCCGCACTTGTTTTCAACATGCCCTTTTTCGTTGCCTTTGTTTGGGTTGCAAAAAATGGCCTCGAAACGGTAATGGGAGCAAAACCTCATGAAAGCATCTGTCAGTTGCCTCTCTCCTTCCGGTCTAATAGATACAACTGCAGCAGAAAGATTATCAAACCAGATTCTTTCAGGAACTCCGCCTATTTTCTTAAACAAAGTTTTCAGACCCTCAAGAAAGCACTCCTGGTTCTCTGATGGAACCGGATAAACAAAGGCTGCATTGCTAAAGGGAAATGATAGAATCAACAGTTTATATTCCTGCAAACATCCATCACGGCTTACCTGAATCGTAGTAAAATCAGCCTGTGCTTCTCCCTCTGGATGATCTAACCGTTGATATGCTATTGCTTTTTCCAGTTGCATCTCGCTACGGCGCTTTGATATATATGCTGTAACTGTCCTGATACACCCTTGATAACCATGATTATCCCTTAGAATTCTGTATATCCTGGCACCGGTATGACGTTGCTTCCGTGGCATAAGGCTGTCTTCAAGGAGTATGGTATCAATTATCTCTTTATATGGTCCCAGGACGGGCATCTTATATTCCTTATGCTTAACAGGAAGATTCCAATCATCACGATCAGCGTACTTCTTGGCTGTACGCCAATCTATATCCATTGTCTCAGCAATTTGGCTAATATTTGCTCCTTCTATTTCTCTTAGAAATCGTATATACTGTTGTTGAGGCACTTTCAACATCCTTTCAAACCCCTTTCGTTATTTGCTGTCTCACAAACAACGATACGGGTATGTTTTGAAGTTGACAAGTGCCTTTTCTATATTCTAAGCCGGTAATTTTGCTCTGTAATTTTTGGCTGCCGATCTATGTACTTTTATTATGCCATATACAAGATGGATGCAAAAATGCTTCAGGTTCTTCAAATAAGATTAGTGTGAAATCAGGCGAGAAATCCTTTTTCTTTTCAGAATTTTTATCAACATATGAAGCCGACAATTTTATTAATGTATAAATAAGG
>DUSN01000085.1 GCA_012842605.1 Clostridiales bacterium
TAAACGGTTTGTCCAGACTGTGAGTTATCTGCCGCACTTCATATCCTGGGTTGTTGTGTCAGGCATAATTTTTGCTTTTCTTTCTGAAGACGGCGGTGTAATCAATGTCTTACTCCAGTCGGTTTTTTCGGTTGAAAAGCCGGTTTCCTTCCTTACTGACGCAAAGTATTTCTGGGGAATTGCTGTAATATCTGACGCGTGGAAAGAGTTTGGATGGTGGGCAATAATTTTCATATCGGCCATTACTGTAATAGATCCGAATCTATATGAGGCTGCTTCAATAGATGGCGCGGGAAGGCTTTCCAAAATTAAGAACATTACGCTCCCTGGTATAAAAGGAGCTATATGCATTGTATTAATTCTCAGCATAGGAAATCTGCTTGGAGGCGGCCTGTCAGGATCGAATTTCGAGCAGAGTTACCTGATGGGAAACGGATTAAATAATGATGCTTCAGAAGTCATTCAGACGTATGTGCTTAAAACCGGATTAGTAACGGCACGTTATTCATTCGCAACTGCAGTAAGCATTTTTCAATCGATATTTTCAGTAATACTTGTTTTGTTAAGCAACCTGACATTAAAGAAAGTCCGCGGGGAAAGCCTGTTTTGATTTTATTACTTTAAGGATTGGGTGTGAATTGAAATGGCTATGAAAAAACGGTTTGAAGATGCAACATTTGATATACTCAACTATATTTTCATGATATGTATAGTTTTCATAACCCTGTATCCTTTTTACTATGTTATGGTATTGTCTTTCAATGAAGGTCTGGATGCGTCCAGGGGAGGAGTTTTTTTCTGGCCGAGAAAATTTACCCTTGAAAATTATAAGGTGATACTTTCGGAAAACAAGTGGCTCAACAGTTTTTTCATAACAGTTGCCAGGACAGCCGTAGGTACTTTTTCTGGGGTTCTCTTCACCAGTATGGTGGCTTTTGGCTTATCTCAGAGACGGTTGTTGTTCAGAAAGTTCTATATTGTATTTACGATTATTGCCATGTATTTTTACAGAGGGTTAATTCCCTATTATATACTACTGAAAGAGCTGAGACTTATAAATTCATTCCTGGTATATATTGTTCCGCAAATGTTGAACATTTTCTTCGCATTGGTCATGATATCATTTTTCAGGGAAATCCCTGAAGAGCTCCAGGAGTCGGCAGCGATTGACGGCGCCAATGATGCGGTTATATTTTTCAAAATAATACTGCCCGTTTCAGTCCCTGTTTTAGCGGCAGTTTCCCTGTTCCAGGCTGTATGGCACTGGAACGAGTGGCAGGATGCGGCTTTCTTCGTGAGAGAGGCCAGATTGAGGACCATGTCCTATTTCATGATGGAAGTTATCAACAAAAGCATGGTTTCAAAAATGGCCAGGGGTGGATTGTCGGAACAGGCCGCACTGGGGGCTGCCACTACTTCGACAAGCCAGTCCGTACAAATGACTTCTATAATTATTGCTATAGCGCCGATTATAATGGTATACCCTTTTTTGCAGAAATACTTTATTAAGGGCATAATGATAGGTTCTATCAAAGGTTAACGGTTAAGTCAATGTTGACATGCTTTATCAAAAACAAAATTTAGATATTTCAAAAAAATTTTAAGGAGGTATCTTTATGTTCAGGAAGCTTTTTGCATTACTGATGATTCTGGTAATGCTGATATCTGCAGCAGGTTGCGGAGCGGATAAGAGTTCAGAAAACAAGCCTGCAGAAGGATCTGCAAAAGAACAGGCTCATCAGTCCACGCAACAGGCTACAACACAGGAAGAAAAAGATGATGACAAAAAACCTATTGAGTTTTCCGTTCTCATTAACCACCCTTGGTACTGGATAGACAGTTTTGGAGGAAGACCGGTTGATGACAAGATCACAGAACTTACAGGAGTGAAGCTTAATGTTACACGCTCAGCCGACTATAACCAGCTGCCGGTAATGATGGCGTCAAAAGATTTGCCCGACTTTATTTACACAGACGACAAAATTGAGGAATTGTCCACTCCGGAAATGTCATACGCATGGAGTGACCTGATCGAGCAATACGCACCTGATTTCAAATTGGACCCACTTGAAATAAAGCTTAACATGGCTCCTGACGGTAAGGTTTATACAGTTAAGAACCTGTACCAGACCGAGGAACAGGCTAAAGACCCTCATATGTTACCGTCAATAGGAAGTCCCGGACTTATAATCAGGAAGGATATACTTGAAAAACTGGGGAACCCATCCATCAGTAGCTTAGAAGATTATGAGAATGTGCTGGAACAGGTTAAACAAAAATTCCCGGACATGGTTCCTCTTACGATATGCATGGCACAGGACAAAATTACGTATTTTTACAGCTTATTCGGTGCTGAGAGCGCAGGAAGCAGGATGTTTATAAAAGATGGAAAGGTTTATAACTTCTTAAGGGATCCCGGTATAAAGGAAGGACTTAAATATGTGAACAAACTGTACAGGAAGGGCTATATTCCGAAGGAAAGCCTTATATACAACTATGAACAGTGGGAAGGAAACGTAAACAGCGGAAAGGTTTTCTCCTGGGTGTTCTCTGTAGGGGGAGTTGCCGGGTTTAACGCGAATTTCAAGCAGATGGGGCTGGATGCTGAGGCCGGATTGGTTACCAAGTTGCTGAAACCTGGTGCAAAATTCATAAATGATGGTGTTGGCTGGTGCGGATTCTTTATTACGAAGAATAATAAAGATCCTGAAAGAGCTATAAAGTTTGTCCAGTTCCTTAAGAGTGAAGAAGGCCAGAGACTGACATGCTGGGGAGTGGAAGGAATTCACTATACAATGGGTTCTGACGGGTATCCTGATCTGACCCCGAAGATGAATGAAATAATAAAAGATTATACCAAGATGGTTCAGACTGAAGGAATGAGTGCTTGGAATTTCACCATTTCACAATACTATGAGGCCCTTTGGGCTTATGAATCGCAGAGCCCGGAAGTTATTGAAACTCTGACCAGTGTAAAGGATGCCACTGTATATAAGCCTGAATACTATTTCCTGACACCGCCTCCCGGTTCTGATGAGATTGCGATAAGGGACAAGATTACCGAAATGTACAAAAATGAGTACCTCAAGCTTATTGTTGCAGCTTCAGAGGCAGAATTTGACGCAGGGTATGATGATATGCTTAAAAAGGCAAATGACCTTGGACTTGAGCAACTTGAAAAGTGGATGACCGACAAGCTGCCGGAGGTAATGGAACGCCTGAAATAACAAAATAATGTAATACGCATTAATTTATGATATCTGCAGCTGCCATATAAATTGAATATATGGCAGTTGCAGGATTTATTATTTTGCTATAGTTTCTGTTTTGATTTTATTAGTTAATGCAGGGAGGATTTTAGGTGTTTAAGTTAAATGAAATACAAATCCGGGATCCTTTTGTTCTTCCGCTGATAAAAGAAA
>DUSN01000086.1 GCA_012842605.1 Clostridiales bacterium
CCGGCCGATATATCGGTGAAGGGTAACTCGAAAAATGCGTGACCGGCTACTGAAGCCGGCGATTGATCACCGGCGTTTGGGTCAATTTTTAACCGGCGATTGGGTCAAAAATATTCCGGCGTTGACAATAATGTGTAGATAAGAGATTCCTTTGTGTCTTTATTCAATAAGAATAAATATTCAAATATTTGCCTTCCCTATATTATGATATAATACTAAGTAACCAAAAAAGAGTATATTGTACAAAAGCATACACTCAAATACATATTAGAAAGGCTTATACCTATTGTCATGGTGTTTATCGGATACTGATGCAGACTGGAAGCTGTCATTATTTCGATATGCTGCCCGGAGAAATAAAAAGAGTATGAGTTTATGGAACTGCCGGAAAAAATGCAGTCTTAAAAACTAAAGATCTGAGGTGTGAATTATGGCAAAATTGACATCACGTGAACGCTTAATGTGTGCAATGAGAGGGGGAATGCCAGATAGAGTTCCCGTTGCACCCGATATGTCAAATATGATACCATGCAAGCTAACAGGTAAACCATTTTGGGATATATATTACTATAACAATCCACCCTTGTGGGAGGCATATTTAAATGCTGCTCGCACATATGGTATTGATGGCTGGTTTACATATGGTCAGCTTGATTACAAATATCCCATTAATGTAGATGAGAGATGTGAGATTATTTCAAAGACTAAAGAGAAGATAGTGGTTCGTAATACATATGAAACACCAAAAGGTGAGTTGTCCAAAGTTACGGTTTACCCTTGGGATAATCCACCAACAATAATCGAAAAGCTAATAAAAAACTTTAAAGATGATTTTAGTAAATTTATTTATTTAATGCAGGCACCAGTAGACTATGATGATGAAACTTTAATCCAGCAAAAGAAAGCCCTGGGTGAAGATGGTATAATGTGCATAAATGTGCCGGCACCAGGTTTTCATACCCTTGTAGATTATTTTGATGGCGGTCTTGAAGCTCTGACTTATGCGCTGTATGATTACCCGGACATGTTTAATGAATTAATAGACCTTTTCCACAAACGCTCTGTTAAAGAGTGTGAAATGGCTCTTGACGCAGGAACAGATTCAATATTAACGGGAGGAAGCGGCTCAATAACGTTATCATCGCCGGAACTATGGTATAAGTTTTCTCTGCCGACTATCAAAAAAGTGACCCGCATGTGCCGGGAAGCAGGTGTGATAAGCGGTATACATTCGTGCGGGCTTGAAATGTACATGGTTGAGGTTTGTGCTAAAGAAACAGAACTGGATTATATTAACCCACTTGAGATTCCTCCAATGGGGGATTGTACATTAAAAACGGCTCGAGAAAAAGCAGGGGATCGCCTATGTCTCATGGGCAATTTAAATACAACAGAAATTATGTTATATGGCACACCTAATCGAGTAAAATTGGAAAGTCTTCGTGCATTGCTTGATGCCGGCCAAAAAGGTGCGTTTGTACTGTCAACCGGTGATCAATGTGGTCGTGATACACCTGAGGAAAACTTGCTTGCTATGGTCAACACTGCTGAAGAGTTTGGAAAATATCCGCTTGATGTAGTCTCTATTGAAAAAGAAATTAAACGATTAGAAGAAGAATTGCATAACATCGGGCAGTGATGTGATCGGAGGTGCTTTCATTGGATGCGCTGCAAAATGCAATGATTGAAATAATCGTGTTTATCCAATCTTTTTCCAGCCCATTTCTGGATGGATTCTTCCAGCTGGTCACCATGATAGGTGAAGACATGTTTTTCATTTTAATGGCAGCCTTGGTCTACTGGTGTATTAACAAGGAGTTTGGATATAAATTGTGTTTTGCTTACCTGACAAGCGGTGTGATTAATACAATAATAAAGGAAATCATGAAAGTCCCTCGCCTTATTGGTCATCCTAAGATCCGTTCTCTGCGAGTAGAAACAGCGACAGGATATTCCTTCCCCAGCGGGCATACGCAGCAAACAACAGTGTTCTGGCTTTCCATAATACTTGAAATTCGGAAAAGATGGCTGCTGCTAATAGGCTCTGTATTGATCCTTATGGTAGGGTTATCACGATTATATCTTGGTGTCCATACGCTTATGGATGTTGTCGGAGCAATTCTTGTCGGATTAGCCTGGATATATATCTCAAATGCAATTTTTGACTGGTCTAAAAGAGCCGGAAAGCCGGAACTGCTGGCAGTTTTTGCAGTTCCCATGCTGATAGTAATGTACTTTTTCCCGACGGCTACATACTACAAGGCAGCGGGAACCATAACCGGTTTCTTGTTAGGCTATGTAATTGAGTATAGGTATATAAAGTTCAATGTGGAAGGTTCAATTATCAGGCAGGCTGTAAAAATGGCTGTTGGTCTGGCAGGTCTGCTTGCAATAAAAACGTTTGTAAAGATTCTTCTTCAGGAAGCTTTGTTCAGTGATTTCTTCAGATATGGTTTGATGGGGTTGTGGATGACAGTAATAGCTCCTTTATTGTTTAATTTTATATTTCAGGAAAGCAAAATCAAGAAAGATCACACCATGCAAGCCTGAAAATGTTAATTATCTACTATAGGCATACTGCAGCCTATTTAAGATTTCTTCATCAGCAGGGCAGAAGTTGTACTTAGGTATATCATTCACGGTAATCCAGCGGATATCATTATGCTCTAATTTCTGCGGTTCGCCTTCTGCAATAGTGGCATTAAACACTGTCAGATGCACGGTGAGGTCCGGATATTCATGAGTTACGTCCATGAATGCTTCACCAACGGAAAGCGTTACTCCCAGCTCTTCCTGGCATTCGCGGATTAACGCTTGTTCCTTCGTTTCACCGGGTTCCACCTTGCCCCCGACAAATTCCCATAGCAGGCTGCGGGCTTTGTTTGCCGGACGCTGGCAGACTAAAAATTTGTCATTGTTCCAGATTAGAGCAGCTACTACTTCGACTAAAATATGAATCACTCCTGTACATGTAGTTTGTGCATTACTATAATGGATGCCTATTTCCAGAACACGCAGAGCCAGATGCAGGGCGGTTCGCTGCTTGTATAGCTTACCATATGGCGCTTGTGCCGTGGAATAATTATAGTATCCCCGGCAGTCAGTCTTGTAGTACTAGCGTCATCCCATGTGAGTTCAGCTTCCCCCTGCAGCAAAACCACAAATTCATGCTCATCCTGATCATACCAGCCGGAAGTCTGGCCTGTACTGACAATTCTTTCAATACGTATTGCCTCATTTTGGAGCAGTACAGTGATATGCTCCTCAGACAAGGGCAGAGAAGGCAGTTCAAACAGGTTATATGTGTTTATCATGAATATTGATCACTCCTTGACTATTCTACCCAACGATCAGTTTATTAGTTTTCTTTATAAATTTCGCAGGTATGGGGCGGTCCAACCGCCATATAATGTTCATCGGGCGGCTTCCTGTGTGACTTACATAATTAGCTGTTCCTAAAAATGTGTAAGGAGCTGTTCCGGCAATGTCTGACTTAAATTCTCTGACGAACAAAAGCACACGACTTCCAAGTTGACGATGATGTATGTAGCGTTGACCGGTAGGGGAGGCATCAGAGGTTGTACTCTGGCTCTGCCAGTGGAATAGGCTCTTATTAATAGAGTAGTCCTTGTACATAGTTGTCGGAGAATACTCCTTTTCTGATTTATTTAATGTCACTAACAATACATCCAACTGTTTTCCAGGCAGCCATTTAACACCCTCGCGCATATTGCTCGGAGTCATATAGTCCAGTGCAACCAGTAGCTGATCGCGGGTGTAGGTGCAGTGAAGATCCAGGGGGCAGTCAAATCCCAAGTCAACCGGTTCATCAATGAAATCAATCCTGTTGTAATTATATTGCAGAAGCTCTATCAGCTCTGCAAGCATCACAGGGCTATCCGAAAGAGAGTATAGGTTTTCCAAGACCTCGTCGCTGTTCCAGTCATCAGCTGCTTTTTGCCAGACTGTGATATAGAACATTTGAAGCATACGTTGTTCCATGGCTCCCAAAGCAGAAAAGTCTACATTGTCCAAACGCGGTAGAATATCAAGCAGGAAGGTTATCCATCTGCGGGAATCAATTGAAACTATGCGGGCAAAAGCTCGGGTCAATGCGTCTTCTGCTTTTTCACCAAAGTCCTCTTTGACACCGGCGATAACGCAGAGCCTTGAAAAACTGAACTTAGAATAAATTGTACGAATATCTAGGTGATAGTACGTAGCAAAGTTAGTAAGATTAAGCGGCAGGCCACTATCTTCCTCAAAGGTTGCAATGCGGCTTACAAGCCCTAATTTAGTACCGAAGGAACTTCTTATATTGTTCAGAATATGCTGAGCTGCCTTCTTTTCAAGCTGTATATAGCAGCCTTTAGGTACTGAAACAAACCCATTTTTCAGTTCATACTCTACGCTATGGGTAGTATTAGCAAGCAGGGCAGCAAATTTTTCTTCAAAATTGTATTTCTTGTTAGCCTGACCTATAAAGTCGAGTACTGTCAGGCATTCTTTGTTTTCTGCCAGACGCAGGCCTCTGCCTAATTGCTGCAGAAATATTGTCAGCGATTCAGTAGGACGCAGAAACATCACAGTGTTTACTTCCGGTATATCTACACCTTCATTATAAATATCAACTACAAAAATAAAGCGGATTTCCCCGGATACAAGCCGTTTCTTGGCTGTACTCCTCTCGGTATCGGATGAGTCTCCAACCAGGAAGATGGATGGAATGCCATGCCTGTTGAAATAATCTGCCATAAACCTGGTATGCTCTACAGACACACAAAAGCCTAATCCTTTCACATCATTAATATCGGTCACATATCGGTAAAGGGATTTAATAATATTGTCTGCCCTGCGTTCTGCAACGGCACGGTTTATGGAATATAAATTGCTCAATTCTGATTTGTCATAACCACCTCTTACCCAACGAATATCTTTTAAGTCAACCGTATCTGATACACCAAAATACTGGAATGGACACAGGAGCTTGCGGTCAATTGCTTCCGGCAGCCGAATTTCTGCTGCAATCCGTCCATTGAAGTAGTCTAATATGTTTTTGCAATCCATTCGCTCGGGGGTTGCGGTCAACCCAAGCAAAATCTTCGGTTTAAAGTGTTCCAGCATCTTCTGATAGGTGGGTGCTGCTGCATGGTGAAACTCATCAACAATAATAAAGTCATAGTAAACAGCAGGCAATTTCTCATATAATGCCTGTGAATGCATTGTCTGAATGGAAATAAACAGATAATCCAGACTTTCCGGCCTATAGTTGCCCACATATAACTCCCCAAAGTTGGGATCCTTCAATACACCCCTGAATGTTTCAAGGCTTTGCTTTAGAATTTCTTCTCTATGGGCTACGAATAACAGCCGGCATGCCATGTTTTTGTTGGCCTGCCTGAATCTACGGTAATCAAAGGCTGAAATAACAGTTTTCCCAGTACCAGTTGCTGCAACAACAAGATTCCGATACTGACCTCGTACCTCTCGTTCTGCAAGTAACTTGTCCAGTATCTCCTGCTGGTATGAATAAGGATGGATGTCAAATATATATTGACTGTTTCCATCATCTCCTATATAGCGTTCTGCTTTCAATGCCCGCTGCAGCCTTTCTCGCTGGTCTTCTTTATAAATCTCAAATTCTGGAGAATTCCAGTAGCTGTCAAAGGTAGCACTGATTTTATGCATTGTTTCCGGCAGGTCTTTGGCAGTAATCTTTATATTCCATTCAAGACCGCTGGAAATTGCGGTATTGGATAGATTGGAGGAGCCTACATAAGCGGTGGTAAACCCTGTATCCCGGTAGAATACATAAGTTTTTGCATGGAGCCTTGTTCGTTTTGTGTCATATGAAACCTTAATTTTTGTGTTAGGCAGATGACTGAGTTCTTCAATAGCTTTTAAATCGGTTGCACCCATATATGAAGTTGTGATAATGCGCAGTTGTCCACCCTTTTGGGTGAATTCCTGCAGCTCATTTATAATAAGCCGCAGACCGCTCCATTTGATAAATGAAACCAGCATGTCTATCCGATCAGAGGATAGAATCTCCTTTTTCAGTTCAGTAAACATCTGAGGTTCATGAATTGCTCCTGTGAATAAACTGCTCTGTGCAATAGATGTTTCAGGCCTGCTTATATTCTTTGCGGTTTTTCCAATGAGAAGGCTGGGATCGTTTTCCCGAAGCAATGCGAGAAGCTGTTCTGCACGCTCGTCCACGGAAAGAGCAGCATAGTCGGCTTCATTGGTTACTTGCAGAACAGTTTCTACAACACGGTTTGTAAGGTCAATCTGGGAAGAAAGGCCACCTCCTTTATCCTGCATATTATCAAGACCTTTTTGAATTATCTCAGTAAGGTATTGGGATAGTATCTTGGATGCTTCTACCTCATCAATAGGCTTAATGGATTTACAAGCCTCCGGAATACCCATAAGCTCATTTTTAATGGCCTTATTGATTACTTGTTCATAAAGACCCGGTTTTAGCATAACCTTTCACCTCGACGATACTTCCTGTTATCTTAATTAAATGATTCACTATTATATCAATAGCGTATTTTTCTCCACAGCACCATATCCAGCATCTCACGTTCAAAGCCAAGTTTCCGTAGTTCTTCTGCATACTCTGACTAAGCAGGTGGGCTGCCATTCCACTGCTTAATGGTGATTTTCCTTTTATTGGGCCAGATCCGGCTGTGGTTGAATGCATCAGCCAGGGCTTCCATACTCTTAACAACAGTGCTTTTATTATTTATTGCATTCTCTGCTGTATAAGTTTCTTCCAAAGATTGCTCTGCAGCGCAAGAATTAATTGTAATCCTTTCTCCCCATCGTTCAGCTGCCAGCATTGGTACACCTCGTCTAAAAACCACTGCTGTGGAAGGCAGGTTGGTCCAGCTGAAATTGTTGGGGAATGAACATATTCTTCCGTAGATCTGAGCTGTATCGCAGCCCGAAAGAACAGTGAACTCCTTTTTTGCTGCCGGAAAATCTCCGGACAGGGAGGGGAGTGTGTACTGAATGCCGGATAAACCGGAAAAATAATAGCCCCGTTTTACCCTGCCGATGTATTCCCATTGCTTCAGCAGTTCATATGCTTCTGCCCATGAACATGGTGATTCTTCCTGTTTCAGTATCTCTCTTGTAATAAGACCCCAGCGTTTCAGATACCTTTCCAGCAGTTCTTCAAGCTCCAATACCCTAACCGGATGCGGAATTTCCCATCTGCCCATTTCGAAACGGTATGCGAGAGACCTTTTCCGGGCTCTGCGCTTGACATTGTCGGAAATATCCGACAGGAAATAGCGCACTGCTTCAAAGGAGTCGTTGACCACCAGGCCTTTCAGAAACAGACTCTCCATGTCACTCAGCAGATTTCCGCTGTCAACAGAAGGATCGGCCGCAAGAGTATGAAGGAAGCAGGCACCTTTGCGTTTTAATACAGATAATATTTGTTTTGTCTTTCATTCAAACTGTTTTCAGCTGTATCAGCAATCATTTCCGTGGCCGAATCATCAGTTTCTGCAAAGTTTATGTCATCCATTGTGAAAAAGGCCAGCCTGGGTTTGTTCTCAATTCTTCGTATGCGCCAGAATACCTTGCCCGAGGTGCACAGGGCATCAAGCCAGGAGGGCTTGTACCCCGGTACCCGTGCCGGAAATATGATGGTTTCCCACCATTCCGCAGGCAGATAAAAGCCTTTCAGCTGAACTATTACGTCTAAAAGGCCGTCGGCAGGCACAGCCCAATCCTTTTCAACATACTGATATGCGCAGAGAAAGTCCGCAAGCTCAGCAATATTTGCTGTTCGCACAGTTTCCCTGCTTTCCTTAATGCTGCTGTGCCGCAGCCACTCCAGGGCAGTGCTGTGGTACCATTCATCCGTGCCGGTTTGACGAAAGCTGCCGTATATCAGTAGCTGCTCTTTTTCCAGTTCATTCAATATGGTATCTGTGACATCCTCATCAAATCCATACCTGATACTAAGGTCCTCTGCCTGGAATGGGCTGTTGAACCTGGCAAACCTTCGGATAATTCTTTTTTGAGCTTCAAGTGCATTTATACCTGAAACACTGGAGCGTTCCAGTACAAATGCTGTTCTGTACAGAGGCAATTCTTCTGCAGCTATCCAGAGCAAGGGGCTGCTTTCGTCCTTACGAATGGCAGCAGCTCTTCCTGCGCTGCACAGTGCCTGAAACCAGCCTTCCAAAGAGTTTTTATATTCCTCAGGCATATTTTGAAATGCATCATCTTCTGTGTTAATGTCTCCATATGTCAGCAAGATGCTGTGCAGCTCATTAGCAGATTGGACAGGCTTTTCTCCCAGCAGCGGATTCATATTTGCTGTCATTTCTTCAAGGGCTGATTCCGATATCAGCTTTTGCCCCTCAATCTTGTAATTCAGGTTAAGAGCATCCGTTCCTGATATGATTTTCTGATCCGGTTCTTTTGATTTGGCAGTTTGTGGATCATACATGGCAACGCCCATGAAATTGAAAAGCAGCTCCGATGAGAATGGTGAGGGTTTATTTACAAAACGCTCCACCACCTCGATTCTGCCTGCTTCGATATCGCGGAGCACCTTAACCAGGCTGGGCACATCCATAATGTATTCCAGGCATTCCCGGAAGGTTTCGATGACCAGGGGATGATCCGTATATTTTTGTGCAAGCTTCTGTGCTTCCAGACCTCTCAGCCTTTGTATCCAAAGGGGGTTACGCTTTCCACGGGTGCCGGTTCCCATCATGAGAGCGCGTCCTGCATTATAGCGGAAGGTCATGGCATAGACATGAGTAAGGGGAAGTACGTCCACCAGCACATCTTCCACATGTCCGGAATCAATCAGGGAAAAGATGTTCCTTGGATGAGTATTCAGACCTATTAATTGTATTAATATACCATCATCGGTGTAACTGCTCTCCGCTTCACAGTGCAATGTCGAGGTCAATGCATGCTCAAGCAGGATTGAAAGTCCGCTGTTCACCCTCCCGCCAAAGTGGGAATGGATTACTATCCTAGTATTTCCGGTTTCATCTCCAAAGCACTCCACAATAATCCTCTGCTCGGAGGATAATGCTCCCAGGGCCTCCTTCTGTTCTATTATATATGCTTCCAGGTTTTCGGCGGCTTCCTCCTTAACCGGGGCATTCTCCATAAGCCATTTGCAAAACTCCCTGGTACCTGCTCTTGAACCCAGCTCGCGGATAAAGGCTCCATACCGCAGGCCGAGTTCATATGGCCGTCCCAATCCTTCTCCCCTCCAGAAGGGTGTTTTTGCTTCCGAATAACCAGCAGGGGCAACCAGCACCCTGTCCCTTTCAATTTTCACAATACGCCATGCAGATGTTCCAAGGAGAAAGCGGTCGTTGATTCTGGCCTCAAATACAAACTCCTCATCCAGTTCCCCGAGACGGGTAGTTCTGTCCTCAAGATAAACCCCGAAATACCCCCGGTCCGGTATCGTGCCGCAGCCGCCTATTGCCAGCATTCTGGAATAGTTGTTTCCGGTCATGACCTGGTTGACCCGGTCCAAGTAAATCCTCGGGCTTGATGGGATGTCCTCCCGGTGCTCGTATTCACCGGACAGCATGTTCAATACCTTTATTACCTCTTCCGTCCTGATTGTATTGAACGGATATGCTGAACGCAGCAGCTCCATTATGTCATCAAGCTTCCACTCCTCACCGCAGGCCATGGACACAAGGTGCTGGGATACTATATCCAATGCATTTTTCGGCACCTTACTTTCTTCTATATTTTTATTCATCATTTCCCGGGAAATAACGACACTGTCTAACAGATCGCCGCGGGTTCTTGGTATTATTCGCCCTTTACTGACAGCATTCAGCTTGTGGCCTGCCCGGCCCAGCCTTTGAAGTCCTCTTGCAGCGGATTTTGGGGAAGCGACCTGAATTATCAGCTCAATATCGCCTATATCAATGCCAAGCTCCAGGGATGAAGTGGCTACAAGACAAGGGATTTCCCCGGACTTCAGCTGCTTTTCCACCTTGAGCCGCGCATCCCTTGATATGCTGCCATGATGGGTTTGGGCAATCTGCTTGAATGCCATAAAGTTCAGGTTAGCTGCAATTTTCTCTGCAGTGGTACGGTTGTTGACGAAAACCAGGGTTGACTTGTGTTCCAGTATGTATTTGTAGATAGTTTCATAAATGCTTGGCCAGACAGATCCTTCCTTCAGTACCCGGTAGTCATGGACGGGTACTATAACCTCCAGGTCAACTTTCTTTTGCATATCAGGTGCTATTATTGTTACCGGTCTGTATGTCCAGCTGCCATTCTGCCTCATACATCCTCCCAGGAATCGTGCTGCTTCTTCCATGGGTTTGACAGTAGCAGACAAGCCTATCCTTACGAAATCCTTCCCCGTCAGATGTCTCAGCCGCTCCAGGGAAAGAGTGAGATGGACACCCCGCTTGTTGTTAAACAGGGCATGAATCTCATCTACTATGACATAGCGGATATTTTTCAATATATTTCTGGATTTTTCAGCGGTTAGCAGCAGATACAGGGATTCTGGCGTGGTAATCAGGATGTGTGGAGGTTTGCGGAGCATTTTCTGCCTTTCCCTGCCTGGTGTATCCCCTGTCCGAACAGCCTTAGTGATGGCAGGAATTTTAATGCCCTGTCTGGCAGCTTCTTCTTCAATGCCCTCCAGCGGCACCTCCAGGTTTCGATAAATATCGTTGTTTAAAGCCTTAAGCGGGGAAATATAAAGCACATATGTCTGATCCTTCAATGCACCCGCAAGGCCTTGCTCCAGCAGCCAGTTGATGCATACCAGAAATGCGGACAGGGTTTTCCCGGCTCCGGTAGGTGCGGATATGAACACGTTTTCATTCCGGTGAATAACAGGCCAGCCCTGTTCCTGAGGGGGGCTCGGTACTCCAATTTTACTTGTAAACCAGTCTCTTATTATGGGGTGGAACAAATCCAAAACAGGATTGCTATTCATCCTGAATACCTTCTTTTCCTAAGGCTCTGTTTTCACTTGCCTCTTATTGTGTTTTCCTCTTCTGTTTATTGAGGGTCTGAATCCTCTTTATCATAAGCTTTATATTTTAGCCTGATTATACTAATATCACCCATACATTACCATAAACCGTGAAACCGTTCAATATCACAGAAAAATGCAGCAGCAGTTCTTGTAAGTTAAGACAATGAACAATTTACAGGTCTCTTAAATAATTAAAAATACACTGCATAATACCCATATGATGAAAATTACACTTGACCTAGCCTTATGAGCACATTTTATAATGTAAAATATCAAATTTAAAAATACATTGTTCAAGAAGAAAAAATGCGCATCAATGATGCCGAAGCCGTAACCGGACTAAGGAGGAAGAACATACGGTGAGAATTATCATCTCTCCTGCCAAGAAAATGAATATGGACACCGACAGCCTCCCTTATGAGACTATGCCATTATTTTTAGATGAAGCGGAAACATTGCTGTGTTGTCTGCGAGGCATGAGCTATGCCGAACTGAAAGCGTTATGGCGATGCAACGATTCAATTGCAGCTTTGAATTTTGAACGTATGCAGGGGATGGACCTTCGCCGCAATTTGACTCCTGCCATTCTTTCCTTTGAGGGCATTCAATATCAGTACATGGGCCCCGGTGTATTTGAATACAGCCAGTATGACTATATTAAGGAACATCTGCGTATTCTATCAGGATTTTATGGTTTGCTGCGCCCATTCGACGGGGTAGCGCCCTACCGGTTAGAAATGCAGGCAAAGCTGTCAGTGGGCAATAAAAAAGACCTGTATGCCTTCTGGGGTGATAAACTGGCACGGCAGCTCTCATCAGAGACCAATTTTATTCTGAATTTGGCGTCTGTTGAATACAGTAAGGCTGTTCTGCCATACCTGTCTGATAAGGTGCGTTGTATTACCTGCATATTTGGAGAACAAAAAGGAGATAAGATTATTGAAAAAGGCACCTTGTGCAAGATGGCCAGAGGCGATATGGTGCGCTGGCTGGCTGAAAACCATATAGTTGATCCTGAAAGAATAAAAGAATATAATCGTTTAGAATATACATACTGCGATGAACTTTCTGACTGTGAAAATTTTGTCTTCTTAAAGAAGCAAACTATAAATTGTGCTATTAGATGAACAGCTATGTACTCCCGCTGCCTGAGAAGCGGGAGACTTCTTATTGATATGAGTTAAAATATGATTTTATGTATCCTCGCCGGCTTTAAAATTATATATCGGACGGATTACCTTAACAATTTCCACCGTATCACCTATATTTTTAACGATATCATCCATACGCTTGTATGCCATCGGGCACTCGTCCAATGTATCCTTATTAACAGAAGTAGTATAGATGCCCTCCATTTGCTTCTTGAACTCAGACAGGGTGAAGCTTTGCTTTGCCTGTGCCCTGCTCATTATTCTTCCGGCACCATGAGGTGCGGAATAATTCCAGTCCTCGTTGCCTTTGCCCACGCATATGAGACTTCCGTCCCGCATATTGATAGGAATAAGCAAACGCTCTCCGGCCTTTGCAGAGACTGCTCCCTTCCGTAGAATCATCGCATCTGTATCGATATAGTTGTGTATGGTGGTAAAGCTTTCTTCGGCATGCAGCTTCATTCCTTTAAGGATTTCATCTACGATGGCTTTGCGGTTTAGAGCAGCAAATTTCTGAATGATTTTCATGTCATGAATATATTCATCAAACAGCCTGCCGGAAACATAACAAAGCGCTTTGGGTATACCGGTGCGCTTGGTATTCCTAAGTGCTTTCAATGCCTTCTTAATCTCTTTTTCCCGGTTTTGTGCTTTCAAAGATGCGATGAGAGCGGCTTCATCCTCGGCACTGCTGCCGTTGCATTGCTTGTAGCCTTCTTCCTGATAGTAATTAGCCACCTGCAGCCCCAGATGACGGCTGCCTGTATGGACCACCAGATATAACCGGCCTTCATCATCCCGGCTAAGCTCGATAAAGTGATTACCCCCGCCCAGTGTACCCATGCTTAGTTCCGCGCGCCGGGCATTGATGCTTTTATAACAGTGAAGCTGAGTTAGGTCAATTTCATCCATATAGCGATGGGCTTTATCCCGTATGGAAAATCCTGAGGGAATCTTACTGTAAATCAATTTATCCAGCTTGTCCAGCTCCACGCGGGATTCCCGAAGCAGCACAGTTTCCATGCCGCATCCAATATCCACTCCCACCAGATTAGGCACAATTTTGTCCTTGATAGTCATGGTGGTCCCTATTGTACAGCCTGCTCCCGCATGTACATCGGGCATCATGCGAATACGGCTGTCTTTGGTAAATTCCTGATTGCACAGCTCAACTATCTGTGAGATGGATGCATCATCCACCGTTTCTGTAAAAACCTTGGCGGTATTGAATTTGCCCTTGATCTCCAGCATGGCTGCCTCCTGAAATATGTGATGCGTATTTATCCGTAGCATATTATATTCTATTGGTGATTTATAAATAATACAAGAGTAATTAACCAATATAACTGATATTTCCGGCAGATTAATCAGAGAAATCAAAAGGCAGGTCACGCAGCCAATCATCTCGCCACTTACCTGCCTTTTTGCGGTTATATGCTCTTGGATTTGGGGGTCTTCTGGTTACTGGATTTAGTCCGCCCCAGCTGCCGCGTTTTTTTGCTGCCAGCTCTTTTTGCTTTTTCTTTTGCATTTTGTTGTATGGAATCATCTTTTCCATAAACATGCCTCCTTGCAATAATGGTAATATTCATTATACCACAGTTTATCACAGAAAAGATTTTTTCTGCAATTTGTGCCCGGTCCTTTGACATTTTGACAGGCTAAGATATTATATTAAATAATATATCAATTTTTTGGAATATATTTCAGTATCCGGCTTTACTGTGTATAAAGCAGATTCCTGGGGCCGGCAGCCTTAATAACAATAGCTTAGGGAGGGCGAAGCGGTGGATGAAAGGTCATTAAAGCGAAAGCTCCGGCAACTAAAGGAAGTTGAGTTGATCGTACGCTTCGGCACAACTGATATAGGAGAAGAAGAGCATCGTACTGACTTAATATGGAACCATTTTTTCAAAGGAAAAGGCGGAAGAAAAGCGAAGTATCCCTTTGATATTCTGCTTATTATGAACAATGAGGGGCGCAAGCGGGTTTTTGCCGATTATTTATATACGGTTTACACAGAGGTGTACAAGCAGAAGGGAATGCTCTTACCTACCGATTTTGACTATCGTGCACTGTTTGACTTCGACCTGCCTGCCAATGCAACTAAGGAGGATATAAAAAAGCGTTTCAGAGAGCTGGCAAAAATAGCCCATCCCGACCATGGCGGTTCCAATGAAGCTATGGTAGCATTGCTGGAACAATATAAGAAGTTAATTGGAAATTAGCATATATGTAATTTGATCTGTTATAATATGGTTAATTGTTAATTTCAATGTATGCTTAATAATCTTACAGTAAATATTAATGTGACAGCTATTTTCAGGAGAATGAGGTAGAAAAACGGATTATGGTGATTACTATAATAACAGTCAAGCTGTACACCCCATGGGTGCATAGCCTGAAAGAAAAAAGATCTATTGTAAAAGGGCTTACTAACAAGCTGCGCAGCACTTTCAACGTGTCGGTTATTGAGAGCGGTGCACAGGATATCCATCAAACCATTATTATTTCTATTGCTTTTCTTGCTGACAATAAAGCCCTGTCAGACAGCATCAGCCAAAAAATATGTGACTTTATTGAGGCCAATACCGATGCCATGGTGGCAGATATTCTGATTGAACATCGATAAGGCAAGGTACTCAGTATATATAGGCTATCAGATTTGAAATTCCCGAATGATAATATATGGACAGAAACATGTGATGGAACATATCACTTTACAAAAGAGAGGAATAAGTTATGGTTATAGGTGTAATTTCAGATACTCATGGAAGAATAACAGAATCTGCGTTGGAGGCCCTTAAAGGAAGCAAGGCTATTCTCCACGCAGGAGATGTTGGAAGTCCTGAGGTAATAAAGGCCCTGGAGGAAATTGCTCCGGTGTATGCGGTAAGGGGTAATACCGACAGGGGAATGTGGGCACAAAGACTGCCCATGACACAGCTGGTAGAACTGGGAGGCAAGTCATTCTATATACTGCATGACATATATACTATGAGCATTGACCCGAAGCGCACAGGTATTGATGTGGTTGTATACGGTCATTCCCATGTGCCGAAAGAGGACAGGAAAGGAGGAGTGCTTTACTTTAACCCTGGCAGCGCAGGACCCAGGAGATTCAAGCTGCCTGTCTGCCTCGGAAGGATCATAATTACAGACGAAGAGCTGAATGTGGAGTGGGTAGAGCTGGAGTAAAAACTTCAGCTTAATAAATATTAGATAGTACATGAATCAATCCAGCTTTTACTTATGGGTAGTTGGGGCTGTTGTCATAGTTATTGTGATGAAGTCAAGTCCATATTAGTGTGTAAATTTACTCGGTTAAGAAGCAGTGATTAATAGCCTGCATCAAAGCGTTTATGCCGCGAAAGCTGTTGACAATGAGTACATGGCATGTTAGGCTGTTAGCCAGG
>DUSN01000121.1 GCA_012842605.1 Clostridiales bacterium
AACGCTGGCTGAAGTGGGTAAGAGGAAGGGACTGCTCAAAGACAATAACGTTTCCAGCGATGACTTTCGTCAGGGCTTGCGAGCAGTGGTAGCGGTAAGGGTTCCAGAACCGGAGTTTGAAGGTCAAACGAAGGGCAAACTGGGTTCTAAATACGTCAGAAATATTGTGGAAGATGTGGTTTCTAAGGCTTTTGAGAGCTATTTGGAGACGCAGAATGACGTGACAAAGACGTTGATTCAGAGGGCATTGGCGTCTGCTGAAATGCGTGAAACGTTCAGGCGGACAAAGGAAATGATGAAGAACCGCCTCAGAGTGGAATCCACTGTTTTACCAGGGAAGCTGTCAGATTGTTCCAGCCGCGACGTAGATAAACGTGAACTTCTCATTGTGGAGGGTGAAAGCGCTGGCGGATCAGCTAAGCAAGGTCGTGATAGGACTATTCAGGCCGTACTGCCACTCAGGGGAAAAATACTGAACGTGGAAAAAGCCAGTTGGAAACGCGTCGTGGATAACGAAGAGATTCAAGCTCTCATTGCAGCCATTGGCACAGGTGTTGGGGAGCACTTTAACTTCTCCAAGTTGCGTTACGGGAAAATCATCATAATGACTGATGCTGACGTGGACGGTGCTCACATTAGAACGCTGTTGCTTACATTCTTCTTCAGAATGATGCGGCCTCTGGTGGAAGAGGGCCACATCTACATTGCACAACCACCTTTGTACAAGATTGAAAGGAAGAAGAGCAAAGAGATCACTTACCTGTATTCTGATGAAGATCTGCAGGCTTTCTTGAGGGAGCATGAAGGAGAAAACTTTGAAATACAGCGTTACAAGGGTTTGGGTGAAATGAACGCTGAACAGTTGTGGGAAACCACGCTTGACCCGGAGACGCGTAATTTGTATAAAGTGACGGTGGACGATGCTGAGAGGGCAGATGAGCTGTTCTCAGTACTCATGGGAGAAAAGGTGCAACCCAGAAAAGAGTTCATTTTTGCCAATGCAAACTTGGTTAAGAACTTGGACGTGTGAGGTGCTATTGAATTATGGCTGGTATTCATGAAAGGGAAATCACTGAAGAACTAAAACAGTCTTATATTGATTACGCCATGAGCGTCATTGTGGGAAGAGCACTCCCTGACGTTCGTGATGGTTTAAAGCCTGTGCAAAGGCGCATCATTTACTCCATGTCGGAGACTGGAAGTACCTACAACAACCCGTACAAGAAATCTGCTCGCATAGTCGGTGATGTGCTGGGTAAATATCACCCTCATGGTGATGCTTCTGTTTACGACGCACTGGTACGTATGGCACAGGATTTTGTCATGCGATATCCACTGGTGGATGGTCATGGAAACTTTGGTTCCATGGACGGAGACCCGCCAGCTGCCATGCGTTACACTGAGGTGCGTTTGACACGGCTTTCAGATTACTTGGTACAGGATTTGGATAAAGACACGGTGAACTGGGTTCCTAACTTTGACGGGAGCTTAAAAGAGCCTGAAGTGCTACCAGCGGTTTTTCCCCAGCTCTTGGTCAACGGTTCCAGCGGTATTGCGGTGGGTGTATCCACTTACATTCCACCTCACAATTTGGGCGAGATCATTGATGCCACTTTGCACTTCCTTCATAACCCGGAAGTTACATCAAGGCAGCTCATGAGGTTCGTGAAAGGTCCTGATTTCCCCACTGGTGGTCAAATCATTAATCCTCAAGACCTTGTAAAGGTGTATGAAGAGGGCAAAGGCGTGATCCGCGTGCGTGGACGTGCAAAGTTGGAGGAAGGTCACGGTCAAAGACGCCGATTAGTCATTTATGAGATTCCTTACATGGTCAATAAGGCGGAGCTGGTGTCTCAGATTGCACAGCTCATTCGGGATAGGAAGCTATCTGGTGTTGACGAAGTCAGAGATGAGAGTAACAGACAGGGCGTTAGAGTGGTATTGGAGCTAAAGAAAGGAGCCAGCTTCCACCACATTCTGAATCAACTTTGCGAACAAACAGCCCTGGAGAGCAGTTTTGCCATTAATATGGTTGCTCTGAAAGATGGAGCGCCTGTTCAACTGACGTTGCGTGATTACATTGCCTCGTTCGTAGATTTCAGGAAAGAAACTGTTTTGAGGAGAACCCGTTATCTGCTTGATAAAGCTGCCAAGCGCCGCGAAGTGGTAGAAGGTATTTTGAAGGCTCTTGACAACATCGACCTGGTCATTGATATTATCCGGAATGCAGAAACCACTGATCAAGCGAAGAAACGCCTCATGTCCCAGATTGGTCTGACAGAAGTACAGGCAGAAGCAGTACTGGAGATCAAGCTTAGATCTTTGGTGCACATGGAGAAGGAAAAAGTTGAACAAGAACTGGAATCCTTGGTGAAAGCCATTGCTGAATACACAGAAATATTGAATAGTGAGAGCAAGTTGCTGGAAGTTATTGCCGATGAACTTAAACATGTGAAGAAGTTATTTGCTGACTCAAGAAGGACATTGATTGGCTTTTCCGATCAAGCTGAGACGGTGCAAGCTGCGGAAGAAACGTTCTTCATTGAGCTGTTGGACCTTGGCATTGTGAGAAGATCAAAAACTCAGACAAACCTGGTGGATTTCATTGAAGTGCAAGGAAGCGATCCAGTCATGTTTCTCACAAACTTCGGAAAGATTTTCTGCATATCGGCTTACGAAATTCCTGAGAGCCAGCGTGGTGTGGCGCTAAATGCACTATTCCCCATGGGGAACGACGAGAAAGTACTTTTATTGGGGACTCAAAACCAGGAGCTCATTGCCATAACTGAAAAAGGCAAAGGAAAACGCTTTAGGCTGGACGTGGAAAAGATTCCTTCCAGAGGCGGCTATTACTTCTTGCTCGACCCGGGTGACATGGTATCTGTGGTGGTTCCTGTGACTAGCAGGGAAATTGTTGTGGTTACTGCCCAGGGCAAAGTGCTCCGGTTGGATACTGATAGTATTCCTGAACGAGGACTTCGTACGGGAGGCGTCAAAACGATGCGGATTTACGAAGGTGATCAGGTGGTGGCAGCTACATGCCTGAATGGGCCATACATTGTAACCATGACCGAGAACGCATATGCGAAGCGGACTGACATAAATGAAATACCCAAGAGAAACAGGGGCGCTGCAGGTGTTTTCGTACATAAAGCTAACGAAGCTACAGGTCCTGTGATCGGTGTGTCTTGCAATGAGAATATGCTTTATCGATCTGGTAGAGAATGGCTTTCCCTGAGTGCTGCTGACATACCTGTTTGTTCAAAGGCGTCCATGGGGAAGAAGGTCTTAAGAACGTTGATTAACCGTTTGGTGTGAGGAAGGCTGTGATCTTAAAATGGCTTATAAGTTTCTCGATCATACAGCAGATTTAGGCGTTGAAGTAACTGGAGAATCTACTGAGGAGCTTTTGCAATCTTGTTTGGATGCCCTTAGGGAATGGAGCTTCCAAGAGGTAGGTTCTTCCTGCATTACGCACAATGTGGAACTTTATGGAGACACTGAAACGGAGCTTTGGTTCAAGTTCTTGAACGAAGTTGTTTTTTACATGGACAAAAACGAAGCGCCTCTGAAAGTGAGCTTAAAAGAGTACCACTTAGGCTGTAGTTGCTACTTAAGAGCTGAGTTAATCACGGCTGAGCATAGTAAGAGAAAACAAGCTGTGAAGGCTTTTACTTTGCACAATTTTGGCTTCTCAGTGCAGATGATTTTTGACGTGTAATGTGTAAGTGTGTTGTGATGAGGGTGGTCCGTAGGTAACAATAGAAAGTAGGTGGGTAATTGTGTGGAGACAAGTAGATAAATTTGTGTACGAAATTCCTTTGGGGGAAAAGGAAGGGATGTACGTACCTGGACGCATTTTTGCTACGGAATCCATATTAAAACAAGCTGAGGCTGATAAAGCCTTGGAGCAGGTAGTGAACGTGGCCACGCTACCTGGCATACTCAAGTATTCATTGGCCATGCCTGACATCCACTGGGGCTACGGTTTCCCCATTGGAGGCGTGGCAGCCTTTGATGCGGATCGTGGCGTCATTACTCCCGGGGGAATCGGTTTTGACATAAACTGCGGCGTTAGGCTGCTTGTTACGCCACTGACGGAGGAAGAAGTTCGGCCAAAACTCAGTGAGCTTCTGGATGTTCTCTACAGGGAAGTTCCCAGTGGTGTGGGTTCAGAGGGTTTCATAAAGCTTTCGGAGA
>DUSN01000087.1 GCA_012842605.1 Clostridiales bacterium
CGAGAAAATCATAGATGCGAGAGATTCCGTTTCATTGGAAGGTCCTCCCCTTGTTAGGGCATAAATAGGATCAAAAAGTTTCAATGTACCGATTAAGCATAATATAACATTGATTGTAAACGAAGGAGCAATCAGAGGAAATGTAATATTCTTAAATTTATTGAAAAATGAAGCTCCATCAATGTCAGCAGCTTCATAGTAATCTTTGGATATAGATTGCAATCCGGCTATATAAATAACCATTGTATATCCGGCGCATTGCCAGACAACTACCAAAATAATCATCCATACAGCAATACTGGAATCGCCCAGCCAGTCAAGCTGAAGTGATTCAAGTCCCAGTTTCCCGAGAATAGTATTCACCAAACCGTAATTCGGCTGTAAAATAAATCCCCACACATAGCCAAGAACAAGCGAACTGAAAACAGCGGGCATGAAAAACATCATTCTGATTACACTTATGCCCCTTAACTTCCTGTCGAGCATAATAGCCAGGGCCAGCCCATATATGTTCTGAATTACTGTAATAAATATTGTATATAATGCAGCATTCCGTAAAGATCCCAAAACTTTTTGATCTTTAAAAATATTAATATAATTTTCCAAACCAATAAACTTGCTCGTGATTCCGTCCCACTCAGTAAAGCTGTAATAAACAGCACTTAGGGAAGGAAAAATCATGAATACCAGATAAAAAAACAAAGCCGGTATAACTAGTGAAAACCATTTTATTTCATTGCCGATTTTTAATTTCATTAATCAGACACCCTCCGCTATTAATTTAAGACGTGGACCGGACAAATGTCCGGTCCGTATGCATATGTCAGAAAAATTGTCTAACTGTTTTGTTGTGCAGCAGATCTTAACTCTTGTTCCTCCTGGTCATAGACATTCAGGAAATCTTCAGCAGTTCTTTTGCCTGAAAGGATTGACTGGCATTCTGTCTGACGGTTAGTTTTATGTCCGGGCTGCAGTCCACTTTCGTAATTCGCTTGTACAACACATTGTGTAAGGAATGCAGAAGCCTCAGCAATAAATTTGTCTTCCACTTTTACATCCATATGTGTCGGTATTCCTTTCATATCTATAATAAGAGCAGTCAACATATCGACATCGTGGTATAGCTGTATCGCTTTTTTAGCAGCTTCAAGCTTTTCCGGATCTTCAATATTCTTCAAGGCCAGTCCTCCGCCTGATGTAGCTACAACTGTGCTCTTTGTGCCTTTTTCATTTAACGGAAGCGGTATAAAACCAATATCTGCTTCAGGATTTGCCTGTGTAATAGGAGTATATTGCCATGTACCGTTAATGTGCATAGCAGCCTGTCCATTAGCAAGCATCTCGCAAGCAGCATTAACGTCAGTGCCAAGCGGGTTCTTCTGGAACCAGCCTTTTTCATAAAATTCTCTGATTAGACTAAACCCTTTAATAAATCCGGGTGAATTTACTCTGAGTTCTCCACTCTTAAGTTTTGCAATGGCATCTGTTGAAGAGTACTCTTTCAATGCATGTTCAGCCACGCCCAATATAGCTATGAAATGCAGCGACCATGCATCCTTTGCTCCCATGGCAATAGGTGCAATACCCTTTGCTTTTATAGCATTACATACTTGCTCAAATTCTTCCTTATCTTTCGGTACGGAAACACCGCACTCCTCAAATACTTTCTTATTATATAACAATCCGATTAGCGGAGCCTGAGGCGTAATGCAATATGTTTTTCCGTCCGCTGTTGTATTTACGGTAACAGCATCCGGTATAAATCTGTCAAAATTTACGATACCGTTTAGAGGAAGTAACATTGACTGCTCTATTAAAGGAAGTGCATATCCTGATGTAATACTATGTATTTCAAGAAGTTCCGGCAATTCATTCGCTGATGCCCTTACCTTAACTGTTTGATTATATTGAGCTGTTGGGAAATTTTCTAGGTTTATCTTAACGTTGTGTCTCTCAAGAGCTGTTTTTATAAATAGGTCAATTGAATTTTTCCTGTCGGCATAAGACCATGTCATATAAGTTATACTAACTTCCTTACTTGGCTTTTCAG
>DUSN01000088.1 GCA_012842605.1 Clostridiales bacterium
TACTTCATATAAAAAATTATGGTGGGCCTTCAGGGACTCGAACCCCGGACCAACCGGTTATGAGCCGGTTGCTCTAACCAACTGAGCTAAAGGCCCTTATATTATTGGTGACCCCTAGGGGACTCGAACCCCTGTTACCGCCGTGAAAGGGCGGTGTCTTGACCGCTTGACCAAGGGGCCACGCTGGTCGGGGTGACAGGATTCGAACCTGCGACCCCCTGGTCCCAAACCAGGTGCGCTACCAAACTGCGCTACACCCCGAATCATCCTTTTTTCAGACGACGTATATTAATATACAACATTTGATTTACCCTGTCAATAACAAAATGAAATTTGATACACTTCCCCTTTTCAATTATTGTATGGTATAATATGCATTGTAAACTGCCAATGATGAATTGAAAAGGAGAGTTGAGCATGGATATACGACAGGTATGGAATGAACAGGAAAACTCCTGGTACATAACACTTTCCGGTGAAATAGATATTTACAACGCTCCAGAGTTAAAAACAAGTCTGTTAAATTTACTGGATCAAAATAAAGGAGATATAAAAATTGACTGCAAGGATTTAAAATATATAGACAGCACGGGGCTTGGAGTTTTGATAAGTGCATTGCGGAAAGTAAAAGATTATAATGGCGAAATAATCATAAAAAATTTAAAGCCCTATATTTATAAAATTTTTTCCATAACAGGGCTGGATAAAGTGTTTGCTATTGAGGTACAGGAGTGATGAAGATGGATGAAATAAATATTAAGCTGCCAGCAAAACCCGAGTACATGTCGGTTGCCAGGCTTACTACTGCTGCTATAGCCAACCGGGCGGGGTTCAATATTGATGACATAGAAGATTTGAAGGTAGCAGTTACCGAAGCAGGAACCTATTTAATAAACCAATACTCAAGTATCCCTTTCATCACTGTTGATTACCGGATACAGGAAGACTTCAGCATTAATATACGGGTAAGGATTCCTGAGGTGAGTGAAACAGAGATTAAAGCAAAAGAAAGCGATGAAAACAAAGAAAATGAATTAAGCCTCTTCATAATAGAATCAATAGTAGACAAGGTACATAAGGATGAATGTAACGGAGTTGTCAGGGGTTTCTCAATATTAAAAACTGGTGGGGGCAATCTTAATAATGAATGATCATGTAGGAATCCAGAAGAAGGAGGCACACGAAGATAATCTGCTTGCTGAATATTGCAGAACCAGGGACATTGGTCTGCGGAATCAGCTTGTCAGTAAGTATCTGTATATAGCTGAAATAATATCTAAAAAATTCTCTAACAGGGGCATTGAATACGACGACTTGTATCAGGTAGCCTCGCTTGCTCTCCTTAAAGCACTGGAACGTTATGATATTTCAAAAGGATATAAATTTTCAAGTTTTGCTACTCCTACAATAGTAGGGGAGATAAAGAATTATTTCAGAGACAAGAGCCGGATAATCAGGCTTCCGAGGAAAGAAAGCGAATTTATTAAGAAAATTGAGAATGCAAAGGTTCATTTGTCCAATAAACTGGGCAGAACACCTGTACCGGATGAAATTGCAAGTTTTCTCGATATTACTACTGAGCAGGTTTTGGAGTTAATGGAGTCCAGTTATTCTACAAAGACAGCATCATTGGACTTTTACATTGATAATGAGGGAGAAACCGACTTAATGGCTATAGTCGGACAGGAAGAAAAAGATTATTCTCTGATCGAAGATAAGGATTTCATTAAAAGAGTCATGGAAACTTTGGACGAGCAGGAAAGAAAAGTAATAACTGATCGATTTTACAGGGGAAGAAGTCAGAGAGAGATTTCAGAGGAAATGGGAGTCTCTCAAATGTATATATCAAGAATGGAACGCAAAATACTGGAGAGATTCCGAAGATACCTTAAAAAAGACTGACAGATTTACCTGCTTGTTTAACTATAGACAGATGGGGTAGAAATAATACACGAAAGCAAATTTACGGGAGGCAGCCCTGGTGAGCATTCTCTATAGAAAAAGCATAACCGGTTGTGAATCTAGTTGCATTAGGTCCATGATACAGGACATGATGAATTTCATAAAATCTCAATATGAACTGACGGATGATGCTGAATATGAATTTAGACTGATTCTCAATGAGTTGATTGCCAATGGTACTGTTCATGGCAATAAGAGGCTGTGCAATAAGTCTATAACTGCCCAAATAGAAACCATTGACCAGAACACAGTAAGTATTACCATTCAGGATGAAGGCTGTGGATTTGATTACAGCAGTTTTTTCAGCAACGCTTATCCCTGTGACGTTGACCTTTATTCAGAAGGAGGCAGAGGCCTTAAGCTTATAAAAGCTATATGCGACAGTATAAGATTCAACGAAGTTGGCAATCAGATTAAGATATGCAAATCTGTAAGAAAGAAATCACTGCTGTAAAAAGTTTCCTCAGGAAACTTTTTTTGCGTAGGTGCAGGATTTTCCTGTTTTGTAGAGAAATAATATATTTATGAATCTGGAAGGAAAATGTATATGGCAGCGTTTTTGGTTATTGGCAGGCGCAGGGTAAGATTACGTTTTTTTGTTTTTGTTGCTATGCTGTTGTTTTGTGGAATTTATCTTTTCCTTAGCAGCAGACCAGAAGCCGCTTTTGCCGCTATAAGCTATGGACGGCTGGATGTGGTACACAGCGGGATGGCTGTCATTATACGGGAAGAGACAGTATATACAGCTCCGGTGTACGGCAAAGCTGTTTATCTGGCAGCTGACGGCACTGCTGTAGAAGCAGGCCAGCCTGTTGCAGTTTTATATAATGAAAATTTTGATGAGGATGCAGTCAAACAGCTTTATGATGTTCAGGAAAAAATAGTTGAGTACCAGCAGGATCATCTTTTGGATCAGGTAATAGACATTGACTTATCTAATCTGAATTCCGACATAAACTCATTGCTCACTGGTATTCAAACATGTGTAAAAGACAAGAAATATGCGGAACTCGTAAAAATGGAAAATCAGCTTCGTAAACTTCTTGAGAACAAGCAGAAGCTGTTGGATTACAGAACAGAGCCGGATGCTTATTTAAGCAGCCTATATGATAAAGAAGCAAGCCTGATGGCAAAAATTAATGAATGGATGGTACAGGTTGAAGCGCGCGAAGCAGGCTTGGTTAGTTTTTCTATTGACGGATTTGAAAATATATTAGGTATAAGTGCTGTTGACAAATTAACAAAAGAAGATTTGCAGCAATTTATTGAGCAGCCATCTGCAGTGCAGCAGACAGCATCTGCAGAAGCTGAGCAGCCTTTCTACCGGATAACAAATCCCTTGGGGAAATGGTATGCAGTAATGTTATGTCAGGAATCTGAAACATATCTGCACAGGGGAGATACTATACAAGCTGTTTTTGACGGACAAGAACCTTTATCTGCCACTGTCAGCAAAATATATAAGGATAATGGTCAGTCCATCATTACATTAGAGTTTTCGGCTCATGTGGAGAAGGTGCTTAATAAGCGGGTAACACCCTTGCAGTTAGAGATGAATGTAGAAGGCCTTATGATACCTGAAAGTGCCCTTAAAGATAATAAGGGCATACAGGGTGTATTTGTACGGGACGGAGACAAGAACATCTTTATTGAAACCACAGTTAAGGCTGCTGCAAATGGTTATGCCATTGTGGAGTCAGTTTCCGACAACCAAATATTAAAGCTTAATGACCAGGTACTTATAGACAATTAACAGGAGCGTTTCTATGGATATTAAGCAAAATATTGATCTGATTCATCAGCGGATAAAAGATGTGCTTCTGAAAACCGGAAGAAGACCCGATGATGTGACTTTAGTAGGTGTAACAAAAAATATACCGGTTGATATTATAAATCACGCTGTATCCCATGGCCTGTTGGAACTGGGTGAAAACCGCGTGCAGGAACTTGTTGAAAAGCATGAACTGATCAGCGGTGTCAGATGGCATATGATAGGCAGACTGCAGCGCAATAAAGTCAAGTACATAGTTGATAAGGTCGCTTTGATTCATTCATTGGACAGCCTGTCTCTTGCAAGGGAAATTAACAGGCATGCTGAACGCATACAGAGAGTTGTGCCGGTTCTGGTGCAAGTTAACGCTGCCAATGAAGAAACTAAAGCCGGGCTTCCTTTTGAAGAAACCATACCTTTTATTGAATCCATATATAATCTAAAATTCATAAAAGTTATGGGGCTTATGTTAATAGCACCGCTTACTGACGACCCTGAAACAGTCAGGCCGTACTTCAGGGCTATGAAACAGCTGTTTGATAACCTGAAGGAAAACGACTACCCGCACACTGACATTAAGTATCTCTCGATGGGAATGACAAATGATTTTGAAGTCGCTATTGAAGAAGGTTCCAATATGGTACGTATAGGAACAGCAATTTTTGGCAAAAGAGAAAAGGGGGAATAACAAATGGCAGGAAAATTCATGAATAAGTTTTTAAATTTTATAGGTCTGGAAGAGAATATAATAGATGAGCCTATAGATACAGAAGAAAAGAAGGAATCGGATGAGCTTATTGAGCCAAACTTCCAGACAAAGCACCGCAAAGGAAAAGTGGTAAATATTCATCAGTCCACCTACATTAAAGTAGTTGTTTACCAAGCGCTCACATACGATGATACCCAAAATATCATTGACAACTTAAAAAACCGCAAGCCGATAATTGTTAATTTGGATTCACTTGAGCAGGATTTGGCGCAGAGGGTACTGGATTTTATGAGCGGAGCTGTATATGCTTTGGACGGCAACATTCAAAAGGTCTCAAGAAACATATTTGTATTAGTACCAAGCAATATAGACATAGTTGGCAATATTCCGGAGGATTTGAAGGGAAAGAGTTTCTACACCCTGGGAACCCGCATTGAAAAGGAATAGGAGGACATCTGTTGCTAAATTCCATTTTAGCTGCATTGCTGCAGCGGATGGTTTATATATTAAATCTGTATTCCTGGATTATTGTTGTTAATACGGTGTTGACTCTTTTTACCCGGCCTAAGGACAAGGACAATGATGTAAAAATTCTTTTCAGAAAATTGACAGATCCGGTTAACAATATATTCAGAAAATTTTTGCGCAGCCTTGGCTGGTATGGCATGCCTGTTGATTTATCGCCCATGCTGTCCTTGATAGCTATATGGATAGCCATGATGATGCTTCAGGAGTTGTCAAGGTTGTTTGCCGGTCTGCCTTAATAGAATAGGAGTATTATTTTTGAAGGATCAAACCGACAAGTTGGTTCTTGCAAAGATCAATGATGACATAAACAAAGTACTAATGGATTATAAGGCGGTTGGAACTTCGTTTTTTGATCCTGTTGCATCGAAGGCTGTTGAACAGTTTCTGTCCGGTTTTAATGATGTTAAATATTATAAATACGGCGGTCATGAGCATGCGGAAAGAACTGTTTTTGTTATCTATCCATTTTATATGGACAAGCCTGATTGTCCATTCATTAAAGCATTAAGGATATTATGGAATCCTAAATATCACAGGATTGACCATAGGGATATTTTAGGCTCATTAATAGGAAGCGGAATAAAAAGGGAAAAAATAGGAGACATAATAGTAGAATCCGGAATGGCTCATGTATTTATCAGTTCAGAGCTGGCACCTTATGTTGAAAACAACCTTCTCCGCATAGGCAAAGCCGCTGTATCAGTCCAGGCTGTATCTTGTGAAGAAGCTGTAGTATCCAATCCCAAAACTAAAATCATACGAACAACTGTAGCGTCTCCCAGGCTGGACAGCATAATCAGCGCATGTTTTGGGCTGTCACGTACTAAAGCTCTTCCGCTTATAACAAATGGAAAAGTACGGGTAAACTGGGATTTGGTACAAAAACCGGATTTTTTGGTTTCTCCAGGAGATATGCTGTCTGTGAGAGATATGGGGCGCGGCAAAGTATCTGAATTTCACGGTACGACCAAAAAAGACAGACTGCTTGTTGTTCTTGAAAAATATATATAATTTCCGGAAATACATTTGATAATGAAAGGAAGGGATATTTGTGGCATTAACACCAATGGACATTCACAATAAGGAATTTTCCAGGTCCTTTCGAGGATACAATGAAGACGAGGTAGACCAGTTCCTGGATAATATTGTCGATGAATTTGAAAAACTTTACAAGGAAAACATGGAATTAAAGGACAGGATCAACTCACTTGTTGATCAAATCAACCAATTTAAAACTATGGAAAAAACCCTTAAGGATACTTTGGTTACAGCACAAAAAACTGCTGATGAAGTTACTGCACTTGCACAAAAGAAATCAGACATGATTATCAAAGAGGCCGAAGAACAGGCAAGGAAAATCAGAGAAAAAGCAACCCAGGATGTAATAGATGCTAATAAAGAAAGTTTTGAAATAAGGAAGCAAATACGTATGTTAAAATCCAAAATAAAATCCCTTCTGGAATCGCAAATAGAACAACTTGAGCAAATAGACGAAGAAGAAACTAACCAGGAGGATACACCATTTGCTGCAGATATGGAATAACCGGTAAAAAAAAGGACATACTTAGGTATGTCCTTTTTTTTATTGTGCAATCTAATAAGGTCCCGGGGTCAGGCAGCAAACTTCAATTGCTTGTTTGGCAGGGTTCTTATCTAATATCTAACCGGGTGCGGAACATGTTTCTGTATCCGGTATTATTGAATTGGAGGAAAATGCTATGAAGGATTATGAAATAAATTATCTGAAAGAAAAGCTTATAGAGAAAGCAAAGCGTCAAAGCAGGTATTTTTCATTGCATAAGGAATTAGGCTTTGAAGATTCACTAAGGGAAAGCACAAATGAGTTATCATCCTATGACAATCACCCTGCCGATATGGGCAGTGAAACCTATGAACTGGAAAAACAGTTTGCATTGAGCAGGCATCAGGCAAGGCAGATAGATGAGGTGAAAGCAGCACTGGAACGAATTGAAAACGGCACCTATGGCTACTGTGAGTTCTGCGGCAAGAGCATAGATTTTGATCGGCTGGATGCCATACCCGAGGCAAGGCTTTGCATTGAATGCGAAGAAGAGAGAAAGGCAGAAGTCGAAGATATGGAGTATGACAGGCCAAATGAGGAAGATTTGCTGGAGACTCCATTTTTCAGAACCTTTACAAAAGATGATTCGGTGATCTACGATGGAGAAGATACCATTCAGGATACGCAAAAGTACGGAAGTTCCAGCGGGCCGCAGGATATTAGTGTCAATGATATGATTGACTATCAGCATACCTGGTATGAAAGCCATGAAGACACCGGGTATGTTGAAGATGTAGAAAGCATCAGCAATGAAACATACCGGCAGCAGCTTCCGGATTCCCATGGGGATTCATATGACGGATATGTGAACCCTAAACGGGAAGTAAAGATCAACTACTTTGGTGAGGATGAACCAGAAGAAGAGGAGTGATAAGATAAGAAAAGACAGTATTAGAGTAATCTATTGCAAGTCTGCAAAAAGCTTTAAATGAGAATCTAAGATTATATGGGAACTGTATGGTAATTATGATATAATAGCCTCTAACGGAATGTGAATAAGGAGGCTATACATGCTTGAAATATTCATAATTTTGCTCGTTGTTGCAGCTGACCAGATAACCAAATATATTTCAGTTCATTACCTTAAGCCATTGGAGACTGTACCCGTGCTGGAAGGAATATTCCATTTGACTTATGTTGAAAATCGCGGTGCAGCCTTTGGCATATTGCAGGGTCAAAGGTGGTTTCTAATAGCGTTGCCCTTGCTCATAATAGCTGTAACTATTATCTATCTTGTTACTCATCGAAATGACAGCCTTATGACAAGGATATGCCTGTCTGTTATCCTGGGCGGTGCTTTAGGCAATTTAATAGACCGTATACTTCTTGGTTATGTAGTTGATATGCTGCAGGCGGCTTTCATTAATTTTCCGGTATTTAATGTAGCTGATACTGCTGTCGTATGCGGTACATTTGCATTAGCCCTTCAAATACTGATTTTCCAGGAAAGAACCGATTCCTGAAGGTGGCTGAAATATATGCAAAGGATTGAACTGATTGTATCGGAAGAAAATGCAGGCGAGAGACTGGACCAATATCTTGCGGGCAAGCTTTCACATTATTCCAGAAACCAGGTTCAATTGCTGATTAAAGACGGTAACGTAACTGTAGATTCAAAATCTGTTAAACCCAACCACCGGACAAAAAACGGAGAACATGTATTAGTTATTGTGCCTGAACCCAAAGAAATTGAAATACAGCCTGAAAAAATAGATTTGGATATTGTATACGAGGACAGCGATATTGCTGTAATAAACAAACCTCAGGGCATGGTGGTGCATCCGGCGGCCGGAAATTATACAGGTACGCTTGTCAATGCATTATTATATCATTGTGATGAATTGTCAGGGATTAACGGTGAAATCCGTCCGGGAATTGTTCACCGGATTGACAAAGACACCTCAGGTCTGCTGGTTATAGCAAAAAATGATTATGCTCACCGTATCCTTTCTGAGCAGATTCAGAAAAAAGAAGCATCGCGAATTTACCTGGCTGTAGTTCATGATAATGTAAAAAGCGATCGTGGGACAATTTGTGCTCCAATAGGCCGAAGTCCTTCAGACAGAAAGAAAATGGCAGTTGTTAAAGGCGGACGCCATGCTGTCACTCATTACAGGGTTTTAGAAAGGTATGGGGACTATACTTTCCTTGAGCTTGCTTTGGAAACCGGTAGAACGCACCAGATTCGTGTTCATCTTAGTTATATTGGGCATCCTATTGTGGGTGATCCGGTATATGGAAGACGCAGCCAGAAATTTTCATTAAAAGGACAAGCTTTGCATGCGGCAGTATTAACCATAGTCCACCCGCGTACCGGGGAATCCATGGAGTTTAGAGCTCCCTTGCCTGAGTATTTTGAAAAACTGCTGAACTATCTTCGAAATAAATCGAAAAACATATAATTTTAGTACTGGACAGAGCATGTGGGACATGCTATACTATATTAAAATGAAATGAACCTTTAATTCAGTTCCGTGAGGCTGAAAGGTGTAAATATATGTATGTCGTATATTTGTCATGTCTATGTTAACGCCTTATGGGATGTAAGGCGTTTTATTTATGCAATTTTGTGAAAGGAGGAGTTCTGGTATGAAGCTCATCGAAAAGGCTCAAATTATGGATGAGACAGCAATGAACCGGGCTCTGTCACGTATTGCACATGAAATTATAGAAAAAAACAAAGGTGTCAGCAATGTAGTACTTATAGGCATACAAAGACGCGGTGTGCCTTTGGCTCACCGTTTAGCCGACAGGATTTATGATTTCGAAGGCAAGAGAGTTCCGGTAGGCATACTGGATATAACATTATATAGGGACGATTTGTCCACGCTTTCTGAACAACCGGTCGTAAACGGTACAAATGTACCCTTTGAAATAACCGGAAAAGTAGTTGTCATGGTAGATGATGTGCTGTATACAGGGCGTACTGCCAGGGCAGCCATGGATGCTTTGATAGACATGGGCCGGCCTATGGCGATTCAGTTCGCAGTATTGATAGACAGAGGGCATAGAGAACTTCCCATCCGCGCAGATTTTGTAGGCAAAAATGTTCCAACATCAAAGAATGAGGTTGTAAATGTTCATGTAATAGAAATAGATAAAGTCAACAAGGTGATAATTACCGAACAAAGTCCCTAATTATTAAAATATCAGCTAAATACCCTTTAAGTTTAGTCCGGTGAGGCTGACAAGGGAGATAACAGAACAAGACCCTTTCATGCCTTGACTTGGATGTCAAGGCTTTTTAATTGGGTATTCTAATATAAATGGCTGTGAAAGCCATTGTGCTTACCAGATAGATAAATTACCAAAATAGGAGGTTTACTAATGAAAAACAACAATCAAACAATAGGCTACCTGCCTGATGAGAGTCCTGATTTTTTTAAGCTGCTGGTGTATGCTCTGCAACAATTTATAGTAATGTTCCCGGCAACAGTAGCAGTTGCCATCATAACAGGTTTTCATATTTCTACTACCATATTTGCAAGCGGACTGGCAACATTATGCTTCCTTTTTATCACCGGAAGAAAAATACCTCTTTATTATGGTTCCAGCTTTTCTTATGTAGCGGCAATAGGCGGCTTAATGAGTGCAGATGCCCTATCGGGATATGTTCTTAATGATAAGATTGCCATCGCCCAGTTTGGCATTGTCATGTCAGGTTTAGTGTCCATAGCTGCCGGATTAATCGTCAAACGCTTTGGAAGAGAATCAATAGAAAAAATACTTCCGGCTACAGTTACCGGGCCTATAGCCATGGTCATAGGACTGACCCTTGCCGGAGTTGCCCTTCAAGATGCAGCTTCTATATTTATTGATAACACTGGAACAATCAGTGTAGCTGAATCTCAGGTTGAACTGGCAACTAACTTAGCCTGGGTTATATCTTTAGTAACATTGGTGTCAACAATACTGTTTTCTGTATATTTGAAAGGATTTCTTGGACAGTTGCCTCTTATTTTAGGTCCGGTATTAGGCTGCTTAACCGCATTTATCATAAAGCTTGCTACCGGTATAGATCTGTTCAGGGTTCTGCCGGCTGAAACAAGCACGTATATCTTTGCTCTGCCGAAATTTACTTTCCCGAAACCATCATGGCTTGCAGTTGCAGCAATCATGCCAATAGCAATTGCCACTATTCCTGAATCCACTGCTCATATTTATCAGTTGGACATATATGTTAATGACTTAGCTAAGAAAAAGGGAAGCGACAAAAAGTACAACTTAGCTGATCTCTTAGGGCTCAATCTTATCGGAGATGGTATCGGGGATATAGTTTCCGGTCTTATAGGCGGTCCTGCAGGAACCAATTACGGAGAAAACATCAGTGCAATGGCTATTACAAGAGTGTTCTCTGTACCTGTTCTGATAGCCACATCAATTATAGCAATGGTTATATCATGCTTTACTCCGCTGATAAATGCAATTTACTCTATACCCTTTGCTGTTATAGGCGGACTGGAAGTCTACCTGTTCGGTGCTATTGCTGCACAGGGAATTGCAATAATGATAGAAAAAAAGACAGACATGTTCAGTGCAAAGAATATAGCAGTCATTGCTACAATAATGGTTATCGGTTTAGGAGGCCAATATGGATTTAACGGAAACATTCCGTTGTTTGGCCTGGAAGTTCCCTGCGTTGCAGGCGCAGCCATATTTGGCATACTGATGAATATTATATTGAATATCGGGGAGAAAATAAGAAAAGAACCTCAATCAAATTCATAAAATTAAGTGGTGATAAAATGCCTTGACAGCATATACTGTCAAGGCATTTTTTACTGGTGCGGCATACGGCATATAATGCGCAGCCCTGCAAATACTAAAGCAAAAAAGAAATGAGGAGTTGCACATGTACAACAGCATCCTGGAATCACGCAAATTTGAAAACGGGGTTTATCAGATTACCCTGCGAATCAGCGAAGATGATTATTTTTCTGTATATGATGCCTTAAATGAGAAAGATGCTGCAGCACTTCTGGAGAATTACTTAAAATACAGGGCGGATGATGGAAGACCGGAAAATATCTCTTTAAAATATAACAAAAACGAGCATATGGTTACTATCCAATCCGACCTGCACTACTTAGGAAATAATAAAACTGAAGATATGCTGCAAGCTCATAAATACATTTCAAACAGCCCTGAAAACCGGCATTAGCATCTGTTTCTATAATTCAATTAAGCTTTTTCATTGACTTCACCATTTCTTCGGAGGGTGTAACGTATATTGTTTTATATTGATTGTAAATAACCATGCCCGGTTTGGCACCGCTGGGTTTCTTCACATTTTTCTTTGGGCAGTAATCTACTGGCACATTAGCTGACGAACGGCCTTTGCTATAGTATGCAGCAAGATTGGCTGCTTCCAGCAGTGTGGTTTCAGGAACCGGCTGACCGCCGGTTCTGATAATAACATGAGACCCTTGTATCAGCTTGGTATGAAGCCAAATATCATGGGAAGAAGCAATCTTCAAAGTCAAGTGATCATTTTGGATATTATTCTTACCCACGAGAATCTCAAAACCATCGGAAGATATAAAGCGGTAAGGCTTTGAAGCAGGCTGCTGCTTCCTTGCTTTTCCTGATGCGTCCTTGTCCCTGATATAGCCTTCTTTAATCAGTTCATCCTTTATTTCAAGAATTTCAGCTTCGTTTTCGCATATAGACAAATTTTGTGCAACGCTTTCCAGGTAGTTGATTTCTTCACGGGTGTCCTGTATAAGCAATGACTGCTTGCTTAATACAGTCTTAGCCTTATTGTACAGCTTAAAGTAATTCTGGGCGTTTTGTGCCGGCGTTTTGTATCGATCCAGGGGTATGGTAATCAAGGGCAAATCAGGCTGATAATAGTCTGGCACTGAAATTTCATCAATTCCCGGTGGAATCCTGTATATATTCGCTGTTATTAATTCACCGTACAAGCGATACATTTCTGCGTTTTTTGCTTTGTCCAGTTCTTCTGTCTGAATTTCCAGTTTTCTCAGACACCTTTCAAGATTATTCTTTATAACGCGGTTAAGGTATGCTGTTCGTTGCTGGATGCGCTCTGTTTTATCTCTTTCTATAAAAAAATCGTCTAATGCTTCAGAAAAAGTCGGATACTTTTTCAATCGGTTTAGTGGAAACAAACCATAAGGCATCGGAAGAACATCCTTGGGTTTGCCTTCTTCATCCATCAGCAGGGTTGGTTCAAACATCCCATCTTTTACTTTTGAGATGAAGTCTACAAATGAAGCAGCTATTTCGTCAGGGCTTGTTGAGCTCGCACTGCGTGAAGAGCGTTCTTCCGCTATACGGCAGATTTCCTTAGCCGTAATTTTGGATAAGCCGGTATAGGCATTGGACAATATGTTTTCCGGAATGTTTTCTTTTTCAGCAGCAGTAAATTTTGCTGAAACCTCCTCAGCTGTTGCAGAGAGGGGGTCTGTTTTTCCCTGAGTGGGCGGATAATGATAAAGCTCTCCGGGAAGTACTTCACGTACCCTGCTTACACTATTGTCTACATGTTTGACAGCATCAAGAATTTTGCCATCTGAATCTGTCATGATTATGTTGCTGTGACGACCCATAATTTCAATTATAAGTGATTTTTTGTCCAGGTCTCCTATTTCATTGATGACTTCAAAGTCTATTTCCAGGATTCGTTCCATCCCAGGTTGTCTTACTGATATAAATCTACCTCCTGAAAGGTGTTTTCTCAGCACCATGCAGAATTTAGGCGGCACCATGGGGTTTTGCTTGCTTTGATTAGTCAGATGTATTCTAGGATGACTGGCACTTGCGGACAACAGCAGCTTATAATTCCTGCCTTTGTTACGTATAGTTAAATGAATTTCATCTATTTCAGGCTGCTGAATTTTATCGACCCGGCCGTTGGCTAATATATTGTTTAGTTCTCTTGCAAGGCCGAACAGCAGTATTCCGTCTAAAGCCATGAAAATTCCTCCTTTTCCCGTAATATTATACACCAGTTTTGCGGGAACAAATAGATAAGGATAAACTTTTAAATTATGCTCAATTCAGGAGATATGTGGTAAAATAATATAGTAGCAAAATGACTAAATAATAAATAATTAAATATACATACAACCCCTGCTTGCCTAATATAAATAATATCAAGATATAGTCAAGGGGGGAGATCATTTTGCGAAAAAGAATATTGATACTAATTGCGATGATGCTGGCCTTTACAATGATTTTTGTCAGCTGCAGCAAAAAAGATGAAGGGGTAGGGGAGCCCCTGGAAACACCAACGACAACTGCAGAACCTGAAGAACTAACCCGAGAAACCATCATCTACTATGAGGATGATGCCGGATATTTGGTGCCTGTAATGCGCAAAATACCATGGGTAGAAGGCATTGCAAAATATACCCTCCGTGTCATGATGGATACCCCGGAACAGCAGGAAGATCTGATGATGATGGGATTACGGCCATTGCTGCCGGCTGATACCGAGATATTAGGCATGTCAATTAAGGACGGCATAGCAAAACTGGATCTTAACGATGCTGTGCTGAAATGCAAGGATGCAGCCGAAGAAAGCAATATGATACAGGGAATTGTTTTAACATTGGCCGGGTTCTCCACCATTGACAAAGTACAGTTTATGTTTAACGGAAAGATACTGGATACTATGCCGCATGGTACAGTAGTTAAAGAACCTATTGGTCCTGCAGATGTTAACCTGGAAATAGCAGATGATGCCTCTGTGCAGGGAGCCAAGGTTACGGTATTCTTCCAAAGTACCTCCTCCAGCCTTTATGATTACCTGATACCTGTTACCAGAATAACTTCATCAGAAAATGCTACTCTGGAAACGGCAATCAATGAACTTCTGAAAGGCCCGAAGGATACGGACAATATGACCATAGACATTCCTCCGGATACGAAGCTTTTAGGAGTTCAGATGGATGACGGTATTACTTATATTAATTTCAGCAAGGAATTCAAGAGTCTGGCAAATTCCGAGGAAAGTGAGGAATTGGTACTCAGGGCTATAAAACTGGTCGCCATGCAGTTCCCAGAAGTTGAGAAGGTAGAAATTCTCGTAGACGGCAAACCTTATTCCGGAAAAACCCGCCTTGACAGTGTTCCGGTGTTCGCCAACGAGTGGTAAATATCACATCAGGCTGCCGTCAAGGGCAGCCTGATTTTGTGCGCCCAGCATGGGCGCAATCTAACGGGTGAAAGTCCCGAGTACGGGTTGATAGTGCCAAGTACATAGCCAAGAGCAAGGGTGTCCTCGGTGACGAGGAATCTGAAGGAAGCTGGAGGCA
>DUSN01000089.1 GCA_012842605.1 Clostridiales bacterium
ACCGTGAAAGAAAAAATATGCTGCGTTTTCAGATGGCTTGTACAGCACTTTTCATTGCTTTCAGCATTTTTGCCAACATTACTGCCTTTTTCAGGGAAGCAACGGATTACCTTTCACCCCTATCCTCAGTTTTAACCGGTTCATATTTTATTTTGCTGGGAGTAACCTTTGGTTCCTTTATCGGAGGCTTGCTTACCGGCAGAAGAAACAGTGCATTTATTGGGCTGCCCGCAGCTACAGCTATACTTACCACATCAACCATGTATTATGGCGAATATAAAATGCTGGATGGTGTTTTATATCGTTTTGGTTTCTCAAAGTTTTTTCACCCTATGCCTTATACTGTTATTGCTCCGGTAGATTTACTGGTGATTTTTGCTTCCGGAGCATTGACGGCGTTTTTGGCAGGTCTTATCCGATACTGCAGTAAGAGAAAAGCAAATAAGCGCAAAAAGTATTTTGAATGCAAAAGCATGCAACAGCAAATCCAGTGATGGACTAAGTGAAATCATATTTAATGCAAATACCAGTACAGCAGGCATTGAATAAAATATCATAATTATGTATAATAATGCACAACTGCGGTATTTGGAGGATATAAAACATGGCTTACAAGGTATATGTTGACGGACAGGAAGGCACTACAGGGCTGAAGATACAGGATTATTTATCACAGAGGACTGAAATAGAATTATTAAAAATAGATCCTCAAAAGCGTAAGGACATATCAGCAAGGAAGGAATATCTTAATGAAGCTGATTTAGTATTTCTTTGCCTGCCGGATGATGCTGCAAGGGAAGCTGTTTCATTGATTGACAGCAAACGGACCAAGGTCATTGATGCCAGCACGGCTCACCGGATAAACAAGGATTGGGTATACGGCCTTCCGGAGCTGGGAGGCGGGCAGAGGGACCGTATCAGAACTGCTTTAAGGGTTGCCAATCCGGGCTGCCATGCCACTGGTTTCATTCTTTTGGTTTTTCCGTTAATACAGCTAAGAATATTGCCAAAGGACTATCCCGTTTGCTGCACTTCCATAACCGGGTACAGCGGCGGGGGAAAAAAGCTGATATCCAAGTATGAAACCTCACCGAAGGAATTGGTCAGCAGCCCCAAGCCTTATGGACTGAGCTTAAAGCACAAGCATCTGCCGGAAATGAGAGAGATAACGGGCTTGGAATACCCGCCGGTATTCCAGCCGGTAGTAGCCAATTATTATAAAGGCATGGCAGTATCAGTACCGCTGGTTTCCCGGCTGCTTGACAAAAAGCTGGATGCAGGCAATATACGTGAGCTGCTGGCAGAGTATTATTCTGGCGAACACTTCATAAAGGTTATGCCTTATTTTGCCGATGGCATTCCGGATGGGGATGGTTATTTCAATCCCGAAGCATGCAATGATACAAATAATGTTGAAATTTTTGTGTTCGGGAATGATGACCAGATTTTGCTGATGGCCAGATTCGACAACCTGGGCAAAGGCGCATCGGGAGCAGCTATCCAGAATATGAATCTTATGCTGGGCCTGAATGAAACCGCAGGATTGTAGTTATTAAGATATAAAGGTCTGATTGCCTGATATATAATGAATTTGTATAAATTTAATTATCGGCACTATCAGGGGGGATTAGTATGCAGTTCATTGCTGTCGGTGCAGTAATATCTTTGCTGGCAATAGTTTTTGCTATAACCTGGCATTTGTCAAACCGGGTGATCAATATCAAGACGCTTAGTCCTGAGGAAATCAAAAAGATTGATGAGGAAGACGGTATTTCCAGTTTGGAATGGTATGAGCAGCTTAAGAAAGAAAAGCATTGGATTCCTTCTGCCTTTGGATATAACTTATATGCTGAATATATCCCGGTCCCTGGAAAGGTTTCAGGAACCGTTATATTTTCCCACGGCGTTACGGTATCACATATAACATCAATTAAATATATGCGTATCTTTTATGAACAAGGCTATAATTGCCTTGTCTATGATCATCGCCGTCATGGCAGCAGCGGCGGCAGGTTTACATCATACGGGTATTTCGAGAAGTATGATCTGGAGACGGTAGTTAACTGGCTGGAGAAAAACAAGGGATTCTGCGGAAAGCTGGGGATACACGGTGAATCCATGGGTTCTGCCATATTGCTATTATATGCCGGCATGAACGGAAAGGCAGACTTTTACATAGCAGACTGCCCGTATACAACCATTATGGATCAATTGTTATACAGGATGGAAGTGGAATATAAGATACGATTTAAACCGTTGCTGGGCATTGTGTCCTGGATTATTTACCTGCGGGCAGGTTTTCATCTCAGAGATGTAAATTGCCTGGAGGCTGTAAAGAAGGTAAGCAAACCCATTTTGTTCATACATGGCAGTGATGATGATTATGTACCTGCCGAAATGGGAGTAAAACTATACAATGCAAAGCCTGAACCTAAGGAACTATACCTGGTTCCCAATGCAAAGCATGCCAAAGCACTGGCAGCGGACCCGGAAAGGTACAGGCAGGTTGTTTTTGACTTCATCAACCGCTGCTGCTGAGATAAATGCAGTAGACTTAAAAGGTTATTTATAGTGTGATAAATTGCAAGTATAAAAAATTAAAAATAAACAGTAGGTGCAGGAAGCAGTCATGCAGGAAAATCAAAGTATTTCAGGGGTAATCGAAAGGATTACCTTTATTAATCATGAAAACGGGTATACTGTTGCCAAAATGAAAAGCAAAGGCTATAATGACCTGATTACAATAGTCGGGAATATGCCTAATGTCAGTGCAGGCGCAGTGGTATTGCTCAAGGGTGAATGGAAGGTTGATTCCAAGTACGGCAGGCAATTTGCTGTTAAGTCCTATGAGGAAAGACTGCCTGCTACGGCTGCAGGGATAGAAAAATACCTGGGCAGCGGGCTCATAAAAGGCATAGGACCGGTTAATGCAAAGCGCATTGTAAGGATGTTTAAAGAGGATACACTGCGTATAATTGAAGAGGATACTGAGCAGCTCCTTAAGGTAGAAGGTATTGGCCCCAAGAGAGTGGAGATGATTAAAAAAGCCTGGGAGGAACAGAAAGAAGTTAAAAATATTATGCTGTTCCTCCAATCACATGGAGTATCTACTGCTTATGGTGTGAAGATATATAAATTTTATGGCAGCAACAGCATTCAGGTGGTCCGGGAAAATCCATACCGGCTGGCAGATGACATTTGGGGGATTGGTTTTAAGACAGCTGACCGGATTGCTGCCAATATGGGATTTGATACTCAATCATATGAAAGGATTCGTTCAGGCATCCTTTATGTGCTAAATCAAATGTCCAATGAAGGGCATTGCTTTGCTTATCGTGATCAACTGGCAGAAGAAGCGGGCAAATTACTGGAAGCAGAGCCTGAATTGATACAGAAGGCTGTAGGAACCATGCTTGAAGAAGGCTCACTGATAGCGGATGATGAGGATGCTTTGTTCCTGCCTGCTTTTTACCACAGTGAAGTCGGTGTGGCCAGAAGGCTTAAGAAAATAATGGAGACCGACTCAATATTTATCCACAATGCTGTAGATAATTTGGTGAATTACATAGAAAGAAAAAATAATATAAAATATAACGAAATGCAGCGCAAAGCAATAATAAATGCAGGATCCGGCAAGCTGATGGTGCTGACGGGAGGGCCGGGTACAGGCAAAACTTTCACCACTATGGGCATACTTTCCCTGTTTCAATTATTAAATGCCAGAATCTTGCTGGCAGCGCCAACCGGCAGGGCAGCAAAGCGCATGTCTGAGGTTACCGGCATGGAAGCCAAAACCATTCACCGTCTCCTGGAATATAATCCTTCAAAAGGGTATACATTCAATGAGGACAACCCGCTTAAATGTGATGTTTTAATAGTGGACGAGGTTTCAATGGTTGACCTGATACTAATGTACAACCTGCTGAAGGCTGTTCCGGATGAAGCCGTCGTAATATTGGTGGGTGATGTGGATCAGCTGCCATCAGTGGGCGCAGGGAATGTACTGAGAGACATTATTGATTCCGAAAGAGTAGAAGTTGTACGATTGACAGAGATATACCGGCAAGCCCAGGGCAGCATGATTATCACTAATGCTCACCGGGTTAACCAGGGCAAGGCCTTGCGGTACATAGGCCCTAAAGACAGGGATTTTTTCTTTATAGAGGGAGAGGATCCTGACAAGATTGCTCAGACCATTGTATCTTTGGTGACAGAAAGAATGCCCAAATACTATAAAATAGACCCGGTCAGGGATATCCAGGTGCTTTGTCCTATGCTTAAAGGTTCCACCGGCGCACATAATATCAATCAACTGCTGCAGGACAAGCTTTCCGGCAAGGAGCAGTCGGTCAGATACGGCGGCTCAACCTATTATCTTGGTGATAAGGTTATGCAGGTAAAGAACAATTATGATAAGAATGTCTTTAACGGTGATATCGGTTTTATAGAAGAAATTGATCCGGAAGACAGGGTAGTACGCATATCCTTTGATGACAAATCCGTGGAATATGATTATACGGAACTGGATGAGATAATTCTGGCATATGCTTCTACAGTCCATAAAAGCCAGGGTTCGGAATACCCGGTTGTAATTGCTCCTTTTACTACCCAGCACTATATGATGCTGCAGCGAAACTTGTTATACACCTGCATTACAAGGGCAAAAAGGGTGTTTGTTCTGGTGGGAACAAAAAAAGCGGTTGCTATGGCTGTAAATAACAATAAGATTGCCAAACGGAACACCATGCTGGCAAAGAGGATAAGGGCAGCTGATGCAGGATAATTTTGATAGTTAAATAATACAGTAGAATGATATAATGATTTAAGCGGAAAAAATGTACTTTAAGGGAGGAGCCAAAGATGAGCGGCAGTCTTATCCTTACCTATGATATAGGGACGACAGGCAGCAAATGTGCAGTTTTTAACAGCCTTGGCCAGGAAGTAATGTCAAGAACTGTGCCTTATGATACCATTTTCCCTAAACCCGGCTGGTCAGAACAGAATCCGGCGGAGCTTTGGCAAAGCCTGATAACCGGTACAAAGCAATTAATAGAAAAAGACAGGCTTAATCCCAAAGATGTTGCGGTAATCGGAATATCCGGCCACATGAATGGATGTATTCCAATCAGCCGGGACGGAAGAGTGCTGTACAACAACATAATCCATTCGGACAACAGGACGTCGGCTGAATGTGAATTTATAAGCGAACGAATTGATTTTGATTCATTTTATCAGATTACCGGCAACCGAATAGACCCGCATTATACACTTCCAAAAATCCTTTGGCTGAAGAAGCATCATCCTGGCATTTACAACCATGCTGCATATTTCATCAATACAAAGGATTACATATCATATTGCTTAACCGGGAAACTCGGAATAACCGATTATTCAGATGCTTCCCTTACCTGTATGCTTGACTTGAATAAGCGAGAATGGGCTTATGACCTTTTAAAACTGCTGGACATTGATAAAAATAAAATGCCTGAGCTTCATTGCTCTTACGAAATAGCAGGGGGGCTGTGCAGGGAAGCTGCTGATATGTTAGGCTTGCCGGAAGGGACTCCCGTAACTGTCGGCGGGGGAGATGGTGCATGTGCTACCAGAGGCTCCGGTGTTAAAGCACCGGGTGATGCCTATAATTACTTCGGCAGCAGTGCATGGATTGCTACGCTGAATGATGCAGCAGTGATGGATAAAACTGCCAGGATATTCAATTATTTCGATTTGGACGGGCAGCATGTGATCGTATGCGGTACTCTGCAAAATGCAGCTGCATCTTATAACTGGGCTGTTGATATGCTGGGCAGGACAGCGGACAATATGCCTGATAACAAAACAGCTTATGATAATATTTATTATAAAGTGGAGTCTATGGCGCGCTCTTCGCCGATAGGAGCCAATGGCCTGTTTTTCCTGCCCTATCTGATGGGAGAACGGACTCCCCTGTGGGATCCCAATTCCAGAGGAGCTTTTGTTGGGTTCACACTATACCATAATCGTAATGACATGTTAAGGGCAGTTTATGAAGGGATTGCTTATGCCCTAAGAACAGTACTGGATGTCTTCCGGGATAATAATTTGGATTTCAAAGATATGATTCTTCTGGGCGGCGGAGCAAAAAGCAGGCTGTGGAATGAAATGTTATGCAGCTTATACAATATACCGGTAAAGATACACAAGTATCCTGGAGTGGCTACATCCCTTGGTGCTGCCATAGCGGCAGGGATAGGTGCCGGTATCTTCAAAGATTTCTATTCTGCTCTGGATACGGTGTATGAAAGAGAATACCTGCCTGACGAAGCGCAAAACAGGGAATATGAAAAATATTATAAAATCTATTGTTCCATTTATCCGCAGTTAAAGCCTGTATACGGAGAAATTGCCAATCTGAGCATATAAACTAATACTTTTATATGAGGAGCTAATGAAATGAGCAGATACAAAAGAAGTTTTGCCAGTGACAACAACGCCATTGTACACCCTGACATTATGAAAGCATTGCAGGAAGCCAACAATTGTCATGTATTGTCCTATGGTGATGATCCCTTTACCCAGTCTGCTGCAGAGCGGTTTAAAGAAGTTTTCGGCCAAAACAGCGAGGTGTTCTTTGTTTATAACGGGACAGGTGCAAACGTGACCGGACTAGGTGCCATAACAATGCCCTATCAGGCGGTTATTTGCACAGACTCATCTCATATATATGTAGACGAATGCGGTGCTGCAGAACGATTTATCGGCTGCAGGCTTATACCCATACCTACTGAGGACGGTAAGCTGCGCCCCGGGCAAATACAGCCCTTGCTGCATGTACTTGGGGAACAGCATCATTCACAGCCTGCTGTTATATCAATTACTCAGAGCACAGAGATGGGAACGGTATATAAGACAGAGGAACTGAAAGCCCTGACGGATTTTGCTCATTCTAATAATCTTCTGGTACACATGGATGGTGCCAGGATTGCCAATGCTGCTGCCTTCCTGGGAACATCCCTTAAAGCTTTGACAGCAGATGCCGGTATTGATGTATTGTCATTTGGCGGTACAAAGAACGGATTAATGTTTGGAGAAGCCGTTGTGTTTTTCAACGAAAAACTGGCGCAGAACTATAAATATATCCGCAAACAGGGAACGCAGCTTGCATCTAAAATGCGGTATATAGCAGTGCAATTTGAAGCTTTGCTAACCAATCAGCTCTGGCTGGAAAATGCCAGGAAAGCTAATGACATGGCGGCATTGTTAGCCAATGAAGTGAAAGGGATTCCGGGCATTAGGATTACCCAGCCTGTGGAAGCCAACGGCGTATTTGTATCAATGCCTGTAGCTGCAGCAGAAAAGCTCAGGCAGGAATATTTTTTCTACCCATGGAACACTGATAAGAACGAATACCGGTGGATGACCTCTTTTGATATGGAAGAGGATGATATAATGGAATTTGTCGAGGCCGTTAAGAAAGCAATGAAAGCACTATAGATAAAAATAAAGCAAGAGACGTTTGATATTTGCAAACGTCTCTTGTTTTAAGCATGGTATTATTGATGTTTTATTAAGATTTTCTTCAGATTTTATTGTTGCAGCCCAGTACATGAACAATTTTATGCCGCACCAGTTCCTTAATTGCTTCTCTTGCCGGCTTCAGATATTGCCTTGGATCAAAATCGCCGGGCTTCTCAGCAAAGTGCTTGCGTATAGTAGCAGTCATAGCCAGTCTGAGGTCCGAGTCAATATTGATCTTGCATACGGCCATGGAAGCAGCCTTTCTCAGCATATCCTCCGGAACACCCTGAGCACCAGGCATTTGTCCGCCGTACTTATTGATCATATCAACAAACTCCGGAATTACTGAGGAAGCACCGTGCAGAACTATGGGGAATCCAGGCAGGCGTCTGCCGACCTCTTCCAATATGTCGAAACGGAGTTTGGGTTCTCCTTTGAATTTATAAGCACCATGGCTTGTACCGATAGCTATAGCCAGGGAGTCAACTCCGGTTCTCTCAACAAACTCTTCTACCTGGTCGGGTCTTGTATAGCTGGCATCTTCGGCACTTACATTAATATCGTCTTCTATGCCTGCCAGGCGGCCAAGTTCGCCTTCTACAACAACACCCCTGTCATGAGCATACTCTACAACCTGTCTTGTCAGCTTGATGTTATCTTCGAATGAATGCTTGGATCCATCTATCATAACGGAGGTAAATCCGCCGTCTATGCAGGCTTTGCAGATTTCAAAGTCTTCACCGTGATCCAGGTGTACAACAATGGGAAGATCGGTATCAATCAGTGCTGCTTCAATCAGCTTCATCAGGTAAACATGTTTGGCATACTTTCTGGCACCTGCGGAAACCTGAAGAATCAAAGGTGCGCGCTCTTCCTTAGCAGCTTCGGTTATGCCCTGAATAATTTCCATATTGTTTACATTGAATGCACCGATGGCATAGCCGCCCTCATATGCCTTTTTAAACATTTCTGTAGACGTTACTAGAGGCATTGTAAATTCACTCCTTTTATTACTAATAATACTAATAAACCTTAGTATGTAGATTTTTTATCATTCCTATTTTAACAGATTGTCTCAAAAAAGCAAGTTTTTTTACTATTATGCTCCATTTGGGGCCAGGCGGCTGTCTGGAATAAAAATTACTGTTCATGGATGACAGCTTTCTGTGTTTTGACTTTGTCAATCATTCCTATTAAACAGCGGCCAATATCATGCATGAATCTCGCAGCAGAAGGCAGCAGTTCCTTTGGGAAGGTACGCAGAAAATTATCTGCTTCCAGTGTCAGCTCTCCGCTGTATTCTATATCTGCAAGGGCTTCAGCTATGCTCTGCCAGTCCATATTTCTAAAGAAGGGCATGGTGTGGAGATCCTGTTTTCCGTCATTGTCGTGAACATGCAATGCAGTCAGGCGCTCGCAGCCAAGTTCCCGTATCATGTCCGCTGCACTTTCACCCACCAGGCTGCAGTGGCCTAAATCAAGGCAGGCAGTAAAATACCCGGAATTCAAAGCATCCACATACTCGGCAAATTCAGCTGCTGAACTGCATATACCGGGCAGAATTCTTCTATTGGTCTCGTCCCAGTTCCACATGTTTTCCAGAGCGACTATAACATTGTATTGTTTGCAATAAGGCTTAAACCTGCCGTAAAAATCCATGTTAAACTGCTTTGCGGCACTGGCATCCGGCAGATATACCGGATGTACTATGATAGTTTTTGCACCCAGTATACCGGCGATTTCTATTGAATGAACCAGTAGAGAAAACATTCTTGAGTTGTACTGCTGGTCGTTTTCCCTGTAGGAGGGGAATGGAGCGTGGGCCTGGTTGAATATTACTCCGCATTCCTGAGCAGTCTGCCTGAGAGACAGGGCATACTTGTCATAGTCAGGTCCATTCAGCGGGTGGTGTTCGTCAGTAAGCTGAAACATGGAAAAATCGATGGCATCAAAGCCCGCTTCGCTGATCATTTGTACAGCTTTTTTGTCGCCGTAAATTCTTGCAAAATAATCCGTCTGCGTAGACAAGAGCATGGTAATACCCCCTTTTTTTGTGTGTGTTCAGCACATAGAGGAAAGATGCAATATACCTGTTTGATTTATGGTTGTTGCGATTCTATAAGCATGCTTACTTTGGTTCCGCAGTTTCCTGTTACAACTACATCCTCACCAATTTCTGCTATATTTTCTGCGAGTTGTACTTTGCCTGCCAATCCTGAGAGTACAATGCGTTCGCTATAGCCTATCACTATATCAATTTTATCAAGTTTGCCGTCGCTCCAGGACAGATCCAGTGTATGACCGCCTTTTGTTTTAATGCCTTTTATGCTGCCTTTCGGCCATGCTGTGGGCAGTGCCCGAAGCAGGTGAACCTTACCGCCCCAGCACTGAACAAGGGCCTGCAATATGGCCTCGACGGCTCCTAAGTTTCCGTCTATCTGGAAAATTCGTGGCGGATGCAGGTCTAACAGGCTGACTGTGGCAAAATCAGTCAGCAGAGCATAGAGATGCTTCCATAGTTCATCTCCCTGACCGATACGCGCAAACAGGCAAGCCACCCATGCCCTGCTCCAGCCTGTATGCCCGCCTCCCTGGGACAGTCGGAATTGCAGCGATTTAATTGCGGCTTCATACTGAGCCGGTCTGTCAATGGGGTTGAAGATATCTGAAGGGAAGAGGCCATAGAGATGGGAAAGATGACGATGCCCAGGTTCTGCTTCATGGCGTTCAATATCCCATTCCAGCAATCTCCCGTCTGAGCCGATCTTGAAAGGGGGCAGGTGTTCTATAATGCTTTTCCATTTTTCCCTGGCTTCTGCGTCAACGCCCAGTATCTCGGCTGACTTGATTGCATATCCAAGAGCGTCAAAAACAAGCTGTACATCCATGGCAGCAGAAATTCCTATGCTTACCGGCCAATATCCTGTACCTGCAAAACGATTTTCAGGTGACTGGCTGGGCATAATCTGATATATTCCGGTTTCGTCTTCTACCAGATAATCTTCAAAAAACAGTGCCACTTCCTTGAAAAATGGATAAGCTCTGTTTTTCAGGAAATCAATATTACCGGAATACTCATAATGGTTCCAGAAGTGTTGTGCAATCCATGGCGCTGCACCAACCCAAACAGCCCAGCCATAGCCTTCCGGAGTGGCACGTCCCCAGGCATCAGTTGAATGGGGCAGCCATATGCCACGGCAGCCATAAAGGTCATGTGCAGCCTTCCTAGCATGGGGCACAAACCGCTCAATATATTTGATCAGTGCTTCTGCGCATTCATGCATATTGGCTGCCTCAGCCATCCAATAATTCATCTGCAGGTTGATGTTTAAATGATAATCGCACTCCCATGGCGGATCAATCCTGTCGTTCCACTTGCCTTGCAGATTGGCAGGCAATTCGCCGCAAATTGAGGATGATGCAAGCAAATACCTGCCGAAATTAAAATAGAGCAATAACAATCCAGGATCCTCAGCACCGGTACGCACCTGAAAAATGCGTTCATCCGTAGGCAAAGTGCTTTCAGGCAGCGAGAGGTTTAATGAAAGCCTGCCAAGCAGCCTGGCAAAAGCTTCTTTATGGCTTGCCAGCAAATCATCCCATTCTAAATCCGGTACCGGATACATTGCAAGCTCTTCCTGAATTCCCCTGACACTTGCGGCAATATTTATGAAAGCTGTTATGCTGGCTGCATTCTCTATGCTTACTCCGTCGGTCTCTGCTTTTGCAATACCGTCCGTTTTAATGGTTACAACTGTTTTAAAGCTGATGCCGTTCTGAAAAGTGCATGAGTAGCTAATGCCTGAATCACTATAATGACAGCTTTCATTTGCTTTAGCATCATATACGCGGGAGTATTGAAATTTTCCTGAGAACTTACCTGATGATGAATTCCAGCGGCAGATTATTAAATTGTATTTGGGATGTGCTATAAAAACAGATGTGACCGGGCTTGCAGCAGTCAGCCTTTCGACACTTGCCGTGCACTCAACTATGTCAAGCTCTCTCCTGCAAAAACGGGTACAGTCTTTCAGAATGAACTTAAGATCTCCGGCTGGCTGATACGGATCAGTTCTATGGGGCAAGCCTGATATACCACCCAAGCCTCCAAAATATGCATTTGCAAGACTGGTAGCACGAAAGAAATCGCCGCGTTTCAGGCAATCTCTCACCTCTTGCAGATGATCGGATACTTGTTCGTTATCTCGCGTCCTGTTTTCACCCCTCCATAACCACTCATGATTCAGGGATATTTGATCAGTATCTTCATTTCCCCAAATCATAGCTGCCAGGCGGCCGTTGCCAATGGGCAGACCCTCCATCCACTCTTTTGGTATAGAATTATACCATAGCTTATTTTCCATGTTGTTTCCTCCTGTCAAATAACAGTTTGCGTTTAAACTTTTCCCGTTTCCTCAACAGTTTCAATCAGTTTAGCTGTTCCTGCATTGTCCCCACCGGCAATACTTTGCTAAAAGCATGTTTTTCTTCTTATATTGCACGGATTGAAGAATGTGCATGTTCATCAGCATAGTTGGCAATAATTGCTGCATCTATATCATGTTGACCTGTTTCTGACTTTCACATTAACACGCAACCTTATTTTTGCTAAGTTATGTTGATTAATTGAATTGTAGCACAAATATGTGATTTATTGTATATGCAAAAATCAGGCTGTCCCCCGGGACCTGCAATAAATTTGATGACCTGCTGCTCTATGACTTTAAGGTATAAATATGTTTACTAATGATATGCAGAAATCTATAATATACATATCACAGCATGCTAAACGGACATATTGCTGATATGCAATATTATAAATATAGTATTGCGGCGCAGGGGGAATCATTATGTATAATTTTACTACTAAAAAAGAAGGTTTCGCCCGGGCCTTTCTTTCCTGTGAAAGCGAAAGCCTTGCAAAGAAAACAGCCTGCGGCCTGCTGGGAGCTGCAGAGGCAATGCCCTTGTCCATCGATATGAAAACCGGCTTTCCCGTTGCATTGCAGTCAGAGGCATATGTATTCGAGTACGGCGGTGGTATTGCATGCAGGCAGGATGTATTGGATGCCCTGATTAAGAATTATCCCGAAGAAGCTGAGGATTTTATATACATTCAGCATGAGATGAAACGCTATATCACACATGATATAATCAGTCTGGCTTTTTCTGATTCGGAAATTGCCCTGAATCAGGAAGAAGGCGCAATGTGGGGAGGTGGTTCCTGGCTGGGACATGCTGTGCCTGATTTCATTGATATTGCAAGATATGGAACGGATGCTGTCCGCAGCAGGATAGAAAAGTATCGAAAGCTTAATCCGGGGAAGGATGACTTCTATGACGCCCTGCTGCTTGCGCTGGATGCTGTGGATACCCTTGCCCTGCGCTTCCGTGAAATGGCTGTGGAAATGCTGAAAACCGAAAAGGATACGGTGCATATTCGTAAGCTTGAAAAGATCAGGGATACTTTTGATCATGCCACAAGACAGCCTTGCAGGGATTTTGCCGAAGCATGCATTGTGTATGTAATGGTATTTACCTTTGACGGCATAGATTCTCCCGGCCATTTTGACCAGTACATGTATGATTTCTGGAAGAACACGGATGAAGCACTGAGGCAGAAGTACCTGGACAATATCTGGGAATTCTTCCACGATACGCGAACCTGGAATCTATGTATTTCCGGATCGGATGAAAATTGGAATGATCTTACCAATGACTTAAGTTATGCCATACTTAGTGTGGCCCGTAAATACCGTTATCAGACGCCGAACCTGACCATGCGTTGCCATCGCAATACTCCGGAAAAGCTGCTCAGAGAAGCAGCAAAAACCATTGCTGCAGGCATCGGTATGCCTGCACTTTACAATGATGAAGCCGTGGTACCTGCACTTAAGCGGCTGGGTATCCCGTCTCATGATGCGCACAAATACGTAATGAATGGCTGCAACCAGATAGATATTCAGGGGAAAAGCCACATGGGGCTGGAGGACGGTGAGGTGAATATCGCCAAGGCAGTGGAATATACCCTGCACAATGGCCGTTCCGGCATTACAGGCAGGCTGGTTGCGCCTGAGACCGGAGACCCTCGCGATTTTAAGGATTTTGATGAATTTTATTCTGCTTTCCTTCGCCAGCTGGATTATCTCATTGATATGGCTGCAAACCAATCCAACAAGACACAGAAGCTGCTGGCAAGGAATTTAGCATTTCCGCTTCGCAGCATTTTCATTGAAGGCTGCGTGGAAAAAGGAATGGATTACAAAGCCGGCGGCCCATTATACAATCATGGCCAGATACTGGCGGAGGGAATAGCGGATGCCATAGATTCACTGGCAGCAGTCAAAAAATATGTGTATGAGGAAAAACGGTTTACTATGGCGGAGCTGGTGGATGCATTAAACAATAATTTCGCTGGTTATGATGAAATGCACCACCTGCTGAAGACTACGGAACTGAAGTTTGGCAATGATATCGATTATGTGGACTCTATTGGAAAGGATGTTGTTGACCACTTCAACAGCTATCTTCTGACTATCCCTACCTTCCGCGGCGGTTTCTTCAGCGGCGGGTGCTCACCGTTTGTCCGTGCAGCATCCTATGGGATCAGGACCGGAGCCCTGCCCAATGGCAGGAAAAAGGGGGACCCCCTGCTGGCGGACTCCATCGGTGCTACACCAGGCTGCGACGTCAATGGGCCTACAGCGCTGCTGAAATCCTGTCTGAAATTTGATCATACGCTGCCTGCTTCCGGATTCATCCTTAACGTTAAGTTTGACAAGGAATTGTTCAATACAGAAGCTGGACAGGAAGGTTTTTTAGCTTTGTATCATGCGTATTTTGATAACAGCGGCCAGCAGATTTCTGCCTATACGGTATCCGCAGACGAACTGATAGATGCCCAGAAGAATCCCGAAAAACACCGCAATCTGATTGTGCGCGTAGGCGGATACAGCGACTATTTTGTGAATCTGCCCAGGGACTTGCAGGATAATGTAATACAGAGAACTCTTCACAAGGTGTAAGACTATGCAGGGCTTATATTATAATCTGCAGAAATTTTGCCTGCATGATGGTCCCGGTATACGTACTACGGTATTCTTAAAGGGCTGCCCTCTGCGCTGTGTATGGTGTCACAATCCTGAATCCCAGCGTATGATGCAGGAATTGATGTTTTATTTGGATAGATGTTCTGCATGCGGGCGATGCGTCGGGGAATGGTGCCCTGCCCGCAGCATTTCAGAAGGTTTGCTCTTGCTTGATAGGGAAAAATGCAACATGTGCGGGATGTGTGCTGAGCTATGCTTCAACTCGGCTAACTCAGTCTGCGGCAAGACCGCTGCACCTGAAGAAATTATGGCAGAAGTGGAAAAGGATCGTATTTTTTATGAGAAATCAGGCGGAGGCTTGACTGTTTCCGGAGGAGAACCGGCAATGCAGCCTGAGTTTACGCTTGCATTGCTGGCTCTGGCCAAAGAAAAGGGAATCTCTGCTGCTATGGAGACATGCGGCTATGGAGATCAGGAGTTTTTCCGCCGTGCAGCTAAGCTGGGCACTTTATTCCTGTTTGATATTAAGGGTATTGATGAAGAGAAGCACAGGAAAAATACCGGTGTGGATTTTAAGAAAATATACAAGAACCTGAAAATGCTCATGGATATGGGTGCTGATATTGTGCTCCGCCTTCCATTAATCCCTGGTTATAACGATTCTGCTGAAGACCTGCAATTGCTTAAGAGCTTTTTAAAGATACACATTGGCTGCTTTAGATATGCAGAGATCATGCCATACCACAATCTTGGAGTTGGCAAAAGCCGGGCTCTTGGACAAAAGGCAGATGAGAGCATACCTTCAGGCAAAAAATATGCTGAAGAGTGGGCAAAATATCTGCGTGAATCCGGTGCCAAAGTATGCATTTCAGGAAGTTAGTTAGTTCTCATTGAAAAAGTCTTAAAACTTTTTCATAAAATTTACCAAACCAAAAGGAAATCCCGTTTGAATGTCGAATTAGTAAATAACCACAAATACAAACTCAACACCCAACGGGATTAGTAGA
>DUSN01000007.1 GCA_012842605.1 Clostridiales bacterium
CAAAAAGCTTGGATATTATACAGGTGAAATAGACGGAAGCTATGGACCACTGACCGAGGCAGCGGTGAAAGCCTTCCAGAAAGATCAGAAGCTTGAGCAGGATGGCGTTTTCGGGCCCAAAACCAGAGCAGCACTGGAAGCTGTGCTGAAGCAACATGAATCAGATACAGGATCTGTCACTAAACGACTGGATGAGCTGGAAAACATGACTAAGCAAATAATGGAGGAAATTAACAGTATCCGACAATCTATTGGAAAGAAGTAAGCGAATGATATGCTGCTTAGATTATTACTTAAATTGGATATGGCCAAAGGGTTGACAATGAACAGCTATGGATGTACAATAAGATTTGTCCTTATTGTGCACCCGTAGCTCAGCAGGATAGAGCGTCGGTTTCCTAAACCGCAGGCCGGGGGTTCGAATCCCTTCGGGTGCACCATTAAAGCCCGCATTCCGTCAAGGTTTGCGGGTTTTACATTTTATTACATTGTATTAATTTTTACGTTTTGGTGACAAAGAATACCATTTATATGTTATTTTTCGCTTTCCCTGTTTTTGTAATATACTTTTTTTGATATTGCCTGATCGACTTAAAAAGTAAAACCCCTGCCTGATATAAACAGGGGGGTTTGTCATCAATCTGAGCTGCAAAGAATATAGCTTTAATTTTACCGTGTAAATTGTTTATATTGTGAACAGGTATTCTTTATTGTTAATCAGATATTAAGCAAAAGGCTTGCAATATTAAAGTATATCAGCAGTGAAATTGCATCAACTATTGTTGTAATGAACGGACTTGCCATAACCGCAGGGTCAAAGCCAACTTTCTTTGCCGCCATGGGAAGAATACACCCTACAAGTTTGGCAACAAAAACTGTAAGTATAAGTGTGATGCAAATTGCCAGGGATACACTAATACCCGCCCCGTCAAACAGCATTAACTTCAGGAAATAAACCAGTGCAAGCGTAACACTGCACAGGAAAGCTACGCGAAATTCCTTCCATACAACCCTGAAAATATCGCTGAAACTAAGTTCATGAAGGGACAGGCTTCGGATTACCGTTACAGATGTCTGACTTCCGGAATTGCCGCCTGTATCCATGAGCATGGGAATATAGGCAGTAAGGATAACATAGGTTTTCAGCGCATCTTCAAAATGCGATATTATCATTCCTGTGAATGTTGCTGAAATCATAAGTATAAGCAGCCATGGTATACGGCTTTTCCATATCTCGTACGTGGTTTTCTTAAGATATGGCTTATCGGTAGGAGTAATAGCCGCCATTTTTTCAATGTCTTCTGTTGTTTCCCTCTGCAGAACGTCAATAGCATCGTCAACAGTTACTATACCGACTATTCTTTTTTCATTATCCACCACCGGCAGAACCGTTAGGTCATACTTGGTAAAAAGGTTAGCCACAGTTTCCTGGTCTTCCATTGTGCCTACAGAAATTACATTGTGGTTCATTACGTCTTCTATTTTTGCATTTTCCTCGGAAAGAATTATTGTTCTTATTGTGACAAAACCGATAAGATGCCTTTCGCTGTCTGTTACATAGCAGGTTTCAATTGTTTCACTGTCCAGTCCCTTTTCCCTAATACGTTTTATTGCCTCGCCAATTGTCATATTGGCATACAGAGTTATAAACTCGGTGGTCATTATGCTTCCGGCAGAATCCGGAGGATATTTAAGAATTTCATTGATCAGCTGCCGGGTATTTGAATCCGAGTTTTGAAGAATACGCTTAACTACATTGGCCGGCATTTCCTCCACAATGTCAACCATATCGTCAATATAAATCTCATTGACGACTTCATACAATTCTGCATCGGAAAAACTTCTGATAAGTACTTCCTGCTGATCATTATCCATTTCAACAAAAGTCTCTGCGGCCAGGCCTTTAGGCAGAATCCTGAATAACAGCAGGATATTCTTCTCTGAAAAATCTTGCAGAAGTGCTGCAATATCCACAGGGTTCATGGAAGAAAAAATATCTTTGAGCTCCTTGTACCTTCTTTCTTCCAAAAGTTTGAGAACAGTTTTGTCCAAAGACTTTTCGTTTACCATCAGTCTTGCCTCCTTTCAAAGTATGTACGGACAAAGCAAATATGCCCGCTGACCTTGACAGGAGTAAGACACAACCGACCGAAGCGTCAGCTACACGCGGACGCTGCCGCAGTGTTAATATATTCGTTGCGTCTTCGATCAGGAATTGTGCCGCTACTACTGCCAGCGTCCATAGTCTCACTTCGCTCCTTTCAGAAATTTATTTAATAAAAAGCATAAAAATAGGTAAAATGTACATTAATTATGTACCATAATCCATTACTTAATTTAGTATTCTTGGTAAAACATTTTTTATGTTCTAATGCGAAATCACCATAAGAAAAAGCCTGAGAACATTTTACAGCCGCTATTGGAATTCAACTGACATTATCAGTTTAGACACAAATATATTGATTGTCAAGCAGAGCTGCTCAATATGGCGGTGTCAACTTGTTATCGGTTTTAAAAAGCAGTTCCACCCTTAGATGCGCAAAATCTTATTGTATTCCTTTATAATACTCTCCAAAATATCCACATACTTAAAATCACTGTGATATAGAATATTGATTTCTCGAACCATGCTGAGATTTTCTATCGGTAATACAGTAATCTTTCCTTTTTTTAGTTCGTCAAGACATGCGCTGCGGGCAAGTACAGACACCCCTATATCACGTCTTATAAGGTCTTTAATTGTGGCAATGTTATCTACTTCTAAAATAACATTAAAATCATCAAGTGACATGTTCTTGCTTTCCAAATGTGCGGCAAACAAATTTCTTGTTCCTGACGATGGACTGCGAAGAATTAAAGGCTGTTTTTTTAACTCGTTTATGGTCACCATGCTTTTTTTGGCTAAAGGGTTATTGTTGGACACTACCAGCATTATGGAGTCTGTGTCAAGAAGAAGAGAATTAATGCTGGTATCTTGAATTTTCCCTTCAACAACAGCTAAATCTATCTCATAATTTTTAAGCATATTATAAAGATTATTTATAGAATCAGAAATTATTGTTATGGTTGTGCCCGGGTTTTTGGAACTATATCTTCCCAGTACTTCTGCTACAGCATTGCTTTCAGCAGTGTGAGTAATCCCAACCGTAAGCCGCCTTACATGGCGTTGTAAATCCAGAATACTCTGCTTCATCTTCTCGTATAAAGCTATATTTCTACGGGCATATTGAATAACGATATTTCCTTCATTTGTCGGCTTAATCTCTTTTCCTACCCGGTTGAAAATCTTAATATTCAGTTCTTTCTCCAATTGCTTTATATGCTGAGTTACGGCCGGCTGTGTCAAAGAAAGATGTTCTGCTGCGCGTGTATAACTGTTATACTTAACCACCTCTAATAAGGTATAAAGTCTAAAGTCAATCATCTTGTCCACCTTCAATTATAACGAAATATTATTATATTCAAAAATATTATAAATTCATTTTATAACATTTATGAGTATAATGATAGCATAAATCAGGAAGGAGGCAATAATAATGAAGCAAAAATTAACATTTGTATGGCATGTTCTTATTTTTAATATTATTAAGCCGCTTCCAAATTCTTCAGATTATTTTAATCATTACTTTCAGTTGCCAACCCAAAACTTGTCCGACCATGATTCACACTACAAGAGAATTGTTAAATTCGGAAGGGAACAGTCAGGATGGGTAGGAGTTCTCTTAGCTAATATTGCACTTATGTTCTTCTGTTTACCAATTTGCTTTTTGTCGGATATAGTAATTCATAGTGTAAATCTGCTTTCAATAAAAATAGCAATAAATGGAATCCTCTTTCTGATTATGTTGGGTAAGTTTGATATGCTTCATTTTCATGATGGTCGAAGTTACTTAAAACTCTTTTACCTCTTTGGATGTGTACTTTCATCATCATATTGGACTTTAACATGCCTGTTTTTAGCCGCATTTGAAAATGTTGTGTTGTAAAGGAGCGTTAATAAATGGGTGGCTTTTTAAATCATTTAAATGACACAACTATTGTTCTCTTATCTTTATCAGCAATTTTGCTTGCTGGATTTTTACTTACTCGGATCACTAAGCTGGCAAAGCTGCCTAATGTAACTGGTTATATTATTGCTGGTATCCTCATAGGGCCGTATGTTTTGAATTTGATCCCACGTGAAATGGTTGACAACATGGGGTTTATAAGCGACATTGCATTAGCTTTTATAGCTTTTGGCGTCGGACGATTTTTTAAGAAAGAGAATTTTAAAGAAACAGGATTTGGTGTTATTGTTATTACTTTATTTGAATCTTTAGCAGCTGGAATAATTGTAACTATATCTATCCATTATATATTCCATTTAGATTGGGACTTCTGCCTGCTTTTAGGGGCAATTGCAACGGCGACAGCACCGGCAAGCACAATGGTTACTATCAGGCAATATCATGCACGTGGAAATTTTGTAAATACCTTGCTGCAGGTAGTAGCATTTGATGA
>DUSN01000090.1 GCA_012842605.1 Clostridiales bacterium
CATTGAAGCCCCTGATGAATGCGGACACCGCAATGAAATTTCCAACAAGGTAAAAGCCATAGAGCTGATTGACAAAGAGGTTGTTGGTACCTTGCTCAAGGGGTTGGACAAATACAGTGATTATAAAATAATGGTACTTCCCGACCATCCTACCCCGCTTTCTATCAGAACCCATAGCAGCGATCCAGTGCCTTATGTCATATACCAAAAAAGCAAGGCAAGACCGGGCACGATAACAGAGTATGATGAGAACTCGGCTCAAAAAAGCGGATTATTCCATATATCAGGTGAATCTCTCATGTCTCACTTTTTAGAGAGACGTTGAAAAAAGCAAGGTTGAATTAATGTTGATGATAGAATCATTGCATATATAAACTGGTAAAATATTAGGTAGTTGCTGAATTTTACTGTTATTTTGTGATATGATATTTCCAGTAAAATCCATAGTATTATGAAAGAGGTTTAGTGTTATGTTTGACGTAAAATTGGAAGTTTCCAACCTATTAGCATCAAAAATATCCGATGTTGATCAGCAGCAAATATATGATATGCTGGAGACCCCGCCCAATCCTGAAATGGGTGATTTAGCTCTTCCCTGCTTTAAACTGAGCAGGATATTAAGAAAGCCGCCTGTACAGATAGCACAGGACCTGGCAGCCGCCATTCCGGAAAATGAAAACATTGAACGGGTTGAAAACGTATCCGGATACTTGAACATATTCCTGAATAAATCACAATTTATAAATAAAGTTTTATCTCATATTCTCAAAGCCGGTGAGACCTATGGTTCTTCCGACATGGGCAAAGGAAAGAATATCGTCATCGACTACTCTTCTCCGAATATTGCAAAACCTTTCCATGTAGGCCACCTGCGTTCCACTGCCATAGGAAACTCATTATACAGAATTTTTGAGTTTATGGGATATAATTGCATAGGCATCAACTACCTGGGTGACTGGGGCACCCAGTTTGGCAAACTGATAACAGCTTATAAGAAATGGGGCAATGAGCAGGCAGTAAAAGAAGGACTGATCAAGGAATTAGTAGCTCTTTATGTTAAGTTTCATCAGGAAGCAGAAAAAGATCCCTCCCTGGAAGATGAAGCCAGGCAATGGTTTGTCCGCCTGGAACAGGGAGATGAGGAAGCCCGCAGTCTTTGGAAATGGTTTATTGAAATAAGCCTGGAAGAATATCAAAAAGTATATGATCTGCTGGACGTAAAATTTGATTCCTACAACGGTGAATCCTTTTTCAATGACAAAATGGAACCGGTTATTAAGGAACTTGAAGAAAAAGGCCTTCTGAAGGAAAGTCAGGGAGCCAGGATTGTAGACCTGGAAGAAGACGGCATGCCCCCCTGCCTGATACTTAAATCAGACGGCAGTACCCTTTATGCCACCCGGGATATTACAGCAGCCATTTATCGGAAAAACACATATAATTTCGATAAATGCATTTATGTTACCGGAGTTTCTCAGTCCCTGCACTTCAGACAATGGTTCAAGGTTATTGAAAAAATGGGATATGAATGGCATAAAGACCTTTATCATGTTCCCTTTGGCACAGTCAGCATAGGCGGGGAAAAATTGGCTACAAGAACCGGCAATGTGGTGCTTCTTGAGGAAATTTTATCAAAAGCCATTGAAAAAACCCTGGAAACCATAGAATTAAAAAATCCACACCTTGAAAATAAACATGAAGTAGCCAAGCAAATGGGTGTAGGCGCAGTTATCTTCAGTGACCTGTACAGCAACCGGATTAAGGATGTCTCCTTCTCCTGGGATGAAGTGCTTAATTTTGACGGGGAAACAGGTCCATATGTACAATATACTCACGCCCGGGCTTGCAGCGTACTGCGAAAGGCAGCAGATGCAGGCGCTGAATTAGACGGTGCATTTGACAGCAGCCTGCTTTCTTCAAAAGAAGAATACCAGCTGGTAAAGATCCTGGCAGGTTTCCCTGACAAGGTAAAACAGGCTTTGGAAAATCTTGAGCCATCCATCCTGACCAGATACCTTGTTGATGTTGCACAGGATTTCAACCGCTTCTATCATGAGCATTCCATTTTAGTCGATGATGAAGCTCTGAGAAATGCCAGACTTGCACTGGTTCAGGCTGCAAAGCTGACTCTCTCAATTGGATTAAGACTGATAGGGCTTCATGCTCCCGAAAGGGTATAGTTGAAGGAGTGAATGCTCAGTGCCAGATTACGGAATATTGATGTATCCTTCCTATAACCGGGTATATTTTCAATCATCAAAAGGTTTAGCCTTATCTGAACTCCAGGCAGCCGGCAGAAAGCTTTCTCAGGCCTGCCTGGATATTCATCATAAGGACATCGGCGGTGTAAACTATATAGCTTTTAGTACCAGGGAGCCTTTGAACGAAAGCGACATTCAGGTGCTGTCCCGGCTGTCTTTTGTCTATGCCTTATTCATACTGGAAGGACAGGACAGTCCTGTACTCCATCCGGTCATGCTTGATTCCGGGGCAGTATTTGAAGATGATCTTGTAACCATATTGAAATATTCAGGCAAAACCAATGAAACCTTTACCAAGCTGCTGGTAAACATCGGCTGGCTGCTTTGTGACAGTATAAAAGACGAACGCGTACACCTGCTGGACCCCGTCTGCGGCAGGGGAACCACCCTTTTCCAGGGCATGATATACGGATTTGACGTATCGGGCATTGAACTGGACAAAATTCATGTTGAACAGGCAGTGAATTTTCTTGCCAAATACCTTAAAACAAAACGGTATAAACATAAGATGACCAAATCCAAAATGTCCGAGAACGGTAAAAAGCTTTGTGAAATTACCAGATTCGAAACAGCAGGTACAAAAGAGGATTTTAAAGCCGGGAAAGCCCTGCAGGTTAATTTTTACCGGGGGGATACCCTGCATACCGACAAATTTATAAAGAAGCATTCCGTAGATATTATAGCAGGAGATCTTCCCTATGGAGTTCAGCACGGCAGCAGCACCCGGACCGGCAGCTTTACCAGAAATCCTGAGATTCTTATAGGAGAAGCACTGCCCCATTGGCATAAAGTATTGAAGACAGGCAGCTCAATTGTTCTTTCCTGGAACACCTTTGTACTAAAAAAGGAACAAATAGCCGATTTGCTTAAAACCTCCGGGTTTGAGGTACAGACCGGAGAACCCTGGGACAACGGTTTTGTCCATCGTGTGGATCAGGCAATAATCAGAGATATTATTGCAGCAAGGAAAATTTAATGAATATACTATTAAACAATAAGCACCGATTAAGTACTGGAGGTGTCAGATTTGAAAAAAATAGTTCTTACCGGGGGCGGGACTGCCGGCCATGTTACTTCAAATATTGCCCTTATTCCCGAATTAAAGAAACAGGGCTGGGAAATACATTATATAGGAACTCATGACGGCATAGAACATAAACTTATATCCGGGATACCCGGAATCACCTATCATAGTATTAAGTCAGGCAAACTAAGAAGATACATGGATATTAAAAATTTTACCGATCCTTTTAGGGTGTTGGCGGGCATCGGGCAATCCATTAACCTCATACGAAAGATCAAGCCCCAGGTCATTTTTTCAAAAGGCGGGTTTGTTTCAGTACCTGTTGTTATGGGCGGATGGTTTAACCGCGTCCCTGTTATAGTGCATGAATCTGACATAACGCCGGGCTTAGCGAATAAAATAGCTACACGTTTTGCCAAAGTTGTTTGTACCACCTTCCCAGAAACAGTCAAACACTTTGCGCCAGGGAAAGCCATTCATACCGGCACCCCCATACGGCGGGAGCTCTTAATGGGCAAAGCAGACATGGGAAGACGGCTGTGCGGCTTTAGTGCTGATAAGCCTGTTCTTCTGGTTATGGGCGGAAGTCAAGGCGCAGTTGCCATAAATAAAGCCATACGGGCTTTGCTTAACAAACTGACACGCAGGTTCCAGGTTGTACATATTTGCGGTAAGGGCAACTACGATTCAATCCTGGAAGGTTATCCGGGATATAAGCAATTTGAATATATCAATGAAGAGCTTCCTGATATTATGGCCATGGCAGACCTGGTAGTATCCCGTGCAGGAGCCAATTCCATCTTTGAATTCCTGGCTCTTAAAAAACCTGCCCTGCTGATTCCTCTTCCCCTTAGCGCCAGCCGCGGAGACCAGATACTTAATGCCCGGTCTTTTGAAAAGCAGGGTTTCAGTAAAGTGCTGGAACAGGAAAACATGACCGAAGATACGCTTTATGATCATATTATGGACTTATACCATAACAGCGAAAAATATATTAACGCCATGAAAGAAAGCAATTCCGGCAATGGTATAGAAAAAGTGCTCGAAATTATCAAGGCTCAGGCAAAGAAGTAAATTAAAAATCTCTAGTTATACACAGGTAATATGCACAAAGGCTGCTCAAAACGGGCAGCCTTTTAAATAAAATAGGCTTAAAATTTCATATTATGTTAACAGTCTTGTGGATATTGTGGATAAATTGGCGTTTTATCCACAATATCGCTTTTGGTGCATAAAGTGTTTTAATATTAATCCCCATTATTATCCACATTATCCACAGATTTTTATATACGTTTTCCACATGGCTGGGATAACTATATGGAAAGTATCTCCCTCAGAATGCTCTTATCGTGTATTATGCCCAGCAGTTCATCTTCAGTTCTGATTACATCATTTCTTGTCTTAAAATACCTGTTTGCTTTCCTGGCAATATCCCAGGAATCTCCGTCCATGGAAGAAATATAATCTGCTATGCTCATACCTTTATAAAGCGCTGTAAGATAAGGTGCAACGATATACTTCACCTCATGCAGCATGGTATCTTCCAGCCAATAGTCCACATAAGGCAGGTTAACCTTTTTTTCCATCAGCTTAGTATACCATTTGAGACCATCATCAGTTGATTCCCAGAAATCTATATAGACATAGTCAAACCTGCTCAGGAACTCTTCGTTGTAATATTCCAGGGCATCACCGTGAATGATATCAAGTTTCTTATCAGTCCTGAACTGAGGCCTTATATACTCTTCAAATAAACTAATAACATCCTGGTTGATTTCTACTACCGTTACACTTTCAACCTGGTCTTTAAGCAGCCATAAATATGGAAGAACTCCTATGCCAAGTCCCATGGTAAGGCATTTTCCCTTCCCTCTTTCAATTCCGTCTCCCATGCTCTCAATTTCGCTGATGGCAGGAGACATCCATACCCTGTCGCCTTCCTTCAAGACCGGCATTTCAATGTCGGTTTCAAAATATCCTATAGGATGGTAATGGAACAGGTATTTTCCGATGGGTTTATGGAAGTTCATACTTATTAAAGTTCTCTTCCTGATAATATCCTTCTCATATCTCACTGTGTCCGTACATACCCTGCTTAATTTAATGTCCCTGTAGTATGGATTGTCCGTTAACTTTTTTATGTCGTATTTCAAACCGTCATAAGGAACGTTGTATTTTTTCAGTATGCTTACCAGATTTTTTTCCATCCCGGGGGTAAGTATTTTGCCTGTGTAATCTAAAATTTCTGTTAAGTATTTATTTACGTCAATCATTGACATCAGAAAGTTGCTAAAAGCCATATCCAGTTCCCTGTTTTTCTCAAATCTAATCATACTGCGCCTCGTTCCAATTATTCTAACTTAATCCTATTGATGTTCTACTAAACTTTAACTTAATAATAGCACAATATTCAATTATCTTCCAATAATGGCTGTTTTAATGCAGGATTAATCTCACAATACTGTAAATCCTAATATTGTGAAGGCAAAAAACAGCCATAAATTAAGTGAAAGATTCTGCAGAACAAAACGAATACCAAAATAATAAGTAAGAATGTGCAGGATGTTCTGAAAAAGCTAAAGTTTATCATAGAAAGGAGATACATTTAATGACAAATACAAAAGCTAAGGCAGTTATTATTTTTTTATTAGCATCATTTATTATACTTAACGCCCCTGTTACCACGGTTCAAGCAATGCAATATTCAGCAGGCAATGAGAAAAATGAATTCATCAAGCAGGAAAGTATCCTGCATGGCATTCTTGAGGTTGTCACCACAAACCAAAAAGGAGAGCAAAGCCTTCAGGCAAGAATGGACGTGTGGTGGGATTCAGACGGCCGATATCATTGCAAAATAATAGGCGGCTATCTGAAAGGCATTCAAATTGCAAATAACGGCCAGAAAAAATGGATGATTATACCCGGTGAGAAAAGGTCTATCCTATATCCTGCCTATCCTGACACCTGGAAGTTTATATTTCAGCCGGGAAAAGAAATATACCTCTTGAAAAAAGATCTTAAAGTCAAAAAAATAGGAGAAGACACAATCTCAGAAAGGCATGCAGTAATTGAAAAGGTATGGCCGAAAGGTGGCCTCCCATATTATGTTTGGATTGATAAGGCAACCGGATTGATAATGAAAAAAGAGACAGAGATGCAAAACGGACTTAAGCAGCGGATTGCATATACCCATATCGAATTTTGCAATGCTTTTCCGCCGGAATTATTAAATTACAGCCTTCCGGAAGGATATGCCGAAACTCCGGTAGAATATGAAGAATTCGCGGTCAGTCAGGAAGAAATCAGAAATTTATCAGGATTCACACCCAAACAGCCTGATAAAGTCCCAAAGGATTATGTAAATGCCGGAATGTCATTTATTAAGAATATGGGGTTGGTAAAATTAGTTTATGTCCACAAAAGCAAGCCCAGATTCATTGTTATGCTTCAAACCGCAGCAGATGTCAGGCTTTCCTCTAATCCTGCATACATGATCGGTAAAATAGACGATAACGATATTGAAATTTACTATCCCCTGGAAGGCAATCATGGTATATTGAGCGGAGGCATTTTATACGGCAATATAACTGATTTGTGGTCTGCCAGGTGGCAGGAAGACGAACTGGAATACATGGTAATAGGCAATGCACCTGAAAAGGAAATGATTAATTTTATTAAGTTAATGAACCCCGGAAAAAAGGTGCGTATTCCCTATAATGCCCCGTTCAAACCGGGTAAAAAGGCTGAATATGATATTGAGCGGGAAAAATATCAGCAGATAAACACTGATGCCGGTCACTCTCCATATCGCCTGAACCCGGTCTTTACAGCACTGGCCTATATTTACCAGGCGCAGGAATCAATGCCGGAACAAAGATTGGAGTATGAAAATCTTAAAATAGTCATGAATAACGGAAAAGAAGCCATTGTGGAGATACCCGGCCACAAGGCTTCTTTAAAAAGAATATATCTGAAAAAACTTGTACGGCAGGATTATACAGGTATCTGGACTGTAGTTGGTCTAGACCAAAATTAATCAAAGTCAGGCCAAATTATATGCTGATTCAATAGACTAACAAAGTGGGTCAATCCATCGGCATCCTCATTGTCGAACCTGCCCTTTACAGGGCTGTCTATGTCAAGTACGCCTATCAGTCTGCCCATATGATAGATGGGCAGCACTATTTCTGACCGGGACGCGGCATCACAGGCAATATGTCCGGGAAACTGCTCTACATCTTCTACCACCTGTATCTGTCCTGTAGATGCTGCCGTCCCGCATACTCCCCTGCCCAGGGGAATGCGTACACAGGCAGGCTTTCCCTGAAACGGTCCTAAAACCAGCTCACCGCTTTTATAGAAATAAAAGCCTGCCCAATTAATGTCGGGCATCAGTTGATATAACAGCGAAGCCGCATTGGCGGTATTTGCCAGCCAGTCAGACTCACCGCTTATCAGCCCAGTCAGGCATGTATTCAATTCTTTATAAAAATCAGACTTGTTATCTGCTGAAATAACAGGTACCTCAAACATATTAATCCTCAATCTTTTCTATCCAGCCATACTTGTCAGGCTCTTTTCCGTATTGTATGGCTGTGATCTTATTGTACATCTTCTGAGACAGCTCACCCATTTTGCCGCCGTTAATTTCTATAATATTATCATTCCAGTTCATTTTGCCCACCGGTGATATAACGGCAGCCGTTCCGGTGCCGAATACTTCTTCCAAACGGCCTTCTTTATAAGCATCATATACCTCTTGGATGGACAGCTGCCTTTCTTCTACGGTATAGCCCATGTCCCTGGCCAGCTGAATAACGGAATCCCGGGTTATTCCTCCTAAAATTGTGCCGCTGTCCAAAGGCGCTGTAATAAGAACATTATCAATCTTAAAGAAGATATTCATAGTGCCTACTTCTTCGACATATTTACGCTCCTTGGCATCCAGCCACAGCACCTGGGTGTAGCCTTTCCTCATGGCTTCCTCTGCTGCATACAGGCTGACGGCATAATTGCCTGCGGTCTTGGTGAACCCTACCCCGCCCTCCGCGGCACGAACATACTTGTCAGTTACATAAATGCTTACAGGCTTCAGCCCTTCCTTGTAATAAGCACCTACCGGGGACAAAATAATAAAGAACTTGTAGGTATGGGACGGTCTTACCCCCAAATAGGGATCTGTAGCAATAACAAACGGCCGGATATATAAGGAAGTTCCTTCTGTTTTGGGAATCCAGTCCTTTTCAATCTGCAATAGGGTTTTAAGTGCCTTCCAGACAAATTCCTCATCCAGTTGCGGAATGCAAAGGCGCTCGGCTGAACGATTCAAACGCCTGAAATTTGAAAACGGTCTGAATGTAACTGCTTCACCATTCCTGTTCAGGTAGGCCTTCATGCCTTCAAAAATAGCCTGGCCGTAATGAAATACCATGCATGACGGTTCCACTTCAAAAGGTCCGTATGGAATTATTCTGGGATCATACCAACCTTTGCTGACATCGTAATCCATAACAAACATATGGTCTGTAAAATATCTGCCGAAACCAAGCTCATGATCCAATGGCTTAACTTTGGGGTTTTGAGTTTTAACTATTCTTATTTCCATGCTACAACCTCCAAACATTTATTTCTTAGGCAGACTTTATTGTTATATGTCCTGCCCGTCTTCTTTATTTTCCGCACGCTCCAGCAGCCTGTCCAAAGAGGTGTCAAATGGCATTAAATTATCCCGTTCTTCGCTTTCTTCTTCCTGCCTTTGATTTTCACCTGAATCTTCTTCATCAGGCACTTCGTCATCCTCTTTCTTTGCTTTGGCTACTGAAACAATATACTCATTATCTTCCATCCTCATTAAGGTAACTCCTTGAGTATTTCGGCTCATCCTTGATATTTCATTGGTATCTATCCGGATAATGACACCTTCTGAATTAATCATAACCAGATCTTCTTCGCCGGTTACCACCTTCAAAGCTGCAAGACCGCCGGTTTTTTCGGTGATATTCATGGTTATGATTCCCTTTCCACCCCTGCTCTGAGAACGATATTCCCCTTCAGGAGTGCGCTTTCCGTATCCCTTTTCACTGATTGTCAGCACATCTGCATCCTTTTTGATTCGTTCCATATCTATCAGGTAATCATCACCCTGAAGCTCCATACCCTTTACACCCATTGCGGTACGACCCATTGCTCTTACGTCACTCTCGTGATAACGGATGGACAATCCGTTGCGGGATGCCATTATGATCTCTTGATTTCCATCAGTTAGAACTACTCTTATAAGCTCATCTTCTTCACGCAGTGTTATAGCAATAAGTCCTCCTTTACGGATATTGGAGAATTCCTTTAAGGATGTCTTTTTTACCAATCCCTTGCGGGTAGCCATGAATAAATAAAGATCTTTTTCAAAGTGCCCATCCTTAACAGGTATAAAAGCCTCTATCCTCTCGCCCGGATCCAGCTGCAGCAGGTTTATGATTGCTGTTCCCTTTGCCTGACGTCCGGCTTCCGGTATTTCATAAGCCTTAAGCTCATACACCTTTCCTTTGGAAGAGAAGAACAGCAGCCGCTGGTGGGTGGAAGTCACAAATAAGTCTTTTACAAAATCCTCTTCTTTGGTTTGAAGACCGGTAATGCCTCTGCCTCCACGGCGCTGAGCCCGATAAGTGCTCAGGGGAGTGCGCTTTACATAGCCATAATGGGTTAAGGTAATCACCACATCATGCTCATCGATCAGGTCCTCAATGTCAATTTCGTCTTCTTCTGCTGCAATTTCCGTTCTTCTGGGGTCATTGTACTTATTCTTGATTGCAGTTAATTCATCCTTGATAATTCCTAAAAGCATGCTTTCATTTGCCAATACATCCTTAAGGTACTGAATTGTTTTTATCAACTCTGCATATTCCTCTTGTATTTTCTCCCGCTCAAGACCTGTCAGTCTTTGCAGGCGCATATCCAGTATTGCCTGAGCCTGCTTTTCTGACAGGCTGAAATTAGCCATCAATCCCTCTTTTGCAATCTGTGTAGTCTGAGAACTGCGGATCAAGTTAATTACGGCATCAATCTGATCCAGGGCAATAAGCAAGCCTTCCAAAATATGAGCCCTTGCTTCAGCCTTCTCCAGATCATACTTAGTCCGCCTGGTAACAACATCCTTCTGATGATTTATATAATGTGTCAGGATTTCCTTTAAATTCATAACCTTGGGCTGGTTGTCCACCAAAGCCAGCATAATTACGCCAAAGGTATCCTGCAGCTGAGTATGCTTGAACAGATAGTTCAATACAATATTTGGGTTAACATCTTTCTTAATTTCAATGACAATGGACATTCCATTGCGGTCTGACTCATCGCGGATGTCTGATATTCCATCAACTCTTTTATCTTTAACCAGATCGGCAATTTTTTCAATCAGCTTTGCTTTATTGACCTGGTAGGGAATTTCATGGACAACGATGCGAGACCGGTTATTGGGCATTTCCTGAATTTCTGTTTTTGCCCGGACAACCACCCGGCCCCTGCCGGTGCGGTATGCCTCGCGGATGCCGGATTTACCCAGTATAATTGCTCCTGTAGGAAAATCCGGGCCTTTAATTATCTTAATAAGATCTTCTATATCCGCCTGCGGATTATCAATGAGAGCTATAGTTCCGTCTATTACTTCTCCCAAATTATGAGGAGGTATATTGGTAGCCATGCCTACTGCGATGCCGGAAGAACCGTTTACCAGCAGGTTCGGGAATCTTGACGGCAGGACTACAGGCTCTTTAAGGGATTCATCAAAGTTCGGCATGAAATCTACGGTTTCCTTGCCGATGTCAGCCAGCATTTCTGTTGTAATTTTCGCCATGCGTGCTTCGGTATAACGCATGGCTGCAGCTGAATCCCCGTCTACCGAACCAAAATTGCCATGACCGTCTACCAGCGGATATCGAATGGAGAAATCCTGTGCCATACGCACCATGGCATCATAAACGGCAGAATCGCCATGAGGATGATATTTACCCAAAACATCACCGACGATTCTTGCTGATTTTCTATATGGCTTATCAGCAGTCATTCCCAGTTCATACATTGAATACAGGATCCGCCTGTGAACAGGCTTCAGGCCGTCCCTGACATCCGGGAGGGCCCGGCCTACAATTACACTCATGGCATAATCAATATATGACCTTTTCATTTCATCTTCAAGATTTACATCTATAATTCTTTGATTCAACGGTTCCATCCAGTCTATTCCCCTTTTTTACTTTCAAAGATACCCAGACCGTAAAGGTCTTTAAATATCCAGATTTTTAACCATCTTGGCATTAGCCTCGATAAATTCCCGCCTGGGCTCTACCTTGTCACCCATAAGAATATTAAAAGTCTCGTCAGCGGAAATAGCATCTTCCAATTCTACCTTCAAAATAGTACGGGTGTCGGGATTCATGGTTGTTTCCCATAGCTGCTCAGGATTCATTTCTCCCAAGCCTTTGTACCTTTGCACCTCAACGCCGTCCCGTCCGATTTCATTAAGCAGCTCTTCCAGTTCATTATCACTGTACACATAATGCTCTTTTTTGTTTTTAGTCACTTTATACAGGGGCGGCTGTGCTATATAAACATATCCATTTTCTATTAAAGGCCGCATGAAACGGTAGAAAAAGGTCAACAGCAGCGTTCGTATATGACTGCCGTCCACGTCAGCATCAGTCATGCATATAATTTTATGGTAGCGCAGCTTTTCTACATTGAAATCATCGCCGATGCCTGCTCCAAAAGCAGTGATCATGGCTTTGATCTCCTCATTGGCCAATACTTTGTCCAGTCTGGTCTTTTCTACATTCAGGATTTTTCCTCGCAAAGGCAATACCGCCTGGTATTTGCGTTCTCTGCCTTGCTTTGCAGAGCCTCCTGCCGAGTCACCCTCTACAATGAAGATTTCACACAATGCCGGATCTTTTTCCGAGCAGTCTGCCAATTTACCCGGCAGAGATGCACTTTCCAATACACTCTTTCTTCTGGTCAGATCACGGGCTTTTTTAGCAGCTTCTCTGGCTCTGGAAGCACTGAGGGATTTTTCCACTATTAGCTTTGCCTCTGCAGGATGCTCTTCAAGGTACTCGGAAAATTTTGCTGCAAATGTGTTCTCGACAAATCCTCTGATATCGCTGTTGCCCAGCTTGGTTTTTGTCTGCCCTTCAAACTGGGGTTCAGTCAGCTTAACACTGATAATTGCCGTCAAACCTTCACGGGTGTCTTCACCTGTAAAATTTGCATCACTGGGCTTTAATACATTGGTTTTCCTTGCATAATCATTTATTACCCGGGTAAGTCCGGATTTAAATCCTACTAAATGGGTACCTCCTTCCGGAGTTGAGATATTGTTTGCAAAGGAAAATATATTTTCAATAAATGAGTCATTGTACTGCAGTGCGATTTCCAAAGAGGCATTTTCTTTTTCGCCTGTTATATAAATTGGCTGGCTGTGCAATACCGCTCTGTTTTTGTTCAGGTATTCCACAAAGGAAATGATGCCGCCTTCATAATAAAACTCATTGTATAAGCCTTCGCGTTCATCTTCCAGGATAATGGTAATTCCCTTATTAAGGAATGCCATTTCCCTAAGCCTGTTCTTAAGCACATCATAGGAAAAATTCAATTCTTCAAATATCTGGCCGTCCGGCTTAAATTGGATCTTAGAACCGGTTTCATCTGTTTTGCCGATCAGCTTAAGAGGTGATACTGTTTTCCCTCTTTCGAACTTTATCTGATATTCATTGCCGTCAGTGCGTACATTCACAATCATCCATTCCGACAATGCATTTACAACCGAAGCACCCACACCATGCAGGCCGCCGGATACCTTATATCCTCCGCCGCCGCCAAATTTTCCGCCTGCATGCAGCATTGTAAAAACAATTTCCACTGCAGGAATTCCATATTTTAGATTAATACCCACCGGAATTCCCCTGCCGTTGTCAATTACTGTGACAGACAAATCCTTGTGTATTATAACATGTATACGGTCACAAAAGCCTGCCAAGGCTTCATCAATGCTATTATCAACAATTTCATATACCAGGTGGTGAAGTCCCCGTATACCGGTGCTTCCAATATACATACCCGGTCTTTTTCGTACGGCCTCTAAACCTTCCAAAACTTGTATATCAGATTCAGTGTAATGACTGTTGTTTTTTTCTAGGTTGGTCACTTAGTATCCCCCTTGTTTTCTTCCCTGTCAAATGAAATATCTTCTATATACTTGCTCCGCTTCATTAAAGTTACGGAAGATATCGGAGACATGTAGAGTACTGTATTTTTATTAACTTCTGCCAGAATCATGGATTTAGGAGGGTCTTGTGAGATATATCGGATAAAACCTTCTTCTTCTGCAGTTTTTATAAATTCCTTATTAATAAATGCTTGCCCTGAAGCTTCCAAATCTATTATTGCTATGATATCCTCTGTAAGAACAACTGCATCTCCTCCCAGGTGCAATATCATATCCGTACATCCCCTCTGTACAAAAATCTATTATATTATATCCTATTTTCTTCCTGCTTAAAAGGACAAGCTTTCATCTAAAACAGCATTGCCTGAATATATACGGTACACCCGTTTGCTTCTGTCTTTTAGTACAGGAAGATGGTTCATATCGGTGAGAGTAATAAATGTTTGTACCTTCCCAATATACTCCATTAACATTTCCTGCCGGCCGGTATCCAGTTCAGACATGGCGTCGTCCAGTAGGAGAAGCGGGTACTCACCTGTTTCCTTAAACATAAATTCAAGCTCCGAGAGCTTAAGTGACAAGACTGTTGTCCTTTTTTGTCCCTGGGAGCCGAACGTTCTGACATCCATTCCATTTATCTGAAATACTATATCATCCCTATGACAGCCTTTACCGGTCAGTCCGCTTTCAATATCCTCATCCTGCCTTGCCTTCAGTATCTTAAGAAAATTATCCCGAATTTTTTCTATGTTGCCGGAGTTGCATGGTATTGATGATTTATATTCAAGTGTCAATGTTTCCGAACCATGAGTAATTTTACTATGTATTTCCTGAGCAATTGTCTGAAGCGATGAAATAAAATGCATCCTCTGTAAAATAATAAAACTGCCTGCTTCAGCAAGCTGTTGATTCCAAACCGGCAAGGTACTGGTAAGTGAAGGTTTTTTTTGAATCTCTTTAAGCAGATTATTGCGATGATTAAGAATCCGGTTATATTGCTGCAGGTAATAAAAATACCTTGGACGAATCTGCGACAATTCCATATCCATGAAACGCCGACGTTCTGAAGGCCCCTCTTTTATCAGCTTTAGATCATCCGGAGAAAAAAGCACTGAATTAAGATGTCCCATCAATTCACCCAGCCTGGCAGCCGGACTTTGATTAATAAGTACTTTCTTTTTTTCGCGGGCATGCAGTCTAATGGCTATTTCGCTGGTGCCTGTTTGTTTTTCTACTCTTGCCCGAATGAAAGCCTGTTCACTGCCCCACTGAATCAATTCCCGGTCTCTGGGCGTTCGATGTGAACGGCCGGTACAGGATAAAAAGATTGATTCCAGGATGTTGGTCTTGCCTTGTGCGTTTGGACCCACTATCAGGTTGAGTTTTGGATGAAAGGAAAGTTCAAGATCAATATAGTTTCTGTATTTCTTGAGAAATAATTCCCTTAGCTGCAAAACCAGCACCCTTTCCTATTCCAAAAGAAAGCTCCCCATCTGATCTACTTCCACAAGATCACCGGGGTAAATCTTCCTTCCTCTTTTCAGCTCAGTTTCTCCGTTTACCCTCACCAGGCCTTCCTTAATCATATGATTAGCTGCAGCTCCGGTCTCAGCAACATTGGCCCATTTCAGCAGCTGATTCAGTTTGATAAACTCCGTATGAATTTTTATGCACTTCATTTTACTCCGCCTTAACTGTATATTCTAACCGGAAGGAGAAGATAGGTGTAATTGCTGCCTTCTATGGGACGTACCACACAAGGACTTACATTGGTGGTAAAATCCAGGCATATTTCCTGATCACTTATCACTTTCAGCATATCCATGAAGTACCTGGCATTGAATGCTATGTCCAAATCCTTGCCTTCAAGAAGAACAGGGACCTCTTCATTTATATTCCCGGATTCAGAGTTGGATGTTATGGTTATTTTCTGATCCCGCAAAGACAGTTTAATCAGGTTGTTCTTGCCTTCCCTTGCTATGAGGGATGCACGGTCTATACTGGAAGCCAGTATTTTCGTATCAACCTTTACCCTGGTCTTATAGTCCTCCGGTATAATCTGTTTGTAATTAATATATTCCCCTTCCAATACCCTGGATATAATCCTTGTATATCCCAAATCAAACAAAACATGCCGATCGGATACGGTGATACTTATATTCTGATCATCTTCCTGCAATATTTTTCCAACTTCTGATAATGATTTGCCAGGAATTATAACCTTTAGGTTATCATGGGAAGAATCAATCCTGCCTCTTCTCAGCGCCAGACGGTAGCCATCCAGGCATACCATGGTGACATTATTTCCATCTACTTCCAGAAGTGCACCGGTGAGTATAGGACGGGCTTCATCAACAGCAACCGCAAAAATAGTCTCCCTGATCATATTGCCAAGCAGCATTTTGCTTATTTCTATCGGTTTGTTTTCACTGATGTCAGGAAGCGACGGATACTCATCTGCAGGAAAGCCCTGGAGGGTTACTGTGGAATTTAAGCAGGAAAACTTCATTCTGTTATTATCCAGCATTGTTACTTCTATTTCAGCCTCAGGAAACTTTCGCACTATTTCTGCTAAAAGCCTGGAGGGAAGAACCACACTGCCTTCCTGGATGATATTGGCTTCAATATGGCTTTCTATTCCCAGTTCCAGGTTTGTTCCTACCAGCCTCAATACGTCTTTTTGCGTTTCAATCAGAATACCTTCCAGAATAGGTGTGCTGGATCTGGGTGAAACAGCTTTTTGCACCATTAGGATTACATCCAAAAAATTTTTTTGCAAACATGTAAATTTCATGGAATACCTCCTGAAGCAGTTGAATATAATAGTATTTTAGTAGTATTAGTAGTAGGGCCTGTGGAAATGTGAATTATAGTGTCGAATCAAGTAACATCCCAAATCCACATGTGGATACAATGGGGATAAGTTACTTTACATATCAGGTATTTGTCCACACACCCCTGTTAGTTTTCGTTTATCCTCTTAATTAACTCATTAATAGTCCGTTTTACCTGCAGGTCGGAGTCAAGGTCACTGGTTATCTTGTCGCAGGCATGAATAACGGTTGTATGATCCCGCCCTCCGAATATTTCGCCGATTTTAGGCAGGGACAAGTCTGTAAGCTCCCTGCATAGATACATTGCAACCTGCCTGGGGTATGCTATAGGGCGGTTTCTCTTTTTGGATTTCAAATCTTCAACCTTTAACTGATAATAATCAGCAATAACTTTTTGTATCAGCTCAGGAGTAATCTTCCTGGGCTTATGATTGGATATAATATCCTTCAGAGCTTCCTCAGCTACATCAACGTCCAGGGTACTGTTGGTAAGGGAGGAATAAGCCATTATGCGTGTTAAGGCTCCCTCGAGTTCCCTGATATTTGATTCAATGCGCTTTGCAATAAAAGCTAAAACTTCGTCATCAACTTCCAGACTTTCTAAGGTAGCCTTCTTCTTAAGAATAGCTATGCGGGTTTCCAGGTCCGGAGGCTGAATATCTGTAATCAGGCCCCATTCAAAACGGGAACGTAGACGGTCTTCCAGGGTAGGAATTTCCTTTGGAGGACGGTCGCTGGAAATTATAATTTGCTTATTAGCCTCATGCAAGGCATTGAAGGTGTGGAAAAACTCTTCCTGTGTACTTTCTTTGCCGGCAATAAATTGTATGTCGTCTATAAGAAGGACATCTACATTGCGGTACCGGTTGCGAAACTCCACATTTTTATTTGTCTGAATGGAATTAATAAGCTCATTTGTAAACTTTTCAGATGTTACATACAGCACTTTTGCCTTTTTATTATTGGATAGAATATAATGGCCTATGGCATGCATGAGGTGAGTTTTTCCCAGTCCTACCCCTCCATATATAAACAGCGGGTTGTATGCTTTAGCCGGGGCCTCGGCAACGGCCAAAGAAGCAGCATGGGCAAATCGATTGCTGTTTCCGATTACAAATGTACTAAAGGTATACTTGGGATTTAGGAGGCTGTTAATGCTGCTTTCTTCCTGATCCGCTTTTTTGGACTTGTCCATATACTTGTCAGCTTCACTGGTCAATACAAAAGTTATGTAATAAGTCCTGGATGCTACCTGCTTTACTGCATTTGAAATAAGGCTGGTATAACGTCCCTCCAATATACTTTTGGTAAAATCATTAGGAACACATAGATAAAGCTGGTCACCTTTTATGGAAACCGGTTCTATTGCCTTTATCCAGGTATCAAAGCTGACATCAGTTATTTCATTTCGGATCAAACGAAGGGTTTTTTGCCAAAGTTCCAACAAATAGGTATCCATTACAAACCTCCTACATTACATGGGAAAAAATAAAGAATAAAATTGCTGTACAACGGCTTGACTCCTGCACAGCATAAAATAATTTTCGCATAAATAAACGGATAATTAGTCCGTTTCTTGGAAAACTTATACACAAGGAATATATAATTAGTTAACATTGTTAACATGCTGTAAAGGCTTTAGAGGCAAGAAAAAAGTCGAATAAACGACGAGTTATACACAATCTTATCCACAGATGTGCATAACTTTTATAATAAAATCTACTATTATTATAGTGGAGAAGTTATTAACAGTAAAGAACATTTATCAAAATATCTGTGGATTATTATTGTGGAAAACCATTATCCTGCTTGATTTTCTTGACACGCTAAAGCAGCATGACTTATAATACTATACGTAGCATAATGCCGTTTCCCTTTCTAATGTGAATAGGGGAAGTGTGGTGCAATATAGAAATTTATGAAACAGATTGGAAAGGGGGCTGAGCATAATGTTAAGGACATATCAGCCAAAGAAGAGACAGAGAAAAAAAGAGCATGGGTTCCGTAAAAGAATGAGCACAAAGAATGGCAGACTGGTGCTTAAGAGAAGAAGACAAAAAGGCAGGAAACGACTTACAGCATAAGGCCGCTATTTAAGTGGCCTTTTCTGACATCAACAACCTTTCTGGAGGCAAGGGTGAATAAAAAGTACCGGCTCAGGAAGAAAAGCGATTTTCAAAGCACTTATAAAAAGGGACGCTCGCTGGGACATCCCTTACTGGTGATGATATACCGTAAAACCAACAAATCCGATATCAGGGTTGGATTTTCTATTACCAAAAAATTCGGAAAAGCGGTAAAAAGAAACCGCATCAAGCGGCAATTGCGTGAGATTGTCAGGAGCCAGCTTAATAAGCTAAATCCGGGATATGATATCATATTTGTAGTACGAAAAGAAGCAGGGGAGGCTTCGTTCAAAGATTTGGAAAGCGCAGTGAATAATCTCCTTATAAGAGGAAAATTATACAGACAGAGTGATACTGAATGAAAGATATTCTTATAAAAATAATCGTGTTTTATCAGAAGAAGATCTCACCGCTCTTCCCTCCTCATTGCCGTTTTTATCCAACCTGTTCTCAGTATTCAAAACAAGCTATTGAAAAATATGGGTCAATTAAAGGTTTGTATCTTTCTGTAAGAAGGATATTAAAATGCAATCCCCTGCACCCTGGTGGATATGACCCATTAAAATAAACCGACGGGGGTAACAAGAGATGAATTTTACCATAATACTGATGAATGCTGCCCAGGGGGCTCAGAAGACTGGCTTATGGCAGTCGTTTGTTAATTTTCTTGGCAGCATTTTGGAAGGCTTGAATACTATAACCGGGTCGATTCCGGAGCCCTTTGGCGGCTACGGCCTGGCTATTATCCTATTTACAATATTAATGAGATTGATTCTTCTGCCTTTGGACATTAGATCCCGTAAGGCAAACCAAAAGATGCAGGAGATTCAGCCTTTGATTAATGAAATTAATCAGAAATATAAAAATGACCCTGAAAAAAGAAACAAAAAGACAATGGAGCTGTATCAGAAGTATCAAATAAACCCGTTGGGCGGGTGCCTTCCTTTGCTGCTCCAGATGCCTTTGTTTTTTGCATTGCTGGGAGCATTGAATGCTTTATCAGCAAGGGAGATTGCTGGCGGTTCCATACAGCAATTCTTATGGATAAAGAATATATGGCATCCTGATTCACCGCTGAAAAACAAATTGGGTGAGGCTATTACATTATTTGGTCCGGATTTCAATGGTTTGTTCATACTGCCCATTCTTGCCGGAGTTACCTCATATTATCAGATGAAACTGACGCAGCCCCAGGGAGACAGCAACCAGCAAATGAAAGGCTTTACTTCAATCTTTCCGCTGCTGTCAGTATGGTTCTGCATTATGTATACCGCGTCTTTTGCAATATATTGGGTAACATCCAATGTGTTTCAGATTGTTCAGCAGCTGATTTTGAAAAGAGTATTTACGCCTCAAAAAAAGGAAGGTGACAATCAATGAAGTCAGTTATAACTACCGGCAAAACAATTGAGGATGCCATATTAGCAGCAGCAATTCAGCTGGCAGTACAGAGGGATAAGCTGGAAATAGAAGTTTTAGAGGAGCCGGTAAAAGGTCTTTTTGGTGTATTTGGAGGTAAAGACGCAAAAATAAGGGCAGTGGTTAAGAGGTCCATGGGGGATATTGCAAGGAATTTCTTAGTAGAGTTGTTTGAAAAGATGGATTTGGAAGCCAAGGTAGATGTTACAGAAACAGATGACCTGATTTCAATAAATGTAAGTGGTCCTAAGATGGGTATATTAATAGGCCATAGAGGAGAAACACTGGATGCAGTACAATATCTGACCAGTTTAGCTGTCAGCCAGGCATCTGAAAAATACAAGAGAATTATTATAGATACTGAAAATTACAGGAGCAAACGTGAAGAAACTCTTGTTAAGCTGGCCAGGCGATTAGCTCAAAAGGTTCATAAAACAAAGAAAAAGATAGTATTGGAACCTATGAACCCATTTGAACGCAGGATAATACACTCTACTTTACAAAAGGATCCTTATGTTGTCACCCATAGTGAAGGAGAAGAACCCTATCGAAAGGTAATCATATCATTAAAATAGGGTTATGGCCGCAGGGAATGAGCATAAATGAAATAATTAACTTTTTAACCCAGTAGCAATACTGGGTTTCAATTTAGGGTAAAGTACTGAGCATTAAAAGCGAGGTCTAAGAAAATCAAAGGAGATTTGAAATGGTATTAGCGGCATTGGATGATACAATAGTTGCCCTGGCAACACCGCCGGGAGAAGGCGGAATAGCAGTGATCCGTATGAGCGGCAGTAAATCATCTGAGATTGCTTCAAGGCTGTTTGTTACTCCTAAAATGAAAAAAAAGCCGGAGTTTAAGGACAGATATTTTAATTATGGATTTATTTTGGACAAGGACAGAAATTTAGTTGACGAAGTCCTGCTGGTATACATGAAAGCTCCAAAGACATATACAAGGGAAGATATTATAGAGATCCACTGCCACGGCGGTATGATTCCCATAAGAAAAATAATATCCCTGGCAATAGAAGAAGGTGCCCGCCTGGCAGAGCCGGGAGAGTTTACTAAAAGAGCTTTTCTGAATGGTCGTATAGATCTTGCACAGGCTGAAGGAGTAATGGATTTGATTTCATCCAGGTCCGAGGAAGCAGCAAGGGCTTCCCTTAAGCAAATGGAAGGGTCTTTATCAAGTAAAATAAAAGAAATAAGGGATGAACTTCTGGATTTGCTGGCACGGATAGAGGTTACTGTTGATTACCCTGAAGAAGATATTGAAGAAGTGCTGATAAATTCGGTTAAGGAAAGCCTTTCGCTGGTACGCATCAAATGCAGGAAACTGCTTGATACAGCCGACCAGGGAAGGCTGGTCCGCGAGGGAATTAAAACTGTCATCATTGGAAAGCCCAATGTAGGAAAGTCTTCCCTTCTTAATGCACTGGTAAGGGAAAATCGTGCTATAGTAACTGATATTCCGGGAACAACCCGGGATGTAATAGAAGAATATGTAAACATAAAGGGAATTCTGGTAAGAATACTGGATACAGCAGGTATTAGAGAAACCATGGATCTGGTTGAAAAAATCGGAGTAGAAAAGTCCAGAGAGCTGACTAAAGATGCTGATCTTATTCTTTTGCTGCTGGATGCATCCAGGACTTTGGAAGATGAAGACAAGGCGATATTGAGCTGGTTAAAGGACAAAAAGGTATTGATTCTCCTGAACAAGACAGACAAGCCCATTGAAATAAGGGAAGAGGAAATCAGGAGTTTTTCAGACAGCACCATTATAAAAACATCCATGATAGACGGGACAGGCCTGGATAAGGTGGAAGATTATATATATAATATGGTGTATTCCGGGCAGTTAGGTGCAAGGGAATCAGTCATGATTACCAATAACCGCCATAAAGAAGCCTTAATACGAGCTGAAAGACACTTAGGAGAAGCTTTGGAAGGTATTGACGAATTTATGCCGCTGGACATGGTTACCATAGACATCAGAAATGCCTGGAATGCTTTGGGGGAAATAACGGGCGAAAGCCTCACCGAAAACCTTATTGATAAGATATTTATGGAATTCTGTTTAGGAAAGTAGGAAAAACAGATGGAGTTTTGTGCCGGAAAATATGATATTGTCGTTGTTGGAGCAGGACATGCAGGCTGTGAAGCAGCCCTGGCATCCGCCAGAATGGGAATGAAGACTTTGGTAACAGCATTGAATCTTGATGCTATAGCCTTGATGGCTTGCAATCCTGCTATCGGCGGTACATCTAAAGGACATTTGGTACGAGAAGTGGACGCATTAGGCGGAGAAATGGGACTAAATATAGATAAAACACTGATACAAATTAGAATGCTGAATACCGGGAAAGGACCTGCTGTCCATTCGCTCAGGGCACAGGCAGACAAAAAACAATATCAGGCTGAAATGAAAAGGACAATTGAAAATCAGGAAAATCTTGACTTGATACAAGGAGAAGTAGAATGGATTCTTACCAATGGGGGCAAGGTGAGCGGAGTAAGGCTGGCTACCGGAGAAATATTTGAAAGCAGAGCAGTTGTAATTGCATCTGGCGTGTATTTAAAAAGCCGTGTCATCATAGGTGAGTATTCTGTTAACAGTGGCCCGAACAGGCTGTTCCCCGCCAATCGTTTATCCGAATGCCTTAAGGAACTGGGCTTTAGGCTGCAGCGCTTTAAAACCGGTACTCCTGCCAGGGTAAATAAAAAATCCCTGGATTTAACTAAAATGACAATACAGCCCGGAGATCCACTGGCTCCTGCATTCTCTTTTTTAAACCGTCCTGTCGAAAGGGAGCAGGTTTGCTGCTGGCTTACATATACCAATGAGAAAACTCATCAGATAATCAGGGATAATCTTCACCGGTCTCCTCTCTATTCAGGGGATATTAAGGGGGTAGGCCCGCGCTACTGCCCTTCCATTGAGGACAAGGTTGTAAGATTTCATGAAAAGAAAAGCCACCAGGTTTTCATTGAGCCTGAGGGACTGAACACAAATGAAATGTATGTGCAGGGCATGTCATCAAGCCTGCCGGTAGATGTTCAAAGAGCAGTTTACAAAACGATTCCGGGAATGGAGAATGTAGAAATAATGAGGCCTGCATACGCCATTGAATATGACTGCATAGACCCTACCCAGCTAAAACTGACGCTGGAATCCTGGAATGTGGAAGGCTTATTCTTTGCCGGGCAGATAAACGGGAGCTCAGGGTATGAAGAAGCAGCTGCTCAGGGTATTATAGCCGGAATAAATGCCGTAAGATATGTTCAGCAAGAGGAACCGCTTATATTGGACAGGTCCGATGCTTATATAGGTGTTTTGATCGATGATCTGGTAACCAAGGGAACAAGTGAACCCTATAGAATGATGACTTCCCGTGCAGAATACCGTCTTTTGCTCCGACAGGATAATGCAGACCTCCGACTTACTGAAAAGAGTTATAAAATAGGGCTGGCAAGTGAAGAACGATATAAAAAGCTGATGGCTAAGAGAGAAGCCGTCCAAAAGCAATTGGAAAGAATTAAGAATGAAGTAGTATCTCCGTCAGATTGGGTAAATGAATATCTGGATAAAAAGGGCTCTTCTGTCCTGAAGAGCGGTGTAACTCTATATGATCTGTTAAAGCGCCCTGAATTAAGCATTACAGATATAATTTTGCTTGGTAATTTAACAGAGGAAATAGCTCCTGAGGTACAGGAGCAACTGGAAATACAGGTAAAATATGAAGGTTATATCAACAAGCAATTGAGACAGGTAGAACAATTTAAAAAAACAGAGCAGCTTAGAATACCACAGGATATTGATTATACTGCCGTTACCGGTCTAAGGCTGGAAGCCGTGCAAAAACTGCAGGCACTAAAGCCTGAAAATATTGGGCAGGCATCCAGAATATCAGGGGTATCCCCTGCTGATATTACAGTTCTGATGGTTTACCTTGAAAAACGACGGAGGGAGAAGAAGACCAATGAAATATGATATGAAACCATTTCTGGATGGCTGCACTGCCCTGGGGTTTAATCCAAATGATGAGCAGCTGAATAAATTTGAAAAATATCTTTCCATGCTGCTTGAATGGAATGAGAAGTTTAATCTGACGGCTATTACAGATCCTAAGGAAATTATGGTACAGCACTTTCTGGACTCCATATCAATCCTTAAGCTTGAACACATTGCTGAAGGGTCCACTGTATTGGATTTAGGTTCTGGTGCCGGTTTTCCCGGTATTCCAGTTAAAATTATGATGCCCGGCATATCTCTGACATTGGTAGACTCAGTTAATAAAAAGGTAGGGTTTCTGAAAGAAGTTATTAAGCATTTGGATTTGAAGAGTACAGAATCTGTTCATGCCAGGGCCGAAGACCTGGCCAGAGAAGAAAGAAGAAGAGAAGCCTATGACACAGTAGTATCAAGGGCAGTTGCCGAGCTTCGGGTTTTAGCAGAGTACTGCCTTCCTTTTGTGAAGAAGGGCGGATACTTTATGGCTCATAAGGGTCCCGGTGCAATGGAAGAAGTAGATCAGGCTGAAAAAGCACTCAGGGTTTTAGGAGGAGAGCTGATACAAGTAAAACAGATAGATATTCCCTTTTCTGAAAAAACACATATGATTATTGTCGTCAGAAAAGTAAATAAAACACCGGTGCAGTACCCCAGAAGCGCCGGAAAACCAAAGAAATCTCCTCTATAAAAGCAACAAACCGCTTCATCACGAAGCGGTTTTTGTAGTTTTATGGAGATATTGGTGGAAAAATAAAGAAATATGGAGTAAAATGAAGAATAACACATGTAGAAAGACGTAAATTAAAATATGGGCTTATAAAGAAGGAAATTTCACCATTTTGGAGAATAGTACTATTATTGTTAAATGGGGGGATAAGCATGATTAAACTTCTGAGTATAAATGGCGGTAATCAAACAACAGAAAGCAATAGTAATAAAAAGATTGAATACATTCCGGTTGATTTGATCAGGCCTAATCCTTACCAACCAAGAAAGCAGTTTCCAATGCAAAGTTTAGAAGAGCTTGCCCAATCCATTAAACAATATGGTGTACTTCAGCCAATAACGGTTAGAAAATCAACACAAGAGGGCTATGAACTTATTGCCGGAGAGAGAAGACTAAGAGCAGCAAAACTGGCAGGGTTGGAAAACATACCGGCAATAGTTATAAATGCCTTTGAGCAGGATTCTGCCATTATGGCTATGATAGAGAATCTTCAAAGAGAAAATCTTCATTTTTTAGAAGAAGCAAAAGGATATGCCAGTTTAATACAGGACCATGGATTTACGCAAGAAGAACTTGCTATCAAATTAGGTAAAAATCAATCAACAATAGCAAATAAGCTGCGTATATTACGATTATCACCCGAAATCAAGGATATTCTTGTAAGAGAGAATCTCACAGAACGCCATGCAAGAGCATTACTGAAGCTGCCTGACGAAGAGTCAAGGTTAAAGGCTCTAAAACAGGTAGTAGAGAAAAATTTGAATGTTAAAGATACTGAAGCGGTAATTGAAAGCTATATACAGAGCATGGAAACTGAACAAAGCAAAATGCAAAGCCAGGAGAGTAAAAAAAGCAAAAATAAGCGGAAGAGAATTTTTGGGCAGACTAAGGATATTAGAATATTTGTAAATACAATAAAGAATGCAGTTAATATTTTAAAAAACTATGGCTTGACAGTACAGTATACGCAGGTGGATAAGGGAGACTCAATTGAAATTACGGTATCAATTCCAAAAGAATAAAGACTGACAAAAATGCTTTATAACCTGCCTGAAACTAAGAGAATGCCTATAATAATAAAAGCAATACCTGAACCGTAATGAATATAACTTTCGGGAATATATTTAGTTATTAATGAACCGGCTAAAACCCCCAGTAATGATGAAGCAGCGAGGGCACATACAGAGCCTATAAATACCAGCCATATTGATTTTGTTTTGGCAGCCATCAGCATGGTTGCCAATTGTGTTTTGTCACCTAATTCAGCCAGAAATATCAAAAAAAAAGTCATGATTAAAGTTTTCATAGCAACCCCCGATATACCCATATATATTCTTAATCATCTATACTATAAATAGCTAAAAAATATGACATAGGCCTTTTAACTGCAGCAATTATACACTATAATAGATGTAACAACGTATAAAGGAGTGCGGTTCATGTCGAGAATAATAGCAGTTGCCAACCAGAAGGGCGGTGTAGGAAAAACTACAACAAATGTAAACTTGAGCGCCTGTCTGGCATCTTTAGGTAAAAAAGTATTAACAATCGACATCGATCCTCAAGGCAATACAACTAGCGGACTGGGAATTAATAAGAACCAGGTTGATAAATCAATATACGATGTCATAATAAATGGTGTTCCTGTAAAAGAAACAATAGTACATACCAATTTTGATAACCTTGATATAATAGTTTCAAAAATACAATTAGCTGGTGCGGAAATTGAACTGGTTCCCATGATGGCCAGAGAAACTATTCTAAAGAGAGCATTGCAGGAAATAAAAAACGATTATGATTATATATTCATTGACTGTCCCCCGTCCCTGGGTTTGATAACTATAAACGCTCTAACTGCAGCGGACAAGCTTCTGGTGCCTATCCAATGCGAATATTATGCATTGGAAGGTTTAACCCAGCTGTTAAATACCGTTGAATTAGTTAGAAAAAACTTAAACCCATCTTTGGAAATTGAGGGAGTAGTCCTTACCATGTTTGATTCCAGAACCAATCTGTCAATTCAGGTAGTGGATGAAGTGAAAAAGTTTTTCAAGAATAAAGTATATACAACAATTATCCCGAGAAATGTAAGGCTGGGAGAGGCACCAAGTCATGGAGTACCTATTATTGTATATGATCCCAAATGTGCCGGTGCAGAAGCTTATATGGATTTGGCCAATGAAATGATAGAGAATGAACTGGAGGATGACGAATGGCTATAAAAAAAGGTTTGGGAAGAGGATTAGATGCTTTATTTGAAAGCTACAAGCAGGAAACTGATCTGGAGAAAAAACTGTATGCCCAGGTACAGGAAATTAGAATTACAGATATTGATCCCAACCCGGAGCAGCCAAGAAGGCAATTCGATGAAGAAAAAATAAAAGAACTTGCTGATTCCATAAAGGTTCATGGGGTTGTACAGCCTATAATTGTAAAGCCATACGGCAGCCGTTATATGATAGTAGCCGGTGAACGCAGGTGGAGAGCAGCCAGAGCAGCAGGCAAAACTGAAATACCTGCAATCATCATGGACCTAGACGAAAGACAGATATTGGAGATAAGTTTAATAGAGAATCTCCAAAGGGAAGATTTAAATCCAATTGAAGAGGCAAAAGGGATACAGGTTTTAATAGACAAGCTAAATCTTACCCAGGAAGAAGCTGCAGAGAGATTAGGAAAAAGCAGGCCGGCAGTTGCAAATGCATTAAGATTATTAAATCTTTCTGATGAAATACAAAAACTTATTTATGAAAACAAGTTATCGGTAGGACATGCCCGAGCCTTGCTGGCTGTTAAGGATGAGAGGCTAAGAAAAGAAATAGCAGAAAAAGTTATAAATAAAAACCTAAGCGTAAGAGAAACAGAAAAGCTTATACAGAATATAAACAAAGAAAAAACAAAGAACAAGGAAAAACCGAAGCCGAGTTATATATTAGAGATAGAAGCCGGGCTGGAAGAATCCCTGGGAACAAGAGTGCAAATAATACCAGGAAAGAAAAAGGGCATAATTGCTATAGAATATTACAGCAATGATGATTTGGAGAGAATCATTGACAGGGTAGCACATCATTAAAAGATTAAGTGTTTCACGTGAAACATTTTTATTGATATTCCTGAGTAAAGCCTTTAAACTATGCATTGTCAAATTTATTATATTTGTTTTGTGAGATACTGCATATTATTATTTCATTATGGTTGTTTAATGATAAAAAAGTAAGGCTTGTTTTAAAAAAATATAAGCAAAGTCTTGATGTTTCCAAGTCAATTGCTGTTATCTATTGATAAGACTAATCAGAAAAGTCATAAGAAACCTTGTTTTATCAGATAGTTAGCGGGAGTGCATTAATGCAAATAAAATTAAATTAAATCAATTTTTAAATTGAAACACACAGAGTTAACTGAAAGCATCGTATTTATTTAAAGATAAAGGTCAAATAATTGCTTGTATAAGGCAATACAATAGAAGAATAAATTAAGAGAAATATTACCCAGGCGGTGAAGAACGGACATGGGAGTTCAAAACAAAATAACATTTATTGCTGTTATAATCTTAGTAGCAATAGAACAAATCATTAAAGTTATAATTAACAATAATTTTCTCAGCAAAAAGTTTTCTATAATACCTCCTTTTTTGTATTTTGAGCCCATGTTTAACAAAGATTATTCATGGATTAATTCAATGTTACAGCTAGGCATAGGGAAATGGGTACATATTATAATAGTATCAGCTATGACGATCTTAATATTTCTATTTTATTTATACATAAGTAAACGATTCGGATCAGTCAAATTAATTGACACTATGTTTGCTTTTCTCTTATCTGGAGCCATATGTTCATTAATAGATAAAATTTTTTGGAATGGCAGCTTAGATTATATTTTACTAAAAGGTTTTTTTACTTTTGATTTAAAAGATGTTTATATTAACGTTTTTATTGTATTGGTAATATTATCAATTATCTTAAACAACAAGGTTATAAAACAAATTGATGACAGGGTATTTATAGATTTTATTAAATATGTTCTTCGAAGATAAAATTAGTAAGCATCGTGTCAGTTAAGTATACAGTTCATAATATAATAGCTGTTTTTAACAGAAGAATCTTCTTTCTTGAACAATTGGAGGTATAAACATGCTTATTGATACAAATATGAAAGATTTCAAGCTAAGATTTGCAGAGGCAAAGGATGTTCCGATAATATTAAATTTTATTAAGGAACTGGCTGAGTATGAAAAAATGCTGAATGAGGTTGCAGCTACAGAAGAAAACTTAAAGGAATTTGTATTTGAAAGAAAAATGGCAGAAGTAATTATTGGAGAGTTCAAAAACAAGCCAGTAGCATTTGCATTATTCTTTTATAACTTTTCCACATTTATGGGCAGGCCAGGAATTTACCTGGAGGACTTGTATATAAAACCTGAGATGAGAGGGAAGGGTATAGGGAAAATTATACTTTCTTATCTTGCTAAATTGTGTGTGGAAAGAAAATATGGAAGGATAGAATGGTCATGTTTAAACTGGAACAAACCAGCAATTGAGTTTTATAGAAAAATAGGTGCAGTACCTATGGATGAATGGACAGTTTATAGAGTATGTGATGATGCGCTTTATAAATTGGCTATGAAATGCAGCGAATAAATAATGCCATAGGAATCATGATTTAAAAGCATATTTTTCTTAATTTATAAAGACATAAAATAAACGACTTACTATAATGTAAGTCGTTTTTACTGAACTACTATCCAAATTATTAAGTCTATTTAGACAGAGAAAAAACACCATATATACGCAAGGCTGGTTTACTGTGTGAAACAATTCACTAATTGTTTCACGTGAAACAGTTTATCTTCCTCGAACAAAATTAGTAAATATGTTGGTATTCTGAAAGAAGTTCGCATACTTTGAGCCGTCGAGAAATTCACTCATTATATCGGTTGGTGCCAGCACTAACAGTATTGGGATTAAGGCAAATACCAAGTATAAAATAAATACGCCTCTTACTATTCCAAATCCTGCACCTGCTAAAGCATCAAATTTTCTAAGTACCGGCAGATTGGCAACTGCTTTGGTAACAGATACGATTATCATAAACAGCAGCTTTACTAACAGAAAGAGTATTATAAAACTGCATATATTTATTATAACCATGGCCATTGTAGAATCAAAATATTCTCCTACTGTTTTAATTCCTTCAAGAGATTGACTGAAATCAGATACTAAAATTCTGCCGAAAGGTTCGGGAAGATTAGCAGTCTCTACAATTGTGCCTATTTTTTCAGGGCTGAAATTTTTAATGCTTGCCAGTCTGTCCTCTACATCAGGAATCAGCGCTCTCCCATCTGTATATAAAGTAATGACATTCATCAGCTTAGGAAAAGTGCTCAGTATCATACTGGTAATTACTGGATATAAGAAAACTGATATTACCCATGATAAAAAAAATGAGATTGTGTGCATCGCTGAGGTAATAAGCCCGTTATACGACCCAGCCACCATACTTATTCCCATTATTATCAATACTATTATATCTATTATATTCATTGATTTTCTTCCTCCTGTTTTTTGGTTGAAAATATTTGCAGCGTATCATTCTTAGTGCGAACAAGTATATATTCAGGCCGGAATGAGTTAGTGAACAACTCGTCTGCTGGCTCCTGCAGCCTTTGCTTATGTATGATTTTTCCTTCCTTGTTAACAATTACAAAGGTATTGCTAAACTCCAGGGCTATATAACCATACTGGTGAATTTTTATACCGGACAGATATTTGGGAAACATTTTTACAGAATAACCCTTGCTATCAATAATAAGGGTGTTTCCCTTTTTATCTCCTAACTGCGTTTTTTCAGGAAAGTATATAAATAATCCGCCATCCGATTTTATAGTTTCAAAATTTCCGTCGGATTCATGTCTTACTGTCCACTGCAATTCTCCCTCAATATTGTAACATAATATATCTTTTATTCCTATTAGAATAATTTTGTCTTTCAGCCTGAATATTTCGTATATAAATTGATTTTCCAGTGTCAGCACCCCATATAACTCGTTCCGGTTAATATAGTGAAAAACACGGGTGATAGGGAACGGTGAATTAACGCCTAAGGTTAACAGCGACACATCCCTGCTATAAAAATCAGCGGATATATACCTGGATTCTCCGGTACCATCCATAGATATCAAAAAATCACTGTTATTCACCAAAATATATGGCTGAGCCAAATCACTGTCGTCATGGATCAGCAGGATTAAAAAATCTGTACATTCTTTAATATCCCATATCTTTAAATCCTGGTTTTCATACACCAGCGTAAAGGGAACGGTTCTTGTATCGTATATACGGCTGCTTTTGGTAACAATATAATTTTGGCTATGTGCTGTTATATATATGCTTCCGTTTTCAGCTGACAGGTCGTCTTGACTAAAAGGGGGAAGCATTTCTGTTTGATCCCAGTAATAGAATCTTGAGGGTGCACCGCATACAATCCATCCTTCCGAGAAAAAGTGAAGGTCTTCTTCTTGCGACAAGACTATGTCTTCGGCAGAGAAGACCGGATACAGGACTGGTGAGTGCTGGTTAGCAATATATGAGTAAATAAAAAATATAGCTGCTGCTATTATTAAAAATATCATTGCCGGAACAAATCTTTTTTTACGACGCATAGGTTTTCTCCTTAAGAGCATTCATTAATAGTAATTCGTTGCAAATTGTCAAATTCCTTCCCTTAAGATAAATATCTCAGTGTTTGCAACTTAAACAATTACCTTGATGACATGCATAAGTGGACGTTTTCTCTACATAAAATAATACTACTGGCAGGGAACAGCAATAATGTGTCATGCAATGATTTTTCATTTAATGGGAAAGATTTATGTAAATGTTATTTTTGGGAGGTTTGTATGGAGAGGATTCGAGATGAAATATCAATAGACGTAAACCATCCCCATGCATTAACCCTTTTCAGCAGAGAATTTGAGAAAATGTTCAAGCATCTTTATACAGATGAGTATAATGATGTAGTTATATTATGTATTGGAACAGACCGCTCCACAGGAGATTGCCTGGGACCTTTGGTGGGGCATAAGCTGAAACTTATTCAGTACAGCAATATTTTTATATATGGTACACTGGATAATCCGGTACATGCAAAAAACCTGGCAGATGTAATTAAAGAAATAGAAACCAAGCATGAACGGCCGTTTATAATTTCTATTGACGCCTGTCTGGGCAAGCCGGAGCGAGTAGGCAGGATCGGAATGGGAAAAGGACCGTTAAGGCCGGGTGCCGGTGTCAACAAAACACTGCCTGAAGTTGGACACATGCATATAATTGGAGTAGTCAACATTAGCGGGTTTATGGAATATCTGATTCTTCAAAATACAAGGCTTAATTTGATTATGAGGATGGCCGATACAATAAGCAGCGGTATTCATTTTAACATATGGAAGTATGTTAAAGGCAACAGTGTCAGGCCATTGCAGCAGCAAAGACCTGACAATGGCAAAGAAACTGAATACATAAAAGCAGCAAATCAGAAAAAGAACAGCGGGCTGTAGGTCCTGCTTTCTATCATGTATTTAATTTCCTCATTTGTTTTATTTCTTGCGTTAATCAGCAAAATGCCGGAAGGAGCAGAAGTTGTATCTGCCTTTAAGCTATTGTCAAGTGCCGCATGAAATGTTTGCTGGCCCAGGATATTTTGATCCAAATATATGTAAACTGATATATTGCCGTCTATTTCATCGGCATAGACTGTTTTGTAGCCTTGGTTGTCCAAATAGGATTTCAGTTCATCCAGTCCTCTTTCTAAAGCAATAGTGCTCATAAAAAAACACCTCCCGTGTTATTTTATTATTCTTCCGGGAAGGTGTTCTTATTATTCGATTAAAATTTATTTGAGGGCTTTTTCTATAGCTTCTTTTTCTTCATCGGACAAAGGATATGCGGATTGTTTTGCTTTTATGGGTTTTGCAAAACTGGTTGAAGTGTTTCTGCCATATAAGCTGGTTAGTACAAATCCATCCCCATTTTCATCAAGCATGGCAACTGAAAAGCTTTGATCGCTGCCCATATTTTCAAAAGCATTGTAACGAACTACTCCAACGTGCTGGACACAACGGTTCATTTTATTATTTATTGATGAACAGGCAAGTTCTAATTCCTTTATACGTGTATGGCTTGCCTGTATTTCTTCTAATTGCTGCAGGAGCATTGATTCCAGGTTTTTGCTGTCTGCTCCTCTCATCAGCCTTTTATATTTTCTTATAATCTTGCTTGTTCTTCTAAAGTTTACCAGTACCAGAATAAATGAAATTAAAGCTGCAATGGCTGAAGCACATATAACTTCCATTGAATATGTTCTCAGGAATTCTACTATATATTCCATATGACCTCCTATTATGACTTCCTGCTATATGTTGCCGATTACATTTAAGGATAACGGTGCCAGTCTGATAGTTACCGGCGTAGTCATGGCACATTCACCGTCTACATTGACTACTAAATCATTTGAATGAATTTGAATTTCTTTGCACCTGTATGTTTTTACTACGGGAAGGCTGAGGTGTTCGCCCTTTATAAATTTTACAAGCAGAAAGGGGATTTTGTAGCGCGGTACCGGCTCAATGTGAATCACATCCAAAAAGCCGTCTGTAATTGAACCATTAGGGTTTACTTTCATCCCGCCCCCATAGCAGACGCCATTGCAAATAGCAGCAAGAAAAGTGTTTTCTACAACTTTGCTGCCGTCTATTACGTATTCAACTTTTTTAGGTTTATAAGTCAGGAATTTTACAAATACTGAAACCAAATAAGCGGATTTTCCTTTTATAAATCTTTTTATTTTATGAAGATCCCTGACTATTTCTGCATCAAAACCTATACTGGCTATGTTAAGAAAAACCCTGCCGTTAAATTTGGCCAGGTCAACTGGGAAGGCAGGTTTGTCAGCAATAATATTAAGAGCCCTTTCAACATTGGAAAAACCTATCGGCATATTTAATGCCCGTGCAAAATCATTGCCGCTTCCTAATGGCAGGATGCCAAGAGGGATATCTGTTCCTGACAAGCCATTGGTTACCTCCAGGACTGTTCCGTCTCCCCCTGCAGCTATAACTGCCGAATAGCCAGTGCAAGTATCTCTTACTACCTGAGTTGCTTCCCCTGCCGCATTTGTTTCATGAATTGCATATTCAATATTACGGGCTGTGCAAAATTTCTCTATGATGGGTATTGCGTCCCTGGTCTTGCCCTTTCCTGCAACCGGATTAATTATAAATAATAATTTCATATTCAGTCTCCCATTATTAATATCGGAAAATATAACCTCTGTTTCTGTGTTTCTTCCTTCTGCTTCTGCGTATTATTAAAGTCAATAAGATAACCAGTGCTATAATAACCAGGAATAACACTTCTACTGAGATTTCATACTTTCCTATGGTAATTGATTTTATCAATTCCTTTTCATCATTTTCATCCTGTGCATTGCTTTCCTCAAGGGGAGGCTGTTCTACCGGAGGGGTTGGTTCAGGTTCCGGCATAAAGGTAGATTCCAGGTAGCTCAGTTCTTCTTCCATCCACATTAGGAATAGGGCATTGCCCATAACATAGCTCTTTGCGGAATCCAGGTAGTCGTAAAGTATAGTGTTTTCAGTCAGCAGTGATTTCATATGATAATATTTATCATAGATAATCCGATTTTTGAAGGTACCCTCCAATTCGCCGAATATGGGCTGTGACTCCAGCTGATCAAAGATATCAAATACATCTTTTATTTTGTATAAGCCTTGATTTGCCAAGGCTTTCATATATAACAGCTCATTTTTCAAACCGGTTTCGTTCTGGGATTCCAGGTACTTGTCTATCAGTGCAACAGCTTCATAATAGGATTTGCTGTCAAAAGCTTTTGTTATTGATGTTATAGACTTATCTCCCGCAGCCTGGGCCGAAATATATTCGCTGGCCAGTTGTTCGATATTACGAAAATATACCTGTATATGCGAAGGAAATTCGTCATTGGTGAATTTCCAGTTCAACCGTCCCATTCTGTCATAGTAATGAGGCAGGACAGACGGGTTTGGCTCAAACACATAAGGCGGCGCATCTCCCAGGTCTACTGAAATCTCAATATTCTGCGGGACGTTTAACCATGTTTTAAGAAACTCCAGGGGGATATAAATACTTTTTGTTCCGTCTTCAGATTTTTGATTTTCTGTTGTGTAGGATATGTCTATCACTTTATATCCGTTAGGCTCTAATGATACATACCAGGTATACCACCTTGCAGGAATATCAGACAACCCGCTTTCTTCCTTTTTAGTCCTGTCTCTTCTGGCAATAAGACGCTGATTTTTACCGTCCATAAACACTTCCAGGTTTTCTAGTTTTATAGTTTCCTGGTTTATGTGGGTCGGTATGCCAATCATTATATCAGTGCGCTTGTCTTCTGTATTTTTTATAACAATAGTGGAATTTGTCTGGGTAATATTATAATTTACCTTTAGATTAGCTTTATAGGAGACTGCCTGTACGGTTGGATCCTCAGATACACTGGCAGAGGATGATATTTTCGTTAACGGCGCAGGAGCAGCCAGCGAGGACATGGGCATCGCCAATGTCAGAAGAAAAATCAGTAATATTATGCATCTTTTCATCTTCTATCCTCACCTCTCTGCCAAGTACTGGCTGAAATGCTTATATAAAAGTATATCCATATCTTATATAAGTTTAGCATACTACATATGAAAGAACAAGATTATCTAAAACCGCTGAAGCTATTTTTATTTTGGCATTTCTGGAACCAAATCACTGTTAAATAGCAGAGAAGACATGATTACAGCAATAAGCATTAGATTTCAAATTTTTACAATATGTATAAAATGTAATGTCGAATAAGAATACATTATATAATTTGGTGTAAATAGAAAAATATGGGAAATACTCCGGGAAATAAAGGGATTCTAAGAGGCCGGATTGAAGATAATTAAAACAAATTACTTTGAATTTATGATTTTTCATGAAACAGCTAAATACCTTCCTATGGGTATATGATGCTGATTTTGCAAGTGGATTATAGCTTATACATTTGATTGCCGTATGGAGGAATAGAAATGTTTGAAAAAATAAAACCCGGCCATTTTAATAAAGTACCAACCAAAGTTTTGCTTGCATACAGGGTGTGCATATTATTATATTTATTGCTTATTGTTCTGAAAACAGAGCTGCAGTTAAATCTTAAACGAGACTTTGTAATTGTTTGCCTGGGGATATACCAGATGCTGGCTGCCTGTATGTTCCACCAGGTTATGAAAATTCCTGTTGCCCGCCTTCTTATGTGTATTGCAGATCTCTTAACAGCGCAGACCGCGGTATTGTTGACCGGCGGCAGCATGAGCCTGTTTATTCCGTGTGTATTTATCCCTATCTTTACCTTGCATATTATATACGGAATTAAAGGGCTTGTAGGCGGATTAATGGGTCTTATTGCCGGGAGCAGTGCTTATGTCATTTTTATAAATAATTCACAGTTAAGTTTTGAGGAAGCTCTGAACGGTGGATCGAGCATGGCAGCAGCAGCCATCAGTTTACTAATATTATACATTATTCCATATCTGGCACTTAACCATTATATTAGAACAACCAACCAGTTGAAAAACTTAGAGAACAGGTATGAAGAGCTTGACAATATGAACAGCAAGCTGCTGGTTCTATATGAAATGACAGGCAGGTTTAATTTTGAAAACACTGTTGCACAGGTTATGGACAGGCTTCTTGCTTTATGCGGTGAACTCTTTCAGGCAGAACGCATCTGTGTTTTTCTGATTCGAGGGGGAGAGGTAGAGATATATGGTAAGTCTACTCCCCAGGAAAAAGAGGATATCTATAGGTTGATAATGGAGCAGAAAAAAAATGACAAGGATGAGGGAAGAGAATATATCCTTCGTGAAGATGCGCTGGTAATTCCCTTAATTAGGGGAACCCGCACCGATGGAGTACTGTACTTTCATGGATGGAAACAAAAAGAGATTACAAACCGGGATGCCATATTGTTTTCTATGATGGCTAATATGCTCTGTACCTATTTAGAGAATCTTGAGTATGTTGAATCATTGCAGCAAAGACTGCTACCTGAAACCAGTATTCTGCTCAGCCACCTTGATTCAGGAAAATCTGTGAAGGGAATTCTGGATAAGCGAATTGTTGGCCAGGATGAAAGGGAGTAGCTTTTTACAGAAAAAAGCATCCCCTCTGCTTTTAATTGCTCCTACTGCGGTATATTCCTAAAATTTGATATACTGTCATTTCCATTTTGCTTTTTATAAATCTAAACATTTATTGCCGGATGTGCTATATTAGACATATCAGAATGCACATTGTTCATGTCTTTTAAATAGTTTTATATGATTATATTTCCAGATAAATTGGGATGCTGGAAATGTGGTTTTTTTAATTTTTATGAGTAGTCAAAGGAGCTATGTATGAATGCTGTTTTTAAAATGTATCCGACAGTTATAACCCCATTTAATCAGGAGGGTGACATAGACTATAACTCTTATGAGAAATTAATTGATCTTTTTGCCGGAAACGAATGTGATGGCTTGTTCGCAGTTTGTCAATCCAGTGAAATGTTTTATTTGTCCGAGGAAGAGAAATTGCAGCTGGCTGGCTGCAGTGTCAGGCTATGCAGGGAGAAAAATATAAAATGTGTTATTTCAGGTCATACACAGGACACACTTTATGAGCAAATTGCATATTTGCAAAAAGCAGAGCTTCTGGGAGCAGATGCTCTGGTACTGGTATCCAACAGACTTGCAGCAGAGGACGAGAGCGATGAAATCTTAATAGATAATTTAAAATATATAATAGATCACCTGAAACCAGGTACCAGGCTGGGAATTTATGAGTGTCCGTATCCATACAAGCGGCTGCTGACACCTAAGGTTCTTGATTTTATAGCCTTATCGGGCAAATTTGATTTTATCAAGGATACATGCTGTAATATTGAGTTAATCCGTCAACGCATCTGTCAATTGAAGGGAACATGTATAGAACTGTACAATGCCAATGCTGCAACACTGGTTGACAGTTTTCTGGCCGGTGCCGCAGGATATTCAGGAGTAATGCTGAATTTTATACCAGAGCATTTTAAGAAGCTAAAGAAATACCTAAGCACTGTATGTTCAGCCGGAGAACCTGCTGCATCCTTTAATCCGAGAACTGCCAGGTGGATAAGTGATTTTATAACAATGGCCAGTGTCTATGAGTATCAGTGCTACCCCCGTAATGCTAAGTATTTTCTGGTGCAGCGTGGGATTATTGCTGCTGATTTGGTACGAGACAAGCAGAAAGCTCTAACTGAAACCCAATGCAGGGAGTTAAAGGCTTTTGCTAATACTGCGCGAAGCAATTTGGCCCAATTAGGACCTTTTTCCAGCCCGGAGCTTATATTCCCTGAGAATACTTATTTCCGGAATTGTCATGCTTCTACTGTGCTGCCCCTTGAAGACGGAACGGTACTTGTTGCTTATTTTGCCGGTACTGAGGAGGGAAACCCTGATGTGGGAATCTGGCTGTCCCGCAGGGTAAACGGTGAGTGGCAGGAGCCTGTTCAGATAGCAAAGACCGAGCAGACTGCACATTGGAATCCGGTATTGTTTAAGACTGCTGACGGCATACGTATTGTATATAAGGTTGGGAAAGACATTTCTACATGGAAGAGCCGAACCATGGTGTCCAGGGATAAGGGGAAAACCTGGTCGCAGGAGGCATGCTATCCGCCGCCCAATGATGCCTGCGGTCCTGTTCGCAGCAAGCCACTGCTTATGAGCAATGGAAGGCTGCTGGCTCCTAATTCTGACGAAAAGGACGGAGTATGGCTGCCAAGGGTAGATGTGTCAGATGATTATGGAGAAAGCTTTAAATTGCTTTCGAAAATCAGCATAAACAGAACCAATCCTAATGAGCCTGACTACATAGAAGGAGAAGGGGCTATTCAGCCTACACTTTGGGAAAGTGAGCCCGGGCATATCCATATGCTGCTGCGCACTTCCTGCGGATATATCTATCGTTCAGATTCGGAAGACTGGGGAGAAACATGGTGTCAGGCATACAATACTTATCTGCCAAGCAATAACAGCGGGATAGAAGCAGTATCTCATGGTAAAGAGCTGTATTTAATATTTAACCCGGTATCAGGAAACTGGGCTGCCCGTACACCTATTGTTATTTATAAATCCACAGATAACGGATTAACGTTTGATCATTTTATGACTCTTGAAAGCAGGACATTTGACAATAATAACTTTATAGCCGAATTTTCATATCCTGCTGCAGTTGTATTGGATGACACCTTATATGTCACATATACTTATATGAGGCGTCAGATAGCTTTTCACCAGATTTTCCTGGGAAATTCTAATACTTAAGTTATCAGACTGGAGTATTCTTTATTCTGCGAATACACTTGGTATAAAAGCTAATAAACAGTAAGTTTTATATCACAATAGGGTTTGTTACCATTTCATATTTATATGTATTACAAGGAAGTGGTGATTACTTTATGGCGAAGAAACCCAATGTAGTATTTCTGTTTTCAGACCAGCAGCGATGGGATACTGTAAGCTGCTATGGTGAGCCTTTAGGCGCTCATTTTCAATTAACCCCGAATATCGATCAACTGGCACAAGAGGGCACCCGCTTTAACAATGCGATAACCTGTCAGCCTGTTTGCGGTCCTGCCCGTGCATGCATCCAAACAGGCAAATATCCGACAGCAATTAGATGTCATACCAATGACAGGATGCTGCCTTTGACTGAGAAAGGAATTGCCCATTACTTTAATGAAGCCGGGTATGAGACAGCATATGTCGGGAAGTGGCATTTGGCATCCAACCATTCCTTTGTCCATCCGCCGAAGCCTGATACATTCAACTTCAAAACTACTGCTGTTCCGCCGGAGTTCAGGGGAGGTTATAAGGATTACTGGATGGCAGCAGATGTGTTGGAGTTTACATCCCATGGATATGGCGGATATGTGTTTGACGGGGACATGAACAAAAGGGAGTTTACAAAATACCGTGCGGATGCCATTACTGACTTTGCTCTTGAGTACCTGGCAAGACCGAAGGATAAGCCGTTCTTCCTGTTTGTTTCCTACATAGAACCCCATCATCAGAATGACCGCAACTGCTTTGAAGGCCCGAAAGGTTCTAAGGAAATGTTCAGGGATTTTCCTGTGCCCGGAGATTTAGCGGGTACAGGCGGTGACTGGAGGGAGCAGATGCCGGATTATCTTGGCTGCTGCAAGAGCCTGGATGACAATGTAGGGCGTATAGTACAGGCATTGAAGGAAAGCGGTGAATATGAGAACACGGTAATCTTCTATACCTCTGACCATGGCTCACACTTTAAAACTCGCAACAGTGAATATAAACGTTCATGCCATGACAACAGTGTAAAGGTTCCATTAATTGCAAGAGGACCGGGTTTCCAGCGAGGATGTGTTGTTGACAATCTCACCAGCCTTATCGATATTGCTCCCACTCTCCTGGCTTGTGCCGGCATTGAAAAGCCTGTATACATGCCGGGTACCCCCTTGCAGCAGCTTTCGATGAATCCGGATGTTCCAATCCATGATGAAGTATTTATTCAGATCAGCGAAAGCTGCATTGGCAGAGCGCTTCGCACCTTGGATTATACATACTGTGTGGAAGCACCAATTACTAATGATGACATGGATGAATATAAAAAAGGAATGCCTTATGACGGTTGGGAGGACAGCCCCCTGTCACAGCCGGCAAGTGATTTATATGTTGAAAAATATTTATATGATTTAAAAAAGGACCCTTATCAGAGATTCAACCTGGTGAAGGATCCTCAGTATGCAGAGATTCGCAGTATGTTAAGAGAGAAACTAAAGCAGTGCATTTTGAAGGAAGAGGGCTTGACTGCAATTATACCGGAAGGCTGATAACGCTGAATTAAAACATGGCTGATTTGTGACTATTTACCCAGTGAAATCAGCCTGGATATTTTATCCCATCTGTCAGGATGGCTTTCATGGGTAAACTTTGGCTGAAAACCCAGCCTGAAATAGGTTTTTATAGCAGGCAGCCTGAAATCATCTGTTTCAAGAACAGCACTTGTCCATCCTTCTTTTTTCATTTGATGCAGTGCAGCCAGACAGGCCTGCAGGCCCAACCCTTTCCCGGCATGCTCCGGCAGCAGCCTACCATATGGAGATACCCTGTAGTTTCTCCCCACTGAGGCCGATACCAGGCAGTTGCTGTGCCAACAGGTTCCTGACCGCAGCAGACAAACCAGACCCGCTCAGGCCGGAAGACTTCCTCTGCTTTAATGGCCTGGCTAAAGTCTGTCTGCCACTGGAAGGCTTCCCATATAATCCTGTTCCAGGCTTGTGCATCCTCTTCACCGCTGTAATGCCGCAGGCTGTACCCTTCCGGGAGGCTGTTAGGCGGCAAGTCCTCCAGCGTAGACAGGAACATTACTAATTGGGGCAATTTATTATCACTCATATTAATTCACCTTAACCTTTCCTGATAATCAGACTGTACCATGTATGCAGTCCCTGATAATATAAGTAAAACAACATCGAAATCAGACTTTGGTATTTTGATTTATATATGGAACCGGCTATAACTTAATTATTTGATCTTTTGTGGAGGATGCTTTTCGGAAATCCGGCATATCCATAGGTCTTCCGCCGTTCATTACAGACAGTTCTGACAACAGTCCCACTGCTGTCCATTCGCATGCATCATACACGTCTATGGCCGGCTTTGTACCGTTTTGAATGGCATCTACAAAATCATGTACCACAAAAAAAGTCTGCTCCCCAGTGGCCGGCTTTTTTCTGTTCCTCAGTCAAATTCTTATATCGTTCAGGCAAGTATTCCATAAAGTCTGATAATGGCCTCCAATGTGCACCATCTGTACTGTCATCAAAGTCTTTCAGCCAGATTTTATGTGTATCTCCTAACCCTCTTGGTGCTTCATAGCAGCCTTTTGTGCCCTGCAGTGAATAGTAGGCCATATTATGTGGTCTTTCCGAAATACAGTCTATTCGTATTTTAATCAGTTTCCCGCTGGCTAGCTGGCAAATCGTTATGGTTGTATCCTCCTGCCTGAATTCCGGTGCTGTATGCCAGCCTGTTCCGAAACAGGAAACTGTTTTTATACGGTCACCTTTAAACCACTGCATAACGGGGCCTAAACTATGAGTGGGATAGAAGGCTCCCCTTTTACCAAGCTGCCAGTACTTCCTCCAGGAAATTTTTCCGCTGGGGTAGGCTGCTAAATTTTTTATATCATGTATATATTCGCCTTCGCCAAAATACACTTCGCCAAACAGGCCTGATTCAACCATATTGTTAATTATCTGGTTCTCGGCAATATAGCAGTAGTTTTCTGCCATCATGTATACCTTGTTATATTTCTCTACGGATTCCTTGAGCCACCACAGCTCATCCATGGTTACACCAGCTGTAACTTCACTCAACACATGCTTGCCTGCTTCCAGTGCAGTTACAGTCTGCTGGAAATGAAATTGCATAGGAGTCGCTACTACTACTGCATCAATGTCTGAGGCCAGCATATCTTCAAAAATCCGGTATGTATTTGGGATGTGGAATCTGGCTGACTGCTCTGCCAGCAGTTTTTCGTCCAGGTCGCACAATGCAGTCACAGAAACACCGGGTATTGAGCGAAAACCCAAAATTGTGCTTAATCCTCTTGCCCCTGCAATACCTATTTTCAGACTCATCATAATCCTCCTGTCAAGTATACTGTGCTATTTAATAATCCAGCCCATTGAAAAAGAATTTATTTCAGCAAGTCCAGTTAACTGTGTGTTATGTTATTGAAATTATGCATAGATATAGATTTACATCTGACAAAACCATTATTTGATTGTAGATAAACAATATTGCTAATAACGATATAGTATCATTGTACATGCTAATAATGCAAGTACTGTTAGTTATCTAAAATTATTAAAATACTACTATAAATTACAATATAGTTTAGTTACAATTGTTCAATTCTTTGATATCCTTTATTCGTGTGCAAACTCAAGTCTATTATTTTTTATATTATCAGGCTATTAGAATACTCAAAGTATTTGAATAGTTTTGTTTATATTCAAATTACCAGATGCAAGGCAGCAACGTGACTTGTAAACACTCTACTGTCTTAATTAATAGTGATTTTAGTAGAGATTCTGATTAAATAATCCTACGGTTTTATGAATAATAAAAATTTAATGGTTTACTACCTGGATGAAATTGCATAATATTGGCAATTATTCGAAAGCTTATTAAAAATAAAAAACAAGGGGGATTTAAAATGAAAGCAATGCAAAACAAAGTCAAAAAGCGAACTTTCTTTCGAGTGTTAAGTATGACGCTGGTGTTAACCCTTGGTTTGAGTTTATTTCAGCAGGTGCTGCCTTTCAGCTTTGCAGGCAGGGGCAATACTACTGCTCAGGCCATGGGTTCCGGAGAAAGAGAACGTCCGCTTGTAGGGGTCATTAACTATTCAGGTTTAACCGGACAGAACAAGACATATGATGAAATCAGCCTGACACCTCCGCAGTTTAACCACCGGCTTCCTTTCTATGCGGTGCGTGAATATGACACAAGCCGCCTGGCCAGGAATGTCAATACAGTTCAGGAGATTGTTTATTACTCAGAAACTGACATCACCAATGTGCGTATTTATGCTGCATTTGATGATTCCAAACCGTATGATGAAAACAATGATATAAAAATCTTAACCTCACCTGACGGTATTACTTACACTGAAGCTCCTTCACCAGGTCTCTCAGGGAAAAGTGCCACTCCGATCAAAGGCGCAGAAAACTGGCAGAAGGTGAACATATCTTCTTCCTATGAATTTGGCATTCATTATGTTAAAATCCAGATTGCCAAAACTGATGATACTCCTCTCAACCCACAGATCATGAGAATAGAGTATTGGGTCATGAACGAAGAGAGGGATGACCTCATCCGCACTGTGGATAATTTAGATGATTTTTCAAAGATGCATTCCTATTCAGAAGGGTTAACACTTGTATCAGATAATCCTGAGAATTTTTTACTGGTAGCTGCTGACGATAATGAACCGGATATTGTGGCACAGCAGATTGCATATGCAAAAAGTGCTCAAATTGACTACATAGCATACCTGGACATGGAAACCAACTGGCATATGCCCTATCCTCGTGTATTTGATTTATTCCGTAAAAACCCGGACAAGGGGGATTTGAAGTACTGTGTGATTATGGGCGCTCCCACAGGCAATTATGAGAATTGGGAAAATCGTGTTGACCGTATTCTTGAATACTTTGCAGACAGCTTTTATGTTAGAGTACATGACAACAGGCCATTATTCTATATAATGAATATGAATAACTGGAGCAAATCTCATATTGACTATTTGCGCTCACAATCAATCGCTGCCGGGTTAGGCAACCCATATGTTGTTGGAATGACCAATCAGTCATACTATGCAGACTTTCTGGATGGAGCAAGCGATTATGCAGCTGTTGAGGCCGGTGTAGTCTACAATTATGCCGGTACATCCAATACCATCCCACTGGTAAGCCTGGGCGTCAATGATGAGCCCCGGCATTTAAACCCGCCTTCATGGGGTGCGTGGGGACCAATAGAAGATCCGATTTCAACTGAGCAGCTAAAGAGTTATGTAAAAAGTGCAATGGATTGGACTGCAGCAAATCCGGATAAGAATCCAGCCAATACTATTCTGATTTATGCATGGAATGAGCATGCCGAGGCAGCATCCAACATAGAGCCGACTTTAAATTCAGACGGTACAATCAATACAGTTTATCTGGATGCGCTTGGTGATGCAATCAGCAGCTGGGATAATGAACCGGATGATCCGGACGAACCGGAAAATCTTCTATCTAATCCTGGTTTTGAGGAAGGGTTGACAGGTTGGTCGTGGCAGTCTGCTAATGTATCAATTACGACAGACAGTGTCAATTCCGGCAGCCGTGCTGCTTATGTATCCGGACGAACCGGGCAGTGGGGTTCTCCTGTGATGAATGTGCTCCCCATAATGCAAACCAAAGGGCAGGGAGTTTACCGTTATGGTGCTTATGCACGATTTATCGGTGATGAAGATGATGTAACAATGATGCTTTATCTTGAGAGTACAGGAAATGGCCCGCAATGGTACAGCATTTGGCCGTCTGCCCATGTAGGCACAGAATTTACCAATGTATCGGGGCAGCGTGCAATTACCTGGTCCGGAACACTCACCAAGGCTGAGCTATACATTCAAACAATTTCATCTACAGCTGATATGGTAGTTGATGACTTTTACTTTGGCTTTGTTACAGATGATATTACTGCTCCCAGTGCGATTACAGATCTGGCTGCAGGGGATCCGACCAGTTCTTCGTTAACTCTTACATGGACAGCGCCTGGTGATGATGGCAATGTGGGGACAGCCGCAAGATATGACATTCGTTATGCCAGCTTTCCAATTGATGCAAGCAATGTTGAAGACAGTGGTGTAATTCAAATTACAAATCCTCCAACACCATTGGAGGCCGGAACCACACAGGAATTTACTATTTCCGGATTAGACCCGGATACAACCTATTATTTTGTGATCTTCGCTATTGACAATGGTGGTAATTATTCGCCTATTTCAAATACAGCAAGCGGGTCAACCATTGAATATATTGAAGGTACCACCAATCTTGCATTAACTGCTTCAGTTTCTGCTTCTGAAACAGATGACGGATATTCAGCAGCAGGGGCAATTGACGGAAACACCGGTGATTTCCAGGGTTGGGCAACAAATCCCTTTGCTGATGACGATTGGCTGATGCTGGAATGGACAACTCCACAAACAATTAGCCGTGTGGATATTTACAGCACTACAGGATATCTGTTCAGTGGGTATACTATACAAGTCTGGGATGGATCCGGATGGGTAGATATCATATCAACCGGCAATACTGATAAGCTCAAGACAACCAGGTTTTCTCCGGTAACCACAACAAAATTGAGGATTTTAGGTATGGCAGGTGATATGTATGGTATTTACCGTATAGACGAAATTGAAGTTTACGGTGCAGCACCTCCCGAAGAAACAACAAACCTTTTAACAAATCCGGGTTTTGAAGATGGATTGACTGGATGGTCGGGATTCGGCGGCACACTGAATCTGACAACTGATAATCCACATTCAGGCACATATGCAGCTTTGATAAGCAACCGCAGTGATGACTGGCATGCATTATCCTATGATGTGCGATCCTTGCTCGAAGCAAATGGCCCTGGTATCTATCGATTCGGGATGCATGCGCGGTATCTTAGTGGAAGCGGGCAGGTATTCATGATCATTGATGGCGAAGCAGACAGTGGATTCTGGGCTGCCGGATGGCCTCTAACAGAAGTAGGATCAACTTATGTAGAAGTAGTGGCTCAGACTAAGGTTAACTGGACCGGATCAATTTCAAATGCAAGGCTGCGGTTTCAGACAATAGGAAACAATGCAGACATTGTGGTGGATGACTTTTTTATGGAGTATGTTTCCGATGACATTATATCTCCTTCTGCAGTGACTGATCTTGCAGTCAGTGAGGTTTCCGATACCAGTATAACCCTTACCTGGACCGCTCCGGGTGATGATGGAGATGTAGGGACAGCTTCCGTATATGAAATCTTCTATTCTGATTCTCCTACAGGCGATGGTATTTTAATTGATAATCCACCGGTCCCACAACCGGCCGGATCAACACAGACTGTAACCATTACCGGACTTAACCCTGGTTCAACCTATTACTTTCACCTCTATACAGGTGATGAGGTTGGAAACTTCTCATCAATTTCCAATAAGGTTAGCGGTGTTACCACAAACACTGCCCAGGACAATGCGGACATATCAGCAGCCAAGGGAACAATAGAAGCTGCATTCCCGGCAAGCGGAAGCCAGGAGGACATTGATGACATAGAAGCTGCCCGTGCAGCAGTAGAGGCTATTATAGCAGAACTTGATCTCAACGGTGTAACAGCTGAAGTGGAGGACGGCACGTTCACTGCAGCAACAGCGGGTACGGCAGCCTCACCGGCAGGTACAAACGGGAGCTACACATTTACAGTTAGTTTGAGCAAAGGTGCAGGCACAGCACAGACAACCGCCCTGCTGACATTCAATATTGAAGCCCTGCCCTATGACAATACCCAGGACAATGCGGACATATCAGCAGCCAAGGGAACAATAGAAGCTGCATTCCCGGCAAGCGGAAGCCAGGAGGATATTGATGACATAGAAGCTGCCCGTGCAGCAGTAGAGGCTATTATAGCAGAGCTTGATCTCAACGGTGTAACAGCTGAAGTGGAGGACGGTACATTCACTGCAGCTTTAGCGGGTACGGCAGCCTCGCCGGCAGGAACAGACGGGAGTTACACATTTACCGTTACTTTGAGTAAGGGTGCAGGCATAGCACAGACAACTGCCCTGCTGACATTCAATATTGAAGCCCTGCCTTATGAAAATGACTCTGCAGAAGATGGTAATGAGACACCAAAAACCGGAGATACTGCATTTATCCTTATATGGTTGTTGCTTTGCATACTTGCAGCAGCGAGCGTTATCCGTATTAAATTACTTAAACAGGTGAAAAAATAAAAACTTGATTTGGTCTTAATAACAGCAGGCGGGAGCTTTCGCTCCCGCCCGTGTTATATATTGAATTGATATGGATTACTTCGCTGTTGAGAGATTTACAGAGCATTATAAGACAGTTTTTTGAAATTCCTTTGGTGACATGTTAAACCTTTCTTTGAATGCACGTATGAAATAACTCAGGTTGTTAAAACCGCACATAAAAGCTGTCTGTGTTACTGTGCAGCCTTCGCTTAAGCATTTTACAGACTGCTCTATCCTAAAATCACGCAGATAAATAATAGGTGTAACTCCTGTTATCTGTTTGAAAATTTTTATAAGATGGAACTTGCTGATGGAAACATTTTTTGCCATGTCATCGATAGTTATCTGCTTGTTATAGTTATTTTCCATATAGTAAATGGTAGCCTTCACATAAGATAGTTGGTTGAGGTCATAAGTACCCTTTGCCTCAGTCGGTATAAGCAGCATATTTGATGAATACAAGAGAAACAGTATCTCATATATATTGCACTTGATTTTAAGCTGCTTACCTGGGATGTCACTGTAATACAGACTTACCATCTCAAACAATTTTGCTTTTATCTGTTCATATTGATTGTTTTGGGAATTAATAACAGATGGAAACAGCATTTTTTTACTCTTCAAAGGTTCAATAATATTAATCTGACAGAAATCATTGCTGTTAAAATCAATGAGATTATAATCAAAGACTATTGCATAAATCATGCCATCAGACTGTACATTTGCCAGATGAAGCTGCTCCTTATTTATGAAAACTATGTCATTCTCCTTGATGTCAAAAGATGTACCTTCTATCTCGATTGTACCTCTGCAGTTAATATACAGAATTTCGGCTTCTTCATGCCAATGAGCATAAATTCCAATGGTATTGGCTTTACAATCGACTTTATATATATAGAATGGAAAATTGGTGCATTTTTCCAAACGGGTTTCATATGACTTGATTTTAGACTTCACAATACCACCTCATAACAATATAGTATCATGTTATATCAAAATAATGCAAGTATTGTTCCATGTTTACACTATAAGATATAGTTGATGGAATAGTCACATTTTATGCGTCTATTTCTATAATTCAGCTATAACTGGCGCTTAATGCAACAGGAATTTTAATATAATACTGTCATACAGGTTTGTTTATTTTATAACAATATAGTTCATATAAGTTTGCAGATGATATCAGTAATAGTTTGACTAACATAAGATGTACATGGGTTAAATAAGCGTAATCAGGAGTGATAATAAGATGACGAAGTCATATTCGAATGTTTATGAGGAATTATACACTTACGCTAAGACTTTACCGGTAATTAATACCCATTCTCATCATATGACATCAATTGATCAAACCTATAATCTGGATACTATTTTAAGGTCATCTTATGTGAATTGGTGCGGCGTGTCATTTGGCGATACTTCAGAAAGCAGACGCCAGTTCCTGGAAATAGTGAGATTCAACTCATACTTTGTTTGGCTTGAAAAAGGAATAATGGATATATATGACCTTGATGAGCCTATAACCGAAGAAAACTGGGAAAAAGTATCGGATATTATAAACAAGGCGAACCAAAATGACAAATACCACCTAAAGATCCTTAAAGAAAGATGCAGATATGAAAAAATTCTTCTTGATGCGTATTGGAACCCGGGATCAAATAACAATTCCGACTTATTTGCACGGGTTTTCAGAACAGATATGTTTTTTCATGGATACAGTTCGGGTTTAACAGACCACAACAGCAACTCTCCAGAGAAATATATTGGCTCGGGCATTAAGGATATTGATGAATATATAGCTCGAATGAGGGATGCAATTACTATTAAGAAAAATGAGGGATGCATTGCCTTGAAATCAGCAATTGCCTATGAGCGCAGCCTGGATTTCAATGAGGTGCCGAAGGAAAAGGCACAGTATGCAATGACCTGCAAAAAAGATGACTTAACGAAAGATGACATAAAAGCCTTCGGTGACTATGTGTTTTTCAATATTTGCCGGATTGCTGCGGAACTGGATCTGCCGATGCAATGCCATGTAGGTTTAGGAAGGCTTAAGGATACGAATCCAATGCAGATGTGGGAAGTCATACATAAAAATCCGGACACCAGGTTTGTGCTGTTTCATGGCGGGTACCCATGGACGGATGAAGTTCTTGGTCTTGCACACAACTGCCGTAATGTGTATCCGGATATTTGCTGGCTGCCCCTTATTTCTACTTCAGCTGCCGAAAAGATGCTGATTGAGCTGATTGAAGTCAGTACCATTGATAAAATATGCTGGGGTTGTGACACGTGGACTTCAGAGGAAAGTGCCGGTGCTCTTTTGGCAATGGAACATGTTCTTGCATCCGCTCTTTCAAAAAAGATTGCTGAAGGGTACCTTTCAGTTGATTTGGCTAAAGCTATTATAAAAAATATTTTATATAAAAATGCTAAATTGATATATAACCTGTAGAAAGGAGATCATTTATGACAAACACTTTTCAGGAAATATTTGATTATGTAAAAGGAATAACGATAATTGACTCGCATGAGCATCTGCCTTACTGTGAGGATGCCAGAAAAAAAGACACCGATGTTATTGAAGAATACCTGATTCATTACTTTGTTTGTGATTTAATATCTGCGGGGCTGGACCGCAAAGCATTGGAGCGGCTGCGAAGCGGAGACTTGTCTGTTATTGAGAAATGGGATATAGTTGAGCCTTTCTGGAATGCCTGCCGGTACACAGGCTATGGCAGAGCGCTGGACATATCAGCAAAAGCTCTCTATGGAATCAGCAAAATATCCAGAGATACCATAGAAGAATTGAATGAGGCTTTTCAAAAGTCTTTAAAGCCGGGGCATTTTAAAAGAGTGCTCAAGGATATGTCAAAAATTGAGGTCAGCCTCCTGGATCAGTGCCTTGATTGTGATCCGGTATTTTTTAAGAGTGTCTACCGGCTGGACAGCTTTTTATTTCCCCGGAGCCGTAAGGACATTGAGGAAGTAGAAAAAATGCATCATGTTAAAATTCATTCTATGGATGATTGGCTGAAGGCTTGTGAAGAATCCTTGGATGAGGGTTTAAGAAGAGGGGCTGTGGCACTAAAGAGCGGAATTGCATATGATCGGACTCTAAGGTTTGAAAAGACTACATTGGATGAAGCCAGATCAAGTTTTAACCAGATATATATGACTCCTGACAATCCGGGATGGAATCCAAATCCGGATTATCCAGGGAAGCCTTTTCATGATTACATGATGCATTATATTCTTAAGCTTGCCAACAACCGGGGATTGACTTATCAATTTCATACCGGACTGCAGGAGGGTAATGGCAATATCATTTACAATAGTGATCCGTCACTTTTGTCCAACCTATTCCTTGAATATCCTGATGTGAACTTTGATATTTTCCATATAGGTTACCCATACCAACATAAGTTATCGGCCCTGGCAAAAAATTTCCCCAATGTATTCATTGATATGTGCTGGGCGCATATTATATCGCCTCAGGCCTGTGTTGATGCCCTGTGTGAGTGGATAGACTCAGTGCCATTGAATAAGATAACTGCATTTGGAGGGGACTATTTGTTCATAGACGCTGTATACGGCCACCAGTATATTGCAAGGGAAAATATCAGCAAATCTTTAGCTTATAAGGTGGAAGAGGGCATCTTTAATGCAGATGAAGCTAAGCATATAGCTAAGATGCTGTTTTATGACAATCCCAAGAGGATATTTAAGCTATAATTTATGTTTTAATTTTGTTTTTGGAATAAACGGAGAAGGGGTTGTACTATGGGCAAAGTAATTATTAACGAGCAAGGTGATACAAGACTGGCAGAAATGATACCTGCTTTTCCAACAATCTCCTTTGAGACAGAGCTGTTTGTATGGGAAGAGGCTTTCTTTGAAAACAACTATAGAACCCTGTTTTTAAGCGGTATGGGAAGACGTCAGGCCAAAAACCGCGCTTATCAGCATCTGACAAACAGAAAGGTTCATAAGCAGCATACATTTGCTTTTGAAGTCGAAATCAACGGACAAATTTTGCGGGATTACTGGAAATATGAGGGTACATTTCATGAGACGGATAACAGAGGATTTACCAGGGTTGTAACAAAGCTGTTTGATGAGGTCACTAAGGTTCGGGTATATGTAAATACTCTGATTGACAATACCTCTTTTTTAACCCGCTGGCTTGAAATAGAGAATCTGAATGATAAGATGCAGGCTGTAACATCGGTCAGTCCGCTATCCGGTATTATCTCCAGGATGAGAGAAGACGGCATGCAATCCTATCCTGAAAATTCAAGATTTAATAAATATATGCTTGGACATTTCAGGGACAACTTTACTCAATCGGAAGGGGAATTTGAGTGGACAGAACTTCCTACACCCAATTCAGGCCTGGTTTTTGATACCTTCCGCTCCAAGTATAATTTCCCGCTGTATATTCTAAAGAATATTAACACTGGAGAAAATTTCATTATTAACTTTGAAACAACAATTAACTCCCAGTATACTTTCACTCACTGGGGCGATCCCAAGTGCCTTTCTTACGGGCTGAGCCTGCAGGATTATGTGCAATGCAAGGTAGGCCTGTCCCAAGAGGCTGTCTTCAGATGGCTGGAACCGGGGCAGAAGGTCGTTACCCCCAGTGTTCACTTCAGCTGTGTATACGGAGACCTTGATATATGCGTAAACAGCTTGTATAAGCATCTACGTACCAGTGTGCTGCCTGATCAGCCGCAGGGAAGTGAACATCTTGTTGAATATAATCATGCTGGGTACACTGCCTTCAGGCCTGTTTCCAAAAAGCAGCTTATGGATGAGATTGATATCTGCGCAGAGCTGGGTGCTGAGCTTTTCACAATTGATGACGGATGGTATGGCAGTGTTGACCAGGGATGGTGGAAGGCTATCGGCGATTGGTATGAAAACTCATTGATCAACGGTGAACTGTCGGAGGTACTTGATTATGCCCGCGGTAAAGGAATCAAGGTAGGGCTTTGGCTGCCCATTGAGGAAGTTGGGCTGGAATCGGATGCCATTAAGGAACACCCGGATTGGTTCCAATATAAAGATGAAAAGGGTGGTGCCGTTTGGGATATTACTAATCCGGATGTAGAGAAATTTATGTATGAAACTTTGGTGAAACTTATAGACAAGTACAAACTGGATTGCTTCAGGCTGGATGGCGGATGCACCTGCACAGGTCAGAGAGTACGAAATGGGCATATAGAGAATAATATGTGGGAGTACATGGACAAGCTCTATGCTTTCTATGAAAAAATCTCAGCAAAATACCCGCACATGCTCATGGAAAATTGCTCGGGGGGCGGCGGCCGCAATGATCTGGGCATGCTCAGAAGATTCCACTACACTCAGGTTTCCGATAACTGGAATTGTGCACAGCAGCTGCGGATTTTCAATGGTACAACACTGGCTATGACACCTGAGCGCTGCCTGGTATATGTAGGCTTTATGACTCCCTTTGAATCTGACATACGTTTCTCTATCCGTTCAGGCATGTTCGGGCACATAACCATAGCCGGGGCTATGCCGGACCTGGCCTCAGGAGACAATGAGGCTATGAAGGAATGGAAACGCTGTATTCAGCTGTATAAGGATGAGATACGGCCTATATTTATGTCAGGATGTGAAATGTATCATCATACGCCAGTTCATAATTACAGCAATAATGGTGACTGGGTGGTTATGGAGATCTGCAATCCGGAGCATACAAGGAATGTTATCGGGATATTCCGGCTTCAGGACAGCAAAGCAAGTGAGATTTCAGTTATTCCTAAGGGAATCGATGTCGATAAGACTTATGAAATTACCTTTGATAATACCGGAAAGAGCGTAAGGCTGACTGGCTGGGAGATAAATCAAAAAGGCATAAGAATAACCATACCAGGAGTGTTAATGAGCGAACTGCTTTTGATAAAAGAAGTCTGATAAATGCTTAATATACCACCTCTTGGGTGGATAAATAAAAGGAGGAAATTTTTATGAAATTAGGTGTATTTGCAGTATTACTGGCGGACAAGAGTCTTGATGAAGCCTGTGCATATCTGGCTGCCCAGGGTGTTCAGGCTGTCGAAATCGGTACGGGAGGATATCCTGGCAATGCTCATTGCAAACCGGCTGAATTGCTGGGCGATGATGACAAGGTTAAGAAGCTAAAGGATACTGTTGAAAAGCACGGCCTGGAAATCTCCTGTCTTTCCTGTCATGGCAACCCGGTCCATCCCCAAAAGAACATTGCTGAAGCATTTCACAAGGATTTTGTTGATACCGTTCTGCTGGCGGAAAAATTAGGTGTGGATCGAGTTGTTACTTTCTCAGGATGCCCGGGTGATTCACCGGACAGCAAGTATCCCAATTGGGTTACCTGCCCATGGCCGCCGGATTTTCTGGATGTCCTGGACTATCAATGGAATGAGGTTCTGATTCCATATTGGGAAAAGACAGCCAAATTCTGTCAGGATCATGGAGTAAACAGGATTGCTCTTGAAATGCACCCCGGGTTCTGCGTATATAATCCTGATACCTTATTAAAACTGCGAAGCGCTGTAGGGCCGGCTATCGGGGCTAATTTGGACCCCAGCCATCTGTTCTGGCAGGGAATGGATATTCCGACGGTAATCCGCAAACTGGGCAAGGCTATCTACTTCTTCCATGCCAAGGATTCTATCATAGATCCAATCAATAGTGCACAGAATGGTATTTTAGACACCAGGCATTATTCGGATGAAATCAACCGCAGCTGGCTTTTCAGGACTGTTGGGTATGGTCACGGTTATCAGGTATGGAAGGACATATTCTCCAATCTGCGTATGGTTGGCTATGATGATGTGATCAGCATTGAACATGAGGACAGCCTGATGTCGGTTAATGAAGGATTAACAAAGGCTATAGCATTCCTGAAAGAAACCATTCCCTTTGAAACCCCCGGAGGAATGTGGTGGGCGTAATAACAAAAGAGGAGGTATAACCATATGAGAAAGACGATTAATGTAGGTCTGGTAGGATACAAGTTTATGGGTAAAGCCCACAGCAATGCTTTTCAACGGATAGGCATGTTTTTTGATCCTGATGCTGATATCTGTATGAAAGCCATATGCGGCCGTGACGAAGCTTGGGTAAAATCTGTAGCTGCTAAATATGGCTGGCAGGGATATGAAACTGACTGGGAGAAGCTGGTGCAGCGGGATGATATAGACGTGATTGATATAACAGCTCCAAGCAATGTTCACAAGGAAATTGCCATTGCAGCAGCTCAGGCAGGAAAGCATGTTTTTTGTGAAAAACCATTGGCTTTAAATCTGGCAGATGCTCGCGAGATCACTGCTGCTGTAAAAAAATATGGAGTAAAGAACCAGATAGGGTTCAACTATCGCTTCTGCCCTGCAGTTAAGCTGGCAAAGCAGATGATTGAAAATGGTAAGCTGGGCCGCATATTCCATTTCCGGGGATTGTACCTGCAGGATTGGATCATTGATCCTGAGTTTCCAAAAGTATGGCGTTTGGATAAAAAAGTAGCCGGTTCCGGTTCACTGGGGGATCTTGGTGCTCATGTCATTGACATCGCAAGGTACCTGGTAGGCGATATTGCCAGGGTAGTGGGGATGAGCAAGACCTTTATAACCGAGAGACCATTGGTAGAAAAAATGACCGGTTTATCAGGCAAGGCAGCAGAAAATGCGCCGCGCGGCATAGTTGATGTGGATGATGCAACAATGTTCCTGGGAGAATTTGAAAACGGTGCCCTTATGACATTGGAAGCAACGCGCTTTGCTCAGGGCCATAAAAACGCCATGTCCTTTGAAATCAATGGTGAAAAGGGTTCAATAAAATTTGAGTTTGAGCGCATGAATGAGCTTATTTACTTTAACGCTGATGATGAGGAAGGCTTGCAGGGTTATCGAACCATACAGGTTTCCGAGGGTGTCCATCCTTACTGGAGTCATTGGTGGCCGGCAGGACATGTCATTGGTTATGAGCATACATTTGTTCATGAATTGTATGAGTTTATCCAGTGTATAGCTAACGATAAAGAAGCAACCCCTGACTTTGTGGACGGAGAAAAATGTTCACAGGTTATAGAGGCAGTTGAGAAATCAATAGAGGAACGCAGATGGATAGAGGTTAATTCGCTTTAAGAGAACATAGAAGACCTTTTTTACAGGATATAAGCTGTTTTGAGATGTACGCCCATGGAGCGGGCGTACATCTTCCAATTTATGCATTTGACAAACAAGCATAAATTTAACATTATATAAGAGAGTTCTTTTTATTAGTACTCCTGTATTTAAACATTTTTATGTAATATTTACAAAAACTGAAAAATTATTTATACACGTCCGGCTCATTATTTTGTATTATATAGTTTGTGCGACCGTATCTTATGTGGGGGTGTACAAAAGATGAAAGTGCTTATAGTCGATGATGAAAGTGCTACCAGGGAAGGCCTAAGGGACTTGCTGCCATGGAAAGACCTTGGAATAGGCAGTGTTTATACGGCATCCGATGGCATTGAGGCATTAGAGTTGGCTGCACAGGTAAAGCCGGATATTATAATAACGGATATACGTATGCCGAGAATGGATGGAATTAAGTACATTCAAAACATAAAAGCCATGTCATTAGACAGCAGAATTATCTTCATGAGTGCATACTCAGACAAGGATTATCTAATGTCAGCAATTAAGTTTAATGCCACCAGTTATGTTGAAAAGCCGATAAGCCTTGAAGAAATGACCTCTGCCATTAAGACAGCGGTTGAATCATTGAACAAACAGCGCAAAAGCATGGAATTGCTTTGCAGCAGTGTTGCCTTAAGTCTTACTGAACCTGATATAAGCTTGTCGGATATTACTAACTCCATTAATTCATTAAAGCCTGATTTTCTATTGTCCAATAATTTTTGCACTATGATAATCAGGACAATCATGCCTATGGATGAAATTAAAAAACAAGCCTGTAATATGAGCGATTATACAGGGATTTTTGATGATATTTTTTCTGCAACCTTTTCAGCGAAGATGGATGAGAAAGAGATGGTTGTACATGTCTCTGACAAGAACATCACAAATGAAGTTGAGCTTAAGAAATCTGTACACAGAGTCATGTTAAAAATAAACCAATACTTTAATCTTCAGGATGGCGTTTTCATAGCTGTCGGACGTTGTGTTACGGGCATTGCTGATATTTGGCGTTCATACAAGACTGCGGTTGAAGCCTCAGCACTGTTTTTCTATACCGGGTATGGTTCTGCTGTTTTTTATGATTACAGGACTGGTTATGAAACCTTTTCAGATGAAAATAACTATAAGGATACTATTGAAAGGTGCTTGCGTTTCGACGACAAGCAAGGTACCATATCTGCGCTTGAAAGGCTGTATATTCAGCTTAAACAGTTGCAATGCAATGATATCAACAGTGTTAGAAATATTTTTTTCAACATAGCAATGATGATTGCGGCAATGAGCGTCGAGCGGCTCATTCCTGCCGGTGATGAGAACAGCAGGGATTTTATATGGAAATCTATAGCGGAAAGAGAGACGCTGGATGATATTTATACCTATCTGGTGCAGAAAGTGGATACGTTTTTTACCTATGTTAATTATACCAATGCCCGCAAACCAATCTATAGCATTATCATGTATATTGAGAAAAACTATTCTCGAAAGTCCATACCTATTCAGGAAATAGCTGACAGTGTACACCTGACTCCGGCTTATATTTGCAATGCATTTAAAAAAGAAACAGGCAAAACTATAGTGCAGTACCTGAATGATTATCGAATTGAAAAGGCAAAGGAGCTGCTGAAATCAAATGGCATAAAGCTTGCCGATATTGCTGACCAGGTTGGTTTCGGTGATGTAAATTATTTCATCAAAGTATTTAAGAAGACAACGAATATTACTCCTTCTGAATATCGAAACAAGCTGCTGATTTAAACATTATATTCAGAATCTGCGTATAGAATAGTATATATTGGAGGCTTGTAATGTCATTTATCAGAAAAAGGCACAGCAAATACAATATTAAGCTGAGAACCAAGCTGATGATTTTCTATCTGATTCTGATTACGGTAGTTTTCGGCCTTTATACCTTGTTTTCATTTTTCAGTATTTCTGAATCCAGCAAGGAGCAAATGGAGGAAGCTGCAGACCAGGTGCTCAAGCAAACAAGCGAGCTGCTGAACTATAAGCTGGATAATATCATTTATGCTTCTGACCAGCTTTTTTACAATAGAACAATGAACAATATAATTAAGAGAGACCGGAATCTGCCGCTGAGTCCTCAGTTACTGAGTGACTTAAATCAGATGAAGGTGCTTATTTCAAGTGCTTTTAAAAATGATGACATGTATCGCCTGACATTATACCTGGATTCTTCTGTTTATTACTCACAGTCGTACAGCATTACAGGGAATTTTAAGACTCAATTTTCCAGTATATCCAGCATAGTAAATGAGCATTGGTATAAAAAGCTTCTTAAATTTGGCGGCAAGGTTATGTGGATAGAGCCGTCTATAGCGGAAAAATCCGATCCTGCTGAAGTTGTAATATCCTGTGTAAGATTCATAAAGGATATGGACAGTTATACAAACATAATTGGATTATTAAGATTTGATTTACTGCAAACAGATATTAACAGGATTGTAGAAAAGGCAGCTATTACCAACAATGGTGTGGTATATTTGCTGAACTCGGAAGATAAGGTCATGGCATATTCCAACCAGTCGCTGACTGAGAAGTATAAGGATCAAGTTAAGACGATAGTACGTGAAAGCAGAAGCAACGGGGAATGGAAAACAATAAATGTAGGCAATGAGTTCGTGTTAATTGGAGCTGTTCCTGTTAAAAATACAGACTGGACATTGATATCTGTTATACCTTACATGGATTTGCAGGCAGCAGGCTGGCAGATAATAAACAGAATACTGTTTTTTCTGATGATTGCAATACCGCTGTCTTTTGCTATGTCCATTATGTTTTCACATAGTGTAACAAAACGTATTTATATGCTGTCTAAAAAAATGGTTACCGCTCTGGATGACAGGCTGCCTGATTATATGGAAGAGGTGGGCTCAGATGAAATCAGCATGCTTATCAGGAGCTACAATTATATGATTAAAAAGATTAAGGAGTTTTCAGAAACACAGTACAGAATGGGAATTGATGTTAAAAATGCTGAACTGAAGGCTTTGCAGGCTCAAATAGACCCTCATTTCCTGTACAATACCCTTGATCTGATTAATTGGATAGCATTAAGAAACGGTGTTCATGAAATATCAGACATAGTACAGAAATTGACTAAGTTTTACAAACTGAGCTTGAGCAAGGGGAGAGATATTATATCTGTAAGGGAGGAACTGGCTCATATAGAGATATATGTAGGATTGCAGAACTTAAGATTCAATAACAGAATAAACCTCATCATTGATGTGGATCAAAACATATACAGGTATAGCATGCCCAAGCTTATTCTGCAGCCTATTGTTGAAAATGCTATTTTGCACGGTATATTCTGTAAAGACTCCAAAACGGGGACAGTGACTATTACCGGTAAAATGGATAATAACAACATCAGGTTAAGCATCAGTGATGATGGGGTTGGAATGGATCCTGCCAAGGCAGAGAGTTTGTTTAGAAGCGATAATCATAAAGAGGAAAAGGGCTATGGTATTATTAATGTGAATCATAGGATAAAACTGTTTTTTGGCAATGATTTCGGAATGACCTGTCATAGCAAGTTAGGAGAAGGAACAGTTGTGGAGATAGTAATACCGGCCATTCTTGCAGAATGAAATTAATGTATTTTATGTCCCCCATATACAGCATTGCTGTTGTCCATGCAAACAATATAAATTTGCTGAGAAACAGCGGACAAAAATTAGTAATATAGTACTATAAATTACAAAATAGTTTAGTTACATGCATATTCATATCTGATATCATTTATTACACAGCACTGCAGGCAACAGTGTTGCTGTTCAAAGAGCAATGCTACATACCATATGATCGGGGGATAATAATGGCGAATCCTGAAATTTCTAACAACATACCCTTACAGAAAAAGCGTCGGAAAGGCGTTTTTTACGAGCTTTTCATAAAGCATCCGCTGTTGACTTTAATGATAGCTCCTGCAGTTATATATGTATTTGTATTCTCTTATCTGCCAATGGCAGGTATTGTCATTGCATTTAAGGATTATACGTACACCAAGGGTATATTTGGAAGTGACTGGGCAGGCTTTAAAAACTTTGCTTTTTTATTTCAGACCGGTGTAATTTACAGGGTCACCATTAATACCATATTATACAATCTTGCATTTTTGACTGTGGACATTACAGTTCAAATTACAATTGCTGTCTTTTTGTCTGAATTATCAAATAAGTATTTCAAAAAAATAACCCAGACCATGCTGTTGTTTCCATTCTTTATATCATGGGTTGTAGCCGGAGCCATAGTATTCAACATATTGAGCTACCGGTTTGGCGTTATTAACAATATTCTGACATATCTCGGGAAAGAAAAAGTTGACATTATGAACAATCCGGTTATTTGGCCGCCTATTATCGTATTTTTCCGTATGTGGAAAGGAGTCGGCTATGGCTCGATTGTATACCTTGCAAATATTATGGGAATAGACCAGGAGATATATGAGGCTGCCAAGATAGACGGTGCTAATGTTTTTCAGCGTATTAAACACATTACATTGCCTCTGCTGAAACCGACTGTTGTAATCCTGATCCTGCTTAATCTGGGCAACATTATAAGAGGAGATTTTGCAATGTTTTATAACCTGACCGGCAATAATGCACTTCTCCTGGATGTAACTGATATAATCGATACATTTGTATACCGGTCTCTTATGACCATGCAAAACTACAGTATGTCTACTGCTGCAGGGTTGTATCAATCTGTACTTGGATTTTTCATAATCATAACAGTTAATGCAATCATTAAAAAGGTGCAGCCTGATTATACACTATTCTAAGCCGGCGGATTTCAATATCATCATAATTAAAAGGTGGAAGCACAAATGGTAAAATTAAGCAGAGACGAGAGAATTTTTCATACGCTTGGATATATTTTTGTAGGCTTCATGGCATTAATATGTGTTTTTCCTATGTATCTAATCATTGTAGGATCTTTTATGTCCAATGAAGTTATTGTAAAATATGGCTTCTCACTTTGGCCAAGCTCCTTTTCATTGGATGCCTATAAGCTTCTATTCAGCAATCCGAAACATATTCTTGATGCGTACAAGGTTACAATAATTGTTACTGCCTGCGGCACTCTGCTGCTGCTCTTCCTTTGCACAATGACGGGGTATGTGCTTTCCAGGAAGGACTACAAGTATAGAAATAAGTTTTCTTTCTATTTTTTCTTTACTACTATATTTGGCGGTGGTCTTGTTCCATTTTACATTCTTGCAGTTAACTACCTGAAATTTAAGGAACATCCACTGATAGCCATGATAGCACCTGGTATATTCGGGTACTTTTATGTAATTATCATTCGCACTTATATGTCCAAAATACCCAGTTCCATAGTTGAATCAGTAAAAATAGACGGTGCTAATGATTTTGTAATCTATGCCCGAATTATCATGCCGATTTCAAAGCCCATCCTGGCGACTGTTGGACTGTTCAGCGCCCTGGGATATTGGAATGACTGGTTCAATTGCATGCTTTTTGTCAGCAATAAGCAATACTACAATCTTCAGTACTACCTATATACTACGCTTAACAGTGTGGCACCCATGAATGCAGTAATGGCCAATGCAAACATATCTTATACCTCACCGCCTACACATACTTTTAAGCTGGCCATGACTATTGTTACCATAGGACCCATTCTATTGTTGTATCCATTCTTGCAGAAGTATTTCATTAAGGGCATAGCAGTTGGTGCAGTTAAGGGATAAACCCGGAGTTTTCCGGTTTATTAATAAAAATTATATTAAAATGAATGGAGGAATGGAAATGAGTAAAAAATTAATTCTTGTTCTGGTCGTAGTGTTTCTGACTACTTCATTGCTTATGGGCTGCGGAACAGGCAGCAATGTTAATGGTCCTGGCAATGCCACTCCTACACCACAGGCCACAGAGAAACCGACAGACCCGGAAGAAACAGAAGGGCCTCAGTCAGATATTGATCTATCTGAGTACGTCGAATTAAAAATGGTAATGGTAGGCCCTGAGCTGGATGACTATGAGAGAATTATCAAGCTGGTTAATGACAAACTTAAAGAAGACTTAAATGCAACATTCACTGTAGAGTTCTTAGACTGGGGCGAATTCGCAACAAAGTATCCTTTGAAATTTGCATCAGGTGAAGAATTTGACTTCTGCTATACCTCTAACTGGAGCTTTTATGGTGATCAGGCTGTAAAGGGCGGATTCCTGGAATTAACCATGGAGGATATTCAAAAGTATATGCCAAGAACCTATGCCAATGTAACTCCTGATATGTGGGATGGCGTAAAAGTAGACGGAAAAATATACATGATTCCGCAGACAGGTCTTCAATTTACTGGGGATCACAATAACAAATTTGTTGTACGCGGTGACTTGCTTGAGAAATATGGCATGAGCGAAATTAAAACTGCAGATGACCTTCTTGAATATTGGGACAATGTTCTTGAGCATGATCCAGACATGATCCCGATAGGAATTAACCAGTCATGGTGGGGCTGGTGGGTAATAGCCAGCTTCAGACCGATTAAGTGGGTTGGTGAGAACTGGGGTGCTGGACCTTACAATGCATATGACATATCTGACCCTGATAATATCAAGATAATAGACGGCGATGAATGGTGGGCCGACAGACTTGATGCATTTAAGCTAGCCAGAGAATTCCAGCAAAAAGGTTACTGGTCCAAGGATGCTCTTACACTGCAGGATGATAACGGAGTAATGTTTGAAAATGGCGTTAGTGCTACTGCTATCAGACAGATTACAATGTGCAATGAAATGTATGAAAAGGTCAATGCCGCTCACCCAGAATGGAAGCCTATGATAGTTGATATTCATCCTGAAGCTCCTGCACCATATTATCCTGTTACCGGTGACGGAATGGCACTCCACGCTACTACAAAACATAAAGAAAGAGCTATGATGGTTCTGGATATAATCAGCTATGATCAGGAATATTATGACCTGATTTATTATGGAGTAAAAGACCAGGACTATACACTGAATGCTGACGGCTCTTATACATGGATTAGCAAACCTGTAAATGTTGGCTTCAGGGGAATGAACAATAAAATAGCCAGGATGTCCACCACAGTTGCTCCTAATTATAAAGAACTGTTGGACAACCAGGTTAAGAATGGTTTCCATCCCAAGTTCAACAACTTCATTTACAACAACAAGAATGTAGAAGCCATAGCAGCTGCTATCAGCTCCATTGAAGAAAAATATGCTCCCATTCTGCAAATGGGATTTGCAGAAGATGTTGAAGGCATGACACAACAATGGAGAAGTGAAGTAGAGGCAGCCGGACTCAAGGAATACCAGGACGACTTCACTGCTCAGGTTATTGAATTTGCAAAGAGATATAAATAAGATATAAAGACGTAAGCTTTTTAGACAGCAAATTTAAAAATTAACTGATTTCAGTACTATAAGCTTAAGCACAGCCGGTTTTATACTCCGGCTGTGCTTAGGGCACTTTTATGCCAGGCATATTTTTTGTTATATAAAAAGTTAATATAAAACTCCAAAAACTGGTGATGATATGTTAAGAGATTTTAGTTTAGAGAAGTTTGATATTATAATTCAGGCAGGGCAGTCGAACAGTGAAGGATGCGGGATAGGAAACGCTACCGTACCTTTTGTTCAAGGCCCTGATATTTTTTACATGGAAAATGATTTATCTATCTGTACAGCACATGAATATGTGTCGGGCAATTATATAATTGCGAACTTTTCACTATCCTTTTCCAGAAGGTATATGTCCAGCGGCTTTCTGGAACCCGGAAGAAAAATCTTAATTCTTAGAGCAGCAGTGGGAGGAACAGGTTTCAGAGACAAACGCTGGGGAATAAATGATGATCTGTACTTAAAAATGGTTGAAATGACCAAAACAGCCCTGGAACTTAACCCTCAAAACAGACTGGCTGCTCTTCTGTGGCATCAGGGAGAAACTGATGCAATACTTAATGCCGGCAGACAGGAGCATTATGATAACCTGACCCAGATGGTCAACTCAGTCAGGAATACGTTTAACTGTCCGGATCTTCCTTTTATTGCAGGTGATTTTGTGAGTCATTGGAAAAACGATAACCTGGCAATTTGCATACCTGTAGTTGAAGCCATTAAGGATGTATGTGCCAGCGTAGGGTATGCGGCATTTGTTGAAACAGACGGGCTGACTTCCAATGCACAAGTGATTAACAATGATGATACCATTCATTTTTCAAGGGAAGCTCAATACCAGCTGGGAGATAGATATTTTGATGCATTTGTCAGGATTAAAAATGCGAAATAACGGGAGACACAATAATGAAAATTACATTGAATGATTACAAAAATAAAGTACTGGGATGCTGGATGGGCAAGAACATTGGCGGGACCTTAGGCGCTCCTTTTGAATGGTTACGGCAGATAAATGATGTCACTTTTTATCAGCAGGATCTTGGCGGGGATCCACTTCCAAACGATGATCTGGATATTCAGTTAATCTGGCTTATTGCTATGGAGGAAAAAGGAGTAGACATAGATGCTAAACTGCTTGGAGAATACTGGATGCTTCTTGTTACCCCGCACTGGGCTGAGTATGGAAATGCAAAGCTTAATATGCGTTCAGGTCTGGTTCCTCCGTTAAGCGGGAGTTACAGCAATGTATATAAGGATAGCTGCGGTGCTTTTATACGTTCTGAGATCTGGGCATGTGTGGCTCCCGGTTATCCGGCACTGGCAGCAAAATTTGCATTTGAGGATGCAATCATTGACCATGGTGACGGCGAAGGAGTATATGCAGAGATTTTTTGCGCTGCGCTTGAAAGTGCTGCATTTATTGAATCCGATATTCAAAGCCTTATAGATATTGGATTATCCTATATACCGGCCGATTGCGCAATTGCCGGTGCTGTTTCTCTTGTAAGAGACTTATATGCAAATGGAAAGTCATGGAAAGAGGCAAGAGATGAGGTCCTTCGGCAATACCGGGGCTTAGGGCTCAAAGTATCTCCTGAAGATGTTGAAAAAGGTTTTGCAGATGGGCAAATGGGATGGGATGCACCTTCCAATATTGGTATGCTGATTATAGGAATGCTCTATGGGGAAGGAGATTTTTCCAGATCCCTGCGGATTATTGTAAATTGCGGTGAGGATACTGATTGTACTGCTGCCACCTATGGCGCTATATACGGGATAGTTAACGGACTGGATGCTATACCTGCAGAGTGGCAGAAGCCAATAGGACGCAAGATAAAAACAGCCTGCCTGAATTTAGGCGAGCTTGGAGGCTATGGAAGCCAGCTTCCGCAGGACATTGATGAACTGACTGACAGAACTGCAAAAATGATGCAGCAGGTGTTTTTGCGAAACAGACTGCCGCTTGTAGTGGATGAAGGGGAAATGATAATAGGTGATGGCGATATGTCACGTAGCCTATATGCTCCTGAAGGCTTCAACAGGATATACGACAATATGCGGGGTCCTGTATATAGATTTGGGTCTTTTGATGTACGAGTGGAATACCCGGACGGACCTGTAATTAAGAATAATATTCCCACTCGGGTAAGAGTAGTGGTTATAAATAAAGGAAAGACTCACGAGATGTACTACCTAAGATGGATTTCACCCGATGGGTTCCAGATACTGCCCGGCCTTGAAAGCACAGCCTATATTCCTCTTCCGCTTGGATCAGCCAGCGGAGAAAACATGATGGATTTTACGGTTAGCACAGAAACAGTTCCCCGGCCTGTAAACCGTTTTGCTCTTGAACTGACCTGTCAGAATAAAGGATCAACCATGCTTATACCGGTAGTTTTGCTGAATACAACAGTTGAAGCGCTGCCTATTCCAAAATAGGTTATCAAGCATAAATGAGTGATCAAAATACCGAAAAATAGGAGGATTAACGTGAAAGACAGAATTCTTAAGAAATACGAAGGCAATCCTGTTGTAACTCCGCAGCATATGCCTGAAACTGTTCTCTATGTATTCAATCCGGGTGCTGTTAAACATAACGGGGAATACATACTAATGATGGATACAACCACTCTTGATGATATTCACAGGCTTTGGATAGCCAGGAGTAAGGACGGGTATAATTTTGTGCCTGAAGATAAGCCGGTGAATTGGCCTGCACCTGATCCGTCACATCCGGAAACATGCATTTATGATCCAAGAATAACAAAAATAGGTGATGAATACATTATTCTTTATGCCAGCGACCTTTCGCAAAATGATGTGAGAATAGGAATAGTAAAAACCAAAGACTTCAAATCCTTTGAAAGGGTGGCAATTGCCAGTGAGTTAGGAAACAGAAACGGTGCCTTATTCCCTGAAAAGGTAGATGGACTGTATGTCAGACTGGACAGACCGTTTGGCAATGAGCTTAATCCTTGCTATATGTGGATAAGCTACTCACCCGATTTGGTTTTCTGGGGTAAGAGCAAGCCTCTGACATATAAAGGTAAACCATTCCATGACGGTTACAAGCTTGGTGCAGGAGCAGTTCCTATAAAGACAGACAGGGGCTGGCTGGAAATATATCATACGGTTTCTCAGACCTGCAATGGATTTATATACAGGTTAAAAGCCTGCCTGCTGGATCTGGAAGATCCGTCAAAGGTAATCGGATATACACGGGATTTCATATTATGGCCTGAGCATGAGTACGAAATGCGTGGAAGGGTCATGAATGTTGTATTTACATGCAATGCTATTCTTGAAGAAGACGGAAATGTAAAGATATATTATGGTGCTGCTGATACAAATATAGGACTTGCAGAAGGAAAGATAGACGATATTATAAATGCATGCAGGTAAGCATTTATACACCTAAGGCCATAACAATATAGTATTATAATACGTCAAGATAATGCAAGCATTGCCCATGCCGTCAATATAACATATAGTTAGGTGGAACAATCGGGAAGAAGCCAATATACTCAATGTTGGCCAAGCATTATCCAATTATTGTGCTATATGGCAGTATTTGATTTGAAGGTCAGGCAGCAGGGTTTATACAGCAATATAGTTCAAATGATTCGAATACAGCTCCTGCCGTTTGTTCCATTATATACAGTTAATTCGCACTGCCAAATTTATTATTAAAAAGGAGAGATACTATGCCTACAGCAAAAAGTCTGAGAATTGGAACATTGGTTACTGGAAAAGATGCTGTCAAGATAATTCCGCAGATCATTCCCTATGGTTTTGAATCATTCAGTTTAACCTTCTGGCAGACAACAGGCGATGTCGATCTGCCTGAAACTGCTAAGCGTGTCAGGGAAATCATTGAAGAACATGATATTATCATCTCCAGTCTGTCCATATTTGGCAATGCACTGACAGGCGAAGGCAGTAATGCTGATACACTGGCCAGCTGGGAAAGATTAATTGATAATGCTCATTATTTCGGAACAGACCTGGTCACAGGGTTTACAGGCCGGATTGTTGATCGTCCTATACCCGAATCTCTTCCCAAATTCAAGCAGGTATACGGTGAACTGGCTAAGAGAGCTGCCGACAAGGGTGTAAAGCTTGCTTTCGAGAACTGCAGCATGGGCGGAAACTGGTATAGAGGCGACTGGAACATTGCCCATAACCCCACAGCCTGGGAGATGATGTTCAACGAACTGCCCATGGACAACATCGGACTGCAATGGGAACCCTGTCATCAATTGCTGTCCTTGATTGATCCGATTCCACAGCTTAGAAAATGGGTGGGAAAGATCTTTAGTGTACACGGTAAAGATGCTACGATAGACTGGGATGTTATCAGGGAATATGGATTAGGCGGTCCTAAGCAGTATGCATGGGACAGAACACCGGGCTTTGGCGACTCTAACTGGACAAACATCATATCCATTTTAAGAGCAGGCGGATATACAGGAACTATTGATATTGAAGGATATCATGATCCGGTTTATAAAGATGAGCTGGAGTTTACCGGACAGGTACGGGGCTTGAATTACCTGAAGCAATGCCGCGGCGGAGATTATGTAAAAAATCCGGAACTGTAATCATCAGCATGTATCATCAATGAAAGGAGTTTTATCAATATGATAAAAGTTGACTTCAGCAGGAAAGCAGGAAAAGTAAAACCTTTGCATGGTATTAACAATGGTCCCTTGTCATCGGAATGCGTGACTGATACATCAAAATACTATAAGGAAATAGGCATTCCTTTTGTTAGGCTGCACGACACGGATTGGCCTTCATTTAAGATGGTTGATATTCCAAAGATATTCCCTGATTTTGATGCTGATCCGGAAGATCCCAATAATTATATGTTTGAGCAGACCGATCAGACCATTGAAGCAATCGTAAAGACCGGGGCAAAGGTTTTATACCGGTTGGGAACATCTATTGAACATACAAAGGTTAAACGATTTGCTGTACCGCCCAAGGACTTTGTTCAATGGGCCAGGATTTGCATCGGTGTGATCAAGCATTACAACGAGGGATGGGCAAACGGATATCATTTTAATATAAAACACTGGGAAATCTGGAACGAGCCCGAAAACAGCAATCAGATGTTTGCAGGCGGAACAGCCGAGGATTATTACAATCTCTATATTACCTCCACAAAAATGATTAAAGAATATGACAGTACGTTAAAGCTGGGAGGCTATGCTGCTGGATATATACCGGATGCTGGGCCTGATGATCATTACTTCAGCAATTTTCTGCGCCGTGTTAAGGAGGAGAATGCTCCGCTTGATTTCTTTTCATGGCATATCTACACCAGCGATATTAAGGCAATTGAACGCAGAGCTGATTATGTAAAGCAGGAATTGGACAAGTACGGCTTTGGTGACATAGAGATTTATCTTGATGAATGGAACTATTTTGATGCTGACTGGGTAGAGTTTCTGTCACCGGAAGGAGAGTATATACGCAAAGGTGTTTTTGAAAAGATAAGAAGCCAGCTGGGAGCTGCTTTTACTACAGCTGCAATGATCAGAATGCAGACCCTGCCAATAGATATAGCTTTTTACTATGACGGTCAGCCAAGGATAGACTGGTGCGGCTTGTTTGATTTCTATGGTTGTCCCATAAAAACATTCTATGCAATGAAGGCATTTGGGCTGTTATATAAGGATGAGAACTCTGTTTGGTCAGTTTCTGATACGGATGGCATTTATTGCCTGGCTACCGAAAACCATGTCTTGATTGTCAACTATGGTGCAAAGGCCGGACATTATATGGTGGACATGGATAACATCAAGGGAGGCAAGGTTGAGACCTATATGGTTGATGAACAAAATAACCTTGAGCTGACAAGAACAGAATACTTTGAGGGCTATCGCCTGGTGCAGAGAGTATACCTGGGTGAAAACTCCATAGCATTGCTTAAGATATCCGATATCTAAGGTATTGTTCAAAGGCAATATTTATACTTAAGTTTTCGGCTTAACATTTTACAGGAGGGCTTATTATGAGCAACCCAAAGAGAGTATTATTTATAGGCAACAGCATTACGCGTCATGAGCCTGCACCTGATATCGGATGGTATGGTTCATGGGGGATGGCTGCCAGCTGCGAGGAAAATGACTATGTACATGTCATTATCAGCAAGTTTGAAGAAGCTGGCGTTCCTATTGAATATAAAATTAAGAATATAGCAGATTTTGAAAGATCATTCTGGGATTACAACCTGGAAAATTTTAAAGAGTTAAGAGATTTTGATGCCGATATTATTATAATGCGCATTACTGAAAATGTCAGTGAAGAAGAAGCAGCTAACAGAGGATTCGGAAAGTATTATGAAGAGCTTATAAATTATCTGAATCTGTCTAAGAATGCTCAGGTAATCTGTTCCAATGGTTTTGGTGAGCATGAGGTTGTCAATCGGCAAATAAAGGAAGTTGCAGAAAAGTATAACTATCCTTTGGCTGATTTATCTCAACTCTGGTATGATGACTCCAACAAGGCATTGAACGAGTTTGAACATGAAGGGGTCAGGCACCATCCTTCAGACACGGGTATGAGAAGAATAGCTGAAATTATTCTCAAACATGTAAATATGTAGCCAATTATCTGGCAGGCAGTACGCCTGCCAGAAATAGCTTAAAGCTTTGGGAAAGGCAGGAGCAAGTTATGAAGGCTTATGTGGCTGTATCTCCAAATAAAATAGCGTTTCAGGAAAGGAATATGCCTGTAGCCGGTGAAGGTCAGGTTGTTATAAAGGTTGCGGCTGTAGGAGTATGTCAGACAGATCTGGATGTACTGGAAGGCAAAAGAACGGAAAAGGACTGGCAGCCTCCAAGAGTGCTGGGCCATGAGATAAGCGGAGTAGTTTATCAAACAGGCAAGGGCGTAGAGAATGTCAAGGCAGGCCAGCACGTTGTAGTTAACCCGGTAATATCCTGCGGTGATTGCTTTTACTGCAAAAAGGGCACATTGGGCTGCGTTAACGGAAGGCTGATAGGCGGAAGCACTGACGGCGGAATGCAGGAATACCTGTGTATTCCGGCAAAGAACGCTGTGCCTGTTCCTGACAGTATACCTTTTGAAGTGGCAGCAATAATTGAGCCCTTTGCATGTGTGCTGACTGCTTTCCGCAAAGTAACCATAATGCCAGGTGATACTGTTGTCGTAGCCGGCCCAGGCATCGGAGGACTGTGCTTTACTCAGCTTTCAAAAAGCTGCGGTGCTAAGGTTATTCTTCTTGGAACAAGGGACGAAAGGCTTAACCTTGGCAAAAAGCTTGGGGCCGATGTTACAGTTAACATAAATAAGGAAAAAGCACTGGATGTTGTTTTAAGCGAGACCAATGGGTTTGGTGCTGATGTCTTTTTTGAAGCATCGGGCAATGGAAGTGTAATAGATGATGCAATGAATATGACCAGGGGTTCCGGCAGCATTGTTGCCTATGGAATACCATTTGGCCTGATCGGCTTTGATCTTCAAAAATTAATATTGAAAGACCAGGCGATCATATCAGGTGCAGGACCCTGGCAGACCTTTGAAGAAGCGGTTAAGCTTATAGACGAAGGCAAGGTTGTATTAAGTGATTTTGTCACTCATATTCGCAGCATGAATGAAATTGAAGACGTAATCAGCATGGTTAAAACACGTCAGTCTAATTTAATAAAAGCAGTTGTTAAGTGGTAGCGGGGAACATGATATGAGATTTCTATTGGCACAGTTCCAGCAGGAGAGCAATTCCTTTTCACCGGTCAGCGGCACTATGGAAATGTTTAAGAACAACTGTCTTATTACTGGTGAAGAGATTCTGTCATATTTCGAAGGCACCCAGACTGAGATGGGCGGATTTATCAAAGCCTTAAGGGAAATAAACGCAGAAATCATACCCTCAGTGGCAGCAAGCTCTGTCAGCTGCGGACCTGTAAAAGATGATGTATGTGAATTTGTTTTTTCAAAAATAATTGAAGATATAGGCAAGGAAGGCGGTATAGACTGTTTATTGCTCTGCCTGCATGGTGCTATGCTTCTGGAAAGCCAATGGGATGGAACCGGCTGGTTTTTGGAGAGATTAAGAAGCATAATTGGGAAGGACACTCTTATCGCATGCTCCTTGGATTTCCACGCCAATCTTACAGAAAAGATGCTGCAGAACTCTGATATTTTAATTGGATATAAAACATATCCTCATATTGACCTGGTGGAAACGGGGTATAAAACTGCACAGCTTGCCATCAGGACCATTCGGGGCGAAGTCAAGCCTGTTATGAAAATGAGCAAGCTTCCTATGATCCTGAAGTCCGAGGCTTCACAAACAGATCAATATCCGATGAATGCTATTATAAAGCATGCTAATGAAATTGAAGAGAGGGAAGATATAATTTCTGCCTCTGTATTCCAGGTTCAGCCGTGGCTGAATGTGAAAGACACCGGCTGCTCCTGCCTGGTTATAAGCGATGGTTCTGCAAGCAAGGCTCAAAGCTATAGTGCAGAGCTTGCCAGGCATTTCTGGGAAATGCGGCATGAATTCAGGTTTGAGCCTGTACCTGTTCACTATGCTATTCAAAAAGCTGTTGAAAATAAAAAATCATCACCTGTTATTTTTGCAGATTCTGCGGATGGTACGGGTTCAGGTTCACCGGGGGACAGCACTGCAATATTAAGTGAGCTTCTGGCAGGGAATATCATGCTGAAAACCTATTTATCGGTGGTTGATCCGGAAGCCGTAAAATGTGCCATAGATACAGGAGTCAGCAATACAGGAAGGTTTCTCATAGGCGGTAAAATTGATAAGGTGCACAGCAAGCCTATTTGGGTTACAGGTAAAGTTAAAACTCTGAGTGATGGGAATTTTGTGCTTAAAGGCCCCCAATCAACGGGAAAGACATGTGATATGGGGAGAACTGCAGTAATCAAAGTAAATGAAATTTACATTGTATTGATGGAAAACAGTGTGAACAACTGGGACCCGTCATTGTACAGGTCATTAGGCCTGGAGCCCATGGATGCGCGTATTGTTGTTGTAAAATCGCCTGCAGCCTTCAGAGCTGCATATGCGGATATATCACAGGAAGCTTATATTGTTGATACGCCTGGTGTAAGCAGTGCCAATTTTCATAGACTGCCCTTTGATAAAATAACCAGGCCTATGTATCCATTTGATGATTTTGATTATGAGGTGGTTGGATAATGGTAAAAATTGCAGCAATGCCAAAATGCTGGATCGAAAGCATATGCTCGGGTGAAATTAGTCTGGATCAATGGATAGACATTTCCTGCGGGCTTGAATGCGACGGTCTTGAATTATATTCAGGGTTTCTTACTTCCCATGATGATAAATACCTGTCCGGAATACGGAGCAAGGTTGAATCCTTAGGGATGTCAATACCTATGATGTGTTACTCACCGGATTTTACCGTTAAAGACAAGGACGATTTAAAAAAGGAAATTGAAAAGCAGAAGGAAATGATCAGGGTTACTGCAGTCCTGGGAGGTAAATTCTGCAGGACCCTTTCAGGGCAAAGGAGGCCTGATCTCTCAATAGAGGATGGCATTAGCCAGGTGGCGGACGCTATCTGCGCCTGTCTTCCTACAGCTGAGCAATATGGAGTAAAGCTGGTAATGGAAAATCATTATAAGGACCCTTTCTGGAAATACCCGGAATTTGCACAGAAGAAAAATGTTTTTTTAGGCATAATTAACCGGATTGATTCACCATTTTTCGGTGTTCAATATGACCCTTCCAATGCGGTTATGGCAGGTGACGATCCTATTGAACTGCTTGACCAGGTGATTTCAAGGGTGGCAACTATGCATGCCAGCGACAGGTATCTTGTTCCTGGGGCAACTTTAAGTGAATTAACGCTGTCTGATGGTACAATCGGCTATTCAGATAAATTATGCCATGGCGTTACGGGAAAGGGCCTGAATGACTATGATGCCATCTTTATGCGCTTAAAAAATGCCGGCTTTGATGGCTGGATTTCTATTGAAGACGGGGTAAATGGATTTGATGAAATGAAGGAATCCATAGACTTCTTAAAAATGATGAGAAAGAAATACTACGGGGGGATATAAAGTGGCAAAAACCTTATTGGATCAATTTGAACTGGCTAAAAAATCAATGCCCGGCGGGGTGAACTCTTCTACAAGGCTTAATCGTGCCATAGGAGTGCCGTTCTATGCTGCCGAAGGCAAGGGATCTCATGTCAGGAGCATTGAAGGAAAGGATTATATAGACATGTGCTGTGCACATGGCGCAGGACTCCTGGGCTTTGCACATCCGGCGATAAATGAAGCACTGCAAAAGGCAATGTCATTAGGATACCTGAACTCTTTTGAAACAGAGTTTCATGAAGAGCTTGCATCCAAGGTATGCAAAGCAATTCCTTGTGCAGAAAGGGTGCGCTTTTGCTCATCCGGTTCTGAGGCCACAATGCATCTTATAAGAGCATGCCGCGCTTATACCGGAAAAAAGAAAATTATGAGGGTGGAAGGACATTTTCATGGCTACCATGAGCTGATTTATATAGGAGGACAGCCTCCAAAAGACAAATTTCCAGACAATCGTGTCAAGCCTTATATAGAATCTCCCGGTATACCCGATGAGTTTGCTGAGTTTATCATTCCCATCCCATACAATGATCCTTTTGCACTGGAGCAGGCAATAGTTGAACACGGGCATGAGACTGCTGTTCTTATTATGGAACCTGTTAATTACAATACAGGAGGTATTAAGCCTAAACCCGGTTACTTGGAACTGGTTAGAAAATTGACTGCTGAAGCAGGGATTGTGCTTTTCTTTGACGAAATACAATCTTCATTCAAGAAATCTTTGGGCGGCGCTCAGAAGGATTTTGGAGTAACTCCGGATGTTTGCACAATTGGAAAGTCTCTTGGAGGAGGCCTGCCATTATCAGCCTTCTGCGGGAAATCCGAAATAATGGATTTGTATCAGCCGGTCGGCAAAGTACAGCACAGCGGCACGTTTAACGCTCACTTGGTTCCGGTATTGGCAGGGCTTGCCTTCATGAATGAGGCTGAGAAGCCATATTTCTACCCGAAGCTGCAAGAGCTGGAGAATCAGTTCCATAATGGCATAAACCAAATAATTGAAGAATATGACCTTAATATGGTGGTACCCCATCATGGTGCAAGATTTAATATTCTTCTTGGCAGGAAAACCGAGGCTGCCAGGTACGAAGAAACCTTCTGCCATAACAGAGAAACTATGTTTAAGTTTATTAAGGGCTGCTTTGACAGGGGTGTATATTTCCATGATTACGGCGGCGGCCCGGCGCATCACGGATATTCCATACAGCATACGGCACAGGACATTGATACAGTGCTGCAGGTAATGGAAGAGGTACTTGCAGACCTGAGAGAAGAAATAAATGGATAATTCTAAAATATATTAGAAATGGAGGAAGATAATTATGAAAAAATTTAATGTAGCAGTAGTTGGATGCGGCTGGGCTGCAGGAGTATGGGTTGATTATGCTCTGACCAGGGATGATGTTGAGTTTAAGCTGCTCGTAGATATTAACATCGACGCTGCAAATGAACTAAGAAAAAGTAAAAATTTATCCTGTGAAGTTGCCCGTAAACTGGATAGGGATATAATAGAAAGATTGGGTGTCAATCTTGTGTTTGATACTACAATCCCGGATGCACACTTTGAAACAGTAACTACAGCATTGAAAGCCGGATGCGATGTGTTTGGTGAAAAACCAATGTCATCCAGCCTTGAACAGGCCAGGAAAATGGTAGAAATTGCAAAGGAAACAGGACGTACTTATTCTATTATGCAAAATTACAGGTATAACAGGGGAATCCGGGGATTCAAGGAATTATTATCACCTGAAATAATTGGAGACTTAGGTACTCTTCATGCCGATTTTTTCCTTAACCCCAATTTCAGCGGTTTCAGAGCAGAAATGGAAAGTCCATTGATTCTTGATATGGCCATCCATTCATTTGATGAGGCCCGCTTCTTATCAGGCGCTGATGCAGTAAGTGTATACTGTCACGAGTACAATCCCAGTTGGTCATACTATAAAGGTGATATATCTGCGGTAGTTATCTTTGAAATGAGCAATGGTGCTGTATTTTCGTACCATGGTTCATGGGCGGCACCAGGCTTTAATACAAGCTGGAATTGCAACTGGAGGGCAGTAGGAAGCAAGGGGACCGCACTTTGGAACGGTGGCTGGGAATCACAGGCAGAAGTATACAGGAATGGCGAATTTGTGAGGGTAGAACCTAAGTTTACATGGGATCATACTCTTGAGAACCAACCCGCCTGCCTTGCAGCAATGTTTAAGGCGCTGAAAGAGGGATATGAAGCTGAAACCATATGCACAGACAATATAAAGAGTATTGAAATGGTATTCGCAGCTATAGAAAGTTCCAGAACAGGCAAAAAGGTTTGGCTGAAGTAGAGCCGGGGATGATAACATGAATACTTTCAAAATAAAAAGCAATACAGTAGAACTAACCTTCGAAAAAGAATATGGAAATCTTGTGGGCATGAGCGTTCTCAACAATGAATGGAGCATTCTGGCCAGGCCGCATCTTGGACGGAATTGGGAGCTGCTGATTCCTTTACAGACCAGGAGAAATAATCCTGTGTTCGGATACAAGCAGAAACTAAGCACATTATACGTTTCAGAAGACGGAAAAAAGGCGGAAATGTCCTGGAAGAATGTGGTTTCTGAGTATGGCGGCACGCATGATGTACATGTTTTTATTACAGTTGAAGCCATAGAAGATGCCATTGTCTGGAGAACAAGAGTAGTTAACAATGAAAGAAACTGCATTGTAGAAAATGTGTGCAGTCCCATAGTGGGAGACCTGCGTCCTGATGGGTTACGCAATATCAATGTATTTCTTGAAGGATACAGCAATCCTACAATATTAAATATCCGCCCTAATTTTACCAATAACAAGGGCTATTGGGGTGTTGATACTCCTACGCTTGTACTAAACGGGCCTCCTGCTCATACCCCGTATTTCTTAATAAGGTCGGAGGACAATAAGGGCATTTATATTGCGCCCTATCAAAATCAGGATCAGCATACGCTGCTTAGATTCCGCCTATTCCCGGGTTTTGTTACAGACGATGCCGGCCAGGTTCCTATGGATGATTTTATTGGCGGG
>DUSN01000091.1 GCA_012842605.1 Clostridiales bacterium
CCTATTCTTTTCTGATTATTATCGTAAAGTCTGCGTAAACTAAGGAACCGCCGTATACGTGAACCGTTTGTACGGTGGTGTGAGAGGTCGGTAGGTGAATTTATCACCTACCTCCTACTCGATTATGCCTGAAAAACATCATTCAAATCAATATGCTGTTATATATGTTACAATAACTGTTATCGTCGTTTATTGAACGCAAACACCTTGTGTTTTGAGTTATGCAAGTTTAACTCAATTTTAATTTTCGTGTAAACCGCATGTACACAGGGTTTCATTGTTATGACAATAACAATCTTATTAGCAGCAATTCTATAGAATAAAATTATTCTTTGTGTTACAATCAAAACTGTACTATATGTTTCATAAAAATTCTTGATTCCAAGTATACATATAGGTTATAATATATATGGGTAGATTTTAGAAGAAAAAGGAGAGAGTGCCATGGAACAATGGAAAGGTTTCAGTCAGGGACACTGGCGAACTGAAATAGATGTCAGGGAATTCATACAGCAAAACTACAAACCCTATGAAGGGGATGAGTCTTTTCTCGAAGGCCCTACTGAAGCGACAGTCAAGCTTTGGCAGCAGCTGTCTGATTTACTGAAAAAGGAGAGGGAAAACGGCGGCACTTTGGATGTTGACACCAGTACAGTTTCCACCATTATTTCCCACAAGCCAGGCTATATCAATAAAGAGTATGAAAAAATCGTAGGCCTGCAAACCGACGCACCGTTGAAACGGGCAATAATGCCCAACGGCGGTATCCGTATGGTGAAACAGGCATGTGAAGCATATGGCTTTAAGCTCGACCCAAAGGTGGAACAGATATTTACCGAATACCGCAAAACGCACAACCAAGGTGTTTTTGACGCTTATACTCCCGAAATCCGCCGTGCCAGAAAGGCCGGAATCATTACCGGATTGCCCGATGCATACGGCCGAGGAAGGATAATCGGCGATTACAGGCGAGTTCCCCTGTATGGAGTGAACCGATTGATTGAGGAAAAGCAAAAGCAGCTTGAGGAATTGGAAACTGCCTGGATGGAAGATGAAACCATCAGAATGAGGGAGGAGACAACTGATCAGATCCGTGCCCTGGAAGCACTGAAGAAAATGGCTCTGAGCTATGGCTATGATATTTCCCGCCCTGCAGGAAATGCCCATGAGGCAGTGCAATGGCTGTACTTTGCTTACCTGGCTGCTGTTAAAGAGCAAAACGGTGCGGCCATGAGCTTAGGAAGAGTGTCCACATTCCTGGATATTTATATTGAACGGGACCTTGAGAACGGGATCATCACTGAGAAGGAAGCCCAGGAGCTTATTGACCATTTTGTAATGAAGCTTAGACTGGTTCGTTTCCTAAGAACACCGGAATACAACGATTTGTTCAGCGGCGATCCCACATGGGTAACCGAATCCATAGGAGGCATGGGGCTGGACGGCAGGACTCTGGTTACCAAAAGCTCCTTCCGTTTCCTGCATACACTGACCAATCTGGGACCTGCTCCGGAACCAAATATGACCGTGCTTTGGGCTAAAGGCCTGCCTGAAGGGTTTAAGAAGTACTGTGCACGGATGTCAATTGAAACCAGCTCAATTCAATATGAAAATGATGATTTGATGCGTGCATACTGGGGCGATGACTATGGTATAGCATGCTGCGTTTCGGCAATGCGCATCGGAAAGCAGATGCAGTTCTTCGGTGCCAGGGCCAACCTGGCGAAAGCGCTGCTTTATGCCATCAATGGCGGCAGGGATGAGAAACTTGGATTGCAGGTAACCCCGCCCTTCTCGCCTATAAAGTCCGAATACCTGGACTATGATGAAGTTATGGTACGCTTTGACAGTATGATGGATTGGCTGGCCAGGGTTTATGTCAATGCACTCAATATTATTCACTATATGCATGATAAGTATGCCTATGAAGCCCTGGAAATGGCTCTCCATGACAAGGAAGTTCTCCGTACCATGGCCTGCGGCATAGCCGGTCTTTCAGTAGTGGTTGACTCATTAAGTGCCATTAAATACGCCAGGGTAAAGCCTATCCGTGATGAAAACGGGATGGCGGTGGATTTTGAGGTAGAAGGGGACTTTCCAACCTTCGGCAACAATGATGACCGGGCAGATCAGCTGGCAGTGGAGATTGTAGAAAGGTTCATGAAGAAACTGCGCAAGCAGAAAACCTACCGGAACAGCAAAGCAACACTGTCCATCCTGACCATTACTTCCAATGTTGTTTACGGGAAGAAGACCGGCAACACTCCGGACGGCAGAAAGGCAGGAGAACCCTTTGCACCGGGAGCCAATCCCATGCACGGCAGGGATAAGAAGGGAGCAATCGCTTCCATGAGTTCAGTTGCCAAACTGCCCTATCGTTATTCTGAAGACGGTATATCCTATACCTTCTCCATTGTTCCTAAAGCATTGGGGAAAACCAGGGAAAACAGAATCAGCAACATGGTTGCCTTGCTGGACGGCTACTTCGTCAAAGGAGGACACCATATCAATGTCAATGTATTTGAAAGGGAGACCTTGCTGGATGCAATGGAGCATCCGGAAAAGTATCCGCAGCTTACGATTCGTGTATCCGGCTATGCCGTTAACTTTGTAAAACTGACTCGTGAACAGCAGGAGGATGTACTGGCACGTACCTTCCATGAAGGGATCTGATAGATGTGAGTAAAGGCAGAATTCATTCAATTGAAACCATGGGTACGGTAGACGGCCCGGGTATCCGTTATGTGGTTTTTACCCAGGGATGCCCCATGCGCTGCATATTTTGCCATAACCGGGATGCCTGGGATCCAAAAGGCGGAAAAGAGATTACAATAGAGGAACTGATGCAGGATATAAAGCAATACCTCCCATTTTATCAAAGCTCCGGCGGCGGGATAACCGCCACCGGTGGAGAACCTACGCTGCAGGCTGATTTTGTCAGGGATTTGTTTGCCCGGGCTAAGAATGATCTGGGACTTAATACTGCAATGGATACATCGGGCTTTGTAGATATTGATAAAGTTAAGGGTTTATTGGAGGTTACCGACCTGGTGCTGCTAAGCATCAAGCATATAGACGAAATTAAGCACGAGGAGATTACAGGTGTAAGCAGCAGGAAGGTATTTGCCTTTATGAAATACCTTAGGGAAATAAACAAGCCCATGTGGATAAGATATGTAGTCATACCCGGGCTTACTGACAGCAGGGAGGATGTCCGAAGATTAGCTGAATTTCTCACAGAGTTCCCCAACATCCAAATAGTTGACATATTGCCTTACCATACCATGGGAGTGTACAAGTGGGAGGCCATGGGGCTGGAGTACCCCCTGAAGGGTGTACCTGCCCCCGATAAGAAATCAGTAGAAGAGATTAAAGATATTTTTCGGGAGTACGGACTGAAAGTTGAATTATAATAATAGAAAACAGGAAGCAGCGATATGTCTCTCATAGGAGGAGGAACATGTCGCTGCTTTATTATTGATAATGATCAAAAAAGACAGGTACCTTGATTAGAATCAAAATACCCGCCTTTTGCTGTGAATCCTGTATTGGAATATTAGGCTTTATAAGTTATTGATTGTTACCATCGCCAGCCCTTTAGGAAGTTTAGTGCTTTGTTCTTCTGGAAGTAACGCAGCTGATGTGTCAGCCAGGGCATCAGATAGTGGTCGGCACCTAAAACTCTGCCTGCACCTGCAAACATTGCGAAGGAAGCCCAGATGAACCACCAGTCGTAAAGGCCTGTGCTTAACAGGAAGTTGAGGTTCATACCGATGGATACAATAGCGGCCAGGAAGGTGAACAAGCCAAGCAAGAAAGCTACTGCAAGCGCTATCTCGGTGATGACGACAATCTTCTGGAACAGCATGTTGTTGGGGTAAACAACATTTTCAACAAACCATGCATACCAGCCAGGTGTATGGTCGCTTATAAGCGGCATGAGTCCGCCTTGGCCTGTAGCAGCAGAGGTTGCATCTGCTGCAGCACTTGCGCCGCCTGTAGCATCACCGGGGCCTATAATAGCATTTGTCCACCAGCCGTTGTTTATCTTGTCCAGTCCGGACATGAGCCATTTGTATCCAAGATAAATTCTTAAGGGAACAAGCCAGAACTTAAAGCATCTTTCCTTGGCATTGCTGATAATGGACTGCAGGAAGAAGTTGTAGGTTCTGTTTGTATGGAACAGCTCATGGTTGAGGTATTCCCAGCACAGCTCCAGGCCGCCGATTCCGAACAGATAGTGCATATTAACCAGGTGCTTCATGATGATTGCCAGGAATCCGGAAAGCAAAGGAATGCCATTGAGCTGGGCAACACCGTACGTGGAGCCGATGGAAACCATGACACCATGGAGATTTGGCTTAAGTTCTTCTTTTTCCTTGCCTAAAATTTCGGCAGCAATGTTAGCAGCAGCAGTGTGTCCGGATTGAAGCGCAGTCTCTACCAGCGGGGGCAGTACTTCGCCGTTTTTATCTGTAAACTGCATGCTGTCGCCTACTACATAAACATATGGATATTCAACAGTCTGGCAGTATTCATTAACAACTACACGGTTTCTCTTGCCGACAGTTACCCCTAATTCCTTAACAAAGCTGTTGGTCTGGATACCGCCGGTCCATACCAGTGTCCTTGTTGCATAGGTTTTGCCGTTCTTAAGTGTGAATGAATCCGGCTGAACATCGGTAATAGGTGAATTGGTCAGAATTTCAACACCATGTTTTTCCATGTAACGGACTGATTTTTTGATCAGCTTTTCATTGATAATGGGCAGGATTGTGGGCAAAGCTTCAACCAGCAGCAGTCTGACTTCGTTGCGGTTGATGCCGTATTCACGGCACAAAACCGGCATCCATTCGATAAATTCGCCCATCAGTTCTACTCCGGTGAATCCGCCGCCGCCTACTGCGAAGGTAAGTAATTTTCTGCGTTCCTCAGGATCTTCTACTTCTGATGCTTCACGGAACATCTCTATAACATGATCGTGTACCTTTTTGGCATCTTCAAGAGACCAAAGGGAAAATGCATTTTCCTCTATTCCGGGTATGCCAAAATATGCAGGCTCACTGCCAAATCCGGCTATCAAATAATCGAATGTATATTCCTTCTTCTCGGAGAAAAGCTTCTTCTCTGCTAAATTGGCTTTAACAATTTTGTCCTGTACGAATTTAACCCCGGTATACTGCAATACGTGTTCGATGGACACCTGTACGCCGCTGGGGCCTACTCTATGTCCGGCTACTTCGTGCAGTTCGGTCAGAAGAGTATGATAATCATTCTGGTCAATCAGAATGATCTCAATGTCATTTTGCTTCTTCAGCTTCTTATGCAGGGTTTTTGCCGCTTCCAGGCCTGCATAGCCAGCGCCTAGGATAACAATGCGCTTTGACATGTAAGTCTTGCCTCCTTAATAATAAAAGTATATAAGTAAATCAACAAGACAGCTGTGAATTATTTTTTCCTTGATAAAATCATGTCAGAATTCGTTATGGATTAAACAAATTAGTTCATATAAGTTCTATATATTTTAGAGTGTATATTGTAAAAAAAACACAGCTGTCCTCAAGGTATTTTAACATAGCCAGACGATATAATGCAATGGAAGATAATAACATAAATGAACTTTCCTTATAGTAAATTGTGAACAATTGTGTTAAAATAAGATGTAATGTTCACATTACATAGGATGAACTGTAAAAATAGTTTTTATATATACGTTTTTTTGGTGAATCGGGATTTGCATTATCCCGGTTCAGGAATGAAATGAGAATCATATTCTAAAGACCTGTTTCTTCCTTTTAGGAATATTGTATGATAATATAAGAAATGTCAAATTCCGCTTAAGGAGTCAGCGGTGCAAATGAGGACAATTACAAGGAGAATAAAGGAATGAAAATTCCGTTTCGCATTGGTGACATCTTGGTTTACGTTTTTATCCTGCTTATAATAGGCGGCAGCTTTGCAGGCCTTTATCAAATGGGCAGGGATTCAGTCACCAATCAGGTAAAAGTAGAAGTGGATGGTGTCTTATGGGGCATCTATGATATTCCCGCCGGTGACGAAGTTAAGGAAATCAGAATTGATGCAGGGGATGGCAAATACAACCTGATGTCCATCTCCGGTGAGGGCGTTTCTGTAAAGGAAGCCAATTGTCCTGACCAGATCTGCGTTAAGTTCGGCAAGATTTTAAGGCCGGGGCAGACCATAGTCTGCCTACCGCATAAGGTGGTTATCAGCATAACCGGGAATCAGGAAGGAGAGCCTCCGCTGGATGACATATCGTCCTAGCGGATATTAATATGAAAAAAAGCAGAAAAATGGTATATATGGCATTGTTCATATCCCAGGCGCTCGTTTTGCACTATATAGAGGGCTTTTTTCCGATGCTGGCTCCGGGGGCGAAGCTGGGCCTGGCCAATATACTGACCATAATAACATTAAATGTATTTGGATTTAAAGAAGCCATGACGGTAGTTGTTGTCCGCTCCATACTAGGACCTATACTGGGCGGAAGCCCTACAGGGGTGCTTTACAGCTTGGCTGGAGGAATACTGAGCTGTATTGTAATGTCAGTTCTGTACTGCCGCTTTATTCAATATTTCAGTTTGCTGGGGATTAGCGTTGCAGGAGCGGTTTTTCACAATATCGGCCAGATGCTGATGGCATCCCTTCTTTATGGGACCATCGGAATTTTATATACTTATCTTCCTATTTTAATGTTATCCTCGATAGTAACGGGGAATTTTATAGGATTAACGGCAAAATATATAATAAAATATTTAAACAAAAAAGCTGTGCATACGCATGTCAGCTGACCGTTTGGGAGGGTTACTAAAAAATATGGGAATCTGGAAAAAGCATGTGGATGTGTATGAGGATATAAAAAAAATAGATGATTATATAAGGAAGTCATTAAAGGCCAACCAACGGGTGCTGAACGATGCGGTAAATGAACTCTTGAATGCAGGAGGGAAACGACTCAGGCCTGCAATGGTCCTTCTTTCCGGCCGGTTCGGCAAATACAATGAGGAAAAACTGTTGCCTTTGGCTGCTGCAGTTGAAATAATGCACATGGCAACTCTTGTTCATGACGATATAATTGACCAGGCGGAAATGCGAAGGGGGAGGCCTACTGCAAGAAGCCGCTGGGGCAACGAAACTGCAGTATTTACCGGAGATTTCCTGTTTACCAAGTCGTTTGAACTGGTTACCCATAGCATCTCTCAAAGGAATATGCATTATTTGTCCAATGCTATCAAGGCAATCTGTGAAGGTGAAGTGGATCAGTTTGAATCAAGGTTCGGCAATGAGTTTTCAATTTTGCGCTACCTGAAGAGAATAGGGCGCAAAACGGCAATGCTGTTTGCGCTGAGCTGCCAGGTAGGTGCTGCTGAATCCCAATGCAAAAGCAGCACAATCAGACTGCTAAGGAAATTTGGCTATGATTTTGGCATGGCATTTCAGATAACTGACGACCTGCTTGACTTTTGCGGAAATGTGGCAGAAGTAGGCAAGCCCCTGTGCAGTGACTTCCTTGAAGGTGTGTATACTCTGCCGGTTATCTATACAATGCTTAATTCTCAGTTCAAGGACAGAATGGCACAATACATAGGCAAAGATAATCTGACGGAAAGCGATATTGAAGAGGTCGGAAGGCTGGTAAAGGAGAGCGGAGGTCTTGAGAAATCCAATAAAATGGCGCTCAGGTACCTGGAACGCTGCCATGAAAGCCTGGACAAACTGCCTGACATCCCTGCTAAAGGCGCTATGAAAGAGCTTGTGGAAGAGCTTATAGAACGAAGATACTAAATGCCGGTGCTTTTTACCGGTATTTTTTTAATCCACACGCCATCGTTGAAATATTTTCCATAGTTCAATATAATAAGAGCAGTTCCATGAACGGCGGTAAATTATCAGGAAAGGCGGAGATAATGTGAAAACCAAGTACCCTCCCATCAATGAAAAATTTCCTCACTTTCTCCACGGAGGAGATTACAACCCTGATCAATGGAAAGCGACACCTGAAATATGGAATGAAGACATGCGGCTGATGAAGCTGGCTCACTGCAATACCATGTCAGTCGGCATTTTTTCCTGGTCCAGCCTTGAACCGGAGGAAGGCCGCTTTGAATTTGGATGGCTTGATGAGATCATGGACAAGCTGGCTGAAAACGGTGGATATGCAGTTCTTGCAACTCCAAGCGGTGCCCGGCCGGCATGGATGTCAGCAAAATATCCTGAGGTATTAAGGGTTCAGCCTGACAGGAAGCGCATTCTCCATGGATTCAGACATAACCATTGTTATACTTCACCTGTTTATCGTGAAAAAACGCGTCTTATAAACCAGAAGCTTGCAGAAAGGTATAAGGACCATCCGGCTTTGCTTGTTTGGCATATATCCAATGAGTATGGAGGGGAATGCCACTGCGATCTTTGCCAGCAGGCATTCCGTGAATGGCTTAAGGCCAGGTATGATAATGACCTGGATAAGCTCAATCATGCCTGGTGGACCGGATTTTGGAGCCATACATACACTGATTGGTCACAGATAGAATCCCCTGCTCCGCACGGAGAAAAATACATACACGGACTCAATCTTGACTGGAAGCGGTTTGTAACCTGGCAGACAATAGACTTTTTCAAAAATGAAATAGCCCCTCTGCGGGAGATAACTCCCAATGTACCTGTTACAACCAACTTCATGGGAACTTATACCGGACTGGATTATTGGAAATTTGCAAAGGAAGTTGATGTTGTATCCTGGGACAACTATCCTATGTGGCATGGTCCTCAGCCTGACTGGGAACTGGGTGCAAAGATTGGATTTGTACATGATATCAACAGGTGTCTTAAGGACGGCAAGCCCTTCATGCTTATGGAAAGCACACCCAGCATGACCAATTGGATGCCTGTTGCAAAACTGAAACGTCCCGGCATGCATCTCCTCTCATCTCTTCAGGCAGTTGCCCATGGGTCTGATACGGTGCAATATTTCCAATGGCGGAAAGGCAGGGGATCATCCGAGAAATTCCATGGCGCTGTAGTGGATCACTGCGGCCATGAAAATACCCGGGTTTTCCGCGATGTTGCCGAAGTAGGCAGGGCATTGGAAAAACTGGACAAGGTGATAGGCACCACAGTCCGGCCGGAAGTCGCGGTTATATACGACTGGGAAAATCGCTGGGCTATAGATGACGCTCAGGGCGTGCGCAGGGAAAAAGATTATCTTTCCACCTGTGAGATGCACTATAAGACATTCTGGCAGCAGGGCATACCCGTTGATGTCATAAATATGGATTGCGATTTTTCACGCTACAAGCTGCTGATCGCTCCAATGCTCTACATGGTAAGACCCGGCGTCGCAGAGAGAATGGAGGAATTCACAGCCAACGGAGGCACCCTGGTTGTCACTTATTGGAGCGGTATTGTTAATGAAAGTGACCTGTGCTTCTTAGGAGGGTTCCCTGGACCGCTGCGGAAGGTAACAGGAATCTGGTCCGAAGAGATTGACTCTTTGTATGATGGCGAATACAACATAGTTATACCTGCTCCGGGTAATGCTCTGAAGCTGGATGGAAAGTACAAGGCAATAGAGATGCTGGATTTAATACATGCCGAGACTGCAGAAGTACTGGCATCTTATGATTGTGATTTCTATAAAGGCAGACCGGCTTTGACGGTTAATAATTTTGGCAAGGGTAAAGCATACTATATTGCCTTCCGAAGTGAATTTGACTTCCTGAAAGATTTTTACACCAGACTAATAGATGATCTTAAGCTGAGCAAAGTGATTGATACTGAACTTCCTGAAGGCGTAACGGCGCAGAAACGCAGCGACGGCGACAAAGATTATATCTTTATTATGAACTTCTCGCCTGAAGAAAAGACCGTAGATCTGAACAATAATACATATGAAGACTTGCTGGAAGGAAGTACGGTAGAAGGAAAGCTTGTCTTACCCGGCTATGGAGTTAAGGTGCTGGAAAAGAGACAGCCAATGACACATAATTAATTAGTAGGAAGGCAGGATTTACTTGTAACAGGATAATCCTGCCTTCCAAAATTTACTTTAAAATGGCTATTGATTTGTCCAATATATTAAGCTATAATATTATGCGTCGGTTCAAAACGGCAGCATATTAATACGGGGGTATGGCGCAGCTGGCTAGCGCGCTTGACTGGCAGTCAAGAGGTCAGGGGTTCGAATCCCCTTATCTCCACCAATTTTAACCGCTTGAAATAAAAATTTCAGGCGGTTTTTATTGTGCGCCCAGCAGACAAGGGGACGGTTCTTCTGTCTTTTTGCTATTAGTTGAACCAACCTTTTATATCTTCATAGCTTCAATTAATTCTTTAGTACCGAATACTCATAATATTAAACACAAAAAATATCCTATAGTAACACTAACACCGGTGTCACAAAAAGTCTAAATATGTTGCCCGGACAAGGTAAAAATTGTTATTTATGATGAAGTGATCAGCAAATATATTTTATTTTTATCTGTTATAATGGAATAAATTAACATGGATAAATATTATTGGAATATTCTGTATAAGATATTTAGAAGTGAAAAATGCAATAAAATATATAAATAAATAATTAATTATATTGACAAAATAACCAAGTCATTTTATACTATAAACACAAAAAATTATAAATAGAAAATTTTTAACACAAGATGCTTAATTGATATTTATATGAACACATATGCAGGATGTGTCATCTGATATGTTTTAGGCATTTATGTTTTTATAACTTGTGTGACATCGATGTCATAATCACGTTGAAATGTATCACAAAACCTGCCTTAGTTATGTTGTTATCTACCCGAATGGGTAATATAAAAATAATAAAATTAAAGGGAGGAAAAGACATGAAAAAGGTTAGTTTCATAGCATTGTTGCTTGTGCTTGTATTAGTCATTGGGATTTTTGCAAGCGGATGTGCCCAAAAACCCGGTGATCAAGGCAACAACAATGGAGATGTGAACCTGGATGATGATGTTAACCAAGGCGACGACCAAACACCCGGTGATGAGACAGGCGATGATGAAACTGGCGAAGACACAGATGTAACACAGAGCAAATACTACGGATATGACTATCCGGAAGGTGAAACTGTTACATTGTGGAGTCAGAATTTCGGCGAGATATGGGTAAATCATTTCTCAGAGCAGGTACATCAGTACAACCTGGAAGGCAGAGGTTACACCATTGTGGAAGAGTTCGTAGCAGGCGCAGCCTGGGATGAACGAATGAATGCCGCAAGAGCATCGGGAACTGCACCGGATGCCTATATTCAGTCCTATAACCACATTCCTGCCGGCATCAGGAATGGATATTATGTACCTATTGATGATTACATTTCAAAAGACATAATTGACCGCATGGTTGATATTGTCCGTGAAATGGTTACCTTTGACGGTAAAACCTATGCTATTCCGATCCTGGCAGAGCCCTCTGCAGTATTGTACTACCGCAAGGACATTCTGGAGGCAGCAGGCTATACCGAACCTCCGAAGACCTGGGACGAGCTTATTGAAATGGCTGTTGAGCTGAAAACAGACGATATGTACGGAATAGGCGTTCCTTACTGGGGCGGCGAAATAGGATGGTCAACATGGGGCATGCAGTATGGCAATGTAGGCCATGGCCCGCTGACCGACAACTGGGATGAACCCTGGATTGACGATGGTTACCGTGAATTCCTTGAATTCTGGAAGAAGCTGTACGAAAGCGGAGCTGTTCCCGAACAGCCGCTCAGTGCCTACGTTGATATCAAACCCATGGGTCAGGGTGACTATGTGTTCCAGATCTGCGGCTCCTGGGGCGTTTCCTTCCTGATTAACGATTATCCGGAAATGTGGCCGAATGTAGGAGTAGCAGTCATGCCGACAAACGACGGAAACCAGGAAAAAACAACAGCTACCATCGGCGGATGGGTATATGTGCTTGACGCCAAGGCAAAAAATCCCGAGGGAGTTGCCGACTACTTCACATGGCTGCTTGATGAAGCGCATCCCGAACGTTTAGGCCAGTACCATGTAGGCGAGAGATTCTCAAAAGCCGCTCCTTTCACCAATGTGGCTCAGTGGCTTGAGACCCAGGCTCCTGCCGATGCCGACTATGTTGCTGTAATCAATAAGATTGCTTCTTATGGCCAGCCGGAAGCTGCATATCCATGGGAGATTTCCATGGCTATCGACCGTATGGTAGAAAATGTTGCCATGGGCTATGAGGATATTGACACTGCCATGGAGATAGCCCGTGAAGAAATCGCTCAGGTAATTCAGGACTATGAACTGGCTGGGACCAATCCTCGCAAGAAATAACACTATGCCAGGGGGGCTGCAAAAGGCCCCCCTTGCTTTAAAATATTGACCAAATGTTATTAGTATTTTTTAAAGGGTGGTCATAATGGCAAAGAAAACAAGAAAACATAAATATACCGCTATACAGCGCAAGGAAATGGTAATAGGTTACCTTATGCTTGCTCCTGCGGTATTGCTTATAACAATCTTTGTTGTCATTCCTTTTATAATGTCGATTCAGAAAAGCTTTTATGAATGGAATTTTTATAAGGAAGACGTATGGGTTGGCATTCAGAATTTCCGCAGGATATTGCGCAACAAGTCATTTCAGCGTGCGGTTGTCAATGCTTTTAAATTTGTGCTGATCCTGGTGCCTACACAGATCATTATTCAGTTTTCTTTTGCACATACACTGAAAGACTTAAATTCAAAGTTCACCAATGCCGTAAAGATGCTTATTTATATACCCGGTACAATCGCCGGAATTATTGCAGGTATAATCTTCATGTTTATATTTGAATACAAGGGCGGCCTGATAAATCAGATGGTGGTTGCCTTGGGCTTTGAACGCATAGCATTCAAAACAAACAAATTCTGGGCTATATTTTCCATTGCTGTTCCGACTATCTGGCTTGGATTGGGCGGCGGCACCATTCTCAATTTTGCCGGGCTTATCAATATTCCAACTGAATTTTACGAAGCTGCTTCCATTGACGGAGCAAACGGATTCCATAAGCTCATATATATAACCATACCTCAGATGCGCAACATTTTCGTGCTGCAGTGCATCGGCATGACTACCGGAACGCTGCAGATGTTTGAAATTCCTATGATGATGACCGGCGGAGCGCCGCGAGAAAGCACGCTGACGCCTATGCTGTATATATACAACGGTTTCCGCAACGCAGGCGGCAATATGGGAGATACCCTGTCCGGTGCACTTCTCATGATGAGTATTATCGCAATCATTAACTCTTTTGTATTTACAATTATTAAATCGGAAAAATCCATCGAAGGCTGAGGTGAATGTTATGAAGCAGAAAAGTGCATTTCATATAATCCGGCGTATCCTGGCTTATTCAATCAGTACATTAATTTCACTGACATGTTTGTTTCCGCTGGTATGGATGTTTTTTGCCAGCTTCAAGAAAAGAGCCGAGGTATTGGCAACACCTCTGCGAATACTGCCTTCAGAATGGCAAATGGGAAATTTCCGCGTGGTAATTCAGAACCAGCAGCGTCCTTTGCTGAATGCAATGTTTATGACCTTTCTGTGTGCAGCCAGTGCTGTAATACTGTCATTGCTCATAAATATGATGGCTGCTTATGTTTTTGCCAGAATGGAAATTTACGGCAAGAAACTGTTATGGTCCTATTGCATTATTACAATGTATGTGCCTGGCATCACCATTCTTATTACATCCTTTCTGGTCGTTCACAGGCTGCAGATGCTCAATACCTTCTGGGTACTGCTGATACCCGGACTGGCAAGCGGATATGCCATTTTCTTCTTCAGGCAGTTTTTCCTTAACCTGCCTATTAGCCTTGAGGATGCGGCCAGGATAGACGGGTGCAGCCGGTTTGGAATATTCTGGAGGATATTTGTCCCCATGTCCACCAGTCCTATGGTAGTGCAAGGTGCGGGAGTGTTTCTCGGATACTGGAACAGCTTCTTGTGGCCTTCCATTACAATTACCAATAACAAAGCGTTGTATCAGGTAATGCCGGTTATCCGCTCCATGCAGACGGACTACGGTGCAGAATACGGGCGCATTATGGCTGCAACCTGTCTTGCTGTTATTCCGCCGATTCTGATGTTTGTTATATTCCAGAAATATATAGTAAAAGGTGTATATCTGTCAGGCTTGAAATAATTAAGCCCCTGTAAATCAAGAAAGATGAAGGTAGAGGATGAAAATGAAACTGTTTGTCCGTATAGCTGCAACGATTGGGGTATTATTATTGTTCATGTCCAGCATATTTAGCTCATGCGCAAATTTGGATTCAAAGGAAAACGGTACAGACAACGGAGGTCCTGACAGCACATCTCCTGTTGTTACCGAACCGCCTGCGTCTGCTGCTCCCTTGCCGGAAGTCCTGGCCAATGAGCCCAAATCCGCCAGGAAGACGAGGCAAGAAGCCATTGAAATAATTGAGAGGCATAAGAAAAAAAGCCTTGAGTATAAGCCTCTGTCGGATCCTGATAAAGAATATGCATTGGACCGGGTAACAAATGTTCATATGATTGAAATGCTGACCGGTGAATATTCCATTAACCAGACAAAGAGCCGGTATGGCGTCGGAGGCACTGATCTGGGAATTATATGGGGCACAGGTGAAAAGCTGTTTATTGCCTTTGGGGATACCTTCCTCAATGAGCCTCAGTCTGATGAGTGGCGCTGCAATGTGCTGGCTTATACAACCGATTTGGATTATTCCGATGGTATAATATTCGACGGCATGATAGAGAAAAAACCGGGACTGGCCAAGGAGTTGCTGCGTGGCAAAAAAATAGATAACATAGAAGTTACCAAAATCCCCACAGGTGCTTTTAATATCGGAGACACTCATTACCTGGCCTTCATGTCGGTTAAGCATTGGGGAGCAGCAGGCGAGTGGATCTGCAATTATGGCGGATTTGCCAAAAGTACTGATGAGGGCATGAACTGGACAATTCTTGAAGATCTTCAGTGGCCCGGTGACAGTTCCTTCTGCCAGATGGTACCGGTAGTTATAGATGAATATGTGTATATTGCCGGCATATCTGGAGGTCGCAACGGATCCGCGAAGATGATGCGGGTAAAGCTTGAGGATTTTGAAAACCGCGATGCCTATGAATACCTTGTGGGGCTTAATGATGATGGTTCCCCCATATTTGAAAAGGGTGAAGAGAATATATATACACCTCACAATTTACTTCCTAAGCCGGTAGGCGAGATGTCTATAATGTACAACGAATATCTGGGTGAATGGATGGTTACCTACCTGTATGGTGAAAACCTCGTTCTAAGGGTGGCAAAGAACATTTGGGGTCCATATTCACGAGCGGTTACCATTGCAGAGCAAAAGGATTTTCCCGGATTGTACGGAGCATTTATGCATCCCGCTTATGTAAAGGAAAACGGGCGCAAGGTAGGATTTTTGATGAGTCTGTGGACTCCTGTGTATAATGTTGCCGTTATGGAGATGGAGCTGGTTAAGAAGGACTAGACATATACCAACAGAAGACTTTCATAGAAAGAATCAGGTGGAGTAATATGAGCAATATTTATGAAATAGCAAAGAAAGTGGGGCTTTCACCTTCAACAGTAGCCAGGGCACTGAGCGGAAGGGGCTACTGCAGCGAAGAAAGCAGGAAGAAGGTGCTGGAAGCAGCTAAGGAAGTCAATTACAGCCCCACCCACGCTGCAAAGACCTTAAAGAGCAAACGGACTAATAAAATACTTTTTTGCATACCTGATATATACAACCCATTCTATTTCGGCATGATCAAGGGCGCTAATGATGTGCTTGAGAAGTACGGCTATTACACCCTGCTGTGCTATACGAAGCATAATATAGAAGAAGAACTGAAAATGATTGAGGCTCTCCGAGAAAAATACGGAGACGGAATGATTTTCGTATCATTTAACTTTTGCGAGAAAAACATCAGCGCAGTAAATGCCAGCAAAATGCCGGTAGTTCTGACCAACCGCTATGACTCTCCAAGGGGAGAGGATTATTTTGATTATGTTTACATTGACACATATAAAGGCGTACAGCTTGCTACACGCCATTTAGTGGATCAAGGCCACAGGAAAATTGCTTTCATAGGCGGCAACCTGGAGGAGCAAACATCCTTTGAGCGTTATTCCGGATGGAAAGATGAGCTGATAAATTCAGGGCTGGACCCGGATGACAGTCTGGTCTATGAGGGTGATTATACTATAGACAGCGGTTATGCATGTGCAGAAAAAATAGTAAAGAGCAGCAATGTCCCCACCGGTATAGTAGCAGCCAATGACCTTATGGCAATAGGCTTTATACGGTATTGCGGAGACAATGGCATCAAAATACCTCACGATTTTGCAGTTGCAGGCATGGATAACACCGACTTTTCATCTGTCTTAAAGCTTACGTCCGTAGATATGAGGCAGGAGGAAATTGGATTGAACGCTGCATCCCTTCTCATGGAACGGGTACTGGGAGGGCGCACTTATAAAAAAACTATCAGAATAGAACCGCGGCTCGTTGTAAGGGAGTCCAGCATTACAAATAAATAAATACCGGGACATCCAGGGGAAGATAATAACGTATTTCACAGGCATCCAAAAGAAAAAAGCACAAATACCATAAGCATCCAGATAAGAAAACCACAAAGTCCACAAGGTTAAAGGAGTGTAGGTGATATGGTTATATTGGATAACGGGATTGCTGCCATCGGCTTTTCAAAGACTGATGGAAGCATAGTCTATTTAGGAGATCTGAAACGCGGCATCCGGTATGTTGAAAGGCCAGGAACCGTACCCTTCAGGATAGAGATGGAAAACGGACTGGATAGCTGCTGCAGCCGTTTTTCTTATAGCAGGAACGAGTCTTTCAAGGATGGACAAGCCTATGAACTTACATGGGTGATAGAGGACGGCATTGTACTGAATGGGTTAATTCAATTGGATGACGGATCTGACCAGATAGTGTTTAAATCAAGACTGGAAAATTCATCTGAGAAATCAGTACTGGCTGTGGAATATCCGGTAATAGGGAATATGGATTCCATTTCAGAAGATGACTGTCTGGCCCATCCTTATGTCACCGGCTTTTTGGTAAAGAATCCATTGAAATCTTTTGACGAGGATGGCGGCTTAAGGTTTATGCCGTATCCCGAAAGCTTTTCGGGAGCTTCAATGCAGTTCTTTACATACTATGCCAGGGGAAAGGGCGGCTTGTATGCAGCGGCTTATGATCCCGACTACTATCAAAAGTGGCTGAATTTCTACAAATCCGGCGGGAAACTGGAATTGTCCCATATATATGGATACGAGGATATTGGAGCAGGCAAGGGCCTTAAAGCGGATTATCCTTTTGTAGTTAAATTTATCAACGGCGACGACTGGTACGAAGCAGCAGATATATATAAGGAATGGGCAGTCCGCCAGGAATGGACCCAAAAGGGAACCCTGTACAGCCGTAGTGAAAATGAAAAAGCTGTATGGTTGCTTGAGGACACTGGCTTAAGTACTTTTGGAATAAATGCCAAGCATGATCGCACTAAATGGCTGAAAGCCTTTCATGATACAATTGGGACCTCCATATTCCATATTTTGGGACCCGACTGGGTAAATGATGTTCAAACATTCGGCATGGGGGTGCCCGGCGGATATGATGACTGGGTGCCTACAAAATTTAACAAGGAAAACCTTGTATTAATAAAAGAACAGGGAGACCGTTTTGCGCCGTTTGAATTTGATTTTCTCGTGGATCCCAATAAAAGCGACAGTGAAAATTTGAAGAAGAACCTTATAAAATGGCCGAAGGATCCCAAAAGCCATGACGGGTATAAATTCAATATGCTGTGTCCCTGTACTGACTATACTAAGGATCTGCATATTAAAAGGGATGTCCAGGTATTAAAGGAAGCGCAGGTAGACTCCATGTATTATGACATATCAGCCAATAATCTGATAAAAACCTGCATGGATAATTCTCACGGGCATCCTGTTGGAGCAGGCAGGGAAATGACGCTTGCCTACAGGGAGATATACAAAAGGACAAAGGAAGCACTGTCAGAGACAGCCGGCAAATACATCCCCCTGGGAACAGAAATGATGAACGAGGTATTCATAGATGTATTGGATTATTACCAGGCCAGGGCATGGGCTCAGCCATGTTCCGCACTTGAAACATGGCCTTTCAGCAGCTTGATGAAGACAGGCATGGCTCAAATGATCCCTATGTTTACCTATGTATATCATGAATATGCACCTGTCCGGCTGGACGGCTGGGGCAAACTGGTGGAGGAAATAGGAGAGCTATATTACCATACAGTAGCTAAAATCTATTTATGGGGCGGGCTGTATGAGCTTAACTATGAATACAGCCCCATGGAAGCTATTGACGGAGTCGAGACCAGGCCTGAGGAGCATTACTGGAATTTTGAGCCGAAAGGTTATAAGTTTAATGAGGAAAGAGCTAAGTATATATCACAATTTGCAGGTTTAAGAACAGGACATGGCAACAAGTACTTAGCCTACGGCATCATGAAGCGCCCTGTGAATATAAGGTCTCCGAAAGCAAACCTGGATTGGCATCATTACAATCACAACACCAATCTGGAGCGGGGATCCATTGAGGTTGATGCCATACTCACCAGCACATGGCTCTTTAACGGAGATGAGAATGCTTCACTTGCTGTTATGTTAGCCAATACCGTAAATAAAAAGGAAGAAGTAACCTTTGAGCTGGATTTAAAGTCCTATGGCTTAAGTGGCAGGTATAAATTAAGGCTGTTCAGCAACTTTGACAGTAAGGGCAATGCTGTGGAGGAGTCCATGGGTGAAGCAGATGCGGCTGAAAAACAGATCATCAGCATAGATCTGGAGCCTAAAAAAGTGTATATGCTGGAAGTATATAGATAATGCATAAACAATGAAAGGAGCAGGCAATGGCATGTTAGACATTTCAAGCATTAGCAAAATGAGAACGGGGAGGTCAAAAAGGGTATCCAGCTACGACAGAAGCGGTGGGAATAAGGATTATTATACAATTAACCCAAATGATAAGACAGAAATCTGCAATGTAAAAGGCGCTGGATGCATCAGGCATATATGGATGACCATGGCACCGCTTGGTGATGTTAGTGAGAAGTTCCTGCCCAGAAAAATTGTCCTGCGTATGTACTGGGACGGAGAAGAAAATCCCAGTGTAGAAGCACCAATAGGGGATTTTTTCGGCATGGGGCACGGAATTACTAAAAACTATACTTCCGCTCTTCTGATGATGAGTCCTGAGGATGGAAAAGCCTTTAACTGTTTCTTCCCAATGCCTTTTAGCAACGGTGCAAGGATCGAAATAGAAAGCGAGGCAGATCATGCCATTAAGTTTTACTTTTATATAGATTATGAAGAACTGCAGGAAATAGACGGTGATCAGCTGAGATTCCATGCCCAGTGGAGGCGCCAGTGCCCCACAGATGGTATAGATGATAAAAGTGTGGATAATGCCATATATGAATTTGGCGGTAAAAATACCACTGGCGAAGGCAATTACGTAATTCTCGAAGCTGAGGGAAGCGGGCATTATGTAGGATGCAATTTAAATGTCCACAATCTGAGGCATACCAATGAGTGGAACTGGTACGGCGAGGGAGACGATATGATCTTTATAGACGGCGAAAAATGGCCTCCGTCTCTCCATGGCACAGGGACAGAAGATTATTTCAATACAGCCTGGTGTCCGCAACAGGAAGTGTGTACTCCTTACCATGGCATAATACTGGGCGGGGGACCAAACTGGAGCGGAAAGATTTCCCTTTACAGGTACCATGTTCTTGACCCCATAATCTTCAGTAAAAGTATTAAAGTCACAATAGAGCACGGACATAACAATCACCGGTGTGATGACATATCTTCCACAGCTTATTGGTATCAGGCAGAACCGCACAAAAAGTTTGCTGCGATGCTGCCTGTCGAAAAGAGGCTGCCGCTGCCTGATATCATGCCGTTTAACGATGAAACATTGAAAAAGGTATTTGAGCATCCAAACCCATAACCGGCATTTGAGGATTATCCGTCTTCAAAATGAAAAAGAGTAAAAAGATGAAAACAGCTCGGGTCAATTGAAACAAAGCCCGGGCTGTTTTATATGGCAGTCTATAAGGCCTTTAGTTAAAATGTGCGGAACTGATACTTTGGGGTAAATGCGTCTGCCATTTTTTATCAGGTACTATTCAGTATTATACAGTGGTTTTGTTTAACTGCACAAGTAATTTACATTCAGAAATCATAACTACATGAATTCAGAGTGATCCTTGTGCAGATGATCCATTTCATCACATTCTGGTGATTATCAGGTTGCCGGACTCGTACTTCTTAAGGCCGTGATAGAAGAATTTATAGGCTATAAAGCAATATAGTGCGGCAAATGCCAGCAGAATCAGCAGCAGGCCCGGCTGAAACGACCGTGCCAGCTTAAGAGGAATGTGCACAATGAAGGATGCCGGAATGACAGAAAGCATCATTGCACGGACAAATCCTCTGTAAATCCCCTCGGGGTAGATGCAGAAATTGATGATGAATTCCAATGCTATATCGCCAATCAATGAAGCATCTCCGAAATAAAAAGTAAATGTATGTGCTGTTACCGATATAGCTGTCATTAAAAGTCCGCCAATCACAATGCCCAATAAGAACATCAGCCATACCATTCCATCATTCCCATGGGTCAGAGCCATTAAAACAAAGCCATATAAGAGGTCTCCCCATGTACTTAAGGCTGTCCTGGAACACAAAAGGCTGATCAGGACATCCTTTGGCTGGAGCAGGAAAGTATCCAGTTCGCCGGTAACAATTATTGTTGTAATCCTGAACATATTGGCAAACAGGATATTGGAGGCACCAAAGGCAGATGAAGTTAAAGCCCAGATGAACATTACATCTTTGAAATCATAGCCGCCAATGCGCCCGCCGATCTGTGAAAAGGCAATCCACCAGTAAAATACGAAGGTTGCGTTGGATAGAGCCATTCCAAATGCCTGCATCAGAAAGCTGCTGCGGTATTCCATGGCAGAGGCCAGATTGACTTTGAAATATAGACCTATCAAGTATAGGATATTTTTCAATTTTTTCATAAAAAAGTTCCCTCCTCATCCGCCATGGGCCTGCAAGCCCCTGACGCCATAGTTGTACATGCCTGAAGCAAATAAAACTGAAACAGCTAACCATAGCAGCTGCATAGGCACAACCTGACGGAATAAATCCCAGCTGAAAGCCACAATGAGCCTGGCAGGAGCCCATGTAACATAAGAAAATGGCAGCCAGCGAGCGATTCTTTGGATCCATCCAGGCAGGAACTCCAATGGTATAAACATGCCAAGCATAAATACCAGTTTTTGATATATCAAAAAGAAGGCTGTATTATCCTCCAGCCGGAAGGCAGTCAGACCTAAAGCCATCAAAAAGAAAAAATTGAGGAGTATGCCAAGCACTGCACTAAAAATCCCAAATGGCAGCAGTGAAAGTTGGAAACCTGGAATGGGTCCTACCATGATAAGACCTAAAACAATTGCCAATGCACCATAAATGAGCAGGTTGAAAATTATTCCTCCAAAGGTATAGGAAAATTGATAGATTATATAGTGATAAGGCCGATTGAGCTGATATGCGATGCTGCCCGACTTTACGTCCTCATTCATCTGTCTGAACACATTGCTTTTACAGCCGAATGCAATAAGTTCAGTCATGCACAAATACCAAACCATTTGTGACAGGGTATATCCAGCGACTTTCCCGCTTTGATAGATTGCCCGCCACAGATTGAAAAACACAAAAATAAACACGATGTAAAACAGCAGGCCTCCAAGGACATTGCTCCTGTAGACAAAGGCATTCTGCAGGCTGATGCGTATAATGGTTGAATACTTCCTTAGGAATTTCATTATTACACCACCTTTATTCTGCCGTATTCTTGCCTGTAAAAATAGTTGATATAATTTCTTCCATGGGAGGATCCTCGACGGTAATGTCTGCAACCCCGCCCTGGGATATTATCCATCGCATGGCCTCGTCGATTGAGCATACCCGTGTATCAACCGACAGCCGGGCTCCCATTTTGCCGGATTTTTCAACGACAACTCCCTTTGGAACATCAAGATGCTGTTCTAAGTTAAAGCGGACAGCGATGATTTTTCGATTAAGATAATCGTATTTCAGCTTTTTTACAGGCTGGTCCAGGATAATTTCGCCATGGTCGATGACAATAGCACGCCTGCACAGCTGCTCCACATCGCCTGTATCATGGCTTGTCAGGAATATGGTCGTTCCCTGATCCCGGTTCATGCGGAGGATCAATTCCCGGATCTTTTGCTTGACTACCACATCCAGGCCGATGGTGGGCTCATCCAGGAACAGTATGTCCGGTGAGTGCAGCAGGGAAGCTGCCACTTCACAGCGGATGCGCTGCCCGAGGGACAGTTTTCGGACCGGCGTTTTTATAAGGTCTCCCAGTTCGAAGCATTCAATCAGTTCTTCTTCCCTCTTTTTCAGCGTTTTCTTGTCAATATCGTAGATGGCTCCAAGCAAAGCAAAGCTGTCAACAGGAGGCAGGTGAAACCACAGCTGTGATTTTTGGCCGAATACAGTACCAATATGGTAAGACAGCTGCTTTCTCTGCTTTACCGGATCGAATCCCAGTACGGATATTTCCCCGCTGGTGGGATGCAGGATTCCCGTCAGCATTTTTATGGTTGTAGATTTTCCTGCTCCGTTAGGTCCGATAAAAGCAAGAATTTCTCCCTTATCAACTGTGAAGCTTATGTTTTTTACTGCATGGACTTCTTTATAGACAGGCTTGATCAGTGCACGGAAGGAAGCGCCAAGGCCTTCTTCCTTGACTCTTGCACGATACAGCTTGTTCAGGCTGCGAACTTCTATGACAGACATTGTACCCGCCTCCATTATCTACTAACTAAACTCTGAATATTAGTTACCTGGTGCAAAGAACATATATGTCTTTCATTTATATTATTCGTTAAGTTATTCATATTTGCTGTGAAAAGCGGCTCTTCAAGATATGGCATGATGTTAATTTTTTCTATCCTAACACTTTTCTTAATTGTATGCAAGAGAAAATTCAAAATTTTCCAGCATATAAACCCGTGACCGTACAGGATTGTTGAAATGATAAAAGATGATGATAAAAAAAGACAATGCAGGAAGACAATATATATACTAAATATTATTGATCATAGAAGGATAATTAAAGTCTGCATAGAACTTCTTAGCTTATATCAGAATGAAACTGGATAATGGAATTTTTAATAACAGTATTTTTGTGAATATTAATAGCTGACTCATATTTATGGGCATGAAAAGGTTGCAAATCTTAAATATTGAAGAGGGATTGAATGATGAAACGTATAGAATTGACGTGGGAAGTAGGCTTTTTCAGGAGCGAAGATCAACCGCCTGAAAAGAGAGTAAAATCAGTGGTACCTGGAGCTGTCCAGCTGGACTGGGCTCGGGCAGAAGGCTGGGGGCCCTACACCTATGCTGATAACTGGAAGGATTACCTTTGGATGGAGGATGTCTATTGGTCCTATGCAGCCAAGCTGGTTCTGCCTGATAGGAAACAAGATGAACGTGTATATTTTGTATGCAAGGGAGTCGACTATCGGTTTAAGGTAAAGCTGAATGGAAAGGTTATACATGACCAGGAAGGAATGTTTACTCCTTTTGAAATAGATATCACTGAGATTGCGACAGATGGGGATCTGTTGGAAATATTGATCTTTCCGGCACCTAAAAGCGTTGCTGAGCCGGCTGCTCGAATACAAGCCAATCAAAGCTGCAAGCCTGCTGTCAGCTATGGCTGGGACTGGCATCCCAGGCTGATTCCCCTTGGGATATGGGATGAAACCTATTTGGAGGTGCGTCCTGCCTGTCATATAGAAGATTGTGAAGTATTCTATGAATTGAATGACGATTTTACGCAGGCTGATGTAAGGCTCGAATATAAGCTTAGCCAAAAAGGAAACGGGCAGCTTGTATGGAAGATGTTAGACAAGCATGGAAATCCGGTTGGAGAAGTCTCCGCTCCAGCATCTGTGGATGAGGGAAATGTCACCATGATCCTGGATAATCCCGAATTATGGTGGCCGAATGAGCAGGGCGAACAGGTGCTGTATACCTCACAGGTAGAACTTCTTGATGAAAATAATGAGTTAAAGGATACCCGAAAGAACCGTGTAGGGTTTAGAAGGGCTCGCCTGGTCATGCATCCGGGTGCATGGGATGAACCCGCAGAGTATCCAAAAACCAGGAGCAATCCTCCCATCACCATGGAGATCAATGGAAGGCAAATTTTCTGTAAAGGAACCAACTGGGTCAATCCAGAAATATTCCCGGGAATTATTACAAGGGAAACCTATGAACCCCTGGTAACATTGGCAAAAGAAGCCCATATGAATATATTCCGGGTTTGGGGCGGCGGGATTGTAAACAAGGAATCCTTCTTTGACCTTTGTGATGAGCAAGGAATCATGGTGTGGCAGGAATTCCCCCTGGCATGCAATAATTATATCGGCACACCTGAGTATTTAAAGGTGCTGGACCAGGAATCAAAGTCCATCATCAAGCGTGTCAGACGCCACGCCTGCCATGTATTATGGTGCGGAGGCAATGAGCTGTTTAACGGTTGGTCCGGAATGACAGATCAGTCCCTGGCGCTGAGGCTTTTAAACAGTAATTGCTTTAATATGGATCCTCAAAAGCCCTTTATCATGACCTCGCCCTTGGCGGGAATGGCTCATGGCAGCTATTTGTTCCGATACCAGAACGGGGAAGAGGTATTTCAGGTTATGCCAAAGGCATCCTATACGGCTTATACGGAGTTTGGATGTCCCGGCCCGTCACCGGCTGATTATTTAAAGTGCTTTATTCCGGAAGAGCAGCTTTTCCCGCCAAAGAAAGGAACCGTATGGGAGACCCATCATGCATTTGATGCCTGGTATCCGGGTTCCAATACCTGGCTGGAGATTGATACTATAGAAGATTATTTCGGTCCCTGCAGCACCCTGGAAGAACTTACAGAGAGAGGTATGCTGCTTCAGAGCGAAGGATACAAGTGTATTTATGAGGAAGCCCGCAGGCAGAAGCCAAGATGTTCCATGGCGCTGAACTGGTGCTATAATGAGCCCTGGCCTACTGCTGCCAACAACAGCCTGATCAACTGGCCGGCCAGACCCAAACCAGCTTACTATGCAGTAAAGGCGTCATGCAGGCCGATATTAGCCAGCGCCAGGATTCCCAAGTTTAAATGGCAGGAAGGTGAACTGTTTAGTCCTGAATTGTGGATTTTGAATGATTCGCAATATCCTGTACCAGCCGGTCAGATAGAAGCCTTCATTAAAATAGGAGATGAGGAAATATTCCTGATCCGGTGGAACTATCCTGAACTGTCACCCAACTGGAATATGCCCGGCCCGATTATTCGGTTCCAGCTCCCAAAAGTGGATGCAGGGCAAATGACATTGATTCTGCGCAATCCGGCTAATCCGGATATGGATTCAGAGTATGTTCTGCTGTATAGGGAAAGGCAGTGATAAATGAACAATGCCTGAGGCATTCAGCTATAAACTGCTGCTCTTATATTGCTGTCCTAACGAAATATATGATCATGCCGCCTGCGGACAGCTCCGCGGCGGCTTTTCTTATTTTTATTGACATGTAATTTGTTATGACCGGCGTTAAACAGGTATAAAAGGTTCTCGTGTTCATCAATAAGCTTTGATAAGCTGCATATAAATGAATATATTTCTTCATCTTTAATCAACATCTCAAAGACATCATTGACTGCATGTATAAATTCCTTGTTCATTCTTTCAGTATTGTATGGCCGTGTTAAAGGGCACACAGGGACAGCGCGCGGATCTATTTTGGTTTTTAAGATTCCTTCATGCCCGATGTATGGTATCAGTGGAAAAATCCTGCAGGATAAAGGCCTCAGCTTGCGGTCACATTCTCCTTTACAAATGGCAACTAAAACAGTCTTACCATTTCCGTAGGTAAATGCTGACTGCTGGACGCGCAGCCAGTCAGGTTTATCTATATACATTGATTCTTCCCCCGGATACAGATACATACCTGCATCTTCGTCCGCTGAATTACAGCATGCCCGGTTGCACAGCTTACCGCAGTCGATTTTCAGCGGCGTTATTTTATCAAGCATCATATAGACTTTTTCAAACAGTTCATGTTTTGACATAAATTGACCCCTTAGGTTAGTATTCAATAACATTATAACATTATAAAACAAATAACCGTTGAAAAACATTGATTGCGCTGATATTATGTTTGTAATATATTTCCTTTTCGTCCCAAATGTCAGGACTAAGATTTCAAGTTATTATTAAGCTCGCTGCATCCGTCAGGTTTACTTGAAAAATGGCAGTCTGCATTCTTTTTTACGCTCAGAATTACACGAAAAATAAAAACTGGAGGTATTGCAAATGGCTGAAGTAATAAAGGTATATAAGGAGAGCCTGCCTGCGCTGCGTCTGATTGGCAAACGCTACACGAATAATGACAGGGATCAGTACGGCTCCTATGGCGCTAAATGGGGAGAATGGTTCCAAAACGGCTGGTTTGAAATATTGGAGAGCCTGGGGTCTTTGCCCGAAAACGAAGGTGCTTATTTAGGCTGCATGAGATGCATTGATGAATTCGAATACTGGATAGGCATGTTCTTTCCTGAAAACACTCCTGTTCCGGATGACTTTTCATATATTGATATTCCGAAAGGCGATATAGCTGTGTGCTGGGTATATGGGCGGGAGGACAACGGAGAAATTTACGGTGAGCAGCCTCATAATATGTGCCTGGAAAAAATAAAGGAATCAGGCTGGGAGCTTGCCGATTATCCCTGGTTCATTGAACGGTATAATTGTCCCCGATTTACAACACCTGATGAAAAGGGCAATGTAATTCTTGACTATTGTGCATATTTGAAGTAAAAGTAATGAATATTTACAGCTTGACATATAGCAAGTATATGACATATAATCAAGTAAAATTTAATAATGTAGTTTTAATCTTAGGTACCTATTTAGTAGGTTTAATAGGGAAAGCGGTGAAAATCCGCTGCAGCCCCCGCTACTGTATACGGCGACAAGCCCTGATATTCCACTGGCTTTGCTGGGAAGGAGAGGGCAAGGAGGAACCGTCAGCCAGGAGACCTGCCTGAGATTTTAGCTGTAATCCTTCGGAGGGAAGGAAATAAGCGGTATATTTATCTATTTTATATTTACCATTGTTTCTAACCCTCACCGATTCATTTGGTGAGGTTTTTTATTGGTTTTTTTAAGAGACTATATTTGTTTTCCTCCTTTTATATAGTCTCTTTTTTTTTATTAGCCAAATATAGAAACAAAGAACACCGGTGTTTTCATTTCATGCAGTGTTGCGCAATGAAAGAACCGGTGTTTCAACTTAGTTAATGAAATTATTCTGCAGCTTATTTTATATAAGCATGGATGAAATCTGCAAATTCAGCGCTAACTTCATATCTGGACAGGAAGCCTATATTGGGATAATACATGATCTCGTAATAAACGCCGTTTTGATTGTATATCCTCACGCCAATAGGATTGGCTAATGCATTGCCTGCTGAGCCTTGGCTGGACGGAATAGCAGAACCGCCTGAACCAGAGGCTGTACCTCCTACATCCATCATACCGGAAGAAGACGAAGAGGTATCGGAGGAAACAGGAGCATCAAGGTCTAAAGGCAAATCTACTGCTATAGCAGGGGTGTCTTCTGCGGGAAGATCAACTGCCGGAGCGTCTTCACCTGGTATTGGCTCTATTTCCGGTGACGATTCATTGTTAATTTTATCAGGAGCATTTACTTCATCCGGTGCCGGTTCTGCAGGGTCAATGGTTATGTCAGCCGGATCCACATTGCCCGGAACAAATCCAAACAACTTCTCAAAATATTTGTCGCTTGCATTTTTCAATACAGAGTAATATCCATAAAACTTCTCAATTTCTTCTGCTTCAGCCAGCTCTCCTATGACATTCAATTTGCCTGATACCTTGCTTTGCTCAGAATATTCAATGAAGAGAACCTTTTTAATATCCTGAGGCCCGTTAATGCCATACAATCTCAGATAGGCCGTTGCGTCCTCATCCTGATTATTGTTATAGCTTTCAAAGCTGTAGAACATGAAAAGCTGATAACCATTTTCCCTTTTTACAACAACAACAGCTTCACCGCCTGCAGGTAAGTATTCAAACACTTCCTTACCCTCCAGGCTTTTGTCCGGTGTAGATTTGATTGTATCTATTCTTCTGCCGATATCATTTTCGTTTACTTGAGCAGGAAGGCCAAATTCCTCTCTCAACTCCTCATGGAGCAGGGTATAGTATCTGTCTCCCAGCGTAAACTGATCTGTCACAGGTGCTACTCCATCTTCTCTGCCGGAACCAAGGTCATCGGTTTGAATTCCATCCTCGGGCATCATGCCTGAATTTCTTCCCGGCAGCATGTTGTATACAAGCAAGCTTCCTGCAAGAATAACTGCCAGAGCCATTACAGGAACCAGGCGTTTAAAACTCAGCGTTTTCATGACTTTATCCATTCCCCTTTCATTTCTGCTGATTACTTGTTTTATTATCCTGCTTTCAGCATTTGGGTCGATTTGAATTTTATCAAAGGCAGCTTTCAAATCCTCCTTTTTCATAAAACTTCACCTTCCATTTCCAATTTCAACAGCTTTCTGCCGGTATGCAGCCAGCTTCTGATGGTGGATTGAGGTTTTCTCATCATTTCTGCAATTTCCGGTGTAGAGTATCCTTCATAGTAGTAAAGATATATGGCTGTCTTATATTTAGGGGGAAGCGCCAATACCTTTTCCAGGATTCCGTCATATTCATAATTTTCTTCTGCTGCTTCTTTCGGAGCATTTTCCAGTCCAATGGTTCTGGACCCCCAGTGCCGAAAATGGTCCTTGCATAAATTTATTGCTGTTCTAATAAGCCATGCTTTTTCGTGCTCTGCATTTTCAAAGACCGTTTTGTCCCTCATTAACCGAAGGAAGGTGTTTTGAACCATATCCTCGGCATCTGCTTTATTGTTCATGTATAAATAGCATACACGGTAAACAGTCTGCACATGGCGGTTATATATATGCAAAAGCTCTTCATTCGTACGAAACAAAGAACTCATTAGCTTCCCCCTCTCACCTTAAATACGATTGAGCGCATAAAAACGTTGAGTTGTAATCAAATTTTTCGAATAACTCTATTTTACCACTGCTTAGGGGACAGGCCTATTAAATGTAAGGAAAGAGTTGAACGATTTATACATTCTCATAAATTGATATATTGAGAACTGTCCCCGATAATATGTACAATGATTGATTTTAGATGTACAATTATAGTAATATCCATCATTTGGAGGATGTACCAATGAATAATGCCGGGTTGAATAACTCTAAGACAAGCAAGACAGCAGATAAAGTAAGCATTATAATCATATGGATTTGTTTAACCATACTGTCAGGTTTGGTGATGAATTGGTTTTTTAGTAAGTCTGACGGCACTATTTTGGGACGATTTGGAGCAATTGTTAATGCAGCTTTGTTTGCAGCTCTGGGTATAAGATTTGTTCCCCTATGGGTTGATGCATGGAGCAAAACCGGAAAAAGTGCAGATATAGATACATTTGAGGAAAATGGTATAAACAGCCATAATGAGGCTGGCAAAAATGCAACTTTGAGCAATGCAGACTTAAGATCCGTTTCTATAAGGATATTCTTTATATTTTTACTAATTGATCTCTTGATAATATTGCTTATCTATATATTGCAGGTCATGTCAGGCAACAGGGAACCATTCAAAGATGCCCTGAATTTATGGAGAGCTACGGACAGTGCAAGCTACCTGACCATAGCTGAAAGCTGGTATGCAAAAACAGGCGAATGGGACAGGCTGGTTCAATTGGTCTTTCTTCCGGGATATCCTATATTGATCAGGATAGTGAACATTTTTTTTGTTGGGAATTATTTATATTCTGCTATGATAATTTCTGCACTGGCATTTGCGGGAGCAGGCACCATGATGTACCGCCTTCTCAGGTTAGATTACAGCCATGAAGAAGCAGTACGGGCTCTGAAATTTCTTTGCATACTGCCCGGTGCATTCTTTTTTGCCTCGCCCATGACTGAAAGCCTGTATCTGTTTCTCAGCGTTTCCTGTTTTTATTGCCTGCGGAAAAAAGACTGGTTTTCTGCATGTGCCCTGGGGGGAATGGCCTCTTTTACCAGGTCTTTGGGGTTGGTGCTGTTTGTGCCTGTGCTTTTTGAAATGATATCCCATGACATTAAGGAAAATCCACTTAATACTAATGTCGGCATAAAGAGAATAATGAAATATGCCAATCTCCTGCTTATATTATTTGGCTTTGGCTGCTATTTACTTGTTAACTACCAGGTGTCCGGGAATCCGTTTCAATTCTTGATTTATCAGAAAGAACACTGGCATCAGTCCTTAGGATTGTTTTTCAATACTGTTTCCTATCAAACTGATTATGCAGTCAGATGCCTGGCGGAAAAGAATTATCACAATTTTATCGGGCTATGGCTGCCTAACCTGTTTTGCATCTTTACCGGCTTAGGCTTGATGCTGGCTGCCGTTAAAAAGATGCGTCCCAGCTACACAGCATATTACATGGTATACTATGTTATTGCAATGGGAGCTACCTGGCTGCTCAGTGCGCCACGGTATCATATTGCATTGCTGCCATTGCCTGTTGCGCTGTCGGTGATATCCAGAAAGCGCTGGGTAGAGGAAGCATTGACAGTTGCTTATACAATTCTTTATGTATTATACTCGTATGCTTTTGTTAACCGTTGGAATGTGTGGTGACATAACTTACTTCCGCCACCTTAAAAGAGATGCTTCGAACTTCTTAAAAAATAATACTCAGCAGCAATGTAGAAGTAATAAAGGACAATAGTGTAGTCATGGATACCAGGACTGCAGCAAATTCTTTTTCCTTGTTAAATTGTTCTGCGAATATGGAGGTCATCGCTGAAGCCGGCATGGCAGTCATAATTATAACTGAATTGACTGCCCTGGAGGAATCGCCTGCAAAAAGGGCAAGAATATAGATGACTGCAGGGATAGCCACTAGCTTGATTATTACCCCGTAGTAAACCATCCAGTCCTTCAGGAAATTTTTAAAACTTACCTTTGACAATATAGCCCCTATAATGAGCATGGAAAGAGGCCCGGTCATATTCCCGATCCCCTTTACGGCAGTCAGCAGGGTGCGCGGCAAAGCAAGGTTGAATATCAATAATAAAATACCGGCTGCAACAGCCAATATAGAAGGGTTGAGCAGTATTTTGCCAATTTCACCCTTCCAATTTCCATTAACATTAAAAGGTTCACCTTTATACAACAAAAGCCCATAAGTCCATACAAAAACCACAAAAAATATATTGAAGATGGAGCCATACACAACTCCTTCAGTGCCATATACGGAATTTAGGATGGGAAACCCAATATAACCTGTATTAACAAAAACATTGGCAAAATGAAGTACTGTCTTTCTTGACCCTTTTATTGGTGCGGTGAGCAAATAGGAAGCTGCTGTCATAATGCCGTATGCAGCAAGAGAGTATAGGAATGTCTTAGCCACATTTGATTTTATAGCAATGTCGTATGAGATAACAAAGGAAGAAAGTATCATAAAGGGTAATGCTATATGTATCAGGATATCAATAAGCCCTTTATTAACATCAGGAGTAATGATATTTCTGCGCCCGGCATAAAAACCTGCAAGGATCATTATCAAAAGTGATCCGATACTTTCGAGAACAACTGTAATATCCATTCTGATTCTCCTTCAATTAACCGGATGTATTCAGCTCTTTATATGTATTTATTTTATTCCCGTATATGTTTTCTGTGACTAAAGCGATTTTTTCTGCAAAAGAAGGCTGTTTGAGTATAAATGTATATTTTTTCATATAATTATAATAGCCTTGCAATAACCCTGAAACAGTTCTGTCCCTTTATTTAAAATAGTAGATAATAAGAGCGACAGCCATTGCATAAGAACACTGAAAAGAGGTGCTGTTCATGTTCAAATTCAGAGGAAGGATGTGGATTTTGCTGCTTTCCATAATGCTTCTTACTTCCTGCAGCATATCCGGATTGATCAATCCCTCAGGGGCTGATTCCTACACCCAGGAGCCTGGTAATGCAGCGGATATCAGGGAAACTGAAAACCAGTCGGAATCGGGCAGCCATGAAGATAACTTGTCTGAAGACGGCAGTGCAAATGAGATAACTCTGGAGGTTCTTAATGCAGAAACAGAAGATGAATCAATACCAGCAGGCCAGGAAACCCATGCAGGCAATTCCAGCCGGGGTAATAAAAACACTGAAAAATCAGCAGGCATACCGGATTCAAAACCTGTAAAAATGGAAATCAAGCTGTATTTTGCAGACAGGGAAGCTGTATCATCCGGCAAACCCGGCCAATATGGCTTTGTAACTCCAACGGTCAGAAAAGTGCCGGCTACATCCGGCATATTGAAATACACCATCAGTGAATTGATAAAAGGCCCCTTGCCCGAAGAGGAAGGCTTGGATCCTGTAATTCCGGCAACAGTAAAAATTAACAAGGTTATCATCAAGGATAAGGTGGCTGTAATTGACTTTAATAAAGCCTTATTGACGGATCATCCCGGAGGAACTCTGGGAGGGACTATTACCCGGCATGCCATAGTATTTACAGCATCACAGTTTGACTCGGTGGACGGCGTAATGGTAACAGTGGAAGACAATCCATGGAATGACGGGCATTTCATCTGGGATTACCCAATATATGCAGATGAGTTGTTAAACAGCATGAAAAACAATGACTAATGATTTAGCTGTCTAACCCAGCTTAAAAAATAGTTAAAAATTCAAAGCTGCCTCACCTGTATAGACTGTCTCTTTGCAATAATTTCTTAAATTACAGCAGTTTTTGATGTTGCACACAGAATCACATGCTATAATAGCTATGAGGAAAGGTGTCAAAATCGAAAAACTGTGAGGAGCTGGGAAGATGACGAGAGAAGTTTCTGTGGTACTGGTTGGGATAGGTGGATACGGCAATTTATATGTAGAAGCTCTTCTTGATAAGGGAAAAGAAAGAAGCGTAAAAATAGCCGGTGTTGTTGATCCCAAACCCGAAAATTGTAATTATTTTGATCAATTGAGGGCTTTGGGTATTCCTTTTTTTAAATCCATAGATCAATTTTACGCTGAGTCAGGAGCAGATTTGGCAGTTATTACAACGCCGATTCATCTTCATATGGCACATGTCTGCTTGGCTCTTGAAAACGGAAGCAATGTTTTATGTGAAAAACCTGTCGCACCTACTGTGCAGGAAGCAAAAAAGATTATTGAAACAAGGGATAAAGCAAAAAGATTTGTATCTGTTGGATACCAATGGTCTCACAGTGCAGCCATACAAGAGCTTAAAAAAGATATAATGGCCGGAGTATTCGGAAAGGCAAAGAAATTAAAAACCATCATACTATGGCCAAGAAATGACGCATATTATCAAAGATCATACTGGGCCGGAAGAATAAAGGATCACAACGGTAACTGGATATTGGACAGTGTAGCTTCCAATGCAACTGCTCACTATATCCACAACATGTTCTATGTACTGGGCAGCAAAACAGATAAAAGTGCGGTGCCTGTGGAAGTAAGCGCAGAACTTTATCGTGCCAATCCTATTGAAAACTATGATACAGCTGCAATACGAGCATATACGGAAGACGGAGCCGAGCTGCTGTACATATCTTCGCATGCAGTTAAGGATACAGTACATCCGGTGTTTCATTATCAATTTGAGAATGCAGACATAGTATTCGGGAATCCAGACAGGGAAGAGCTTAATTCTAGTATTGTTGCAGTCTTTAATGATGGAACAAAGAAAGATTACGGCAATCCTTTCAAGGATGAGGTGCGTAAATTGTGGATAGCTGCAGATGCTGTTAGAGGAGAGGCTGAATTACCCTGTGGAGTAGAGGCGGCTTTGTCTCATGTAATATGTGTCAACGCAGCCCAGGAATCAATGGATCCAATTGTAGAATTTCCTTCGTCCATTGTGAAAAGACTGGAGGAAAATAGGCTTACCTGGGTAGAAGGCTTGTCAGATATATTGATTGAATGCTATGCTGCAGGCAAGATGCCCTTTGAACTTGGGGTGGATTGGGCAAAGCCCGGCAAGAAAATTGATACCAGAGAGTATAGCTGTTTCAGAGGAATTAATAATATAAAATAGTGATATAAGAGAGAGGCGCAGATATAAGGGTATACTTCTTTTAGTATACCCTTAACTATTTTTGTCTGTATGCATATTATGTTATGAGAAATATATCATTCCAGAGGAGGTGCAACCATATGGCATACTATAGCTATCCCTATATCCCTCAAGTGCCCGCTCATATGTATACGCATTACTGGAACGGGTATGATCCTTATTATATGAAGGAAATGCCAAAACCGCCCATGCCTGAGCCGCTGCCCATTCCGGAACCTCCCATGCCTATTGTATGTCCGCAGCCTGAAATTGATTATTACACCTATCCGGCCAACCTGGATGAAGCTTTGCGGATGATAGAAGAAGCGGTTATGGGAGAAACAAGTGATGCAAAATTTTATGAGGCCATGATAAAACTTTGTGATAAGGAAAAAAAGGCAGTCTTTGAAAGCATCATTGCAGATGAACACAAGCATGCCCAGCTCTTCCGCACCATTTATTGTGAGATAACCGGACATGTGCTGCCGGAAGCCCCCACAGGAGAAGTCAAAATGCCAAAGACATGCTGTGAAGGACTGCAAGAGGCATTTTACGAGGAATTGGCAACAGCTGATAAATATAAAAGAATTTTATATGCTATGCAGAACAGAAGGCATATCAATATGATTGTGGAAGCAATTACCGACGAACAAAAACATGCACAGAAGCTGAATCATCTCTTTTGTATGAATTGCTGCTGCGAGCATCACCAGCATAAACCGAAGAAATAGGGAAGGATAGGGGACAGCTCCGCTTTTTTATCTGCTGGATCTGTCCCTTTTACGTCTTTGAGTCTTTTTTATTAATACTCAAATATGATACTGTCTTACAAACCAGATATAAGTCCACAATTGCCCGTGAAACCAGCAGAACCATGAATAGTTTAGCTTGATTATTGGGGAATCTATCATCAAGCAAAAGATAACAGGAGGCATTAATATGGGAAATAGAATTGTGGAAGGGCTGTCTGCCTTAACTAAAACATCTGAAGAAATTGCCAATGACATTTACATGCTGGATTTCCGTGTAGTAAATGCATTTTTAATTGGTGAGCCAAATTCCAATTCAGGAGAATGGGTTTTGATAGATACAGGTTTGGAAAACTCGGGAGAATTTATTAAAAATGAAGCTAGTAAACGATTTGGGGAAGAAAGCCGGCCTAAGGCAATTGTTCTTACTCATGGCCATTTTGACCATGTGGGCTCGGTTAAGGAACTCGCTGAGTATTGGGATGTGCCTGTTTATGCGCATTCGTTGGAAATACCCTATATAACAGGCAAGAAGGACTATCCTGTTGGGGACCCGGCAGCAGATGAGGGCTTAGTGGCAAAAATGTCCCCAGGATTTCCACATACTCGTATAGATATAGGATTCAGAGCAGTACAACTGCCTGAAGACGGGAGCATACCAGGGATGCCTGGCTGGATATGGGTACATACACCAGGACATACAGAGGGACACATTGCATTGTTCCGTGAACGGGACGGCATGCTGATAGCAGGCGATGCCCTGTCCAATGTAAAGCAGGAATCTCTTTGGGCTGTACTTACACAAAAAAAGAAAATAAGCGGCCCTCCTAAATACCTTACATCTGACTGGAGGAGAGCGGAAGAGTCTGTTTGCAGGCTGAAAGATTTGGACCCCTGCATGATTCTGCCCAGCCATGGAAGGCCCATGAAGGGCGACGAGGCAGAAAAGCACTTGAAATACCTGGCTGAACACTTTAATGAAATAGCCAAACCTGCTGAACAGTAAAGTGCTGGCATGGATATCAGTATGTGTCATCTGATGGAAAAGATGTAGTGTAATCCAAAGGCAGCTTTCCTGCTGCTTTTAAAATTTCTTCCAGATGCCTTTTATCCACGTTTCCTGAATGAGTGGTACTGTTCAGAAAGTGTATGCAAAAATGTCCGGGGAAATTATTGTCCTTAATTTTTCCGGCACCATGGGGCTTGCCATTCATTGAAGCAGCAATGCGCCGGCCGTTTACTTCCACAATAATCCCGCTTCTTTCCCAGGTCCATGAGCCATGAAAGATTTCTTTCATTATAGCTGTATCTTCGGAAGTTAATGGCTGTGCATCTGCATGACTGCTTCCGGCGCGTCTTTGCACCATAAAGGACGCACCTGAATATATATCTATAATTCTGGCGAATGAGAACAAAGGAAAAATCTTGTCTGCTTCTTCCCATGGAATCAGTTCTCCATATGTATCATAAATATTACGGTCCAATATATTAATTAGTTCTTGCAATTGGGCTTCAAACGCCTCTGAAGGCTCAATCAGTATTGATCTTCCGTCATAGTACTTGTTGAGCAGCCGGCTGTATTGAATTGTTTCAGTGCTTTTGTCCACGTAAATAAATTCTATTTTATACAGCCCTGACGGAGGTATTTGTTGTCTCCGTATGTCTCTTGTGTGTCTATAGGCATTTTTCATGGTAAGGCTGTCTATGTCCTCACTTGACAGGGTATGTGAATAATATGGATAGCCGGCGGTGGACAGCCTTACTTCCTTAAGTTGTTTGGTGCGCAGGGAATCCTGCTGTATTATATATGTCCTGTATGCTAAGCCTGTAATTAATACCAAGGCAGCCAGAAAAATCAATATATATCGATTCAACCGGTTGCCTTTCATAAAAACAATCAGTTTCATAATATACCTGCTTAAATCTATCCGTAATAGAAATTTATTTGAGTTAATAGGTTAACTTTATATACTTGGCTACAATATAGAGAATATTCAAATCGGTCTTGATTTATGAATCAGGTAAAGTAATGTAATCCTGCTGATCAACATGCTGAAGGCTTCCTGCAAAGGATTTATGCGTTTGACAAGCTTAGCGCTACTCTAAAAATTATTCTGCTGCATCGCTGAGAACAGGATCTTCATTGAGCCGGCAAGCAGTTTTATATGATTATAGGCAGTAATGAAAGAATTGCGTTATGTCGGGATTAGGTTAAAAACTTAATGAGTGAAAAAAATAATTATTTTACCTATTGCATTTTAAAAAATACCAATTTATAATATATGTAAGAAAAACGTTTTTCTTGGGAAGCAGGTAGAAATGGCAACAATTAACGATGTAGCAAAGCGAGCAGGAGTGGCAATATCCACCGTAAGTCACATTTTAAATGGCACCAAGCATGTTTCAGATGAAGTTAAAGCCAAAGTATTAGAGGCTATCAAAGAACTTAATTATGAAGTGGATCCTGTTGCCAGGAACATGAAAGCTGCCAAAAGCAAAACAATTGGCATAATTGTAACCAATACCAGCCGCATATTCTTTCCACCGGTTCTTAGAAGTGCAAGGAAAGAGGCGGCGCAACACGGGTACAGCCTCATGATGGTGGACTCAGATGATGATTTTGAACAGGAGAAATCATATATAAACCTCATGCGTCAAAACAGGTTTGATGGAATTATTTTGGACTCAGTTGCTGATTTGAACGATGTCAAGTACTTAAAGGAAATTGCTAATCTCTCTTATCGCAACAAGAGGGTATTCGTAGTCAGCATTGAGCGAAACCTTGAACCCTTTGGGATAGATTCACTGGTTCCTGATAATTATTGTGGGGCAAAAATGGCAACTGAGCACCTGATTAAGTGTGGATGCAAGAATGTTTTGCACATTACTGGTCCAATCAATTCATATATGGCAAAGGAAAGAATCAAGGGATATTCTGATGCCATGAAAGAATCAGGCTTTCAGATCAAGCAAGGTGACATTGCCTTGGGTGATTTTTCTCCGCAAAGCGGTTATGAAATCACTAAAAGGTATATAGAATCCAGAGCCTTGTTGAAATATGAAGGAATATTCACTGCAAATGACCAGATGGCTGTAGGAGCAATTAAAGCACTTCGTGAAGCCGGGATAAAAATACCGGATGATATCAAGGTTGTAGGCTTTGACGATACTTTTGTCGCATCTATTATAGATCCACCGCTGACCACTGTGCATGTATCCGGCAGCCAGATAGGCAGGGAAGCTATGAAGGTCCTTATGGAACGAATTAAAAATCCGGATGCAGCCCCTCAATGCAGGAAAATAGAAACCACACTTATTATCCGCAGATCCACCGACCGCAGGGCAGGAGGCGAATGGGATCTGGGCAATTGGTAATAAAAAAATTTTATATGCAGGAAAAACGTTTTTCTAATATCTATACTTTTTATAATAACTTCTTGCGTTACTAATTATTATACATTTAAATTAATTTCGCTGTTTATAAGAAAGTGAGTTCTGTATATGTTGAAAAATATATCCATAAACTTGACTCCTGAATTGTACAAAATTTTATATGACATGGGTCATGGGGATGAATTGGTCATATGCGATGCCAACTTTCCTGCCAGTACTAATGCAAGAAGGTTATACAGGGTTCCTGAGGTCGATTCAGCCTCCATGCTTGATTTTATACTTGATTATTTTCCTATTGATACCTTTGTCAGTGATCCCGTTGTTTATATGGAGGTAGCTGAAGGCGATGACTATAATCCTGAAACCTGGGGTGAATATGATAAAATCATAGCTGCTCATGAAGGTCGGTACATAACCCCTTTGAAATTGGGCAGAAGCGATTTTTACGCAAGAACAAAATTAGCTTATGCAGTCATACTTACCGGCGAAAGACGCAGATATGGAAATATTATAATTAAAAAAGGCATATTGTGAATCTTCTATAAAAGATTCATGGGTATACAGGGGGGAGAATTATGAAGGATAAATTGCTGGGCATAGATGCAGGCAATACTTTAATTAAAGCTGCCTTGTATGATCTTAATGGTAATGAGCTTGCTTCAGCCGGTCTGTCAACCAAATCCATAACTCCTGCAACAGGATATAATGAGCGGGACATGGATGAGTTTTACCAGGCAGTGTGTTACACCGTTAAAGAAGTAATTCAGGCGGCAGGCATTAATTCTGAGGAAATAGCTTGCATATCACTTACCGGGCACGGCAAGGGCCTGTATCTATGGGGAAAGGATAATGCTCCTGCCTATAATGGAATTCTCTCAACCGACACTCGGGCAGACAGCTATATAAAGGAATGGTATTCTGCCGGTTTAAATAGAATTGTTTATCCCAGCACCATGCAGAGTATTCTTGTCAGCCAGCCATGTGTCCTGCTGCGCTGGATGAAGGATAACAAACCGGATGTTTATCGAAACATCAAATGGGTATTTGAAGCAAAGGATTATATAAGGTTCAGGCTGACGGGGGAAGCCTATGCTGAAATTACGGACTATTCGGGCACCAGCCTCATGAACCTGCCATCCAGGAAGTTTGATCCTTTCTTATTTGAACAATTTGGAATACCGGAAATGCTTGATTGCATGCCGCCGGTCCGTGACTCCTTCGACATCTGCGGCTATATTACCAAAGAGGCAGCTCAGTTGACAGGCCTATGCGAGGGAACGCCAGTTGCGGGGGGAATGTTTGACATTGATTCCAGTGCCCTGGCCATGAATATTGCAGATGAAAGCAGCATATGCGTAATAGCCGGGACGTGGAGCATAAACGAGTACATATCAAAAACACCGGTTACCGATGGTTCGGTGGCCATGAATTCAATTTATTGCCTGCCTGATTATTATCTTATTGAAGAATCAAGTCCTACATCCGCCGGCAATTTGGAATGGTTTGTGAAGAACATTCTGGATACTGATTACAGCATTAAGGGCAAATCCATATATAAGTATGTTGACAGTCTGGTCAACTCCATTTCTTCAGATGATTGCGACTTATTTTTCCTGCCTCACATATATGGCAACAGCATAAATCCTTCAGCAAGAGGTGCTTTCATTGGTTTAAGCTCAAAGCATACCAAAGCGCACATGCTTAGAGCAATTTTCGAAGGCATTGTTTTCAATCATTACTTCCATATAGAAAGACTTCTGTCCAGCAGAGATAAGCCAAAATCCATGCGACTGGCAGGAGGGGCGGCTAATTCAGCAGTTTGGGTTCAAATGTTTGCTGATGTAATCGGCCTGCCTACAGAAGTCGTGCGCATTAATGAACTGGGCACCCTGGGTTGTGCAGTAAATGCGGCTGTTGCCTGCGGGTTGTATGAAAACATAAATGCAGCAATTGAAAACATGACACATGCGCCTTTATTGATTGAACCAAACATGGAAACTCACAATGCATACAAGGCAAAATATCTAAAATACAAACAAATTGTACAATTGCTGGATCCTTTATGGGATTTGTAATTTTGATAGCCAGTTTAACATACAGCATATAATTGGACCCCTTATGAGTTTAGTATTATGAACACTTGCTAAACCTATAGAAACAAGAAGTAACCCGTCTCTAAAACGGCTGGAGTATGTAACTATAAAATGCATGATTTAAACGAGAGAGGTTATAAAATGAGGCGCTGGCAGGGAAGGAAGAATGATGACGGGGCTGTGCATTGTATAGGTAATGGGTTGATGTGCGTTTACGAACAGGGGCCGGATGTAATACAGCTCTTTGGTCCTGCCTATAGTTCGCCTTCGGTTCTGAATATCCTTCTTGAAGACGAATCTTTGACAGCAGAAACCCACCGCATGCCCGGTACAGCTATTTATAAACATGTTATGGCCGCTGATGATGGAGCGACAAATGAAATTACTGATTTTGTGGATGCATTATTGCCTTGCTTTGTCAGAAGTATGGACACGTCTGTTCCTATGAAACTATGTATTAATCTGATTGAGGATTTTTATATTACAGACAACAGCGAACATTATACCGAAATTGGCTTTACTGCCGGACTTCTGATCGGCTTTCCCGCCGGCAGGTATATATATAACGATTATCCTATGCCACGAAAAATATTCTTACAGCTGTTATTTAAAGGCGATATATCTGTAAAAATCAGAGACAAAAGTATAGCCGTCACAGTTGGGCAAGGTAAACATGAGCTTTATGTGATAGGCGGAGAAGACTACCGTGAATGCCGCCTGTTTTCAGAAGAGGTATGTAAAACCGGATACCGTGATTTGTTTGATCGGACAAATTTGAATTGGAAGGTTTTTTCCGGGCGGAAACATAATATTGCATCTTCTTTGCGTGAGGATGCGCCCTTGCGGTCAGAGTTTTTGAATGCACTTGATTCTGTTTCTGTCCTGATTAAAGCCCAGCAGGGTCAGGAAGGCGGGGTCCTGGCCGGGCACAATTATCATCTTGCGTATGTGCGTGATCAATACGGCGTTTTCAGGTGTTTGCTCAAGCTCGGGTATTACGAGGAGGCAAAGCGTATCCTGCTGTTTTATTGGAACATATGGAAAAAATTTGGCAGGATATGCAATGCACAGGGCATTGGCGTACCCGGATTGTTTCATGAGCATGAAAATGATGAAGTAGAGATAACCGGATATTTGATACTCCAATCTTTTGACTATCTTGAGGCAACAGGCGACAGGGATATACTGATTGAGACTCTTCCAATGTTAGAATGGGCATTTGATGCACAGAAAAAACATTTAGTTTCCGGAATGCTGCCATTCAACGGAGACGAGACTTATGTTGCCGGCAGCATTCTGCCGAGGTCTGCTTTAAATGACGGCTCTGCTGAGGCAACAATGCTGTTCATTGAAGGAGGCAGGCGGCTTTTAAACTGGCTGGAAATCAACTGGCTTTCCGTCGGAGAGAAGATCGAATTAAGAAGAAAGGTGTTGGAAGAGGCAGAGAATAAATACAAACATAACTTCCTTAGGGAAGGTTCACTGATTGCCAACAATCCTGAACGAAAGAAATTTGCTGCAATACCGCTGTTCAGGCACGGGGTATGCGAAGGCTGTTTTCAATCGTCTAATGCCAATAGAATATATAGCTTTGGCTGGACGGAGAAAAACAAGCATGGCAGATATTTATGTCCAAATTGCATAAGTAACAGCAATATCGGCCCGGCGGAGGATATAGCTTATCATATTCATTCAGCAGCTCTTATGCCTTTGTATATCAAGTCTTCGCTTTTTACAAATCAAGAAATTGCAGAAATGCTCAGACCTGTTATAAAGCTTTATAAGGATACAGGAAAACTGCCTTCAAGGCCTGACGGAAGTATAACTGTCGGATATGATTACGGTTTGCTGCTATATAGCTTAACTGAAATAAAGCACCCGCTGGCTGAAGAGATTTACCGCAGGATGTTCTCAGTAATCGATGCAGCCGGAGCATGGGTGGAGTATTATGAAAATGACAAGCCTAAAGGCACACGATGCAGACCATGGGAAAGCGGAATTAATCTGGAAGCTGCAATAAACTATCTGCAGAAAACATACTCAAAGTAAGATCACGCGTGCAGGTGTAACTGCAATTCTCATCAGATCTAAGGAAAGTGATGAATGCATGGATAATTTAATTGGCATTTATGAGAAAGCTCTGCCCGAGTCGTATGATATCAATGAAAAACTGGAATGCACAGCCCGCCTGGGATTTGATTTCATGGAATTATCCATTGATGAATCCGATGATCGTTTAGAAAGGCTATACTACAATTCCGGGCAGACTGAAGAAATCAGGAATGCGATCTGGGCTTCCGGAATTCAAATACCTACCATGTGCCTGTCCGCCCATAGAAAATACCCGTTTGGAAGCCGGGATCCGGCTGTTCGCAGCAAGGCCCTGGAAATAATGGATCGTGCAATTTCTCTGGCTTGCGATATCGGAATCAGGGTTATTCAGCTTGCCGGCTATGACATATATTATGAAGCAAGCGGTCCGGACACAAGAGCTTATTTTATGGAAGGATTGCGGGAAGCGTTAAAAATAGCAGCAAGAAAACAAATCATTCTTGCAGTTGAAATAATGGATACATCATTTATAAATTCCATTACCCGTTTTATGGAAGTTTATAATAAAATTCCGTCTCCCTGGCTGGCAGTATATCCTGATTTAGGCAACCTGACAGCATGGGGCAATGATGTTGAGCATGAACTGGCCTTAGGCATTGATCGAATAGTTGGCATACATGTCAAGGAAACCCTTCCCGTTTCCCCGGGGTTTCCCGGTCAATTCCGCGATGTACCGTTCGGCAGGGGAACCGTTGACTTTGATTTATGTTTTAAAACCCTTAAATGTCTTGACTATCATGGTCCCTTCCTGATCGAAATGTGGAACGTTAAGGGAAGCAGTCCCCGGGATACGGAAATGACTATACTCGAGGCAAAGGATTTTATAGTAAGCAAGATAAAAAAAGCTTATCACAGCTGTAACTAATGCTGTATTTGGATTTTGTTAAAGAAAGGGGTAACGCTATGACAACAAATGCATTGATTAATGAGGTATATCAAAAGAACAATGGGATATTAAGATTTATTCCTATCTTTATCCCGCGCCGGTTTTCCAAAGCCGGAAGAAGGCTTAGGCTGCATCCCGATGATTATTATGCCTATGGTACTGCAAGGGGAGCAATCAAGGAACGCTGGTTCTCTTCAATTATCCCTGCTATGAATGGGGAAGATGCCGCACCGGACGAGGGTATGAGCTATGTACTGACCGGTGACCGCCCTGATGAAAAAGTTTTGTTCAGGGATTTTGTGGAGACCTTGGGCGAAAAGCTGCTGGGCAGCATAATCATGAAAAAATACGGGACCTGGCCTATGTACTCAAAGTTTTTTGATTATGAAGAGCCTTTGTTTTTCCATTTGCACCTTAAATTTGAAGATGCAGCAAGGGTAGGCAAATTAGGCAAGCCTGAAGCTTATTACTTCCCTCTTCAATACAATGCACATCTGGGGAACTTCCCTCATACATACTTTGGCTTCATACCTACAGTGGATAAGGCAGAAGTCAGAAGACGCCTTGAAATGTATGAGGAAGCTGATAATCGTATAACTGAAATATCCAAAGCCTATAGAATACAGCTGGGTACAGGGTGGTATACACCCCCAGGAGTACTGCATGCTCCCGGTTCTGTTCTTACCTATGAGCCCCAGTGGAATTCAGATGTAAACTCAGTGTACGAAAATATCACTGCAAGCGAGGTATATCCATACAGTTTCTTAAGTGAAAACTGCCCTGAGGATAAGCAGCGTGATTTGGACTATATTATGGAACTGATGGATTGGGAGCTTAATATTATGCCCGATTATTACAGCAAGTTTTTCAGAGCGCCGATTATAGCTTCACAGGATGATAACCATGTCGAGAAATGGATTAGCTATGGCAATGATTATATAGCTGCCAAAGAGCTGACAGTATTCCCGGGCAAAACCTATGTTGACAAAGAAAAGGTGGCATATGGCTGTATCTTTATTCAAGGTCACGGCGACTTTGGCAGTTACAAAGCGGAAACCCCAACCATGCTGAGGTTTGGACAGATCAGCCAGGATGAATACTTTGTAGGTATTCAGGCAGCAGAACAAGGCGTTGTCATCACCAATCCATCCAAGACCGAGCCTATTGTAATTCTTAAACATTTCCCCGCTTGTCATCCTGATACACCTGGCGTTATAGCTGAATAGGACTTACTATTCAGTATTAAATAACAATAATTAATAAATGGAGGGAAAACTATGAAAAAGAACATTATTTTATTGCGTACTTTAATTCTTCTTCTGGTAATGGCTTTGCTTACAGCCTGCAGCGGACCTTCACAGCCATCCGGTGGAACACAGCAACCTTCTAAATCGGAAGACCCAGGTGAAAAAACTCCAACTCAGAAAGGACCAACTGAACTTGTTTATTATTCAGCAGGAAAGCTGGAAAATGAGGTAACTGAGATAGTAAAGGAATTTGAAAAAGCAAACAATGTTAAAATAACAGGTGTATGCACCACTTCAGAAGAATTTGTACAGGTAGTAATGGTAGCAATCAATGGAGGTCAGCAAATTGATGTAATGGATATCAATGGCCAGGACGCACGTGCATTTGCTACTAAAGGTTTAATTCAGCCTCTGACAGATAAAGTGACATATTGGGACCGGTTCCATGAAGCTTCAATTAAACAATACACATTTGGTGATGAAATTTATGGTGTACCTACGGGTGATGCCGGTGGTATGGTAATGTATTATAACCCTTCTCTATTTAAGAAGTATGATGTTAAAGTACCAACGAATATGCAGGAATTGGCTGAAGCTAAGGAAAAGTTTGCTGAACACGGCATAGCAATGTTTGCTCATTGCGGGGGAACAATCTATATGTGGCCCTCATGGTACTTTATGCTGTTTGCTCAAACTTCAGGCGGTAAACCTGTAGAGCGTACTATTGAGATCCTGGAAGGCAAAGCAAAGTTTACTGATGCAGACAGCTTAGAAGCTATGAAAATTCTAGAAAAACTAGGCACTGAAGGATACTTCCAGCCTGGTGTAAATGCAGCTGACCGTATTGCAGGTGAGCAGGTGTTTATTAAAGAACAAACTGCTATGACTTATGCAGGCAGCTGGCAATTGGAAGGCTTCCGGTCGGGTGGTATGGATGAAGAAAAGCTGGATATAACAGTAGACCTGCAATTTGTAGATGGTGCACAGGTTCGAAATACCGGTTCTGTTGGGAGTCATGCACTGACGTTATATTCTAAGATCAAACCTGAAAACACAGATTTAGCACTCAAGTTAATCGATTATCTTAGTTCAGATGAAATAATTGAATACTGGTATTGGGGCGATTATAGAGAAGAAAAAAGTGCCCCTAGAGCTTTAGCTAATAAAAATGCAAAGGTACCGGAAGAAGTCTTAATGGATCCCGTATTCCAAAAGTATGCTGAAAAATCAACACCTGTAACAGACACCTGGCTTGATTGGTACTGGCCGCCTGAAGTAACCAAAGCATTCCAGGAGCAGATCCAAATGGTTGTTGGTGGACAGACCTCAGCAGAAGAAGCTATGGCATATATTCAATCAGTATTGGATGAATTGTATGCTGAAGGCTATGATTTCCATGCGGTGTCTGCTGATTAATTCAAATAAGCTCAAATTGCAGGGGAATCAAATTCCCCTGCAGTTGAGGGCTATTCAGGGGGGGTTCGATGTTAAGACTTGGAACAGATACTAAGCAGCATTATAAAAAATCCCTGCAGGACAATGTGATAGCTTATACTCTGGTATTGCCTACACTTATTTTTTTCGTCATATTCACCGTATACCCATTTTTAAATGCTTTTATTATCTCATTGACCAAGTGGGATGGTTTTAATGACCCGGTATTCATTGGAATTAACAATTTTAAAAAGCTTATAAATGATAAAGATGTTTGGAACTCGTTAAGCAAAAACCTTCAATTTATGGTATTTACGGTATCTGCCAAGGTTATACTGGGTTTTATAATTGCTTTTTTTCTAAACCAAAAATTCCGTGGAGTGACCTTTTTCCGTGCCATTTTTTTCATGCCGGTAATAATGTCATTTGTTGCTATAGGACTGCTATGGAAATATATTTTTAATCCTAATTATGGTTTAATTAACTCAATACTGTTTAAACTTGGTCTATCTGCACCTGGTAATCCTATAACATGGCTGGGAGATCCATCGTTAGCAATGTGGTGCATAATTATAGTAGATATCTGGCGTTGGACAGGTTATCACGTTGTCCTGTTTTTGGCCGGTTTGCAGACCATACCAACAGAGATATATGAAGCCGCTACTGTTGACGGAGCCAATGAGTGGCAGAAGGTTAGGCATGTAACCATACCGCAGATGTACGGTATCATACTGACCAATATGATATTCTGTTTAACCGGAGCCTTATCGGTATTTGACCTGATTTTCACCATGACATTGGGGGGACCCTATAATTCTACTAAAACAATAGCCTTATACGTGTACGAGACATCATTTGGAGCAAGAAATCAGTTTGGTTATGCAACGGCTATTAATATTTTCATATTCTTCATAGTGCTGATTATAACAGGAGTTATGATATATTTGATGAACCGTGCACGAGATAATAAATAGAAGTAAGTATACTGATTTATACCGAAAGGCAGATCAGCTATTGTACATAAAAATGGAGGAAAGTAGTGGTTGATCATATGAGAAAGAAAAAGTACTGGGTTAAAAGAAGTAAATTGTTTACTTCAATACAATTTACCCTACTGATACTTGGTACCATCATCATACTATATCCATTAGTATGGATGATCCTGTCATCACTAAAAAGTGATGAAGCTATTAAGTCTGACATGTATTCTCTAATTCCTGTTGGCGGTATACAAGTTAAAAACTATGTATTTGCCTGGCAGACTGCTCGGCTATACCAAAATGGCTTCAATAGCCTTATTATAACAGTTATTTCTCTATTCTTCATTGTACTGCTGTCTTATTTAACATCCTATGCTTTAGCCCGCATCAACTTCCGTGGCAGGAATATTTTAATGACAATGTTTGTGGCATTGATGCTTGTCCCTCTTGGTCAGGTAACCATGATCCCACAGTATCAGATTATAAAGAAGCTTGGACTGATTAACAAGCTTTCAAGTGTAATACTTCTTTACATTAACGGCGGTATACCTATCTCAGTTTTTCTTTTAACATCTTTCTTGGAGACCATACCCAGGGAATTGGATGAGTCAGCATTCCTGGATGGCGCTAAACGGCTGAGAATTATATACAGTATTTATCTGCCCTTATCTGCTCCCGGATTAGCCACGGTTATTATATTCCAGTTTATGAATATCTGGAATGATTATTTTACCCCGTTAATCTATTTGCAAACTCCTGAAGTACGGACGGTTACACTGGGGTTGGCTAACTTTACCAAACTCTGGGGTCAGGTGGAATACAATTACTTGTTTGCTGCCTTGTGTATGGTGAGTGTTCCGGTAATATTGGTATATTTGCTGTTTCAGAACCTGTTTATTACCGGTATAACCGCAGGTGCAGTAAAAATGTAAAAATATAGAGTATATCAAGCAAGGAAAGGGAGTTAAAAGATGAGTAGCACTGTTAAACTGGAAACAAGTAACCTGTCTTTGTCCTTCAACAGACTTACAGGGTCACTGGAAGGAATCTATTCCAAGGTGTCCGACTGGCACATATTGAATCGTCCACATTTAGCACTTTCCTGGAGGATTATGCTGCCGCTGGAAGGACGCAGGAACAATAATGCCTGGGGACATCTGCAGGCAAAAAGTCCGGAATGCAAGGTGTCGGATAAATCGGTCACCTTTGTATGGGACCGGATAACATCTGAGTTTGGCGGAGAGCATGATATTAAGGTTACAACAGTCTGCGAGATTGTAGGCGACAAGGCAGTCTTTAGAATGAACATCAAAAACAACTCCGATCTGTATGTTGAAAATGTGTATTATCCATATTTCGGTGATCTGCATCGTCCTGCAGGGTGCAAGGAATTCAGCTTTCAGCACGGTGCTTATTGCGGCATGAAAAAATATGAAATGTATCCCATTTTCAGAAACCCGGTCGGCACCCACAGCGTAGACTATCCCACACTTAATGTAGAAGATCATATTAACCCTCCAATGTATCCGTTCGGTCTTGCATCAGATGAGAATGGCAACGGTCTTTATATAGGGGTTGCGGAGCGAAGAATTGAGGCTGTAACCTGGCATGCCGAATGCCATCCCGGCTGGAGGAACTCCAATGAATTCAGGGTTTTTGATGAAGATAGGTTTGGTGACAAGGACGTTTTCATAAGGTTTGCGGTAGGACATCTTCCCTTCGTGGCACCGCGTAGTGAGTTTGATTTGCTGCCATTCAGCATCCAGGCTTACAAGGGCAACTGGAATGCAGGCGCATCCTGCTATACAAAAGACAGCAAGGCATGGAACAAGCTGCCGGAAAATATACCTTCATGGGCAAGGGAGCCTCACTCCTGGCTGCAGATACATATTAACTCACCTGAGGATGAATTGAGGATTAAATTTAAGGACCTGCCCAAAGTAGGTGAGGAATGCAAAAAATACGGCATTAAAGCCATTCAGCTGGTTGGCTGGAATGACGGGGGACAGGACAGGGGTAATCCTTCTCATACTCCTGACCCGCGTTTGGGAACCTTTGATGAGCTCAAGGAAGCAATAAGCAAGATACAAAGTATGGGAGTAAAAGTTATACTCTTTAATAAATATACATGGGCGGATCAGTCCAATGACGACTTTGAGGACGTTTATAAAGAACTTGCCATAAAAGACCCGTACAACAATTACTATGTATATAAAGGCTATCAATACATGACCTTGTCCCAGTTGACTAATGTTAACACGAGAAGGCTGATTCCCATGTGCTTCGGCAGTGAGAAATACAGGGAAATATGCAACCGGGAATTCCGCAAATGTGTTGATCTGGGAGCAGACGGCATCTTATTTGATGAATGCCTGCATCATTCACCTACCTTATGCTGCTTTGATACAAGCCATGGCCACAGGTATGGTGCGCCAACCTACAGCTGGGACGAAGAGCTTATAAAAGGTTTCAGAGAAATTGTAAAGGACAGGGAATTCCTGATTGCCGGCGAGGCAGTATATGACTTCCAGCATAATTATTATGATCTGTCCTACGTCAGGACATGGGGCAGGGATCATAAGCCTACATCCAGGTTTATGCGTCCAAGTGGTCTGATTATGTCTGCAGTTATAGGGTTTAATGACCGCGGAATGATCAACCAGTGCCTGCTTAACCGCTACATTATGAGCTACGAACCTTTCAACTTCAAAGGAATGCCTTCAGATTTTCCAGAGACAGTTGCCTACGGCAATAAGATGGATAAGCTAAGAACAGATCTGTCTGAATATTTCTGGTATGGTGAATTCATGGATAAATTGGGCGGATGTGTTAAAGATTCTGAAGGCGGTGATCACGAATACTATGCTGTATATAGGTCGACCAATGGCAAGCATGGCATGATTATTTGCAATTATGACGAAACAAAGGCTATAAAAGTAAAGCCGCAGCTGGATTCCGGCGAAAAACTGACCCAATACCGTCTTGTGGACGATGATGACCTGACTCCATTTGATACCTGGATAACAATACCGCCGTCTTCAGCCGCTGCTGTAATCTAAAAATCTTGCTCGACATAATCTAATTAGTAATAACCAGTATATCAATTTAGAATAAAACCAAAGAAAATTTATAGAACATGAAATGCTCCGGTTAAATGTCGGAGCATCTTTTCTAAGGTGGCATAATTATATATGTTGATACATATAAAGCAATATGGTAAGATTTGCTTAATCAGAGCACCAATTTCAATCTACAAAACAGCCGGTTTTAGTCTATTCTGTTAAATTACTTTCATGAGTAAATGGAGGGAAGGTAAAATGATTAAAAAACAAGGAAAGATTTACGAAGAACTTCGAGCATACTTAAATGAACTGCCTGTCATAGATACTCATGAACATCAGATAGCATTATGCAGCAATAATCAGGAATTGGATATACTTAGCTTTTTGGCATCTTGCTTTTACTATCCGTCTGATTTATACAGCGCATCTATCGATTATGCCGGCAAAGCCGGAAGTACGGATATTGCGTCAAAGCAGGACATAGTGCAATTTCTTAGGGATAGCAGCAATAGTTTTGACGATCGGTACGAAGTCTGGCTGAAGTTCCATAAACGTACATGTTATACTGCCTATGCGAAAGCACTTTTTGATGGTATGAGGGAATGCTGGGGCCTTGCTGATATCAGTAAAAACAGCCTGCTGGAGACACAGGAAAAGATGCGTTCCAGCCGGAACCAGGACTTTTATGACAAATTGCTTGAAAAATACAATATTAAAAAAATGATAGTAAATATTGAACTTCTGCACATACTGAACGGAGCCCGATTCAACAGGCAGGTATGTTTATTTGTCCTTGATTTGCCTTCATATCATGAAATTAACAATATGAGCAGCATTCGAAAACCGCAGCTGCAAGCAATTCTTGGAAGAAATATAGTCACACTGGATGATTATCTGGAGGCTTTTGAAAAGTATTTAGTGAAATCTATTGAGTTTGGCATAGTCGGTATGAAAGATCAATCGGCATATACAAGAAGAATTACATATGAATACACAGATCGAGGTACAGCAGAGAAGATATTTAATAAGATCATATCCAATCCAAGGGATAATTTTGGAACAGAAGAGGTGCGTCCGCTGGAAGACTTTTTATTCCACCAGTTTATGCATCTGGCTGATAAATATAGACTGCCGGTTCAGATCCACACAGGACATATGGCTGGGTTAAGAAATGAAATAGCTAAAACAAATCCCGCTAACTTTACTAATGCATTGGAGCTTCATCAAAATGTAAAATTTGATCTGTTCCATGGCGGATGGCCCTTTATGGGTGAATTCCTGTTCTTAGGGAAAAATTATCCCAATGTATACCTGAATATGTGCTGGGCAAATGCCATAGATCCTTTATATTCTATTGAATTTTTCAAAAGAGCTCTGTTCACGGTTCCCCATGCAAAGATACTGGGTTTTGGCGGCGATACCGGAACCCTGGAGATGACTATCGGATATATTGAACTGGCTAAGGATAATATTGCTTATGCTCTGTCCGATATGATAGATATGGGCTGGATTGATATGGACAGTGCAAAGTCAATTTCAGCAGACTGGCTGTATAATAATCCTGAAGACCTCTTTGGTTTGGGAGGACTGCTATGAAAGAAATGATTTTCCGGAATCAGAGTTAATATTTATAGCTGCCCTTTATTGGGGCAGCTTCCTTTTGTGCGCCCAGCATGGGCGCAATCTAACGGGTGAAAGTCCCGAGTACGGGTTGATAGTGCCAAGTACATAGCCAAGAGCAAGGGTGTCCTCGGTGACGAGGAATCTGAAGGAAGCTGGAGGCA
>DUSN01000092.1 GCA_012842605.1 Clostridiales bacterium
AATCCCGTTGGGTGTTGAGTTTGTATTTGTGGTTATTTACTAATTCGACATTCAAACGGGATTTCCTTTTGGTTTGGTAAATTTTATGAAAAAGTTTTAAGACTTTTTCAATGAGAACTAATTAGTCTGCACCTTTTATTATAACTCAGAGTAACAATTAATAAAAACAACATTTTTTTAATTATGATCGGGAGACTGCATTGGGCATAAATAATGCATCTTCGATCGAGCCTGTTACTCTGCAGCATGCCTTTCCTTGCACATAGAAATATATGATGCTATTTTCTCCGGATTGTCCAGTATTTCAATGCTGATATGGAAGGATTTTGTTTCTCCGGCATCAAGATACTTGATAATATTGTTTTCTTTAGCATATTTCAGCCCCCAGAATCCACAGACCGATGGCTCAAGGCCTAATGCATAATCACCGGCTTTCATGCATTTCCATTGGCAAAAATAAGGTAAATCGTCAATATTAAAGTGAACGACAGCCGCAATGCCAAGCTTAACGTTATGCAGCAGACCAAACTGCTGTCCAGCTCCGCCTGTATGAATATAGCATTGTTCTTCTCTTCCAATCTCGGGTTCCTCGATAAAGCTGTACCTGGACAAGCCTTGATAAGCAGCTTTATCTCTTGCTGTTACTTTCTCGGTGCTGAAATAAACTCTGCAGCCTGCGTCAAGCAAAGGATAACCAAAATTAATGTGGTACAGATTCATCAGAGGCACAGGAGCAAAGTCACGGTTTTCAATAGTATCTGATATATGCAGGGTGTTGGTTTCAGTTTCCATAATAACCTTTCTGTGCATTACTACATATTCATCAAATACACATGCTTCCTTAACTTCACCGCTTACCTGCAATAGTATTGCATCATCCTTGTAAAGCTCTTCCTTATTTATATTTGTACATGGAGTATTTCCTATATTGCCGTGCAGTCCGTATTTTCTGTTGTCAATCTCGCAGGGTGCTCCGGAGTATGTAATGCCGCAGGTTGTAAGCAGGCCTCCGTTAAACTGCCTGAGAAAGCCTCGTGTACCGTCTTCTGCATAAAATAAAGGTGAACTTAAGCCGGCTTTGGTTACCAGTCCCATATTTATTCCCTTATAAGATAAATAAGAGATATCAAGGCAGCGGTCAGGCAGCAATGTTGCCTCAAGTCCGAGGCCATTCTTCAGCTGTATAGCACGCATGCCCTTGGCTTTGCCTTCGTTGTAGGTAATATCCTGCATACCGTACAAGCCTGAAAGATCACCTGCATATTTTCTGAGATTCAGCAGTTCAGCTTTTTTCATATTTTAATACCTCCGGCTGATTTTTATATTCATCGAGCAATCTAAAGAAACAGCATTATTTCAACACAGGCGTTACCATAAAAACCTAAACCATGCCTGGTTTGATTATAAGATATTTTGGCAGGAATTACAATGTTGCTCATACTTTTTAATATTTTGCAAAGTTTGCAGCACTAATGTCTCATAATATCAGTAACTTTTATCATTTAGCATCGTCTAATTAGATATAATAAGGCTTGAAGGGAGGAATGTCTGTGATTATTCAAAAAAAGGCCCTGATTGTATTAGCAGTGGTTCTTTCTCTGTCTTTAGGTTTTCTATCAGGATGCCTGATGAGCGGAACAGAAAGAGCAAAAGCGGCACCAAATGAAGACAGCAGCAGAAAAACAGTATCCGCTCAGGGTGAAGGTATTGTACTTGTTACGCCCGATATAGCTTATATAAACATAGGTGTTGAGACTTCAGACAAGGAAATGAGTGCAGCACAGTCAGACAACAAGAAAAGAATGAATGATATTATGGCAGAGCTGAGCAGATTCGGAATACCGGCGCAGGACATCCAGACAGTTAATTATAATGTTTATCCTGATTACCAATGGAGAAATGATAAAAATGTTTTGGCAGGCTACAAGGTAATTAATACCGTAAGAGTAAAGATAAGAAATTTAGATGATGCAGGCAAAATTTTGGATGCTGTTGCCGCAAAAGGCGCCAATATCGTAAATGGAATACAGTTTACAGTTGAGGACACGAGCAAATTTTATGAAGAAGCACTTAGAATAGCAGTAAAAAATGCGGAAGATAAAGCAAAGGTTATGACAGGATATTTTGGAATTAAAGAACTAACCCCTGTTTCAATAACTGAAAGGCCGCAGGGTTATTATCCAATAGTGTATGATAATGAAAAGCTTAGGGCGGATACGGCTGAATCAACCCCTATAAATGCAGGCCGATTGGAGATCAGGGCATCTGTTGATGTGAGCTTTGAATACTAAGAAAATTTTTCTTTACATTTGCTTAAAGGCAGCTGTTTCTGAATAAATGCCAAGTTATATACTGGCCTTGAAGCAGTTTTGTGCAAAAAAAAAAAGCTTCTGATCCGGCATGAACACCGGATTTGAAGCTTTTTTTGCTTTTCACATAATCATATAGAATTTTCAAATAGTTGTTGTTATATTACGAAAGTTATATTATAATCTAATGCATAATATTTCACATAAATTTATTTTCATAATAGAACAGCTCAAACAACATATTCTTTTCAATGGGGAAATCTTATACTGTAGCAAGGAGGTAAAAAATGAAGGAGAGAGAAAAATTTGCTTCCCGCTTAGGTTTCATCTTGATTTCTGCGGGTTGCTCAATCGGGTTAGGTGATGTCTGGCGTTTTCCATACATCACAGGGCAGTACGGCGGAGGTATTTTTGTACTTATTTAGTATTTATTTTCTTGCTGGGATTGCCTATTATTACTATGGAATTAGCAGTAGGGCGTGCCAGCCAGAAAAGCATTGCAGCTTCTTTCAATGTTCTTGAGAAGAAGGGGCAGAAATGGCACTGGATGGGTTATGCCGGTATCGCTGGAAACTACATTCTCATGATGTTCTACACAGCCATAGCAGGCTGGATGCTGGCTTATTTCTATAAGTTTCTGGTTGGACAGTTTGAAGGGCTGGATACTCAGCAGGTAGGTCAGGTATTTGACAGTCTTATAGCAAACCCTGTTGAGATGATCATCTGGCTTGTTATCACAACGGTAGTTTGCTTTGGCATATGTTCATTGGGACTGCAGGAAGGTGTAGAGCGGGTCACTAAGGTCTTAATGGTAGGCCTGCTGGCCCTTATTATAATTCTTGCTGTTAAATCCATGACCCTTCCGAACGCCGGTGAAGGCCTGAGGTTCTATTTGGTGCCTGACTTTATACGTATGAAGGAGCATGGTATTTGGGAGACAATATACGCTGCCATGAGCCAGGCATTTTTCACCTTGAGCTTAGGGATTGGTTCTATGGCGATATTCGGAAGTTACCTTGGAAAAGAACGCCGCCTGCTGGGTGAATCAATAAATATAGCGGTACTGGACACTTCAATTTCGATTATAGCAGGCTTAATTATATTCCCGGCATGCTTTGCCTTTAGTGTTGACCCTGGGCAGGGCCCAGGCCTGGTATTTGTAACCCTGCCCAATATATTTAATTCAATGATTGGCGGCAGGATATGGGGTACTTTGTTCTTCTTGTTCATGATATTTGCAGCATATTCAACGGTAATTGCAGTATTTGAAAACCTGATTTCATTTGGAATGGATCTATGGGGCTGGAGCAGGAAGAAAGCATCCCTGGTTAATACTTTTTTGATTATTATACTTTCAATTCCCTGCATTTTGGGCTTCAATGTTCTCAGCTGGATTCAGCCTTTGGGAGAAGGCACTATGATATTGGATCTTGAGGACTTTATACTCAGTTACAATCTGCTTCCCATAGGTTCACTGGTCTACCTGCTGTTCTGTGTTTCCCGATATGGCTGGGGATTCGAAAAATATTTGGATGAAGTGAACACAGGAGAAGGAATGAAAATGCCCCGTGTGCTTAGGGGATATCTAACCTGGGTATTGCCTGTAATCATCGTGATAGTGCTTATCCAGGGATATATTAATTTCTTTGGTTGAGAATATAATTAAAAGTAAATAGAAAAGCAGAAAGAAGACATACATTAGTATAGTCTGCTTTCTGCTTTTTTCCTTTTTGCAGTTGACCGTGTTCAGTTTATTGCAAGCCTTTATTGCAGGTTCAGGTACTTTATGACTTCTCTTGCTTTATCAGCTACCTGAGAGTTAGTGTCATTAACCAGGCTCTTAACATGTTCCACTGCGTTTTTGCTGTTCAGCTTCTTCAATGATTCCATAGCAGCTATTTTTATTTCCGGGCTTCTGTCACGCAGGCAGGTTATTAAAAGGTTGAAAACCTGTTCATCATCCACATTGCCCATGGCTTTAACAGCAGCCAGGCGTATATTGGGCTTTCTTGACATGGCAGCCTTTATTAATTTAGCGCCTTTCCCCTTTTCTCCCCATTTTGCTATTTTCTCTTCCGATATACCAAACATACCAAACATTAACACCACTCCTGTTATTTTATTGTATGCACCAAAGGGTATTATATCACTTTTTGCAGATAAATTGCAAAAAATGAATGTTTATTGAAATGTCATCTGTAAGCAGTTGTTTCAAGGAGTATATTATTTACAAATCAAGCCAATTATGATAATATACCGCTTAATGAAGATCTTTCAAACAGCTTCTAATCCTGAAGGAGAGATAATACATATGACTTTAGATAAAGACTGCAGCAGACCGCGGTTTCCAAAGCGGGCCATAATTACGGGCGGAATGCCCTATGGCAATAAGGAGCTTCATTTTGGTCACATAGGCGGTGTTTTTGTACATGCAGATGCTTTTGCAAGGTTTCTAAGAGACAGAATCGGTGAAGAAAATGTAATTTTTATATCCGGCACCGATTGCTATGGTTCCCCCATTTCCGAAAGCTATCGGCAACTGGTGGAGAAAGGTGTAATAGACTGCAGTATTGAAGAATTTGTTGAACGCAATCATCGGCTGCAGAAAGAAGCTCTGCAAAAATACAATATAAGCCTGAACCTGTTTTCCGCGTCCGGACTGGGACGCGCCAAAGAAGTACACCGGCAGGTATCGGAAGAGATCTTCAACCTGCTGTACGATAACGGCTATCTCAGCAAGATAACTACTTCCCAGTTTTATGATCCTGAGCTTGATATCTTTCTGAACGGGCGCCAGGTAGAGGGCCAGTGCCCGATTGAAGGCTGCCGTTCGGACAAGGGATATGCTGATGAATGTTCCCTTGGCCATCAATATATGCCTTCGGAATTGATTAATCCCCGCAGTACCCTGACCGGAAAGAAGCCTGTACTTCGTGATGTTACCAATTGGTATTTCAATCTGGAAGCTTTCCGTGATCTGCTGCAGGAGTGGGTTGACTATCTTAAGCAAATCCCTAATACCCGTCCAATGCTCACAAATATTCTTCAGGAGTTTTTGAAGCCCCCTGTTATATATGTAAAGAAAGAATTTCAGGAGGAAGTAGAACGTATACAGGGCAGCCTGCCTGAGTTCAGTATAGAAGAAGAGGAAAATAAAACCTCCTTTGTCATGGTTTTTAATAGCCTGAATGACAGGGAGAAAGCATGTACATTGCTGACTGAGAACAACATCCGCTATCGGACGGGAAAAACCCTGGTTCCGTTCCGGCTCACCGGCAATGTTGAATGGGGAGTTCCGGCCCCTGAGAAGGAAGGAGTCAAAGGCCTCACCTTCTGGGTATGGCCCGAATCCCTGTGGGCTCCCATATCTTTTACCAAGGTTTACCTGGAGCAGCAGGGCAAGGATGAGGATGCATGGAAAAAATGGTGGTGTACGCCGGATGCTCATGTATACCAGTTTATAGGTGAGGATAATATTTATTTTTATGGTTTGGCGGAAATGGCAATGTTTATGGCTACTCAGGGCAGCAATCCCACAATACATCCCGAAGAGGGTATGCTGCAGCTGCCCAGCCTGATTGCCAACAGTCATATTCTGTTCCTGGATAAAAAAGCCAGCAGCAGCGGCAAAGTAAAGCCTCCCATGGCACTGGATCTGCTGGATTATTATACGGCTGAACAGCTGAGGGCACATTTCCTTGGTCTTGGACTGGGAATGCGCAGTGTCAGTTTCCAGCCTAAACCGCTGAATCCCAAGGCAAATGAGAGGGACGGAGATCCCGCTCTTAAGGAAGGCAGCCTGCTTACCAATGTGCTGAATCGTTTGGCACGTTCCTGCTTCTATACAGCTCAGCAGTATTATGATGGGAAGGTTCCGGTAGGGAAAGTTAGTGAACAGGTATTGCAGGAAGCCAGGGAAACCGTGCTTGAGTATGAAAGGCTCATGTACAAGTATGAATTTCATAATATAATGAACCTGATGGATACTTATATCCGCAATGCCAACAAATATTGGGTAAGCGGAATGAAGGAAGTCAAGGATACAGGCAATATGGAGCTTCAGAAACAGATAGTGGTGGATGCATTCCACATGCTGCGAACCTCCATTGTACTGATGCACCCAATTGCACCGGAAGGTACCGAGATGGTATGCGAATACCTGGGCTTTGGAAAAGAGTTCTGGGATTGGAATCGAATCTTTGAAACGGTTTATGATTTTATGCCCAATCCCGAAGAACATGCTCTTAAATATTTAGAGCCACGGGTGGATTTCTTCAGGAAACATCCAAGCCAGCTGGGATAATAATTATTCCCGGTCTTGAACGAAGGTCTGGGCAGAGAAGTAAAATTGAACTTAAGCAAGCGGGACAGGATCAGCCATTTTTTGAGATTGGCTGCACTCCATGTCCCGCTTTTTTCTAATAGAAAAAATAATATATGGTTAGGATAACTACAAAAGAAATTAAAGGGAAGCGAGGTTTGTTATGTCTGACACAAAATCAAAAGATAAGGAATTTAAGCCATACATCCCGGCTGACAAGGTTTTGCCCGAGCTGACGGGAACTTCTCTTACCGTAGGCATTATCCTGGCAATAGTTTTTGGAGCTGCCAATGCATACCTTGGCCTTAAGGTAGGTATGACCATAAGTGCTTCCATACCGGCAGCAGTCATTTCCATGGGTATTATCCGCGGAATTATGAGAAGGGATTCCATACTGGAAAATAATATAGTACAGACTATCGGTTCTTCAGGAGAGTCCCTGGCGGCAGGTGCTATTTTCACATTGCCTGCACTATATATATGGACAGCTGAATGGAATATGGGCGCTCCTAACCTTATAACCATCACTTTAATCTCCTTATTCGGAGGCATTCTGGGCACATTGTTTATGACTCCATTAAGAAGGGCACTGATTGTGGACGAGCATGAGACACTACCCTATCCGGAGGGTACAGCATGTGCTGAAGTGCTGCTTGCAGGTGAGCAGGGCGGAGAGAAGGCCAGGACAACCTTTCTTGGAGTAGCAGCAGGTGCGGTATATAAGTTTTTATGTGACGGGCTTAAGCTGTTCCCAAGTGAAGTAGAAACCAAAATTCCTGGCTTCAAAGGTGCAGCCATAGGTGCAGATATCCTGCCTGCACTATTAGGAGTGGGTTACATTATCGGTCCGAAAATATCGGCATACATGCTGTCCGGTGCGGTACTTGGATGGTTTGCCATCATTCCCCTTATATCATATATTGGCGGTGTAGGAGAGGTTACGCTTTACCCGGCTGATGTGCCCATCTCCCAGCTGGATCACTGGGGAATATGGGATTCCTATATCCGGTATATCGGAGCAGGGGCAGTGGCTTTTGGAGGAGTATTCAGTTTAATAAAGGCCATTCCTTTAATAATACGTACTTTCAGGGATGCCATCGGCAGCTACTCAGTCAGTGGTGCAGGCGGAAATAACCAGGTTCGAACTGACCGTGACATGTCCATGACGGTTTTGATTTTTAGCTGCTTAGCCATTATTCTGGCAATAGCCATACTTCCTGTCATACCTGTAGGATTTCTTGGTGCTGTTCTAATAGCTGTATTTGGCTTTTTCTTTGCAACGGTATCATCAAGGATAGTAGGTTTGGTAGGCAGTTCCTCAAACCCTGTATCCGGCATGACCATTGCAACACTTATCATCACTGCAATACTGTTCAAGGCTGCCGGGAATGACGGACAGGCAGGAATGATCGGTGCTTTAAGCGTGGGAGCCGTTATATGCATAGTCACTGCCATGGCAGGAGATATCTCTCAGGACTTAAAGACCGGTTTTCTGGTAGGTGCAACACCAAAGCTGCAGCAATACGGTGAGATTATCGGAGCAGCAGTGTCTGCACTGGCCATTGGTGCGGTAATGACACTACTGAATAATGCATGGGGTTTTGGTTCAAGTGAGCTGCCGGCCCCGCAGGCTACCTTAATGCGGCTTGTAGTGGAAGGGGTTATGGGCGGCAATCTGCCCTGGGCTCTCGTATTTACCGGCGTTGGCATAGGTATTGCTATTGAGCTGCTTGGGCTTCCTGTGCTGCCCATTGCCATTGGCTTGTATCTGCCGCTGCACTTGAGCGTCACTGTAATGGCAGGCGGCCTGATACGCGGTATATTGGATAGAAAATATAGAAAATCCAATGAAGATGAAGAGATGAACTATCGCATAGAATCCGGTGTATTGTTTTCATCGGGTTTAATAGCAGGAGAAGGACTGATTGGTATATTGCTCGCTCTATTTGCAGTTTGGGGAATTAATGTCAGTGTCGGTCTGGATATTGGACAGTTGGGAGGTTTAGTGGTATTTATACTGCTTGCATTTACCTTGCTTGGTCAGTCTTTATATAAAAAGAGGCAGGAAGGACGGCACAGGTCATGAATGACCGGGTGCTGCTTCTGATACCGAAAAAGAAACAAAGCAGATTTAGTGAAAATATATACAATGGCTGTGTAGAGATCATAGTGCCCAGGGATGGACTAATTGACCGCATGGTACGGTTATTTTACAAAACGCCTGAAGTTATGCATATTCATCTTGACGATCGGGGCAGTTTTGTCTGGCAGGCCATAGACGGCAGCCGTACCATACGGGATATCGGCACTATGGTGGAAGCCGAATTTGGCGAAAGAGCCGCTCCTTTGTATGAAAGGCTGATTATATTTTTATATACATTGAAAAAGAACGGTTTCATAACTCTAAGCCGCCCGGAATGCATCCCAGGCAAAAACACAGGATAAGGGTCTATAGATAATATGTGTATTCAAAAAGTATACTTCTTATAAATATGTGGACTATACTGAATGCTATCGTGTATAATATGTATGGCAAAATTTGACCTTTATTGATAAATATCGAATGGGGTGAATAAATGAGTTTGGCGTTTGTCCTCAGTGTTTTGCTGGTTTTAGGCGTGGTTTTTGTTAACGGCTGGACCGATGCGCCTAATGCCATCGGAAGTGCAGTGGCAACCAAGGTACTGCGCCCGCGGTCTGCTATTATAGTAGCAGTAGTATTTAATTTTTTAGGAGTATTGTTAATGACCCTTATATCCACTCAGGTAGCGGATACCATATCCAAGATGGTGGATTTCGGATCGGGTGCAAACCATGAATCGCTCGTTGCTTTAACTGCGGCCATGTTTGCCATCGTAATATGGGCTGTGGCAGCATGGTACTTTGGGATCCCTACCAGTGAAAGCCACGCACTGATTGCCGGCATTACCGGAGCAGCAATGGCCTTGGGCGGCCTTTCAGCCGTTAATATGAAGGAATGGTCCAAGGTTTTAATTGGCTTAGTGGTATCTTCAGTATTGGGCTTTGGCAGTGGATTCGGCATAGCACGTTTTATTGAGACGTTCTTTCGCTGGCTAAACAGACAAAAGGCTGAATCCTTTTTCAGCAAGGGACAAGCAGCTGCTGCGGCCTGGATGGCATTCCTGCATGGTGCTCAGGATGGTCAGAAGTTTATGGGTGTATTCATGCTGGCATTATACCTTAATGGAATGGCTGACAGAGCAGCTGACGGTACTTTTATTATACCGATTTGGGTTATGGTGCTGTGTTCGCTTACAATGGGCGTAGGTACCATGGTAGGAGGCTGGCGTATTATAAAGACAGTAGGCATGGATATGGTTAAGATGTATAAATATCAAGGCTTTGCTTCTGATGCAGCTGCAAGCGCTTGCCTGCTGCTGGCTTCACTAACCGGTCTGCCGGTTTCCACCACTCATACCAAGACAACTGCCATAATGGGAGTTGGAACTTCCAGGAGAGCTTCCTCAGTTAACTGGGGTATTGCTATGGAAATGGTATATGCCTGGATTTTGACATTTCCCGGATGCGGCCTTATAGGATACTTGATGGCAAAGCTTTTTATGGCTATATTCTAAAGATACAAATACCCTGCAAATATCTTGGAATTAAGGAATTAGATTGAGGTGAATTTATATGAATTTCGGAAAACGCAAGGAAACAAATTATTTTGAGATTCTGTATAAAATGGCTGAATGCTCCCACCGTGCTGCAATTCAGCTGAATGAAATGATGCACAACTACACCGATATTGCACGAAAGGCTGAGGAAATTCACGCAACTGAGCATGAAGCGGACAATTTGCTGCATGAGCTGGTACGTGCACTGAATACTGCATTTATTACTCCTATTGACCGGGAAGACCTTATTGAAATAGGCAACTATATCGACAGCATTACTGACTCCATAGAAGATGTGGCCAACCTGTTTGACATGTATTCAATTCAAAGGGTGGAAAAACCGGCATTGGATATGTCGGAGCTTGCAAAATCCATTACTAAGGCCTTGCTGGATGCAGTCAGGGAATTTGAGCTTTTCAGGAATTCAAAGAAGCTCAACAGCCTGGTAGTTGAAGTAAACCGAATGGAGGAAAAGGGTGACGTGCTTCATCGCACAACCATGAAAGCCTTGTTCAGCAAAGGGGATAAATCTCCGCTGGATATTATAAAATGGAAGGATATATATGACAATATGGAGCGTATTTATGACACCTGTGAAGATGTGGCTGATGCCCTCGAAGGAATTGCTATCAAGAACAGGTAATTTGCCAATATACATATATTTTATAAAAGTGATATACCCACCGATGATTATCCTAATTATACGGTGGGTTTTTTGGTTTTTCTGCATGCTTTACAATATTTTTCAAAAAGTATATATTAAGCATAGGTTATTTTATGCCGAAATAAAAAATAAGAATTTGAGGTATAACAAAGGGGGAAGAAGTTATGTGGCAGGATTTCAAAAAGTTTGCAGTTAAAGGCAATGTGGTTGACCTGGCTATTGGTGTTATTATTGGCGGAGCATTTGGAAAAATAGTTACTTCATTGGTTAATGATATTATTATGCCTGTATTTGGCATTATTACAGGCGGGATCAATTTCAGTCATGCCAGGTGGATATTCCGTGAGGCACTTCCCGACGGAAGTCCTGAACTGGCATTAAATTACGGGCAATTCATTCAAAACATTGTGGATTTTCTCATCATATCCTTTTCCATTTTCATGGTCATCCGGTTATTTAATCGTTTCCAGAAAAAGGAGGAGGAGAAGAAGGAAGAAGAGAAAAAAGAATCTCCTAAAGAGCCGGAGCCTTCCAAAGAAGAGCTTCTCCTTGCAGAAATCAGGGATATTCTCAAAGAACAGAACAGACGTGCTTAAAATGCTAAAAATACCAAATTCAAGCATTGAAATACTATAAGTTGTATAGTATAATATGAGACGCACAACATAATGTATACTTATCAATGCTGCATGAGGTATATGCAACCTTGCAGAATAAAGATGCATTAGGTGTAGTACTTTTTTACGGAGGATAAGATGAGGACTATTAGCGATCTGATTGTAAGAAGGTTTACTAAAGAATTGGAAGGCAATCCCGGTAAGACTGTCTATGACCTTTTCGAATGGAAAACCGTTGATGTACTGATCAAGGACTACGCAAGAAATAAAGTCGTATGTGACATGAAAAATCTGGAGTTTCCAGCTCACTACTCTCAGAATGCATGTGATATCATAGCGACTCATTACTTCCGGAAAGCAGGTGTACCCAACGGCGTAGGATACGAGAGGAGCATGAGGGAAGTAGCCCATCGTATGGTAGCCTTCTGGACCAGTGCACTGCTGGATGAAGGCATGATCGATGATGAAGAACAGAAACAAATACTGTATGATGAATTAGTATACATGCTGCTGGCTCAGGCATGGGCTCCCAATTCACCCCAGTGGTTCAATACCGGGCTGAAACTGGCATACGGTATTGCCGGTGAGCCGGACGGTCTTTATTACTATGACCTGGATAAAAAGAAAGTTGTGGAGAGTAAAGACCGTTATACACGGACTCAGGCTTCGGCTTGCTTTATCTTATCCATTCAGGACAAGCTCATGGGTGAGCAATCCATATCCGAACAATACATAACCGAAACTAAGCTTTTCAAAGGCGGTTCCGGCACCGGTACCAATTTCTCTGCTTTAAGAGCTGAAGGCGAAAGATTATCGGGAGGGGGCTATTCTTCCGGCCTGCTGAGCTTTCTCAAAGGCTTTGATAAGAATGCCGGGGCTATCAAATCCGGCGGTACCACACGCAGGGCTGCCAAGATGGTTATAGTGGACGACGATCATCCTGACATCCTTGAGTTTGTTACCTGGAAAGCAAAAGAAGAGGAAAAAGTACGAGCCCTGGGCAAAATGGGCTATGACACCGGAATAAACGGTGAAGCCTATAACACCGTATCCGGACAGAACAGCAATAATTCTATACGATTATCTGATGATACCATGCAGAAGGTCCTGAACCTGGACAAGAATCCGGATGCAACCATCAAACTCCGCGGGCGGGTGGATCCATCAGTTGACAAGGAACTGCCTGTAAAAGTTTTATGGGATGCCATTAATCAGTCAGCTTACAGCTGTGCGGATCCCGGTCTGCAGTTCCATGGCCGGTTCAATGAGTGGCACACATGTCCGGCCGGTGAGGATGGTCAGGTTTGGGCCAAGCATAACCAGATAAATGCAACAAATCCCTGCAGCGAATATGCTTTCCTGAATGACACGGCCTGCAATCTGGCATCCATGAATCTGTATTATTTCTATGATCCTGAAACCGGCAAATTTAACACAGAGGACTTTATCCATGCAGTCGGACTGATCCAATTGGTTCTGGAAGCCTCCATTCATTGGGGCCAGTTCCCCACCAAGCAGATCGCTTTAAGATCCCACTTGTTCAGAACTACCGGGCTGGGGCCTGCAAACTTAGCTTCACTGCTGATGGCAGCAGGGCTGCCCTATGATTCTGATGAAGCCCGGGCACTGGCAGCAGCCATCCAGGGCATTATGACCGGCTATTCCTATTATGTATCATCCCTCATGGCTCAGAAGCTTAGTCCTTTTGAGAAATATGACATAAATGCAGAGCATATGCTGAGGGTTATACGCAATCATTGCCGGGTGGCCGGAGCCAGGGATGATGATTATGAGGGATTGAGCTATGAGCCCATTAAGGTAAATCATGACTTGTTAAACGGCATGGGTTTTGACTATATCAGTGATACCCTCAAGCAGGTCTGGAACCTTGCTCTGGAAAGCGGCACTAATTTTGGATACCGCAATGCTCAGGTTACAGTTGTGGCACCTACCGGCACCATCTCATTTGCCATGGACTGCGGGGCTACATCCATTGAGCCGTTCTATGCTCATGTTATTTACAAGAAGCTGGTCAGCGGCAGTTCCATGGTCATGGTTAATCCGGTAATAGAGACTGCATTGAAGAACCTTGGGTATACAGAGGAGCAGATTGACGCTATTATAAGCTATATACTGAGAAGAGATGACAAGGGGAATATAATAGACGGCAAGATAGAAGGGGCACCTTTCCTAAAGCCAGAGCATTATCCTATTTTTGATACGGCCAGCAAATGCGGCACCGGAAAGAGGTTCATTTCTCCCGAAGGTCATGTTTTAATGGTTTCGGCAATCACACCCATGATTTCGGGTTCGATTTCAAAAACGGTAAACCTGCCAAATTCAGCAACTGTAAAGGATATTGAAAATATCCATTTGCTGGCGTACAAAACAGGAGCGAAAGCCATTGCCATTTACCGAGACGGCTCCAAGGCATGCCAGCCTCTTACATCCGGCATTGTTTCCAAATCTGAAAAGAAGCTGGAAGATATGACTTATCAGGAGCTGCTGGAGATCGCCAAAGCCAGCAGGGAAAATGTGCCGGTACGTGTAAAAGCCAGGGGCCGAAGGCCTGGATTTACCCATAGTGCAAAGATAGGGGATATTGAGCTGTATGTTACAGTTAATTTCTATCCAAACGGCAAAATAGCCGAGCTGTTTATATCAACCGACAAGGAAGGAACTGTAGTAAAGGGACTGCTGGCTTCCCTATCCAAAGCTATATCGAATATGCTGCAGTACAATATTCCGGCCAAAGAGATTTCCAGAATGCTGAGAGGACAGCAGTATGAGCCTTCCGGCTTTGTCAGCAGGCATCCATATATAAAGCATGCTACATCTATCTCTGACCTGGTAAGCAAGATAATAGATATCGAATTGGGGGACTTCTCCAGGTGCCAGGTTAAGCCCAACGGGGATGATGATGAGCCACTCCTGTCTGCCAGGGACCTGGTAACCGCAACCTATTATGAGGCTGTTCCGGCTGCGGACTTAACCAACGAGAGTCATACCGGTGAAGAACAGGGAGAACGGATTTATGGTGAAACCTGCGCCAGCTGCGGCAGCACCAGGCTGAGAAGAAACGGCACCTGCAAGGTATGTGAGGAATGCGGGGCTACCACCGGCTGCTCGTGATATAACTGATTTCAAAGTCACATAAATGTTATTTTACATTTATGACATATCTCTGACATTTATGAGGTATTCTGATTACATTGTCACTATATATGAATGATGTATATATCAAGTTCACATGAATCACAGCTGAATGCAGTGATTCATGTGAACTCATTTTTGACCTTAACATTCCAATTTTATGAAAATATAGATAAAAAATGTTGTTGGCTATATGTTCGAATTGAGTTTTCACATCTTCAACTTCGATAAATTTGAACCTATCCTTGATTCGGAGGTTGTGAAAATAAGCTTTGCAGAATAACGTGAGTTGAGTATCTTTCATATTGCAGGATAGGTTTTAATGAGTAAAAAACCAATAATGAATAAATGCAAATTAAAAGGTCTAAGTCCGGTTCAATACCGGGTTTAGACCTATAAGGCTTATTCAGAATCTCACCAAACCCCTTAATATACTGATAAAGCTCTTCAAGGCTATTAAGCCGTTTTCTGATAACTTGTCTTTTTGTTATGGATATCTGGGGTTCCTATCTCGCCGGCCTGTATAAGTGCAATTTTGGTTAAGACCGGCCCAAAAATCTCGTATATCAGTGTTGCTGACAGCACAATAGTACGAATTGTAGAACTGTACTCAGGCAATATGCTTTGAGCAGCTATAGACAAGCCGATTGCAACTCCTGCTTGCGGCAGGAGAGTGATTCCGAGATATTTTTGAACGGTTTCAGGCATTTTCATAAATTTTGCTCCCAGGTAGGCACCAGCAATTTTGCCAATGCTTCGGGCTAATATGTAGCATATACCTACTATTCCTATACTCTTTAGTATGCCAATATTGAGATCAGCCCCTGAAAGTGTAAAGAAAGCTACATAAATTGGTAATGTAATCCTGTCAAGTGAACTGAAAACGCTATGGCTGCTATGTGTCAGATTGACTATAGTTGCACCTATCATCATGCAGGCGATGAGATTAGATACATTCCACATTTGGGCCAATGCTGCTGTAACCAGGATTGTACCCAGTGTAACCACCAGCAGTTCATCCTTGTTCTTAACTCTGGTTTTAAACAGAGTTACAAGCAGTCCGCCTCCTATGCCGATAATTATTACTATTATTATTTCTTTCAGCGGAGTCATAATCGTCATAAGGAGAGAAGTGTCTGCTGCGGGGTTAATCATTGATTTTGCTATAGCTGCAGAGATACTGAAGGCAATGATGCATACCGCATCATCCAATGCTACTACCGGGAGAAGTACGTCAGTTACCGGGCCTTTAGCCTTATATTGCTTAATAACTAAAAGAGTTGCCGCAGGGGCGGTAGCTGTTGCAATAGCGGCAATTACCATGCTAAAGGAAAAAGACTGATTCAAAAGCAGAGTGAGTGCAGCAAGAACGGCAGCGAATGCACCCATTGATTGCAGCATTGTAACTGTAATTATCCGCCAGCCAAGTTTTTTAAGATGCGACAGGCTGAATTCACTTCCTATGTTAAAAGCAATCATACCCAATGCCACATCAGATATAATTCCCATACTGGAAACTGCATTTTGAGGTACAAGCTTTAATGCATAAGGCCCTGCTAAAAGACCCGCCAGGAGATATCCTGTTACATTAGGCAATTTGATGAGTGATACCAGCTTTCCCATTACAAAACCTAAGAACAAAACCAGTGCTAAATAGAATACTACATTCATTTTTTGCATGCCTCCATGTGTGTTATTAAAAAATCTACAACAGAATTTTAGTTTTGTTATTTCGTAATAACGTGCTTGCTGTGTATTTAATAGAAAGCTGTAGTTAACAATTATTCAAAACCTTCAATGTAGTCAATGGGCAATGTAAACAGTATGCCCGAATCAGGCTCATTCAGGCTTCCTACTACTTCTTTTATGGCCATAATGCAGGTGTTTACCTGCTCATCCTTTAATGCTACAAAAATAGTTTTGTTAAATGGACATCCTCCGCTTAGCAAAAGCTTTAAAGAACCGATCAAAGGGATATTTTCATTGTTGTGAGAAGTAAGAACCCTTGCCATTCCCATGCTTTCTATTATGGTAGCTCCTTTTATACCTGATTTCATAAAGCTTTGCAGCAAATCATCCAATAGGTCATCATTATTCAAAACATACACCAGAAGTTTCAAGGCATCACGACCTTTAAGAATATTACCAACAAACGTTTAGTATAGCACTTTCATATAAAAAGTCAATTTTGCTTGTGTAATTCTTAACGAGTGACAGCTGCTGTTTTAATATTCTATTGCAGTATTCTTAGATTTCTACGAATTAACCATTAGTAATAAAAGAAGTGCGTCAAATTAGTGTAACTTAAATGTTTCTATATATTTCATTCTAATGTATAATATAAATGATTATTTATATTATGTTTGATATAATCATGAGCTGCCGGAATATACACAGAAGATAAGAATTTACAAGGTACATATTTGACGGGAGCATTAAGGAGATATATGGAATAGCTGAAAAGGAGCAAAGGAAACCTTGGAAAAGGTGGATTCCAGTGCCAGAATCATAATATACCATACAGTAGTTCTTATGGATATGATTATTATTACTATTAAGATGAAGAGGAATATAGAAGTAAATAATATAGCATTTTTCTTTTTTCCGCCCGAATAGGGTATCTAAAGAAGCTTATAATCAGGAGGTACGATGTAATGAAGCGGTCTGAAATTAACAATGCAATACGAGCAGCAAGCAGTGCGTTTGAAAGGCATCACTGGTATCTTCCCCCTAATCCCAAATGGGATGTAACGGACTTTGGTCTGGGGGATTTTGACAAAACCGGGCTGACCTCAATTAATCTCGCTGAGCAGCCGGAATATTGCGAAAAAATAATGTACGTTAAAAAGAACCAGGTAACACCGGATCATTATCATGCAAAGAAGAAGGAAGATATTATTTGCCGCATTGGAAGACTTGCTGTACAGCTGTTTTCTGATGAGGAAACTGTAAGGCTGCAGGTTAATGGAGAATACAGGGATCTGCCTGTCGACCGGCTGCTAATATTAAATGCCGGGGAAAGAGTTACCTTGACACAGGGAGTAAGGCACGCATTTTGGGCTGATACCGAATATGCCATTGTAGGAGAAGTTTCCACAGCCAATGATGATATGAACGATAATTTCTTTACTAACCCTCAGGTAGGACGCTTTAGTGAAATTATCGAAGATGAACCACCCTTGGTAAAGCTGGTTAGCGATAAATAAACACATAAATAATTTAAAATCATACAGCATGATCGCTTCGAAAAGAAGCGATTTCTGCTTTTTCAGGCACAAGAATAAATCCCGGCAGTTCAAATCAGCAACAACCGGATTTATTTATACGTATAAGTGTGCTATAATACAATTGTTGTGTGTCGGCAGGCAAAAAAAGCAGCATAATCATAGTGAGCCTATTTGCTGAAATCTGGCTGTGAGCATGCAAAATAAAAAAGTAACAAGTGTGAGGCCGTATGAAAAACAGGATTATACCCGAGTTTCTTAAAAAGTATTGGATAAATTATCTTTGGGGTGCTGTTTTTTTGTTTCTTGGTGTTTACATAGCAGCCTTGTCTCCCAAGTATATGGGTATTATCATAGACCTTTTGAAAGAACCAGCAATAGACCGGCAGCAGGTTTTCCGGTATATCGGGCTTATTATGCTGACTGCCCTGGGGACTTTTGCCACCAGGTTCATCTGGCGCTATTTCATTATGGGAAATGCCCGCAACCTGGAATGTTACCTCCGCATGGAAATGCTCCGGCATCTGCAGAAGTTGTCGGTGAATTTTTATAACCGGCATAAGACAGGTGACTTAATGGCCTATGCCGTAAACGATATAGGTGCCCTGCGGCAGAGCTTTGGCCCGGGTGTTGCGCTCATACTAAACGGTTTGGGCACAGGGCTTATTTCGGTATTCTCCATGGTGGAAGTGGTCCATCCTACCTTAACCATATTGGCATTGCTGCCTGTTCCCTTCATCATTTATATCATTGTTAGATTGGGTACAACCATTAGAATTCGATTCCGCCTTGTTCAGAAAAATTTCGCAGTTATTTCCGGCCGTATACAGGAGAACATATCAGGCATTAGGGTAATCAAGACATATGTCCAGGAGGATGACGAGGTTTCACGGTTTGAGGATCTGAACAATCAAATGAAGCAGTCAAATATTGATCTGGTAAGGGTTTCATCCGTTCTTGGGCCTCTTATTCAAGTCTTCTTCGGCATCAGTTTTATGATCAACCTAATATATGGAAGTTACCTGGTTAAGGCAAATGAAATTTCACTTGGAGACTTTGTTGCCTTTAACGGGTATTTGACTATGATAATGGCACCGGTAATATCCATTGGCAGGATAATTAATGTTTTTCAAAGGGGTATGGCGTCCTACAGGCGGTTGGAGGAAATTTTCAATGTGGAGCCGGAAATACAGGGCGGCACACTGGAACCATCCCCAAATGGAACAGAAAAGCTGGAGGGGCGTATAGAAATCAGCGGTCTTTCCTTTGCATATCCGGGTCATGATGAATATGCCCTAAAGGATATTAATATTAAGCTGGAAAAAGGTCAGATCCTTGGGGTCATCGGCCGTACCGGAAGCGGTAAAACCACCCTGGTCAATCTGCTGTTGAAGCTGTATAACGTAGAACCCGGCAAAATCAAAATTGACGGCCGGGATATCAATGAATATTCATTGGAAGGATTACGCGAGAACATCGGGTATGTTCCTCAGGACAATTTCTTGTTTTCTGCCAGTATTAATGATAATATCCGTTATTTCAATGATCAGTATACCGACGAGGATATTGAGGATGCTTCCAAAATAAGCATGATTTACGATAATATTATGGAATTTCCCAATAAGTTTGAAACTCAAATCGGAGAAAGGGGTGTCAACCTTTCAGGCGGACAGAAACAGCGCATTTCCATTGCAAGAGCCATCATAAAACGGCCAGCCATATATATTTTGGATGATGCCTTGTCAGCTGTTGATACCCAAACCGAGGAAGCCATTATTAATAATTTGAAAAAAGTAATGAAAGGCCATACCGGCATCATAATAGCACATCGTATTTCTGCCCTGAAGCATGCAGATGAGATAGTTGTCCTGGATCACGGGCGCATTGTGCAGAGGGGAACCCATGAAGAGCTGATTAAGCAGGATGGGCTGTACAGGGAATTGTATAACGAGCAATATGAAAATGAACGTAGGGAGTGTCTGGATGATGAAGAAGCGTCATAGCCTGCTGCGCCTGCTTAAGGAGGCCAGACCTTATTGGAAAATCATTTTACTGTGCATACTGTGCGTAATATTGGTGAATATCGCTGATTTATATAAACCTTTGGTAATGAAAACAGTGATTGATGATTTCCTTATTGCTGAAAAGCCTGAGCATGGCCTGTACTCCGTACCTGCAATGGGAGTCATCTACATGCTCCTCATAGCAGTCAGTTCCTTTTTAACAGTAGTACAGGTCAATGCCATGAATTATGCATCACAGAGTATTATCTGCAATCTGCGCAAAACAGTATTTTCCCATATTCAGAGAATGCCGCTTTCAATACTGGACAAATATTCATCAGGACGGTTAATCACCCGGGCAACTAACGATATAGAGGCCTTAAGTGAAATGTTTACTGATGTGTTTGTAGATTTATTCAAGGATATTTTTCTTCTTGCAGGTATTGTGGTTATCATGATGGGAATGGATATCCAGCTGGCTGCTATTGGATTTACTGTGATACCATTAATCATATTGGTAACTAATTATATTAAGAAAAAGATGAAGGATAATTTTGTCGTTATTAAGAGCTTAACCGGACAGATCAATGGTTTCTTTGCTGAAAATATAGCCGGCATGAAGCTGGTGCAGATTTTCAATATGCAAAAAAAAAAGGAAGCTGAGTTCCAGGTATTGAATGATAAATATTATAAAGCATCCGTAACAAGGCTGACGCTTAACAGCATTCTGCGTCCGGTCATTGAGATCTTTAATAACCTGGCTATTGCTTTGCTGGTTTGGTACGGCATGGACAGGATAATGAATCAAACCCTGGATATTGGCATATTGTATGCTTTTACTAACTATATCAAGCAGTTCTTTGCTCCTATCAATGATCTGGCTGAGAAATACAATACCATACAATCTGCAGTGGTTTCTGCCGACCGTATATTTGAACTGCTGGATCAGGAAGACAGCCTTGAAGACTATGATTCAGGCATTCATGTAGGTCGTTTTAATGGCACCATTGAATTTAAAAATGTATGGTTTGCCTATAATGAAGGGGAATGGGTGCTGAAAGATGTAAGTTTCAGGATTGAAAAAGGGCAGACGGCAGCCTTCGTAGGTGCTACCGGTTCAGGCAAGACTACAATCATAAACCTGATTTCGCGCTTTTACAAAGTGCAGAAGGGTGAAATTTTAATAGACGGCATCAATATAAATGATATCAATCTAAGGGACCTGCGCCGGAATATTTCTGTGGTATTGCAGGATGTTTTCCTGTTTTCAGGAAGCATTAAGGAAAACATTACGCTTCACAGCCCTATTTCGGATGAAGAAGTACAGCGCGCATTGGAATTGTCATGTGCCGACACCTTTATTAATGAGCTGCCGAATAAGATGGATGAGCCGGTTACTGAACGGGGAAGCACCTTTTCAGCAGGGCAGAGGCAGCTGCTGGCTTTTGCCCGGACAATTGCACATGATCCTTCGATTTTCGTATTGGATGAGGCTACAGCCAATATTGATACCAAAACTGAAAAACTGATACAAAAGTCCATTAAAAATGTGTCAGCTAATCGCACAACATTGATTATTGCTCATCGATTGTCAACAATCCGTGACGCAGACATTATTTTCATTATCCGGAAAGGCCGGATTGTTGAATCCGGAAACCATGATACCCTCATGAAACAGAGAGGATATTACTATCAGCTGAATGCTGTATAAAAAATATGAATCAGCATAGGTATTCTACGCTTCTGACCTGGAGGTAGTATTTCTAACAATTAAAGTAGGCAGAAATTTAATGTTCTGGATTCTGTGCTGTGGTTCGTTGATAAGTTCCAGCAGCAGCCGGCAGGCATTTTTGCCCACTGCGGAAATAGGCTGTGCAATGGTGGTAAGAGGTTGTTCCAGAATTTCGCATATGGATATATTGTCGTACCCGACTATGGACAAGTCCTTGCCAATGGTTTTTCCCATAAGCCGTGCCTGGCGGTATGCACCGCAGGCCATCATGTCATTGCACGCAAAAATTGCGCTAACGCCTTTGTTTATGAGGATTTCAGCACCTTTCAGCCCGGCTTCCAGTTGATAATCTCCATGATATACCAATTCCGGATCCGGCTTCACACCAAACATGCTAAGTGCGTTGAGGTAACCGTTGTACCTTTCCTGGGCACTGGTAGATTCAAGGGGACCGGTTATGCAGCCGATTTTTTTATGGCCTAATTCCAGTAAATGCTTGGTTGCAAGAAAGCCGCCTTCCATATGGTCTATGGAAACATAATCATAGTTTTTGAATGGAATTTGTCTGTCAATTGCCACTACCGGAATTTTAGATTCATATACTATTCGATTAAATTGATTAATATGTTCCAAATCGGAGTTCCTGAGAGATGTACTGATTATCAGCCCGTCTATCTGCTTGCTTACCAACAATGACAGATTACTGACATCTTTTGCTCCTTTTTCGTCGGAGTTGCAGAAAATAATAGAATAATTATGGGCCTGGGCTTCTGCTTCAATTGCTTTGGCTAACCCTGAAAAAAAGGGGTTGTTAATGTCAGGTATGATTAAACCCAAAGTATTGGTCTTTTTGGTTACCAGTGCTCTGGCTGACGAGTTTGGGTTATAGTTTAGATTTCTGGCTGTTTCCAGTATCTTTTCCCTCGTTTCCGGTGATACCCTGCACTCTTTATTGTTCAGTACCAGGGAAACTGTTGTAATGGATACCCCTGCTTCCTTAGCAATGTCTTTGATTGTTGAAGCCATATATACACCTCTTGTTTTAAGATGGACATTATTATCAATCAACTAATCATAAAAAAGTATGCTTTTCTTACTACACTTATATGAGATAAAATGTTTTACCGTATTTTATGGAAATTATATCACACTAAACGCTATTTGTAAATTGCATGAATAACAGATTGACATATTTCCTTGGATTGGATACTATATATGTTGTTATATAATTTGCAATACACAAATTTTTACAATAGAATGCATGATAAAACGTATTATCAATCTATTTGCGTATAATGTCATATATTTGAACATTATATGAAAAACTTAAATGCAAATGCTTATCGCATATGCCTGATACTTAATAAAAAAGGAGGACCCGCCATGAAAAAAGTGGTTGCTCATATGATCTGTCACACTCACTGGGACAGGGAATGGTATCTGACCAGGGAAGTATTCCGGACAAAACTGGTAAGGCTTATAGACAAACTGCTGGACATTGTTGAAACTGTCCCGGATTATGTATCCTTTATGCTGGACGGCCAGACAATTGTTTTAGAGGATTACCTGGCCATACGGCCGGAAAACAGCGAAAGGCTGAAATCTGCGCTAAATAAAGGGAAAATTCTCTGCGGCCCCTGGTATATTCTGCCCGATGAGCTTCTTGTGAGCGGTGAGGCTCATGTTAGAAATTACCTGATGGGGCTCAAGGTATCCTCTGTTTACGGAGGGCATATGAATATTGGTTATCTTCCTGACTCCTTCGGTCATCCGGAGCAGATGCCCCAGATCATAACAGGCCTTGGCATGAATACCATGATTTTCTGGCGCGGAACCTCCAATGCCATGACTAAAACCGAATTCTTATGGCAGTCTCCCTATAGCGGCAGCAAGATACTCTGCATACATATGCCTGCCGGGTACGGCAACAGTGCCAGGCTGATCCCCGGGGAATCCTCAAAGCGCAGGCTGGAGGAAATGATCAGCACACTTCATGAAAAATCCAATACCGATGTAGTGCTTTTGTTGAATGGGACCGATCATTTAACAGCACAGGAAGATATTGTGGACATAGTGAATGAATTTAACCGGAATACTCAGCAGAACTACACGGTAAAGCTTTCCACCATGGCGGATTATCTTGATGATGTGAAGAAAGAGTTGCCCGAGTTGGAGATATTTACAGGTGAATTCCGCTATGGCGACCGTTCAATGCTTCTTGGCGGCACCTTGTCCACCAGAATGCCGCTTAAGCAGCGAAACCATCTGGTACAGAAAAGAATGGAGCGGTATCTGGAACCTATAAAGGCATTGCAGAAGCTTATGGGCATGGATACCGGGTTTGACGGATACAGCACCTATATCTGGAAAAAAATACTGGAGAACCATCCCCATGACAGCATTTGCGGCTGCAGCATTGATGAGGTTCACAGGGAAATGTTCACACGCTTTGACTGCGTGGATCAACTGCAGAAAGAGCTGATAGACCGGAGCATGAAGGAGCTTGAAAGAAAAGCTGAAGTCTGGGGCAAGGCGGATGCTCAGCTGATTGTATTTGAGCCTGTTCAGGACCGGCTGCAGGACTATGTGGAAGTTGAAGTGGATCTGGATCCGATTATGGTGCAGGAAGTAGATTTCAGCATCTCCAAAATAGTGGATTATGAGGATCAAATCCAGCATCCGGATATGCCTGCCGGCTTGGTGTTTAAAGATGAATACGGCAGGGAGATACAGCATGTGATACTGTCGGCTGAGAAGACCTATTATACTTATCTGCAGGATGAAACGGCTCCGGAGGTGTATAAGGTCAACCGGGTGAAGGCAGGACTTCTGCTTCCGGATTATGACTATGGAGTGCACTTGATCAATGTTTACAAGACCCATGAAGAAGAGCGGAATCAGGCAGGCAGATACCCGGCAGCTTTGAATGATTATATTGAAAATGAATACTACCGGGTCAGCTTTAATTCAGCCATGGGTGCTTTGGATGTTTTGGACAAGAAGACCGGACGGCTGCATACCGGGGTGCACAGAATAGTGGATAAAGGGGATGCCGGTGACGAATACACCTATTCATGGCCTCTAAATGACAGCGTATATGGATTGAAAAGTGAGAAAGTCAGCTTAAGTTTTGAGCATAAAGGTGATATCTGCTCTGAAATGATCATCCGGGGCTGCCTGGAACTGCCCTGTCAATTGTCTGATGACAGAAAGAGCAGAAGCCATGATCTAATATCTTCAGAGATAGAAATACATGTAAAGCTGCTCAAGGGAGTGGACAGGATAGATTTCCGCACAGTATTCAATAATCGTGCAAAGGACCACCGCCTGCAGGTGGAATTCCCGTCCGGCGTTCTGGTTAAGCAAAGCAGTGCTTCCGGAGCATTTGGCATAACCGAACGGGATATTGACCTTATAATCCCCGAGCAATGGATGGAATATCCACAATCCACCCATCCCAATCATGGCTTTGTGGATACAAGCAGCGAAGAATATGGTTTGTCCCTGGCAGCCTTAGGCCTTACCGAATTTGAAGCTGAAAACACAGACAGTCAAACCTTTGTGAGGCTGACATTATTAAGATGCGTGGGCTGGCTGTCCCGAACTGATCTGCTGACCAGAAAAGGCAACGGCGGATGGACCATTGAGACTCCGGAGGCCCAATGCCTCGGCAGGGATGAATTTGAATACAGCATCATGTATCATGAGGGGGACTGGAGAAAGGAGAACTCATACGGCAGGTGCGACAGGAAGATACATGGTGTATATGTGCAGCAGCTGAGGGATTCACAGGGCAAAGCACTTTCTATTGATAATCCTCTTGGTTTTCTGTCCCAGCTTCCTTCAGAAATAAGGCTCTCAGCGGTAAAGCCTGCTGAAAACGGCAAAGGCATAATAATCCGCCTGTTCAGCATAGCGAAAGAACCTGTCAGTGCAAGTCTCAGTCTGCCTGAGCAGGTGCATGAAGTATATGAAACAAATTTGAAAGAGGACAGGATTAAACGGCAGGACATCAGTTCCGGCATGTTGAATATTTACCTCGAGCCTTCGCAGATTATAACCTATGAACTGGAATGCTAAAAAGGAGGATCGATCATGAAAAGAGTGGATTTAAACGGGCTTTGGGAATGTACCCTGCCCGATAAGAGAAGGCTTCAGGTAGAAGTACCGGGGTGCTGGGACACCTATGTTGATGAAAAGGATATCGGTGAAGCCGTACGATATAAGAAGGAAGTAGATCTGACAAAAGAAGAGGGCAGGTCATATTACCTTAATTTTGGCGGAGTCAGCTATTATTGCGATGTATATGTAAACAATTCGTTTGCAGGGTCCCATGAAGGAATATGGGATGCATTCAGACTGGATATTACTCCATTTGTTAAAACCGGCACTAATGTAATAGAGCTGGATATAACAAAGCCGGGCTACAGTCAGGGTGACCGGTTTCCCGTCAGGCAGGTGCTTTCCGGATTCATACCTGATGTTTTGCATACATTTGGCGGCATCTGGGATGATGTGAATATTGAAATATATGACAAGGTGCACATTAATACATGCTATGCTGCCGGCAGCATGGACGGCAGCTTTAGTGTCCATGCCGCATTGAATGTATTTAAGAATGAAACAATTCGGGTGGATGCTGAGATAATTTCGCCTTCAGGAGAGACTGTCTGCCGATTGACTGATAAATTAGAGAATACTGAGCCGGGTGAAAAGAAACTGACCCTGGAAGGCAAGGTATCGAATCCCCTGCTCTGGAGCATCGACACCCCCAACTTGTATACCTGCCGCATCACTGCCTCATGTGAGGATGATGCACATACAATAGAAAGGAATTTTGGCTTCCGCGAAGTCCGCGCGGAAGGAACGCAGATTCTGCTCAACGGGAAACCAATTTATTTAAGGGGTATCCTTCACTGGGGATATTATGATGATGCCGTTATTCCAAAACCCAGTGCTGAAACCATACAGGATGAAATAGACAAGGCAAAAGAATATGGTTTCAATATGATAAAGCACTGCCTTTATATACCCAGGAGAGAGTACTTCGAACTGGCTGATAAGAACGGGGTGCTCCTGTGGATAGAACTGCCCCTTTGGATTCCCGAGGTGACGAATGCGCTGTATGACAGAATTAAAAGGGAATATCCGCGCATACTGGAGCAGATAGCAGGCCATCCTTCTGTAATTCTGCTCAGCCTGGGCTGTGAGCTTGATGACAAGGTACAGGGCAACATACTGGAGGAGATGTATGCACTGGCCAAATCAAGAAGCAGTGCGTTGGTACGGGACAATTCGGGCTCGGGAGAATGCTATGACGGACTGCCGGTAGATTATGCTGATTTTTCTGATTACCACTTCTATGGTGAAATCAACAATATGGAGCATCTGATGGAAACCTTTACGCCTTCCTGGCGCAGTACCCGGCCATGGCTGTATGGAGAGTTCTGCGACAGTGACACCATGCGCGACCTGAAAGAAATCAGGGAGGCAAAAGGGACGGACATCCTCAAATGGGAGAAGTGGGATGCATCCAAAAACCCAATCTGCATGCTAAAGCCGGACTTCAGGGCTCATCTTCATGACCAGCGGATGGAAAAGTATGGAATAAGGCAGGATTTTGACATTATTAAGCCGTTGTCAGCAAACCACAGCATGGTTCACAGAAAGATAACCATGGAGCAGACCCGGACCTTCGGAGAAATCTGCGGATATAATATTACCAGCATCCGGGATGTGCCAATTGCCACCAGCGGCATGTTTGATGACTTAATGCGCCCCAAGTTTCCAAAGGAAGAGTTCAGAACATTCAACTCTGACATTGTTCTTTCACCGGCGTGGGACTTAACAAGGATATGGATAAATGCCGACCGGGTGCTGTACAAAGAGCGGTTCAGCTTTTTCAGCGGTTCTTACTACGGGCTGCATATCATTTTGTCAAACTACCACGGAAAGCCCCTGAGTAGACCGGTAATGAAATGGAAGCTGATGCACGGCGATAAGGTTATTGCTGAAAGAACCATTAATTCAGACCGCACCTTTAATCCCGGCGATGTAAGAGAACTGGGTTATGTAAGTACAACCCTGCCAAAAGTGGAAACACCCGTAACCTTAATTTTAAAGGTGGAAATGGATGCCGGTGAGGTGCATAGTGAAAATCAATGGCCGGTGTTTGTGTACCCGGCTGAGGAAAAAACAGACCTGAAAATCGGACTGTATGATCCGGCAAATGTATTTACCAGGCTGGATGACTTGTATGAAACCTTCGAGATTCAGGATGGTGAGGATGTAAAGGGAGCGGATGTTGTTGTCACTTCCCGCCTTACACCGCAAATTCGTAAATTTGCTGCCGGTGGAGGGAAGGTATTCTATGTTCAGCGCGGTAGCGGATATCTGCCCTATGCAAAAGTTGCTTTCTGGAGAGAGGGTATGATACGTTATTATGATCATCCTGTTCTGAAAGGCATATCATATGATTCCTGGATGGATGATCTGCGCTTCTATGATTTAACAACAGATACAGCCCTTGATACCTTTGAGTTTGAGCGGGTTGGCCTGTCTCCGGAGCAAGTAACTCCGCTGATCAGGAGGTATGACTGCCGTGAATGGACATCTGCAGATTACATGGCTGAAATCACACTTGGCAGCGGAAAGATTATAGCAACTACCCTTCGTTTTGAGGGCGGTTATGGCAAACAGCCCTTGTTTATCAAGAACAATACCTTTGGAAGATGGCTGCTTAACTCCAGCCTGAATTATCTTGTCAGAGGAGAAGGCAAGGAGGAGTAAATATGGACCTGGGACACTCGGTGGACACCCTGTTTTTTCTCAATTCCTGCAAGAGCAGGAGAATATCCAGCTATGACAAGACCGGCGGCAATCATGACTGGGTGGATATCAGGCCCGGTGAAACCAAAACAATTGCAGAAATAAACTGCTCGGGCATCATACGCCATATATGGTGTACCGTATGGGTTGGAGACGAGAACTGGCAGGCTGAAGACTATTACCTGCGAAAGCTTATTTTGCGGATGTACTGGGATAATGAGGAAAACCCAAGTGTTGAGGTTCCGCTTGGGGACTTCTTTGGAATAGGCCATGGTATATCCAAAAACTACTATTCGGCTGCGCTGTCCATGAGCCCGGAAGACGGCAGAGCCATGAACTGCTTTTTCCCCATGCCCTTCAGGGAAAAAGCATTGATCACGGTTGAAAGCAAATGCAAAAACTCAGCTAACTTCTATTTCTATATTGACTATGAAGAATATGAGAAAATGCCCGATAACCATGAGATAGGCTATTTTCATGCCCAATGGAATCGTGAATACAATACCAATGGCTGGGCACCTATTGAGCCCGGCTTGCTGGACCGGGAAAAGGCCAATGTCCCGGGAGAGCCTGCATGGTATCCGGCAGCCTGGCTGCGCAAAAACACCGATGGTAAGGATAATTACTGTATACTGGAAGCAGAGGGCAAGGGTAAGTATGTAGGCTGCAACCTGAATATAGACGTCTTTGAAAGGCAGGCCAACGACTGGTACGGGGAAGGGGATGACATGATTTTCATAGACGGCGAGCAATGGCCCCCGTCCCTTCACGGTACCGGAACCGAGGATTACTTCAATACTGCATTCGGCCCTACTCAGGAATTCTGTACTCCATGGCATGGCATCACGGTATACAGCGGAAATGAGGCAGGTTTCAAGTGGGGCGGCAAGAACAGCATGTACCGGCTTCATGTGCAGGATCCCATTCATTTTGAGAAATCCATTAGGGTGACTATTGAGCACGGTCATGCCAACAAGCTTTCCAATGATTATTCCAGCACCGCCTATTGGTATCAGACAGAGCCTCATAAGCCGTTTAAGCCCATATGGCCGCTGCTCAGCCAGGACAAGAGAATATCCGGCGAATCCGCTGATAAGGAAGGAGAATCTGACAAATGAAATTACACAAACCGGTATACCGGCCGCTTAAATTAAAGGAAATCAAACCAGAGGGCTGGCTTAAAAACCAGCTTCGTATTCAGGCTGAAGGCCTCTCAGGGAATCTGGACAAGTTCTGGCCTGATATTAAGGACAGCCAGTGGATTGGCGGAGAGGCAGAAGGTTGGGAACGAGTGCCCTATTGGCTGGATGGTTTTCTGCCCCTGGCGTGGCTCCTGGATGATGAGGACTTGAAAAGGCGTGCCGAAACCTATATGGAGAAGATTATCTCAAGACAGCAGGAAGATGGATGGATCTGCCCTGACTGGAACAAAAGCCGCAGTCAGTATGATGTATGGGCACTGTTCCTGCTGCTTAAGGTTTTAGTACAATATTATGAAGCTAAGGAAGATGAAAGGATAGTCGAAGTGGTCCGTAAGGCTTTAATGGCCCTGGATCGTCATATTGACCGTGCGCCGCTGTTTAACTGGGGACAGTTCCGCTGGTTTGAAGGCCTGGTTGCCATCTGGTGGCTTTATGAGAAAACAGGGGAGGATTGGCTGCTGGATCTGGCCTCCAAGATACGCTCCCAGGGGTTTGACTGGGGCAGGTTCTTCCGTCACTGGCCATATAGAATGCCGGATGAGAAAAAGCGCTGGAGCTTTATGAGCCATGTGGTTAATAATGCCATGGCATTAAAGGAAGGTGCGCTCAGCTGGAGATTAACTGGAGACAAGGAAGACCTTGATAGCATTTACAAAATGGCAGAGCTTTTGGATAAATACCATGGCATGGTGACCGGGGTATTTACAGGTGATGAATGCCTTGCCGGTCTCAGCCCGGTACAGGGGACAGAGCTGTGTGCTGTTGCCGAGTATATGTATTCCCTTGAGCATATAATTTCCGTAACCGGCGATGCAAAGTGGGGAGACAGGCTGGAGAAGATTGCATATAATGCACTTCCTGCTACCTACAGTCCGGATATGTGGACTCACCAGTACGACCAGCAGGTGAATCAAGTAGAATGCAGCAGGCAGCCCGAACCGGTATTCCAGACCAATGGTCCGGAATCCAATCTGTTTGGCCTGGAGCCGAATTTCGGATGCTGCACGGCAAACCTGAGCCAGGCCTGGCCAAAATTGGCGCTGTCTGCCTGCATGAAGAGCGAAGACGGTTTAGCTGTTGTGGTATATGCCCCCTTTACTGCAAATACCGTAATCAACGATACAAAAGTTTCTCTCAGCGTGAATACCGATTATCCGTTCAGGGACAAAATCCGGATTTCTGTTAAGTCTTCCAGGCCGCAGGAATTTACTGTCTGGCTTAGGGTTCCTGAATGGACACAAGAGGCTTATGCAGAGATTCAGGATGAGAAAATCCAGCTGAAGGCAGGAGGTTTCCATCCAGTTAAGAGGGTGTGGTCTCAGGAAACTGAAATTGTACTAGTGCTGCCCATGAAGACGGTTGTACTGGAAAGGCTTAACGGGCTTTATGCCGTTGTGAGGGGTCCTCTGGTTTATTCACTGGCTATTAAGGAAGAATGGAAACGGGTAAATGAAGATATACCCGGACGGGAATTTCCGCACTGTGATTATGAGGTTTACCCTGCCAGTCCATGGAATTATGGTTTGTGCATAGATAAAGACAATCCTGAGAAGGACATTGTATTTGAAGAGCACAGCATCGGCTCATGTCCGTTTTCTCCTGAAGGTGCACCCATCAGTGCCAAAGTCAAGGCAAAGAAGGTAGATTGGAAGATGGAGAATGGGGCTGCAGCACCGGTACCCGGATTGGAATGGGTTTCAGAGGAAATTGAAGAGGTCAGGCTGATTCCTTATGGCTGTACTAATCTGCGATTGACCGAAATGCCGCTTGTTGAATAACAAGCGGCATTAATGGGTGGATAAAATGATTTACCATTGGAGAGAAAAAGTACTAATTATGCAATTTTAAATTTGCATTTACTTGTTAAAATTCTTTTAAATGTATTGACATGTTGAATAAATAAAGATAGTATATATGGTACAAAGGTACCATTATTAAGTGAGTATAATGAAGGATGTATGGTATTTATATTGGTAAAACGTATTATCTAAATAAAGTATTACTAAATATTTCCTCTATTATCTCTTATATTTATAAGCAATTATACTTAATATATAGAGTCTTTAATATAACAAGTCCGGATGGGTGGCCGTCCGGCAGGATAAAATCTAACAATTCAGGAGGGAGTAAATTTGGATCAATCTTCTGCCGAAAATCAAACATTGCATACGGCAAGCACAATATCTTACAAGAAAAAGTTCACATTTAAAGAATTCAAAAAGGGACTGTACAAGGGAAAATATGTTTATTTAATGTTCTTGCCAGTATTCGTTTACTATGTTATTTTCTGTTATCTGCCCATGTACGGCATAGTTATTGCTTTTCAGGATTTCAGGCCTGGAATGGATTTCTTTGAAAATGCCAAATGGGTAGGATTCATGCACTTTAGAAACTTCTTATCCAGCCCCATTGCGCTTAAGGTTATAAAGAACACTATTATGCTGAACCTTTGGGAACTGGCTTTTGGCTTTCCGGCTCCAATAATTCTGGCTTTATTGCTCAATGAAATCCGGGTAAGCTGGTTTAAGAGGACGGTTCAGACTATTTCCTACCTGCCGCACTTCGTAGCACTTGTAGTTATTATAGGTATAGTTAAGGATGTAGTTTCGACAGAAGGTTTGATCAATACCCTCCGTTTATATATACATCAATGGATGGGAAACGATCCCTCCACCTTCAAGCCCATAGTGTTTCTTAACCAGCCTCAATATTTCCGGCCCATATATGTGTTTTCAGGCATCTGGCAGGGAGTCGGCTGGGGATCCATTCTGTATATAGCCAACCTGGCTTCCATAGATCCAACTCTGTACGAGGCAGCTGAAATTGACGGTGCCGGAAGATTTCGCAAGATGTTCAATATAACCATTCCGGGAATTATGCCTACTATAACAATAATGCTGATATTCGCCATAGGCGGTTTGCTGAGCAGCGGGTTTGAAAAGCTTATCCTTCTGTACCAGCCCCTGACCTATGAAGTAGCCGATACCATTGGCACATATATGTACCGTGTTGGTCTGGAAGAAGCAAAATACAGCCTTTCTGCTGCGGTCAGCCTATTCAGTACAGTTATCAACTTCGGTTTGCTGGTGGGTGTTAATAAGTTAGCTGCCAAGGTTTCGGAAAACAGCTTGTGGTAAAGGGGTGATATTGTGATATATAAACGTACAATAGGCGATTGGATTTTTGATACGCTGAATTATATATTCATGGTCTTTCTGATGCTGATTACACTTTATCCTTTCTGGAACATATTTGTTTCGTCAATCAGCAGCCCGGCAGCTATTTCAGCCAAGGGCGCTATGCTGGTATGGCCTGAGGGAACCAACCTGGATTCATATGTACTGGTTTTCAAGAACCCGATGATACTGACAGGCTATAGAAATACTTTATTCCTGGTTGTAGTGGGTACCTCAATAAATATGCTGATGACTGTCTTCGGCGCATACGCACTTTCACGCAAATGGCTGATGGGAAGAAAATACATGATGCTGCTGATTACGATAACCATGTTCTTTGGAGGCGGCCTCATTCCATCCTACCTGTTAGTCCGCAAACTTGGTCTGTATGATACCCTGTGGGCAGTTATTCTGCCGGGTGCTGTATCTTCCTGGAACATAATTATGATGCGCACATACTTTTTGGGAATACCGGACAGCCTGGAAGAATCTGCTCTCATAGACGGTGCTAATGACTTTCAGATTCTATTTAAAATTACTATTCCGGTTTCAGTTCCGATTATGGCTGTTATGGTGCTGTTCTATGCGGTAGGTCATTGGAATGCATGGTTTGGAGCATCCATTTATATTAGAAATCAGGACCTGTTTCCCCTGCAGCTGGTATTAAGAAGGATATTGCTGACAGGTGCCAAGCTTCATGAATTTGACCTGGGATATTTGGGCGGAGCCGACAGGCAGATGATATTCAAGGGATTGAAATATGCAACCGTTGTTGTGGCAACAGTACCTATTTTGATGGTATACCCCTTTATTCAGAAGTACTTTGTAAAAGGAATAATGATTGGCTCCTTAAAAGGTTAACCTTTCAACCTTGTCTTAAGTTCAAAACCATAGGCCTTGTCTGCGAAGCTTGCTTCAAAAGCCGGGATGTGCAGATGCGCGGCTTGGCTTATGTTTTGATATAAAAATTATAAAAAAAATATTAGGAGGTTATTGTATGACAAAGAAAATTTCCTTGTTGCTGGTTGTTCTGCTGGTTATTCTGTCTTTGGCATCTTGTGCACAGAATAAGCCAGAACCAACTGCTACTCCTGAGCCTACAACACCAGTGGCTACTGAAAAACCAACAGACGAGCAGCCCACCGAAACAGAATGGGAACCTGCTACATTTAGTATCTGGACCTGGCCCGGTTCCATTGAAAGCTGGGGCGCAAAGGACCTGAATGACGTAGCTGCATTCCAGGAATTAGAGAAAAGAACAAATACCAGGATTGAATGGGTTATGCAGTCAGACAGTGCTACATTTGACCTGATCATGGCTTCCGGCGATATTCCTGATGCTGTATATTATGCATGGAACCCGGTCCGTCAGGGTCAGTATGCTGCTGATGGGCTGATTATCGACATTATGCCCTATATTCAGAGCTCTGCACCTAACCTTCTTGGTTTGATTGAATCTGATCCTATGGTTAAGAAACAGCTGGTTCGTGATGATGGCAGCGTTTATCTGGTACCCTGGATAACAGCTGACCTGTCCCTGCTGGCCGGTGAAGGATTTGCAATCCGCCAGGATTGGCTGGATAAGTTCAACCTGCCTGTTCCCAAGAATCCTGAGGAACTGTATCAGGCTCTCAAGACCTTCCGTGAGCAGGACGCCAACGGCAATGGGGAAAAGGATGAACTGGTTACCGGATATCCCTCCCAGTTCAACAAGTCCGCTTTTGCTTTCGGCACCACTGATGGATTCCACATTGCAGAAGACGGCAAAACAGCTGTTTATGGTCCCATGACTGAAAACTACAGGGAATGGCTGAGATGGATGAACAAGCTGTATTCCGAAAACCTCATTGACCCCGACTATTTCTCCTGGGACTATGACATTTACATGAAGAAGAACATGGAAAACAGAGTTGCTCTCTATGTTGACAACCCCGGCGTACTCAACACTATCGTAAAGGATGGAGCAGCTAACGAGTTGGATATTAAATGGACTCCCATGAAGTACATGGAGTACAAAGGCAAGAGCGTAAACTTCTCCAATGCTTACAAGCGCTATGTACAGCCCTATGGTCTGGCTGTATCCAAGGACTGCGAAGACCCCGCCAGACTGCTCAAATGGATGGACTACTTCTTTACTGAAGAAGGAAACATCCTGATGAACTGGGGTGTAGAAGGAGTAAGCTACGAAGTAGTTAACGGCGAGAAGAAGTTCTTAGATTCAGTTATGAACGATCCTGAACTGGTACCCAGCACTGCTTTGAGTAAGTTTGCACACCCAACATTTATTGGTATTCAGGATCCGAAGGCAAACGATGCTCTTGCTGACGCGTTTACACTTGCATGCAGAGAAGCATGGTCTGACACAGATATCTCCGGTGCATGGGAACCCTTTGTAGCATTCACTCCGGAAGAAAATGCTATCAACAGCCAGTACAGCACTGACCTTGGAACAATCAAGGACTCCTGGAGAGACGGATTCATCACCGGTGAAAAAGATATAGAAACTGAATGGGATGCTTACCTGAAAGAATTGGAAGCTTACCATGTACAGGATCTGATTCAGATCAACCAGGCTGCTTTAGACCGTTACCTGGCTAAAAAATAATTTCCTTTAACTTCAAAACGCCTTCCAGACCGGCTGGAAGGCGTTTTTTAACAACAGACAAATACCGAGGAAAAATGATACGGAGGTTGCTATGAAACAAGTGATACCGGTACCCGGAATGAAAATTACCGAATCTGTGCAATTTGTGCCGGGTGAATATAACTTTTTTGAACATGAAGGCTTGATTATTGACGGCGATGGAATCGTTATTGATGGATGCGGGGCAGTATTGGCGGGAGGTCATACAAAACTGTCACAGCATGCCGAAAAGGGAAATACCGATGAGTTTGGATATGAAAGCCTGCAAAAAGCTGATAATGCAAAGGAACTGGGCTTTTTTGGGACAGGCATTTTAATAGATGGCAGGAAAAATATTACTATTAAGAATTTAAGAATAAAAGGCTTTGATATAGGAGCCCGTATAGAACACTCAGAAAATATTACACTTGAAAACTGCGATTTTTCAGACTGCTTTACCGATCCCGCCTGGGGCTGGGATGATCATGGCTATCATGGCGGAATTCTGATGGTGCATACCCATAGATCCACTATACGCAGGTGCAAAGCCAACCGGGTATGGGACGCATTGAATATGAGATATTCCCATGAAAACATTGTAGTAGAGAATGATTTTTCACATACTTCAGATACAGGACTAAAGCTGTGGAATGCCTGCCGCAATCTTATAGAGGACAATGACTTCTCATATGGAATCAGGATTGATCCCGGTGAAGTGCATGCCCGGGATTCAGCCTGTGTACTTATAGAATCGGGTTCCAATGATAATATTTTCCGCAGGAACAACATGACCCATGGCGGTGACGGATTGTTTATCCGCGTGCTCAATGGATGGATGTCAACCGGTAACTTATTTGAGGACAACGACTGTTCATATGCCAATAACAATGCAATTGAAGCCTGGGCAGACAATAACACATATATCAGGAACAAAGCCAACTATTCCAGCTATGGATTCTGGCTTGGCAATTCTGACAACACTGTGCTTATAGGAAATGAGGTTGCATATAACGGCGGGCTGTACCATAATGCTCCAGAGGCTTTTGGAAATGCGGGCATTGCGGTAGTGAACGGCTCCGGAAGCCATTACCTGCTGGAGGGCAATTATATTCATGATAACTTCGGCCCCGGTATTGCCATACGCTATAAGAAGGATTATCCCTCATTCCACTGGATTATTCAAAACAACAGGATAGAAAATAACAAAAACAGCAATCCCTACAAGGGACATGGAATTTATGTAAAGCATGCCAGGTTCTTAACCTTTGGAAAAAATGAGTTTGCAGGCAATGAAGGTGATGATATATACTTTGACGGAAATGTCAGTGACGTTGCTTACCTTGAAGGCGGCAGTGAAAAACAGGAACCTGTTAAAATCAAATGTGACTGCAAGCCGATAATTGCCGGCAAACCTGTAACCTTCACCGTTAACGATGCAAAAAGGATTCGCTGGGATTTGGGTGACGGTACTGTATGCACCGGCAGCAGCGTTACACATATCTACAAAAAAAGCGGGTTTTATCGCTTGGCTGTTACCTGCGATAACGGCCAGCAGGCGGCTTTGGATTTCCTTAATGTATATGTATGCGAAGATGCCCCGTTCCTGGATTTGTCTTCCCAGTCTGTGGTATTGAGCGGTGAAGCTGATAGATATGAATGCAATTTGGATGAAGCCTGGACTGTTACTGGAAATGGCTCTCTTAAGGTTACCGCTGCAGGAGGTCTGAAGCATTCTGTTGAATGGAATATCAGGCCGGCAGATTTTGACGACTCCTTGACCTTAAGCGGGTTCTTCAGGTACTTGACCGACACTGAGCCCGATTGGAGGAGTGAGTTAGCCGGTCCCCGGATTTGGTTGATTCAGGATGACAATAACTTCATAGAATACCAGCCGTTATTTAAATTCTCAGATCTGTTTTACAATACTGAGGCTCGCAACAACTGGGTTAAGCTGAGGCTGGATGAAGGCTTTGAAGTCAAAGAAACCGGCAGGGTCAGTAAAATCAACAGGATTAAGATGGCATTTAACAGCACCAGCGAAGGATATACCCATATATATTTTGACGGTTTCTGCATTACGCCTAAATATGAAAAGGAAATCAGGCTTGTCTCCATAGCAAAGCCTGCTGCTTTTTCGGATTTTCCAAAGGTTCTGTGCGGCGGCAATATTCTTAAAGGAGACAGCCAGGCACCTGTATCCGGGAATCATGAGCTTTATGGAGATATGACCCACCGTGTAATATTTAAGGGCAATGGATATTATGGTGTGGAGTTTGGAACCACAAGGTATATTGACAGAGTAGATGTATGGTTTTATGAAAATACTACCGATACCGTCAATTCACATGGCGAACGAGTGCCCCGGTTAGTAAGAGTTGAATGCCTGACAGGCGGTCAATGGAAGACTGTATCAGAGACTGAATCTCTGACGCAGCACAGGAACTCATTGAAGTTTGCAGGCCTGCCGGCAGAAGCAGTGAGAGTACATTTAAGCGGAGAAGTAATGGCCGTATATGGCTTTGAAGTATACAATACACAGGCACTGACAGGGATTGAATGCAGTTCTTCCGTACCTAACAGCCTTAAGGTGGATTATTTTGAAGTCAAACTTCGCAAGGAACTTAACGGCAATTATAACCCACTTGGTGATCTGATAGCCCGGGTATATACCCTAAATGAGAAGGGTATGCTGGATCAATGCCTGATGGAAACCATTATTCCCAAGGACGAGGTGGTATCAGGAGGTATTACCAGGATACCGGCTAACTTATCCGGTCTCGTCAGCAATAAAAAATATGCCCTGGCCTTAGGTCAAACCGAGACAGCTAAGTCCAGAACAGAAGGCGATTACTACCGCTGGATCGGTGGTCATGCAGGATATAACCAGACCTTTGCCATATTTACCGATGGTGAAACCCGGCCTTCCGATTATAACTGGGGCACGGCCTGGCTGAAGGTGTATTGCGAAGGCATTTGTGCAGATTACAGCCATGATTCGGAGCATGTGGGCACCCGGTTTGGTCTTGAAGATATGCAATTCAGGTATATGACCTTTGACATGCCTGACAGCGTATCCACTTTAACTGACGGTATAGCAGCACCTGGTTCGGGTTACAGGATGTCTGATGAAATTCTTACAGTAGGCCTTAAGGGCCGCTCAGCTAATGCCATGCATATCTGGGTGGATGGTCCCGGCAGCTTAATAGTAAATGGTGTAAGCTATATGGTGCAGCCAGGATTAAACAAAATACAGCAGGCATTTAACGACAAAATAAATATAAAGCTGAAGTCCGGTTCATTGACTGTCTATGAACTGGAAATACTCGCATGATGCATTGATTTCACACTGCAGTGTACTGTATATGCATATCTTTAATGTGCAATGAGTGCACTGCAGCTTGTTTATGGATAAAACGGTTTACTGATTTTTTGACTTTTTTCGTCATTTTTATATAATAACTTGAATATATGAGGCTTGAAAGTTCAAAATTCATGGCTTAATTTATTTGTATAAATATATTGACTTTGAATAGTATATATTGTATAATACTTTCAAATGGTAAATCGTTTTATCAAAAACGGTTGCCGGGTAACCAATTTACAATATTTTAAGTAAGGGGGAAATCCTATGAAAAAGCTGCTAAGTTTGCTGATGGCAGCAACAATGCTGATTTTTGTTCTTGCAGGCTGTACCCAGAGCGGAACTACTCCGGAACCAACAAAAGCACCTGAGGGAACAAAGGCTCCCGCTGAGACAGAAGGACCTGGTCAACAGACTGAATTAACAACAATTACATTGCCTACATACCGTTCCGGTGAGGACGTAGGCGCAAGGTTCTTCATTCCGCAGGTAGAACGCTTTAACAAGGAATATGAAGGCAGATTCAAGATTGTTATTGAAGAGTCACCTTCCAACACTCATACCGACCGAATCAAGCAATTAGCTCTTCAGGATAGATTGCCTGCAGTATTCCAGGTTTCAGACAGCAAATGGGTAGAAGATTACCTCATTGCAAACAAAAAGCTTTACAACCTGAAAGACTGGATTGAAAGCAAACCTGAGCTGAAAAAGCTGTTCATTAAGGACTCCTTGGATTTCTGCACCAAGGAAGACGGCGGAGTTTATGCGCTTCCTCTGACAGTTCTCAGACCAACCGGCTTGTATTATAACTCCGATTTAATTAAGCCTGAGGGCAGCTTAACCTCCATGACCTGGGAAGAATTCTCCGATTTCCTGGGAGACCAGAAGATTTCTTATCAGACAGCAGAAGGCGGCTGGACAGTAAACCTGATACTGACTGCTATTTTAGGCTCACTTGAAGGCGGGCCTGAAGTCCTCAGGGCCGGGGTTTCCAATAAGATTACCGACTTCAATACTCCTTTGTTCATAGAAGCATTTACAATTCTTCAGAATTCCTTCCTGAAAAACGGATGGTCCGGTGCCATAGGAGCTACCTACCCCGATGCTGCTAACGCATTCTACAGCAAGCAGACTGCCATCCTGCCCGACGGTACATGGATTATCGACAAAATCAACGATCCTACCGACTGGGCAAACGGTTTTGATGGTTCCAAGGTAGTAGGCGATTACTATCCTGGAAACGTAGCTATTGCCAACCCATGTGTGTATGACTGGATGATGCCTGCAAACCTGCCTGAGAATGAAAAAGAGCTGGCATTGGCATTCTTCGAATTCATCAACAGACCGGAAGAAATCGAAGCTTTCATTCTTGCCGAAGGCGGAATTGCACCCAACCTTGAGTATTCTGAAAGCTTCAAGACAGAATTGGCTAAGAATAAGCTGCTGAGTGACTTTGCCAACAACGCCAATCCTGATATGACCTACGTACCGTATTTCCATGATGCTATAGACGCTAGCTTGTTTACCGGTGATTTCTCCAACTTCTTAGTTTACCTGTATAACGGTTCCTGGACTCCGGAACAGTTTGCGCAAGAACTGACAAAATCAGCCCAGGGACAGTAATTAGATCATAGAAGATCTCAGAAACCGGGTGGTTGTCTGTGGGTTGTTCCGGTTATCCTTTATAACTGCCGGAGCAACCCGCTTTCTTGTATATATGCATTCCTTTTTGAAAGGAGTTAGGATTATGAGAGGACAAACTGCGAGTGAATTGCCGGGCAGGGCCTTGGGTAAGTTCAAATCAATCAAAAACCATAGAAAGATAACTCTATTCTGGATTTATGTTTTTTTAATACCCAGTTTGGCCATTTTTCTCTTGTTTTATTTGATGCCTATTTTAACTGTACTTATTACATCTTTTACTGAATGGGATGGTTTTAATACACCTAAATTTATTGGCCTGGATAATTATATTAAGCTTTTTAAATCCAGCGTTTTCCTTGAATCCCTGCGCAACCTGCTGGGATGGTCAATTATAGCTGCTACTGTTCATGTCGGTTATGGTGTGCTTGTTGCTTTCATTTTGTTCAGAAAGCCTTTTGGATGGAAAATTACCCAGACGGTGTTCATGATACCCAATGTTATTTCGGTGGCTGCCTGGGCTATGATATACAAATATTTTTTCCGCAATGATATAGGTATCCTAAATACCTTTTTGCGTATTTTTAATCCTAATATACAAATTAACTGGTTCTTTGAAGCTCCATATGCATTCTGGGCCATTACACTGACCTGGGTGTTTTATGCTGTTGTAGTAACCCTGATTGTAATGGGAGATATGATGGCTATACCCCAGTCTGTGCACGAGGCTGCCATTGTTGACGGTGCCAACAGCTGGCAGATGACGTGGCGCATTCATCTGCCCCTTTGCAGGAATGCAATAGGTACAGGGGTAATAGCTTCGGTTACCGCTCGTATTGCAATGTATGAATCCATATTTCTAACTACCAACGGTGCAGGCAATACAATGAACATACCGGTTATATTGGTTCGCAGCGTTATGGACAGCAATTATGGATATGCCAATACCAATGCTGTGATTATGCTGATTGTTGGTATCCTGTCATTATGGATTGTAAACAAGGCATTCCGCATGAATGAAAGGATATATTGATAAAGCCGGTTAATGGGGAGGTGCAACCTATGAATATCATTAAAAAAATACTGTCCAGGCTATTTATGTATTTCATAATGCTGTTTACCATAACTATATCCATATTCCCCATACTATGGGTTATTATGTCTTCATTCAAAACAAACGGCGAGATCATGAGCGGGCCTTTTGTACTGCCTGCTGAAGTTAACTTCAATGCATATGTTTACCTGTTTCAGAAATATGACTTTCTGACATTTACAATAAACTCTCTCCTGGTTTCATTTATACCCACACTGCTTTCGGTATTATTCTTTTCCATGGGTGCATATGTAATTGCCAAGTACGATTTTCCAGGCAAGAATTTGTTTTTCGGTCTCTTTGTGGTAACCCTCCTGGTACCGGCTCATTCCAGGACTCAGCCTATATTTTCTCTGATAACCAATTTGAATTTATACAATACAAAGACCGGTCTGGCACTTGTATATTTATCCGGCGGCCTGGCGATGTCCATGTTTATTCTCAAGAATACATTCCAGTCCATACCCAACGAATTGAATGATGCAGCTTACCTGGACGGTGCAAGCTTCATAAGAACTTTCTTTACCATTAACCTGCCTCTTGCAAAAAACGGCATGATAACCTCAGGAGTATTGATGTTTCTTGCTAACTGGAATGAATTCTATTATGCCAACCTTCTTATTTCATCATCTGCCAACCGGACATTGCCGGTTGTAACCATTTTGTTCAACTCAATGTTTTCATATAACTACACCAATACCTTTGCGGCATTGACAGTTGTTGTACTGCCCGGCATTATATTCTATGGTCTGGCTCAGAGACAGGTACAGGAGAGTCTGGCAAGTACGTCAGTTAAAGGATAAGACACCTTCTTGAAAGGAGAAGCAAGCCTAATGACTGACTTCACGTTGACGGAAAACAGCTTTATAATAGATGGAAGAGAACAGCCATTTCTTTGCGGAGAAATCCATTATTTCAGGATGCCTAAGCACAATTGGAGCAAGGCTTTAGACTTATTAGCCGAAAGCGGCTGCAATGCGGTTGCATTCTATATTCCCTGGTTTGTCCATGAATATAGTGAAGGCAAATTTGATTTTCACGGAGAATTTCATGAAAGCAATGACCTTCACACCTGGCTCAGGCTGACTCGCGAAAAAGGACTTATGGCTTTTTGCCGGCCGGGTCCATACATCTATGCTGAAACAACCAACTTAGGGATTCCTGTCTGGTTCACGGAAAAGTATCCAAATGCCAATGTAAAAGCCTATAAGAACGGAAAATATGAATCCTATGGTTTTGTGCCAAACGGTGCTCACAATCATCCGGATTTCATCAGGGCAGTAAAAAGATGGTATGAGGCAGTTTGCAGGGAAATTCGGGATTACCAGGCTCCGAATGGGAATATTGTGTTATTTCAGCTTTGCAATGAGATTCCCAATGAAGATATAGATGACCGCAATCCGGAGAATTTAGGGATTGGCAAACCGGACGGCCTGTATCCTTCCTTTCTTAAGGAAAGATACGGAAGCCTGGACATGCTCAATAAGCGCTATCATGCGGATTTTATAAGCTTTGAATATATCGAGCCTCATATGCTGGAGGAAAGAAATAAGGAGCAGTATTTTGAGGATCATCTTGCATTTTATTATGAATACTATTACCCTGAGTATTTCAGAAAACTGGCAGTAATTGCACGGGACAACGGCATTACTGTTCCCCTGGTGCATAATGCCTATAACCCCAGGGCTATATCCCTTCACTATCATAACAAAAGAAAAAATCCCTGGCTTATTGTCGGGGTGGACTGTTATTACTCCCTTGCAGGCCGGCTGGGGATTAAGGAACTGGTATATTTCTGCGAATTTGGTGCCGAATACAGCCGGGCTTTCCTGAAAAACGTCCCCTGGGTTATGGAGCAGGAATGCGGCTACTGGCATGACTATCCTGCAGTGTATGGACCTGAATTGTATATATGGAATATTTGGACCATGGCAGCCGGATACAAGGGAATAAATATGTATTTGTTTGCTTCCGGCGAGAACAGGCCGGGAATGGGATTTTACGGAACCGACCATAACTGGCAGGCACCTGTTGATGTTAATGGAGAAAAAAATGCTCATTTTGATGACATAAAGCGATCTCTGCAGGACATTAAGGATAATATCGATGTATTCCTGGATGAAAACAGATATGATATAGCAATGGGCATCAAGAATTCCCCCGGACTGATTTGGAGGAATATTTCAAAGATAAGCAGTGAAGCTTACTTTGCTCTGCGAAGCACAGGCTTTATGCCTGAAATCAGGGATTTTGAAGCAGAAAGCCTGGAAGAACTGAAAGAATTGCCGGCTCTTTGGATAGTTTCTGACTCTGTAATGGAAGAGCATGTGCAGAGAAAACTATGTGATTATGTAAAAGGCGGCGGAAAGTTAATACTCCAGGGTGCTGTACCTTACCTTCATGAGACAGGACAGCCCTGCACCCTGCTGGCAGATGAACTGGGAATAAAGGTTTGCCCCCATAAGGATGAAGACTGCCCCCAGCAGAAGATTGTACTGGATGGAAAAGAATACTACATCGGGCGGACCGTTCAGAAGTTTGAAACAGACCCGGAATTTATTGCTGCCAGGGCATGGGAAGGTCAGGATCCTGCTGCTGCCGTCATGCCCTATGGAAAAGGCACAGTGTTGGTTCTGCCCTTTCGGATTGATATGAAGTTCTACAGCATGACTGAATGTATAAGGAAATTATTAGACAGAATAGCCGTAAAGCCTTTTGTGGAAGGAAACCGGCTGCTGGGAGTAATACCTAAAAAGAGCAGCAGGAATATAATATTGAATTATCATCCGGTTGAAGTCCGGGAAATGGTTAAGCTTGACGGCAGGCCTTATGATATTGCACTGGCACCTCATTCATTTATGATTGTTTGAGGCACATATATGATTATTTGAGGCGCACAACATTTGCTGCCGACTCAATCCTGCAGCAATTAACATGCAAAAATTTACAAGGTGGGATTATATGCAGTTTAAGCCCGATATAGACAAGGTCAGGGAACGCCTTTATGCATTTTGGGAAAGGGAATTGATTGACAGAGCATGCATAGCAGTAGTGGCACCAAGGGAAAAAGGAGCCCACATTTCCATGTTTCACAATGACCGGGATTTAACCAATGATCCGGAAGCCTTAAGGTGCTACTGGGAAGACCCGGAGACCATACTGAACAATGCGATCTCCAGAATGGAGCGTACCTTCTTTGGCGGGGATGCTCTGCCCATGGTATTTCAGAATTACGGAACTTCCGGCCATTGCCGGTATTTTGGTGCTAAACCCCTTTATGGAAATGACACAATCTGGTTTGATCCTGTATGGCAAAGCCTGGAAGATGTACATAACAGCTATACAGAAGAAGCCTTGAAAATGGAACTGGAAATAGCAAAATACCTGACAGAACATGCACAGGGCAGGTACTTTGTAGCCATGCCTGACAATTGCGGAACTTTGGATGCTATAGGGCACTTGTATGGAACCGAAAATGTATTAATGGATATGTTGACTGCACCTGAACAATTGAAGGAAGCCTCCAGGATTTTAAACGAGGCCTGGATAAAAACCAGTGAAATGTTCTATCGCATATCCGAGAGCTTAAACGGCGGGGGTGCTCATGCATGGATGCATCTGCTGGCACCGGGAAGGCTTAACCACATGCAGTGTGATATGTCGGTAATGTTTTCTCCCCATATGTTTGAGCAGTTTGTACTGCCTGAGCTGGAACAGCAAATGGAGTGGCTGGAGTATCCGGTATATCATTTTGACGGGATTGAACAGGAAAGGCATCTGTCCATGATACTGAGCCTGCCCAAGCTAAAGGCAATTCAGTGGACATACGTTGCCGGTCAGCCTGCACCTTCCAAATACCTCAGTATACTCAAGAAAATTCAAAAAGCCGGTAAGTCCCTTATTATAATGGCTCCTCCTGGGGACATACCGGCATTGCTTGATAATTTGTCTGCAAAGGGACTGTATCTCAATACTGAGACGCAGACGCCGGAAGAAGCGGATGATATAGTGCGTTATGTAGAAAAACACAGTAAGGAGAATCCGGTATGAACCGATATACAAAAGATTTGAATGACTTTTATGCGGTCAGACTGAAAGATTATTCAATGGAAGGCAGCAGCCTGTCCCTGACAGTTGAGGACCAGCAGGGCTCTCCGTTTACAATAGCTGTCAGCTTTTATAAAAATGATATTCTAAGAGTCAGACTGTACAGTGAAGTGTTTCAGCTTTGCTATGATCTGGTCAACAGTAAATTCCTCATTCCGGATAATGATATAAAGCTGAGTCAGGAAGGAAACCTGCTGACTGTAAAATACGGATCCCAAAGCCTGCTGATAGGCAGGGAGCCATTTTCCTTTGCCATACAGGCTGCTGACGGCCATCTGATATATGAAGAAAACTTCAACGATGTTAATCCGGTAGGTGAAAAAGGAGAAGACCTTATTCCGCCCATGGGCTTTTCAAAGGATAATGAGGGCAATATTGTAAATGTCAATATCTGTGCGGCTTTACGCTGGAATGAACACATATATGGGATGGGAGAAAGATTTACTGAATTTGACAGGCGAGGCCAGCAGGTTGTCCTCATGAACAAGGATACCTTAGGCTGCCGTGACGAAACGTCCTATAAGAACATACCATTTTACCTGAGCACCTATGGTTACGGACTGTTTGTCAACACCTCTTCAATATCGGAATTTAATTTTGGATATGACTCAAACAATTCCATCAGCATTCATGTGCCCCAGTCCTGCCTGGAATATTATTTAATAGCCGGGGACAGCATGAAGACCATATTGTCCCGTTACATGGAACTGACCGGCCCGGCTGTTCTCCCTCCCGACTGGTCATTCGGCCTGTGGTACTCCACCGGATTCAAGGGCAATTCCAGTGAAAATACTCTGGCGGATGCCAGGCGCATAAGACAGGAAGGCATACCCTGTGATGTAATGCATTTTGACTGCTATTGGCTGCGGGATGATATGTGGTGTGATTTTGTCTGGGATGAAAAGTTTTATCCCAACCGCATTGATATGCTGAAAACTCTGAAAGAAATGGGATTCAAATCCTGCCTGTGGATCAACCCCTATGTAACAATTAAAACCGATATGTTCCGGGAAGGAGCAGAAAGGGGCTACCTGGTAAAACGCCCTGACGGCAGCGTATATACCGAGGATTTATGGCACGGCCTTTTATCATACTGCGCTATTGTGGACTTTACCAATAAGGACGCTGTGAAATGGTTTCAGGAAAAGGTAAGAACTGTGCTGCTTGAAGGCGTGGATGTGATGAAAACGGATTTTGGCGAGGATATCCCCCTGGACAGCGTTTTCTCCAACGGAAAAACCGGCAGGGAAATGAGAAACCTCTATTCCAGGCTATACAACCAGGCGGTATTTGAAGCCATGGAATCGGTTAAGGGTAAGGGCAATGGAATAGTCTGGGCCCGCAGCGGCTGTGCGGGAATGCAGAAGTTTCCGGTATGCTGGTCAGGTGATGCCAGATCCTCCTTTGAGGGTATGGCAGCTGCCTTGAGAGGCGGTTTATCCCTGTCCATGTCAGGTGTTCCATTCTGGAGCCATGATATGGGCGGCTTTTACGGAGAAGTTAAGGAAGAAGTATTCATCCGCTGGTGTCAGTTTGGCCTGTTCTCATCCCACAGCAGGCTTCACGGGACAACAACCCGTCAGCCATGGGCATACGGGAAGCGGGCTCTTGACATAGTCAGAGATTTTATAAAGCTCAGGTACCGCCTGATGCCTTATATTCTTAAAAATGCAAGAAAATGCGTCGAACAGTCGGTACCCTTTGTACGGCCGCTTATACTGGAGCATCCGAATGATCCGGCCGTTGCAGGAATCTGGGATCAGTACTATTTTGGCGATGATATTATTGCTGCTCCGGTCTTCGGCGGGGATAATACCGCCCGGTGGGTATACCTGCCCGAAGGAGAATGGCAGGATATGCTAACCAAAAAACAATATACGGGCAGACAATGGATTAATCTTTCCTGTCCCCTGAATTATATGCCAATATTCTGCAAGGCCGGTGTAAAGATACCTATGGAAGAAAAAGATTACCTCTATATTAAAGGAGGGGATGTATAATTGACTTCCAGAGAAAGAATGCTGACAGCTCTTGCCGGTGGAAAGCCTGACAGGCTGCCGGTTACAATTCATCAATGGCAGCCCTATCATCTGAACCGGTTCATGAACGGAGTCTCTGATATCGAAGCATTTGAAATATGCGGCCTGGATGCATCCATAAACTATTATGAAGCCGAATATCCCGACAGTCCCGGCTGGAGGGTATCCGCACGGCAGGAGCGTAACGGAGATGAATGGGTTACCCATTATACTATAGAGACCCCTGAGGGCACGCTGACAACATCAGAGGGCTCAAATCCCATGACTACATGGGTTACCGATCATCTAATCAAGAATGATGATGATATATATCTGCTGGGTAAGTACCGTCCTATTCCCGTTTTGGACAGAGCCGGTATTTTTAAGGTATATGACCGGCTTGGGGACGGCGGAATCCTGCGTACATTTATAATGGGCAAGCAGGGTGGCTGCTGGCAGGATGCCTGCGAGCTTTACGGCGTGGAAAACTTGATTATGGCTGTCTATGACAAGCCTGACTGGGTTAAGGAATTTCTCAATATACTGCTTAAGCAGAAGCTGGATTATATAGAACAAAACCTTAAGGGACTGCCGTTTGACCTGATAGAGACAGGAGGCGGTGCAGCAAGCAATACCGTAATTTCTCCTGCCATTCACAGGGAGTTCTGCCTTCCATTTGACAGGCAGATGCATGATGCCCTTCACAGTCTGGGTTATAAAGTGGTTTACCATACCTGCGGCGGTATGACAAAGATCCTTGATTCAATTCTGGCAAATGGCTGTGATGCATCTGAAACCCTTTCTCCGGCGGGAGTAGGCGGTGATATATTTGCTGACAGTGATGCAAGGCTGATATATAATACCCTGCACCCTCACCTGGCACTTATAGGGGGAATGGATCAATACAACATACTGGAAAAAGGCACTCCCCGGCAGATAGAACAGGAAGTAGAAAGGCTGTTTGACCTGTTTGGAAGGGATGGCGGATACATCATGTCAGCCAGCGATCACTTTTTTGAAGCTCCGGTTGAAAACTTAAAGGTATTTGCCAAAGCTGCACGCAAATATGTTTACTGATAAGAAAGGGGGGCTTGGAAGTGGAATATAAAAAGCAGCAGCTTCATATCCGGGAATTGGCCAAAAGACTGAAGGAACTGGCAGAATCACCTGATAACATGCGAAAAAGGCAGAACTGGGCTGATCACAATGAATTAAAAGGCAATGTTGAGCCTCTTCTATGGGTATGCCCAGATGATGACGGCGCATGGCTGGAGCTTATTCCTGAAGATACCCTCAAGTGCACGGATCCTGACTTAAAAAGTCTGGAGCTTAAGTTAAGGAAATATCTTTATCACAGTGAACATTTTGATGATGATTTCGTGTTTGAGCCGGCAGTGTATTTTGACATGCCCGGGGAGTATACAGGCTGTCATTACGGGAAAAAGGATCAAACCACAGCCTGGGGGCTGAAAATTGAAAAGAAGGTAGCCGGAAAAACCGCTTACCATTTGGATAACTTCATCAAGACTCCGGAGGATGTGGAAAGGATTCTGGAGCATGAAGTGGATTTCATCCCGGATTATCAGGAATGGAAAAGGCTTAAGGATAAGTATGAGGATGCAGTGGGGGGTATCATAGAAGTTCAGTTCCACCTGCCTTACAGTGTACTGGTGCAGAGCCATCTGATAGAATTGGTTCACTTAAGGGGCCTGGAAGAGTTATTGTATGATCTGTATGATAACCCTGAGTTTTTGAGAAAAATACTGGGCCATATGTCAGAAAGCAAGGCACGGCTGCTGGACAGGCTGGAAAGGAATAAGCTGCTTTTTGAAAACCGGATTAATATATATACCGGTTCCGGAGGTCTGGGCTATACAAATGATGCCCTCAAAAGACCCGAAGATGTCAGGCTCAAGGATATGTGGGGGTTTGCCGATGCCCAGGAATTCAGCCATGTTTCGCCTGAGATGTTTGAAGAGTTTGCGGTGAAATTTCAAAAGGCGGGGTTGAATCGTTTCGGCATGGGATGCTATGGATGCTGTGAACCAATGGACAATAAGTATGAGATAATTTTCAAACACATTGAAAATTTAAGAAGAATCAGCATCAGCCCATGGTCTGATACGAAAATTGCAGCTGAAATGATAGGCAGTAAGGCAATATATTCATGGAAACCTAATCCGGTTATAATATGCTGCGGTTTTGATGAAGCCGGCATGAATAAAATGCTCAGGGAAACAGCTGATGTCACCAGGGATTGTGTAACAGAAATCATATTGAAGGATATAAGGACTTGTGCCGGCACTCCTGTCCATATACAAAAGTTCATTAACCTGGCAAAGAAAATATTTAAAAAATAATAGAACTTGAATTTTGAGGCAGAAAGGGTTGTATAGCAAATGTACAAGGGAGAATGCTTAAATTCGCAATTATTAAGAATTATGGGGGAAACCGGGCATACTGACCTGATATGTGTATGCGATGCCGGCTTTCCTGTTCCGCAGAACGTAGAAAAGGTAGATCTGGCCTGGAAACCGGGGAAGCCCGGATTTATAGAAGTTTGCAGGATGCTTGGAGATAATATGGTACTTGAAAAAGTCTATCTTGCCGAAGAGATTAAGAAAAAAAATCAAGCAGTACTGCAGGAATTTACGGATCTTTTCCCGAATATTGAATTAGTGTTCATGTCTCATGAAGAATTAAAAAAGCTGTCCAAATCCTGCAGGGCTGTTGTTCGAACAGGTGAATTTTCTGCTTACAGCAATTGTATATTTGCAGCAGGTTGTGCATTTTGAGATTTCAGGTGGTTTTACCCGGCAGGATATATTTTTCCATTTTTCAGAACCGCTCTGCCGCTTTATAATAGCTGTAAGTAATAAACAAAGGAAAGGTGTCGGAGATGAAAGTACTGAATTTCGGCTCATTGAACATTGATTATGTTTACTCGGTTGACAGTACGGTAAAGCCCGGAGAAACCATTCGTGTCAACGACAGGCAGGTTTTTTGCGGCGGAAAAGGCCTGAATCAGTCCATTGCCCTTGCCAATGCAGCTGCTGACGTATATCATGCCGGGTTAATAGGCCAGGATGGCACCATGCTCCTGGATGCACTCGGCAAAGCCGGGGTTAATACTAGCCTTGTAAGAATGGTTGAGGGCGGGTCTTCTCATGCAATTATTCAGGTAGACCGCAGCGGGCAGAATTCCATATTGTTTTATCCGGGAGATAACCTGAAAGTAACCGGCGATTTTATTGATGATGTATTAAGTAAGTTTGAAAAAGGGGATTACCTGCTTCTGCAAAATGAAGTAGACAACACACAATTGATTATAAAAATGGGACATGAAAAAGGCCTGAAGGTTGTGTTCAATCCCTCACCCATTCAGGAATCAATTAAGAATTACCCCCTGCATTTGGTTGACATTTTTGTATTAAACGAAATAGAGGGCAGCATGCTGAGCGGCAGGAATGAGCCTGAAGAAATTCTTTATTCCATGATGAACTTGTATCCTGATGCCCATATTGTTTTAACACTTGGTGAAAAAGGGGCATTGTATGGATATAAAGGCCAGAAAATTTTCCAGCTGGCTTATAAAGCCCAGGCAGTGGATACAACTGCCGCAGGAGATACCTTCACAGGATTTTTCCTGGCTGCTTTTATTAAGGGTAATGAAGTTAAAGAGGCATTGGACCTGGCTGCACGGGCTGCTGCTATATGTGTTTCCCGTAAGGGTGCAGCTCCATCCATACCCAAGCTTTCTGAGCTGGTATAGATCGTGTGGCCTTCATTTCGACACACCTTTACTTTTTCCATGATTTATGATATAGTAGTTTTTGTAGAACGGGTAGGAAATTAATAGTTTTAAATTGTAGTATGGCAGGGTGGTAGGAACAATATTTGCATATAAACACTCCGCTAGGAGTGTTTTTTGTTTCCAAATCCTGCAGTTATGCCCGAAAAAATATTGCATAAAAGGAATGGGGGATTTGGTAATGTCACAAATCAAGTTTTATCAGGGGGAAAGTCTGCCCCTTGAAATGCACAAGGTAAGAATTGTACAGAAACTAAATCTAATACCGGTGGAGCAGCGGCTTAAAGCCATATCCGAAGCAGGCAGCAATACATTTTTGCTGCGCAATCGTGATGTGTTTTTGGACATGCTTACCGACAGCGGCGTTAATGCCATGAGCGACCGCCAGATTGCTGCCATGATGGAAGCTGATGACAGCTATGCAGGATCAGAAACCTTTTACAAGCTGGAAGCAAAAATCAAAGAGATATTTGGCAAGGAGTATTTCCTTCCTGCCCATCAGGGACGGGCTTGTGAACACATAATTTCCAAGGTGTTTGTAAAAAACGGATCTGTAATCCCAATGAATTATCACTTCACTACAACCAAGTCTCATATAACATTATGCGGCGGACGAGTAGAAGAGGTATATGCTGATGTTGCGCTGGAAGCAAGCAGCAAACATCCATTCAAAGGCAATATAGATATAGACAAATTAACTGACCTTATTAAAAAACACGGACCTGAAAATGTACCGTTTGTGCGCATGGAAGCCGGTACCAACCTGATCGGCGGGCAGCCCTTCTCAATGGAAAATATGCGCCAGGTTCGTGATATTTGTGATAAATACGGTATCTTGCTGGTACTGGATGCAAGCCTTCTGGCAGATAACCTGTACTTTATAAAGGTACGGGAGGAAAGCTGCCGGGATATGAGTATTCGTGAAATAACCCGTGCCATGGCGGATTTATCCGATATTATTTATTTCTCAGCCAGAAAACTGGGCTGTGCAAGAGGGGGCGGTATAGCAACAAGCAGCCCGGAACTGGCCGATAAAATGCGGGAGCTGTTACCTTTGTATGAAGGCTTTTTAACTTACGGGGGTATGTCAGTGCGGGAAATGGAAGCCCTGGCTATTGGGCTGGAGGAAACCATGGACGAAGAGATGATCAACCAGGGTCCCCTGTTTATAGCTCATATGGTTCAAGAACTGGAAAAACGGGGTATACCTGTGGTAACTCCTCCCGGCGGGCTGGGATGCCATGTAAATGCCATGGAGTTTGTAGATCATATTCCTCAGGAACAATACCCGGCGGGAGCCCTGGCAGCAGCCTTGTATATTGCCGGAGGTATACGGGGCATGGAGAGGGGAACATTGTCCGAGCAGAGAGATGAAAACGGCAATGAAACCCTGGCTAACATGGAATTGCTTCGTTTGGCTCTGCCGCGCAGGGTATTTACCTTGTCTCAGGTAATGTATGCTGTTGACCGAATCGCCTGGCTCTATGAAAACAGAAAGCTGATCGGCGGCTTGTCATTTGTAGAAGAGCCCAAAGTGTTGCGCTTCTTCTTTGGAAAACTGGTTCCTGTTGACGATTGGCAGATTAAGCTTGCTGCAAAGTTCAGACAGGATTTTGGAGACAGCCTGTAATTTAAAGGCATTTTAGTACTAAAAAATATATATAGATTAGAATTTTCGGCTGGATTTTTTCCAGCCTTTTTCCATTCTTGCGGTTATCATTTGGCTTTAATTGACAATTTAAATATAATTAAATATAATTAAATATATAGCCAAGCCTATACGCAACAATATATACAGCTTCATTGCGGCAGCATATACAGTTGGGGGTGTTTGCTATTATGAAGTATCTGAGAGAATCAGGCAATTGCCTGATAGGTGATATTACATGGGGGACGCATATTGCTCAAATCTATTCCGAAAGAGAAGAATATCTGAAAATGATGGTACCATTCATTGATGCTGGGCTTGGCAACAATGAGTTATGTGTTTGGATATATTCCGATGAATCTGACTATAAGCTTATAAAAGAGGCCATGTCTTTTCAAGTTCCATATCTGGAAGAGCGAATAAAAAGCGGACAGCTTCTGCTCATGCCCTATACTGAATTTTATATGGCTGAAGGTTTCTTCAGCCATTTGAATGTTTTGCAGAGGTGTAATCAGCTAATTCACCGTGCTAAAACAGAAGGCTTTGATGGTTTGCGTGTTGTAGGCGATTCCTCCTGGGCAGATAAGGTATTGTTCTCTGATATACTGAAATATGATAATATTCTTAACTTAAGCATATCAGAAATGCCGGTTATAGCAGCATGTCTTTATAACTGTAAAAACTTGGATGCTTACAATATGGCACAAGTGTTAAAAGATCATGAACTTATTATAGTTAAACGCGGCGAACAATTCGAATTGATCAGCAATATAAACCTTTTTATGAGAGAAAAGCAGATTTATGAGAGCATGGAAAAATACTTCCAGCTGGTCCAGCTTCTACCGGTTGCAGTATTCATACATGACGCCGACAAAATATACTATTGCAATAAGGCTGCTGTCTCTCTTGCTGAGGTGAAGGATTCCCGTGAATTATTCGGAATGAAAATTTCTGACCTGTTTGGCGGAGGAATGGATTATGTTAATAAGTATGTAAGTCAAACCCTGGACTCTGACAGCAAGCCTAACTATACTAAAACCAGCTTTTGTTGTGCTAATGGAGAAGTAAAACCTGTTGAGATTATATCCATAGGCTATTTGATGAATGATCAAAACGTATTGTTGTCAGTTGTAAGGGATGTTTCACCCTATTATGAAATTAACCAGCTAAAAGCTGTAATTCAAAATCAAAAGGAAATAATCAGGGATACACTGGAATATGACCGTATGAAAACTGAGTTTTTCTCCAATATATCCCATGAACTGAGAACACCGCTTAATGTTATTCTTTCAGTCATTCAATTGTTTAAGCTGGTAAGGTCAAAGTCCGGCAGCAACGAACAAGAGGATAGATATCTTAAAATGATGCAGCAAAATTGTTACAGACTAATGAGGCTGATAAACAATTTGATTGATTTGACCAGGATAGATTCCAACTACTTTGAGATGCACCGGAAGAATATAGATATTGTCAACCTGGTGGAGCAGATTACCATGTCGGTAGTAGAATATGGCCAGAATAAGGGGATAGCCATTTTATTCGATACTGACATAAGAAATAAAGTAATATCCTGTGACCCGGACCATATAGAGCGCATTTTGCTGAATCTGATATCCAATGCCATCAAATTCACTGACAGCGGAGGAGAAATTTGGGTTAAAATAAAAGATTGCAAAAATAAGATTAAGATATCAGTAAAGGATACTGGTATTGGTATTCCACTTGAGAAACAAGCTATCATATTCAACCGGTTTCAACGTGTGGACAGTTCTCTGACCAAGAGAGCTGAAGGAAGCGGAATCGGCCTGTCACTTGTCAAAGCACTGGTTGATATGCACAACGGCACCATTTCTCTGTACAGTGAAGTAGGCAGGGGCAGCGAATTTATCATAGAACTGCCTTGTGAAATACTCCCGGAATCAGACAATAATCAGCCTGATCATACATTTAAGAATTTGAATTATGTTGACCATTTGAATATAGAGCTGTCTGACATTTACAACTAAAGGTGAAGGATCTGCTATCCCCTGGTCAAAAGCCGGGCAACTTCTTCATTATCCATCATTTTGTCCAGGGAATCTACACCCAGTTGTTCCATAATCTTTATTACATTTCCGTTGTCAAAGGGTGTAAGAATATAGGATTCCTCGCCAAATTCATTCACCTTTTCCTTTCCCTGCTCCCTTTCAATGATAGTCCTGGGACCGCCCACGCACCCACCGATGCAGCCCATGCCTTCTATAAAGTTAGCATCTACATGCTGTCCGCTGTTTAATTGCTCCAGGATATCCCTGCATTTTTTAGCCCCGTCCACCTTCCTGGCTTTTAGCTTAATAACCCGCTTAGGCTCCAGCCTGTTGACAACAGTTTTTACCGAGAAGCTTACTCCTCCGGTTCTGGCATACAGCCTGCCGCCCAGGGAGGCATGGTCAATATCATCAGACGGGAGTTTTTCCGGCTCAATATTCAGGGCATCAAATATTTCCTTAAGCTCCCTGAAGTTTATAACAAAATCAATTGCCCCTGCAACATCCGGTTCTTTAAACTCTGCCTTTTTGGCAATGCATGGAGCTATAAAAACCACCTTTGAATCAGGATAAAGCTTTTTAAGAATACGACCGGATGCAATCATAGGTGATACCGAGGGTGACATATGCTTGTACATTTCATGGTAGTTCTTTTTAACCATGTTGAACCAGACAGGGCAGCAGCAGCTGGTCAGGAAGAAATCCTCTTCAGTAGTAACCAAATGGTTGAACTCAATTGCTTCCTTTATGGTAAGAATATCTGCAAACATGGCGACCTCCACCATATCCGTAAAGCCCATGGTTTTGAATGCAGTGCGAAGCTGGCCCATGGAAACATTATCGCCAAATTGACCTGCAATAGCCGGCGCTGCTGCAGCAAAGACCGGTGCCCCGCCGCCCTTAAGCAGGTTTATCACAGGAAGAAACTCTATTTTATCTGCCAAAGCACCAAAATCACACCTTGTGACACACTCACCGCAGTTTAAGCATTTGTTGTCTTCTATAACAGCCTCCCGTGTCCTGCGATATATGCCGGTTTCATATTTCGGGCAGGCGCAGTCTTCCTCCTGGCAGTATTCGCAGGGTCCGTCTATCCTGGCTATAACGGGCAGGCTTACAGGACCGGATTTTTTGACGTGCTCCAGTTCGTCGGTGAAAGGCTGGTCACCTCTGGGGTCTATTCCCATAGCAATTCTTATATGATCCTTTATAAACGGCATTTCCTTATTACTAAAGCCATATTTATCCCGGATGGATACTGCCAGCTCTTCCAGGTCCTCTGCAGAGTTAATTTTACCATTCCAATACCGCTTTACCAGCTCATTGAAAATATACATACGTTTTAGCGTAAAATCCATAAACTTTGGTTCCAAAGCCTATCCCTTCCTTTTTGAGAAGTTTGTTTCCCATGTTTTACTTGATAATACTAAATTTGTAATAGTATAACCCAAAATCATCAGTTGAATTTCCAATTCCTGTGGACGAGACTTGCGAAATATTGTAGAATGTAAAGGATACAGGCTGTTATAACAGCCTGCTGAAGGAGGACGTAGAAAACAATTGATTAAGCTCATTGCAATGGCAGCCATGCTGATTGACCATATTGGGGCGGTCTTTTTTCCCAATGTTTTATTCCTGAGGATCATTGGCAGGATTTCATTCCCCTTGTTTGCATGGGGCATAGCAATGGGTTATATGCGCACCACCAACTTTAACCGCTATGCAGCCAGGCTGCTGGTGACAGGTTTGGTGACTCAGCTGCCATATGCCTGGTTATTTGGCGTTGATTATTGGAATGTCTGCTTTACTTTAGCGTCCGGGTTGCTGGCAATAAGGCTGTATCATGCCAAGAACCGCTTGGCAGGGGTGCTGGGGATAATCGCAGTATTGGCTTTGGTTCATATTTTGAATTTTGAGTATGGGATTTACGGTGTGTTGACCATACTGGTATTTTATATCTTTCAAAATGACAGGAATTTGCCGGTTTACCAGCTGGTGCTGACCCTGGGAGGCATTATGGTCTACCGCCTGCATATAATACAGTTATTTTCAGTGGCATCATCTTTACTGTTGCCGGTTATAAAGAAGGCGGACTTCAAGCTGAACAGGCTGGTGCAGTATGGTTTTTATCCGCTGCATATAATACTGTTATTGATAATCAAAACTTTTATAAGTTAGCAATTGTTGTTTCCGATACAAGGCAATGCATGGAAAGGAGTACAAAATATATGTTATTAAGCAAGTTGTTAGGTGAAAGGTTTAAGGAGAAACCGGCAGATGCGTTTATGGACAGTCATATTTTTATGCTGCGGGGCGGATATGTCCGGCAGGTATCGAACGGCATATTTTCTCTGCTGCCACCTGCAACCAGAGCGGCAAAGAAGATTGAACAAATTATCCGTGAAGAGATGGATGCCATAGACGGACAGGAAGTCCTGTTTCCGGTAGTTCTGCCTGCAGAGCTTTGGCAGGAATCCGGCAGGTTTGAATCAGTAGGCAGTGAGTTGGTCCGGTTTAAGGACAGAACCGGCAGGGATATGGTGCTGGGCATGACCCATGAGGAAGCTGCTGTTCATATGGCACGGGGAGAAGCAAAATCCTACCAGAAATATCCTTTCATGATATATCAAATTCAGACCAAGTTCAGGGATGAACCAAGGGCTCGCGGCGGGCTGGTCCGGGTACGTGAGTTTACCATGAAGGATGCCTATTCTTTTCATACATCCCAGGAAGACCTGGAGGCATATTATGAGAGAGTATTGGAAGCCTACTACCGCATATTCCAGCGGGCAGGTCTCAGCAATGTAATTGCTATACAGTCAGATACTGGCATGATGGGCGGATGCAAGGCTCATGAATTTATGTATTTATCCGACGTTGGCGAGGATACCATAGTATATTGCGAGCATTGTGACTACAAGTCCAACATGGAGGTTGCGGTTTCTCATATTCAAAAGGGCTGTGCAGAGGAGCAGGAGATTCGCGAAGTACATACTCCCGGTATAAAGGATATTGCAAGCCTTGCTGAATTCTTAAATATAAAGGAATCTCAGACCATAAAAGCGGCGGTATTCTTCCGCAGGGATAATGAGATGCCTGTAGTGGTATTTATCCGCGGCGACCTGCAGGTTAATGAAGTTAAGCTGAAAAAGGTTGTGGGCACTGAAGTATTCCCGCTGAATGATACCACAGGGACGGGTTTGTGCTTTGGCTTCATTGGTCCTTATAATCTGAATGCTGAAAATGTACAGGTTATCTTTGACAAGTCCCTGGAAGGGGAGAAGAATCTGACTTGCGGCGCAAACAAAACTGATTACCATCTCATGGGCATAAGTGTCAGCAGGGATTTGAAGGTGGATAAGTTTTATGATGTTTCCAAGGTTAATGAGGGGGATGCCTGCCTGTACTGCGGAAGCCCGCTGAAGGTCAGCAGAGGCATTGAGGTCGGCAATATATTCCAGCTGGGCACCAAGTATACCGAGAGCATGAACATGCAGTACATGGATGAGGAAGGAAAGCTCAAGACTCCCATAATGGGATGCTATGGAATAGGTGTTGGACGTCTGCTGGCCTGCGTAATTGAAGACAACCATGACGAATACGGCCCAATTTGGCCAAAGGCAGTTGCTCCGTGGCTGATTCATATCTGCATGCTGAATCAGACCCAGCCTGAGGTTAATGATCTGGGATTCAAATTATATAATGAACTGAAAAAAGACTGGGATGTACTGCTGGATGACAGGGGAGCAGCAGCAGGGGTACAGTTTGCAGATGCCGATCTGCTGGGTGCACCGGTCAGGATTATCCTCAGCAAGCGCAACGCAGCTAACGGACAGGTAGAGATTGTTACAAGAGACAAGAAGATTAAAAAACTGGTGCAGGCAGAAAACGTACGGCAGGAAGTCAGCAGCATTCTGGAACAGGTTAAGTAGAGACTTTCTTATAACGCGATTAGGTGAAAGTTTGGTTGATCTGGGGGTAGAAGAATGAAAATCAGAATATTGGGAACCGCAGCCGCAGAGGGCATACCGGGAGTGTTCTGCAATTGCCCGATATGCGAGCATGCAAGAAAAAACGGAGGGAAAAACATACGTACCAGGTCCCAGTCTATCATAAATGACAAGTACCTGGTAGATTTTCCTATGGATTCTTACCTGCATTCCCTTAGGTTTAATATAAATTTCCATGAAATCTATCATGTTATTGTAACACACCCGCATGAGGACCACTTTTTCCCGGTAGATTTGGAATATCGCCGTCCTCCCTTCGGCCTTGACAATGAAGGGAGACTCCTTAATGTATATGGTCCGGGTTCCATCAGCCAGCGTTATCCCGGGTTTCCGTCCAAAAGCAGTCAGGAATATATAAAGCTGCATCTCCTGAATGCATTTGAAACCTATACCATAGGGGATTTGCTTGTCACACCGTTAAGAGCTTTGCATGACAGGAACATTGAATGCTTTGTTTATATAATAGAGTCCCAGGGAAAACGGCTGTTATACAACCATGATTCCGGCTTTCTACCGGAGGATAGCTTGAAGATAGTTAAAGATAAATATTTTGATTGCGTAATCTGTGATACAACCTCCGGGGCATTAAGGGATGGTAACTATCATATGGGAGTGGAAGATAACATTCAGTTAAAAAAGATGATGCTGGAATCAGGCTGTGCGGATAAAAATACTAAGTTTGTTCTTACCCACCTGTCCCATAACGGCAGATTAACACATGAACAGCTGGAAAAGGCAGCATTTGAAAACGGCTTCCTGGCAGCATATGACGGGTTTGAACTGGAGTTTTGATTTAGTATATTGCAGTAGTGTCCTGCCTTGCAGGCGGCGGGAGCATGTCATGCATGATATAACAGGCCGAAACAGCTTTCTGAGCGTATTCGCAGAGGATTAGCATGAAAAAGATTATAGAGTTTATAAAGAAGTATCAATTCTGCTTAAGGTTATTGGGTATAGTTATCTTTATAGCAGTGATAATTTATCTTTCTGTCAGGTATACGCCGGAGATTATGGATCTTTTCCGGCAGCGGGATAAACTGAAGGAGCATGTTGAATCCAGGGGTGCTGCGGGTGTACTGATATTTATATCCTTTCAAGTCTTGCAGATTGTAGTTGCTGCCATACCTGGTGAAGTTGTGCAGATTGCCGGCGGGTATATGTATGGCCCCCTGTTAGGCACCCTATACCTTGTTATTGGCGTGATAATAGGCTCTGCTGTTGTATTTTGCATTTCACGCCTGCTGGGTTATGAATTCGTACGAAAAGTAGTCCCGCAGGAGTTAATGGACAAGCTGTATTATAAGGATAACGGCAAAAAATTCCTCATTTTGGCCTTAATACTATTTCTGATTCCCGGTGTGCCGAAGGATGTATTAACATATATAGCCGGGCTTACACCTGTTAAAGCTCATCGGTTTCTGCTGGTGGCAGTGCTGGGCAGGCTGCCCGCACTCATAGCATCAACCTATATAGGTGATGCACTGGAAAGCCGAAACTACGTTACCGCGGTTGTATTATTTGCCCTGGCAGCAGTGCTGTTTTTAGTCGGCTTTGTTTATAAGGATATATTGGTCAGCAAGGTTCAAGCCCTTATAGATGCAAGGAAACAGAAAGACTGACAGATGCCTTTGCCGAAAGCATGTTTATAAAATGCTCTTAAGAGTTTACAGGTTATTTTTGAAACTTGATGCAAATCAATGTTTTTATTTGCCTCCCGGTTTATGATAAAACCACGAAAAGAGATAAAAGCTGCATTATGGATATTAATTTATAGAACCGGGAGGAGTAAAAATGAGCAGATTCAACACTTCACAAAGTATAGGTGATATAGTGGCCGGCTTGCCCAAAGCGGCTGATGTGTTTAAGAAGTTTAACATTGATTTTTGCTGCGGCGGTCACAGGCTTCTTGGAGAAGCTATAAGTGAGCAGAAACTGGATGCCGGTTTGGTGCTCAATGAGCTGGATAAAGCCTATGAGGAGGCTCAAAGGCTTAAGGATCAGGCAGATTACCGCGAAATGCCTTCGGTTGACCTGATGGATTATATTATAAATACCCATCATGCATTCTTAAATCGGAATCTGCCTGTGATAAGCGAGCTGGTCAATACCATTCTCAGGGTGCATGGATCCAACCACCGTGAGTTGTTCCAGGTTCATAAGCTTTTCCACAGCTTGAAGACAGAGCTGGAGCAGCACCTTATAAAAGAAGAGGAATTATTGTTTCCGATGGTACGCGAGTATGAACAAAAGCCTTCCAATGAGTTGCTGGAGGAGGTCAGAAGGGTTGCGCGGGAGACTGAGGATGAACATGAATCAGCAGGCGGAATTCTAAAGGAACTTAGAAAAGCTGCCGGCAACTATGAAATTCCTGCTGATGTGTGCGGTACCTTCCGCAAGACTTATGAGATGCTTCAGGAGCTGGAATCGGATTTATTCCAGCATATACACCTGGAAAATAATATTCTGTTCAAAAGGCTGGGCATAATGATTCAGTAAGGCGGGTTTTGCATGAGCAAGCAAATTGATTTTTCAAAGACGGTATATGACTTGTGCCAACAGGATCCGGAGATTATAGGCATTATGAAGGACCTGGGTTTTGACAGCATAACCAATCCAGCAATGCTGAAAACTGCCGGGCGTTTTATGACCATTCCCAAGGGAGCTCAGATGAAGAGTATACCGCTGGAAAAGATAAAGGCAGCTTTTGAAAGCAAGGGGTACCAAATTCTTGAGTAAACCTTAAGGCATGTTCAAAAGAAGGCTTGTCTGAAATACCGACTGCTTTTGTTTCAAAATATAACTCTATAAACAGCAGCAAGTGTTCAAACATTACATTGCTGCTGTTTTTACGTTTTTAAACTGATTTACATGCAGCCGTCTGCTGTCATTATGGTTTGTATGTTCATTTAGCTGGAGTTTTGCCGATATTATATGATAAAATAAGTGTCGTGATATATGAAATATAATGCTCAGACATCTATGTAACGTGATTATAAATATAAAAAGTTCTGTAAGCAGTCAGGGGGAGAAAAAGATGTTGCTGATTAAGAATGGCAAGGTATTGACTATGGCAGGCATTAACTATGAACAGGGAGATATTCTGATTGACAAAGGTATAATCAAGGCAGTCGGGGAAAACCTGGAGTATCCTGAAGGGGCTGAAATCTTACCCGGTTACACCTGAACTCAGGGCTATAGATGCTATAAACCCGGAGGATTATTGTTTTCAGGAAGCAAGAGAGCATGGAATTACCACTGTGGTTACCGGACCCGGCAGCGCCAACGTTATAGGAGGGCAGTTCGCAGCCTTAAAGACCTATGGCCGGAGAGTAGATGATATGATTGTAAAGGCACCGGTTGCCGTAAAAGCAGCCTTCGGTGAGAATCCCAAAAGAGTGTACCACGGGCAGCACAAGGCACCAAGCACCCGGATGGCTACTGCAGCTATTTTGCGCTCAGCATTGATAAGAGCTCAGGAGTATAAGAAAAAGCTGGAAAGGGGAGCTGCTGACCCGGATAAAATGCCGGAAAGGGACTTAAAGATGGAAGCCCTGGTTAAGGTATTAAACCGTGAGATACCTTTGAAAGCTCATGCTCACCGTGCTGACGACATTCTGACTGCTTTTCGCATAGCCAGGGAGTTTGACATTGATATTACAATCGAGCATTGCACCGAGGGATACAGGATTATTGAATACCTGCAGGAAGAAAATGCGAAGGTAATAGTAGGCCCGTTATTCAGTGACAGAAGTAAAATAGAGCTGAGAAATCTGACATTCAAAGCTCCGGGCATATTATCCAAAGCCGGCATAAAAGTAGCCATGATGACAGACCACCCTGTAATTCCTGTTCACCACCTTCCGGTTTGTGCAGCAATAGCTGTACGGGAAGGCATGGATGAAATGGAAGCATTGAAGTCAATAACAATATATGCAGCAGAAGCTACGGGAATAGAGGACCGGGTAGGCAGCCTGGAACCCGGCAAGGATGCAGATATTGTTTTGTATGACGGTCATCCCCTGGATTTCCGAACAAAAGCCGTGTGGGTCTTTATTAACGGAAAGGCAGTTAAACAGCCAAATTAAAATATTAATGTTGAATTAAATATACGCTGTTGTATAATGATTTGTAGACAAGCAGGTGTATGATGATTTTGACCGGAGTTTATAAAAGGCAGTTTTGAAAGGAGAATTAAAGTGACCGATATAAAACAAAAGGTAAAGAATTTTATGGTGCAGAATCAAATGGACTATGAAAGCATAGATGTTATGAAGGAATGTGAAATATTCCTTGAAGATATGCAAAAAGGCCTGAATGGGCATCCGGATTGCCTGGATATGCTGCCCACGTACATTCCCATGAATGATCATATTAGTATCAATGAACCGGTGATTGTTATGGACGCCGGCGGAACCAATTTCCGTGTGGCTGTAGTAACTTTTGACAGCAATTTGAAACCGGTTATCCAGGATTTTGCAAACTATCCCATGCCTGGTGTTAAAGAGGAGATTGACCGGGATGAGTTCCTTAAGACAATTGTGGAGTACATAAAGCCTGTTATTCACAAAAGCAATAAGATTGGTTTTTGCTTCTCATACCCCACCGAAATACTTCCAAATGGAGACGGCGTACTCCTTCGGTTCAGCAAGGAAATTAAGGTACAGGGTATGGTTGGTTTGCCGGTTGGAGCCGGGATTCTTGAAGCATTAAAGAAAGCCGGTTATACTGAGCCCAAGAAAATTGTTCTGCTGAATGATACGGTTGCTACACTGCTGGGCGGCAAGGCTGCTTATGCTGACAGGCATTATGACAGCTTTATCGGGTTTATCCTAGGAACCGGAACCAATACCAGTTATATTGAAAATGTAAATAACATAGGGAAAATTAATGTGCCTGTCAATGAATACAGCTCAATGATCATAAATATTGAGTCAGGCAATTACAGGCAGTCTCCGTCGGGCAGAATTGACAAGGAGTATGACCAGACTACATATAATCCTGGCCAGTCCACTTTTGAAAAGAAAATTTCCGGCGGCTACTTGGGCGGACTGACATTATCCCTATTGAAAAATGCTGCAGAAGCCGGGCTGCTGTCTGATGCCTTCCTGAATAATATACGCAATATTATGGATTTGACCACTATAGATGTGAATGAATTTTTGCATGAGCCCTATGGGAAAAACTTGATTTCCAATGCCTGCAGCATGGAGCAGGAGGAAGGAAGGAGAGACCGCACCACCTTATACTATTTAATTGATTCATTGGTAGAGCGTGCTGCCAAGCTGGTGGCCATAAATCTGATTTCTGTAGTTATTAAGAGCGGAAAAGGACAGGACCCCTGCCGTCCGGTGTGCATAACAGCTGATGGTTCCACCTTTTATAAACTGAAAAACTTCAAGAGCAAGCTGGAGCATTATATGAAAGTTTACCTGGTAGATCAGCTGAATTTACATTACGAATTTGTTGAAGCAGAAAACTCTAATTTGACCGGTTCGGCTGTAGCCGCTCTCGCCAAATTGAGCTGAGGAATCAATGAAACACCCCCTTCAGCAAACCTTGTTGGTTAGTTGAAGGGGGTTTTGCTTATCAGCGCTGATTGTGTCAAACTGCTGCATACCAGCTGCTTGTGTCAATAAGCTTAAGCTGCATGCAGCAAGAATAAGATTATCTAAAAGCGGCGCCCGCCTCCGCCGTGGCTTCTTCCGCTGCTGCTTCTGTGAACGCTGCTTCTGTGTGTGCCGCTTCGGCCGCTGCCATGGCCGGTATTAGTATTAGCCACTCTTACGCGGGTAACAGTTTGATTAATAAAGTCATCCCTCATATCACTTAAATGGAAGGAACCGTCTTGTTCATAAGTGCGGTTTGATACGGTTACCCTGCCTTTGTTTCCAAGTGACGCAATGATAGTTGCTATAACAGCGGCAATGGCAGCAAAGAAATAAACACCCGGGGATATCATCAGCTGCCTTGCTCTTTCCCAATAACTGTAGGAGTTCCTTCCCGGATACTGTTCCTGCGGCATACCAGGGAAATCATCTTCCTGATGGCCTGGAGGGCTGAAGGGAGCATCTTCGGACGGGTCACGGTACTGGCCTTGGGGAACACCCATACTGGCATACTTCTTAACCTGATTAACAAACTCTTTGCATGCATTGAAATAATCACCGTCTGCCAGATATGCGGCTATATCATTCAGCATGCTGTCTATGCGATTGTCAGTAAAGATATCAATTGCTTTGCCGCACGTTGATATCCATACCTCTCTTATATCCATATTGATAAGCATTAAGATTCCGGAATGGTTTTCTCCCATGCCGAATCCATTCTGATCATAATAGTCATCAGCATAGTCCCTGGAGGATTTTCCTCCGGTGTCATCTGTAATGACTATAGCTATGTCCAGGCTGCTTTCGGTTACAGCGCTCTCTATTTCGGATTGTATTTCATCTAGTTCATCAGGGCTTAGATAATCCAGGTAATCCCTGACGTTATCGGAATGCTCTGCCCATGTTGCTGCAGGGAATGCAGCAAGTGCCGCCGCCAAAATGAGCATTATGCACAACCGTACTCTGCTTATCTGCCTGAACTTAGGTACACCAATAATATTCCGGTTTTTTTTATCTGCCAAATAAAGCACCCCCAAACACTGCAAGCAGCCAGGAGGCTGCAAATATCAGTCCGGCAAATCTTAATTGCTTCCAGCGGCTGATGGGGGCGTCTCCTACTACCTTGCCGGTTTGCCCGTTTACAATAAAAAGATGGTCTTTTCCCTTGTATTTATTAACCAGCAGGTAGACTGGCAGCAGAGCGTAGTTTTCCTGTGCTTCCTGCAGGGTAATGCTTTTATATGTATCCCTATAGGAAGCATAACCGCCAATGGTTTCTTTCAGCCTTTTTTCTGTATATTGCTCAACCCGCTTCTTAACTGCAGACTTGGCTTCTTCAGATTCCACATCATATTTTTCAGCCATGAACCCGGACATATATTGCATTGAAAAATCTGTAAGGTCCTGATAATTATATGGCTCAATTAACTGCATAAATGCATCGTCAAGTTTTTTGGAAGCATCCACTGGTACCTTGTTATACTCGGCACTGCCGCTGCGTACAACCCGGTAATACCGGGTTTCAGTATAGCGGTACTCACCTTGTGTCCAGCTGCGCACCCGGGTTCCCTGGCCTTCTATGCTGCCTTGGGTTTTGCAGTCAAAAAGCCAGAAGGGGGCATATACACCTGTTACCTTTTCCATCTCCTCCTTGTGTTTGAACTCATCGGGAGCAAAGAGATGTTTGCCTATCCACTTTTTATACAATTCCACTGCCTGTTCTTTTGTAAGGCGAAAGGGAATAACGTATTTTGGTTTAAATTTGCCGGTAAACCTGGACTTAATAATAGCCGGGTTTTTGCAGTACAGGCAGAAGGTTGCCGATGTGGTTTTGTCGGTTATCAGCTCGGCTCCGCAGCTGGTGCAGCGATAGGAGTCCAGTTCCGGCAATTCCTCATCCATGCTGTCCTGCACCTGCTGCACCTCGTCCAGTTCTTCTTTGGTGAACTCACTGAAGCAATAATGGCACTTCCATTTCTGGGTAGGCGGGTAAAATTCCAGCCCGGCCTTGCAGTTCAGGCACTTGTATTGAAGTGATGCCATTTTATCACCTCTTTATTCTGCATCATCCGGCTTCTTGCTGCCGCACTGTGAACAGAAATTGCCCTCTGCGATATGACCGCAGCTGCATGTCCATTTTTGGTTACTTGGTTTCTTCTTTCCGCAATTGGGACAGAACAGTCCATTGGATATATGTCCGCAGGAGCACTTCCAATTTTTATCCTCAGGCTTTGGCTCAGGCTTTTTGCTGCCGCACTTTGAGCAGAACCTGGCATCATCAGTCATCTTGTTTCCGCAGCTGCATGTCCAGCCCTGCATACCTGCACCTTGCACCCGGGCATTTTCTGCTCCCTGCTGCGTTGCCTGCTGACCGGGCATCATGCCCATGGCTCCGGCAACATTCATGCCCATAGCCATACCGGCAAAGCCCAGCATGGCACCGCCTTCATTAGCGCCGGCTGCTTCCAGGCCCGAGGCGATGCTGCCTGTCATACGTGCAGCCCTGGCATTGGGATCAAGCAATATGGAGTCTTTTGCATATTGATCCAGCAGCTTTTCTGTCTTCTCGTCAAAGGATATTCCCGCAATGCCTACACTTTGAATGTAAAATCCCCTGTGGGCCAGCCATTCCTTATCCAGAACCTCTGCCATGTATTGTCCAAGTTCCATAGTCCTGGTTGGTATATCCGATACCAGTACCATGTCAGATGAGAGATTTGCCAGGGCTGTTGTATATGCCATTAGGAATTCATTCAGGTATTGTTCCGCCAGATCCATTACTGTCAGGCTGGTTTTCCCGGATTTGCTGCACACTCCCGCATAGAACAGAATGGGATCGCCTATCTTGATGGAATAGGTACCAAATGAGGTCACCTTGCAGGGAACTACCCTGCCCGGTACCAGCACTCTGTCAGTGTAGGGTACTGGGGTTTTTGTACCAAAGCGGATATTTGGAATTTCCTGTTTGTTGATGTACACAACCTGCTGTTTAACAGGTGTGGTGCCGCCGAATTTAAAGCGTTCCCATGAGTCCTTAAGGGTATTTATAAATCCTCCGGGACGTTTGATTGCATTGCGTCCTGTATTATTGTACCCTGGAATTTCCTTACCTTCATCTGACTTAAAAAATATGGAAGGAGCTCTTGAGTTATCCACCTGGTAATAACCGGGTTCATCAGTTGCAGATATGATCTTGCCCCCGTCTACCAATAGCATGTATACATTTTCCGGAACATGTATGATTGAACCATTTGAAACAACATCTTCTGTTCTGCGCCGGTTGGAACTGCGGAAATCGTTTTTTCGCACCAAAACTCCGTAAGTTGCCAATATGGTATTGTCCATCTTAGACGGTTCTATAGTCTCCAGCCACTGGTCTGCCAGTGCACCGCCTATAGCACCTGCTGCTGCTTTAATAATACCCATTTTCTTCTTCCTTTCATAATCATTTTATTTGCATTGAGTCTTTATATGAATTTAATTGTCTGCTGTGCATCATCTCCAGTTCCTATTATATTTGATTTATATGCATATTTCTATAGATGTATTTAATATAAAAAATGAATATGTGTTTTATTAGGGTTTTAAGACTTAGTATATGGCAAAAAAGTCTCATGCCTCTAAAACAGCGGAGTAAGCTGCTATAGGCTGAATCAGATATACATCGGATTGACAGGGCAGTTGAATATGCTGTTGATATTAATTATGGTTGATATATAATAATTAATGTATTTAATAAATTCTCCGCAGATATTATGAGGGTTTGCATACTGCTTTGTGTATATGCGGTGCTGCTTCATGATTGGTGCAGCAAGAGCTTGTGCTTAAGTTTAATGAGCATTATTAAAATTAAGTGTAAGGGTCATATATTAAGATAAAAATTGGAGGGTGAATAAATGGAAGAATTGACGGGAAGGGAACGGATAGGCAATATTCTGCAGCGCAAGCCTGTAGACCGGATTGGCTTGTTTGAACACTTTTGGGGAGACACCCATAAGGAGTGGGCAGCACAGGGCTGCATCAGGGAAGACGAGGAACTGGTAGATCATTTTGGCTTTGACATGGAGCTTTGCTGGCCTTTCAATCTGGTAGCTGATTTGGACTATGTGCCGGAGATATTGGAAGAGACAGAGGAAACCATTTTAAGACGGGACGGCAATGGAGCAGTTTTGCGCGTGCATAAGCTCCATGACAGCACTCCGGAGCATGTGGATTTTATGGTAAAGGAACGCAGTGCATGGGAGGAACATATCAAGCCCAAACTGACGCCCGACCCGCGTAGAATAAATTTTGATGCGTATCGTTACCATAAGAAGAAAGCGGCAGAAAACAACCGTTTCTTTGCCTGGTCAGGTGTTAATGTTTTTGAGTGCATACACCCTGTCTGCGGCCACGAGTACATGCTTATGGGTATGGCTCTGGATCCGGACTGGGTAAAGGATATGGTCGAAACTTATGCCCGGCTTACCATTGAACTGCAGGAGATATTGTTTGAAAAGGAAGGATACCCGGACGGAATTTGGTTTTATGAAGACATGGGTTTCAAAGAAAGGCCTTTCATGTCTCCTGCCATGTACAAGGAAATCATTCAGCCCGGCCATAAGCTGACTATGGATTTTGCCCACAGCAAGAACCTTCCTGTCATTGTCCACTCCTGCGGATTTGTAGAACCACTGGTGCCGGGACTGATTGAAGCGGGCATGGACTGCCTGCAGGTTATCGAGATAAAGGCCGGAATGGATTTGCTGCGGCTTTATAAAAATTACGGAGATGTGCTGTCATTTATGGGCGGTATTGATGTAAGGACCCTTTACAGCAATGACAAAGGAATAATTGATGCTGAACTGGAATCCAAAATTCCCGTGGTAAAGGGTAAGTTTGGCTATGTGCTGCACAGCGACCATTCCATACCCAACACCGTACACTATGATACTTATCGATATTTTGTCGACAGGGGTTTGGAACTGGGCAAATATTAGGCAGCAGACAAATGATGCATTCTTAAAAATGTACCGCTGGAGGAGAAAATGTTCAAAGGTTTTTCTCAAAATACAATTGACTTTTTTCTTCAATTAAGAGCTAACAATAATAAGCAATGGTTTGATGAACACAGGGGAGAATACCGTGAATTTGTATATCAGCCCTTTCGTGACCTGGCAGCAGAAATGCTGCCAATGATGTTGTCCATAGAACCCCAGCTGGATACCAATCCCGGAAGGGCTGTCTCCAGGATCAACCGGGATGTGCGTTACTCACATGATAAAAGCCCATACAGATCAAATATGTGGATTACATTTAAAGGCGGTTTTGGCGACTGGAAGGAAAAGCCGGTGTACTTTTTTGAGCTGTTTCCTGAGTTCTACAGGTATGGCATGGGGTTCTACTATACCCCCAAAGAGGTAATGAACAGGATCCGTGCCATGATAGATGATCAGGACAAAAGGTTTATGAAAATTCACAGGCTCTATCAGAAGCAAGGAATTTTCGTTATGGAAGGGGAGAAGTATAAGAGAACCCTTAACAAAAACATATCGGATGAACTGGCTGAATGGTACCAGCGCAAAGAAATTTATTTTGTTTGCAATAGAATTGATGACCTTATTTACAGGAATGAATTGATAGATGTAATGATGGAGCACTTTACCCTTATAAAACCCATTTATGAATTATTAAAGAAGTTAACGGCAGAATGCCGAAAAGCAGAGGAGTATGCTGTGCCTCAGTTCTTTTTATAGATTTATACATTATGACTGTAAACACTGGCATACAATTATGCCAACGCTGATAACGCAGCATATTATGGATCTTTAGCAGGTAAAATCAAAATACTAATATTGAAAAGAATAATAGCAAGGATAAAAAGAAGTCCTGTTGAGATGGGCTGCATGCCGTTAAACAAGGACTTCTTATTGTTTCTCAGTCAAATAATGTTTTATACCTCTTTTCGTCATAGCCTGTGATTTCTTTCATTACATCGTTCAAAGTTTTTCCCTGCTCCCGCAATTCATCCATATACAGGTCTGCCTTTATCAAGCCGTATCGCAAAATAATGGCCCTGTCGATGAAGTTGTCAATTTCGTTCAACTGGTGCGTGCTTATTAATATGGTTTCGTCATCTCGAATAGAGGAGACCATCAATTTCAGAAAATCCTGCCTGGTAAGCAGGTCCTTTCCCTGAAAAGGTTCGTCCATAAGAATGTACTTTGCTCTCTTTGAAAAACCGGCTGTAATTTCAAGCTTTGCTTTCTGGCCATATGAGAATGTTCTTATTTTTTTAATAGGATCCAGGTCAAAAAACTTAAGCAGCTTAAAATACCTTTCCTTGTCAAACCGCTTATAAAAAACAGACAGAAATTCTGCATATTCTAAAGGAGTCATTTCCGGGAACCAGCTGCCTTCCTCTGTGATAAAGGCAAGGTCATTATACATTTCCAATGGGGACTTGCCGTCTATCAGAACCTGTCCTTCGGTCAGACCGGTCAGTCCCATGATGACCTTAAGCATTGTTGTTTTTCCCGAACCGTTTTCACCCAATATACCTACTATCTCACCTGATTGTATTATGGTGTTGACTTTGGACAGCCCGACTGCTGCTGTCCCGTAATATTTTTTTACATTAATAAGCTGGATCATGCCTTAATCACCCTTTGGAAATCATTTTTCCTTGACTTGAATATCATAAATTTGGCGAAACTGATACTGGTTATGGCCATAGCCGCTGTTATAGGAAGCTATTTTCTCCCTGTCGGGAATATAGTCTTCGTCTATATCTGTAATCAACTCTCCCTTATATATCAGCTCATCCTTTTGATATACAAACATCATGTAATGCCTTGGCCATAAAATTTCATAGGGGATTCCCTGCTTTTCATTCTCCCTGGTTATGTTAGTGAAAACGAACAGCTTTTGATCAGCCTCAACCATTTGATCAACATAAGCGGATGCTGTTTCCATATCACCCAGCAGCAGACCTTCTGAACAGTGCAGCAATGACAAGGTTTCTCCTGCATGTATGCTTATCAGAATATTCGTAGTGGAGTCCTGCTCCTGATTATTGGCTGCTTTTTTTGCTATATTGAGGTTTAGTGTGCTGTCCTCAATAAATGACTGCAGGATACCTCCATATTCTTCAGGTGCAAATTCCATAACCGGGAGCCTGTCAATTAATTCTCCTGTTTCAGGATGGTAAGCTCTTAAAACAAGCATGTCATTTTCAATAACAATTAATATCAGCCTGCCGTTTACTGCTTTCAGCCCTAATACGCTGAGGCTGTTGTCATCCAGGCTGAAGACGGCAACAGGCTTTACATTGCCATATTCTTTTTTTTCATAGGGTGAGTCACCTGGCCAGCTATCGGAAAAATCCTCAACCTTGAATATACCGTTGCTGCCTGTGTGATAGGGAGAAGAGAAGAATGTAAAGTACAGGCAGCCATCCAGCAGGGTGAAAGCATTTGAGGTGTCGCTGCCTGCTGTGTAAGGTCCTTCGCCTATTTTCTGGGATGTTTCTGAATAAGCTAAAAGGTTTCCATTTTCATCATAGTAACTAGTGGAACCAAATTGGAAATCCTTGGTTCCACTTATCAAACTGGCTCCTGTGCGGTACCGGATTCTGTCCCATGATAAATTGCTTTTATTATTTTTAAGGACTGAAATGTATACATAGAAGTCTATTTTGTCAGCTTTTTTGGTTTTTGTTATAGAATAGCCGGATTCTAAGGTTTCTTTTGTTTCGACTATTTCAACATTGGCATCATCTGAAATCTCATATTCCAGCTGATAGATATATTTTGCTTCTCCGTCCTGCAGAGTATTAACCAACTTGTAGCCGGGCTCCCTGATATCCTGGAAGCTGTCATAATAGACAAACTTTTGGCTGACATCATCGTTTTCAATATCGAACTCAATGCCATGATACCTGTCCTGTATGATTCCGCTTATCACCACATCTTCCAGTATTGCACGGTTTCCAATTATATCTTTAATATAAAGTGTGCCGTTATCCGATGCATTCAACAGCCCCACATAGGAAAAAACCAATGCGGCCATGCATACAAAAAGCAGGATAAAGAATAAATTACATTTAATTCTTCTACGAATCTGCATAGGAATAACTCCTTCCTTCAGCTAATTTCACTTTTTTGTATAAGCCTTACACTGTCCCAGATAAAGAATGCTGCAAAAACAAAAGTGAAGATGCTGTGTACAATAAGATTCTGAAATTCGGTAAACCCCAAATTTGCATTGACTCTATAGTTGACAATGTATATCCCGTATCCGGCCTGCAGGATTGCCAAGATTATTCGTTTATATCTTTTGCTTCTTTCACATAGAATTCCGTATACCAAACCTGTAACAGTACTGAACAGAAGGGATGCGGAAGAGATAAAGCTTTTCCAGCCAAGAGGAAAAATAATGCGAAAGAAGTCAGAGCGCACAAAGGCCAGAAAGAGTCCGTTGCTGGCATGCTCCTGTATAATGTTAGCACCATAGACTGATGATTCCTGAATAACTCTCTGAATTTTAGGTGCAAAGAATACATAGCCCATCAGGATGCTGATCATCTGTGAAGTAATTGTTACTATAAAATACATAAGGCAGGCAATCAGCTTAGACAAGTACAATACACTGCGGTTCTGAGGCAGGGTCATAAGGGTATAGACGCTTTTGCTGCCATGATAGTTTGATAGAATGCTCCATATGCACAGGGCACAGGTTGAGGCAAAGGCCAGTCCGAATACGATGATTGATCCGGAAGAAGCAAAAAATTCTTCGTAAGGGATATAATGAAATGTATCTTTAGCAGATAAACCAAGCAGGATTTGCTGAAAAATTATGAGAAAAACAACTATGGACAATAGTATCCAGCGGAATCTCTTTAATTCCAGATTGACTAAATAAAAGAGCTTTGCCACCGCAGTTCCTCCTCATTTATTATAGTGTATTACGCACGTAGTACACTGCTGCCTAAAATTAGATGTTATCCCACATATCACTGATGAGGTCAAACACCTTTTTGAAAGAAAGATTCATATCCTTTGCCGAACGGATGAATTCTTTAACCATGTTTTCGGTTAGTTCGGTTTCAATTCGGGAAAGAATTTCATCATTAATGCAAATGACGCTGCCTGTATTTCCAACTGTAACAACATACCCTTCCTCTTCCATGAGCCTGTATGCCTTTTGGGCAGTGTTGGGATTGATATTCAGTGCTGCTGCGATTTCCCGTCTGGAAGGCAGGGCATACCCGTTGGATACATGGCCGGCTAATATCTTTTTCTTAACATACAATGCAATTTGCATATAAACCGGGTCGCGGTTATTAAGTACCAAGCCGGAAAAGTCAAGCATTATAACATCACCTTGCCTATTATGGTGTATTATACCATTAATACACAAGCGCGTCAATAAATAACCAAGAAAAAATCATGGTTATATTTATTTTTAAAAATTCATCGTGACTATAGCATACATAATTGTGTTTATCATCTGCGTAACAGGTTTGTTTGTAAAAACCAAAATACCTCCTGCTGGAATGAAAAAGGAATGCATCGATTTGCCTGGTTAATAAAGTCAGTAAATAGATGCCGTATATTTATCGGATATAATTTATATGATACAGATTTCAGTAACCCATTTGGCCGTTAAGAGTTTCATCATTGTCTACCCAGTCCTGTACATGAATAAAACGGTAGGTGTCATGAGTGTCACGTATGATAACCTGTTCGATGCCTGCATTGATAATAATTTTCTTGCACATGGCGCAGGAATTGGCATTTTCTACAAGCTCGCCGGTTTTAAGGTCTTTGCCCACCAGATAGAGTGTTGAGCCTATCAGTTCATGACGGGGAGCGGAAATTATTGCATTAACTTCACTATGTACTGAACGGCAAAGCTCATACATCTGCCCCCGGGGAATGTTCATCTTCTCGCGGATGCAGTAACCCAGGTCCAGGCAGTTTTTGCGCCTTCGCGGTGCCCCGGAATACCCTGTTGCTATAATCTCGTCATTTTTCACAATAACCGATCCATAGTTCCTCCTGAGGCAGGTTCCTCTCTGCAGTACAGCCTCTGCAATATCCAGGTAATAATTATGCTTGTCCCTTCTTGGCATATAAAAACACCTCGTTAATTCTTGCTGTCTTCATTATACTACATTCAGCCTTTTGCTTCACTAATCTTAATAATATCTGCATTATTTTAATATCGGCTTTATTTTCGTTTATTTGGATAGAAAAATGTTTATTTAAGTAATATAATCGTAGTAATCAAATATTGTCTGTATAAGCTTTTAATATTTTAAGGAGCGTGGAAAATATATGAAAAAAATACTGATGTTTACCATGCAGGGCTGCCCTCATTGTGCCAATGCCAGAAGATATATGGATGAGCTTTTTGAAACCAATCCTGAATACAGAAAGCTTGAAATTGAAATTATTGATGAGACTAAGCATCCGGACATAGCCAATAGTTATGACTACTATTTTGTGCCAACATATTACCTGG
>DUSN01000093.1 GCA_012842605.1 Clostridiales bacterium
GGGTGCCATAGGAGCATTGGTTGCAAATGCAGCCCATGCTATAGGAATGGACGTGTCGGGTTATGACCCGTTTATTTCGGTTAAGGCAGCATGGAGCTTATCCAGGGCTGTTCACCGGGCAGACAGCCTGGATAGCCTGCTGGCTGAATCGGATTATATCTCCATCCATATACCGCTGCTGCCGGATACAAGGAATTTCATAAATCGTGATGCAATCTCAAAGATGAAAAAGGGCATTCGCATTTTGAATTTTGCAAGAGGAGAATTAGTTAACACCGAAGACTTGCTTGCTGCCCTTAAAGATGGTACAGTAAGCTGCTATGCCACTGATTTCCCCAATGAAGAACTGTTGGGTGTCGAAAATGTTATACCAATTCCCCACCTTGGTGCGTCAACTCCTGAATCCGAGGACAATTGCGCCAATATGGCTTCTCATCAGCTGAGATATTATATTGAAACCGGCAATATCGTTAACTCAGTCAACTTCCCCGACTGTGAAATACACAAAACAGATAAATTGCGTATTACCGTCGCACACAGGAATGTTCCGAATATGGTCGGCCAGATCACATCAATGCTGGCTTCCCGAAACATTAATATTGACAATATGATGAATAAGAGCAAAGGCAATGCTGCCTATACCATAATTGACATAGACGGCACTGCCCCTGAAAATCTGCTTGCTCAACTATCAAATATAAACGGTGTAATCAAGGTCAGAATAATACCCTGATTCAAATTTAAGCATCTAATGCTGCACCAACCGGCTGCAGCATTTTTCTTGCCTGCTTTTCTTTTAACAGCGAAAGAAAATCAGATACCTGCAGTTCTCTGGTATAAACTTCAGGGATGTATAGTTTTTCTTCAATTGCCTTCTTTATTGCCGGCAGTTCCTTAATGCTGCCCATAAAAACAGCACCTGTGACTACCCCGTCCTTAAAAAGGACTTTGTGGTATTCTCTTCCTGCCGCATCTTCATTGATTATAAAATTGTCTGCATTTAAGGCTTCTGCTTCACCTATTGAAAACATTGAGTAATTAAATGCATTCATCACAGTTGCTACAGCCGGCTCTTGGTATACACGGTCCAGACCTGCTATATTGCTGCCGGCTACTTCTCCCTGAAGCGATGCAACACTCCAAAGTCCCGGAATTGACCCCTGGTATTCTGCTATGTCCCCGGCAGCATAAATGTCAGGAATATTTGTCTCCATTCTTTCATTAACAAGAATTCCGCGGTTTGTATGAATTCCTGTACCTTTTACCAGGTCTATGTTTGGCTTTATTCCGGTTGAATGAATAACCATGTCACAAGACCGCTGCTTATTCTTATCTGTTACAAACCCTGTCACATCCTGTTCACCGGTAATTTCCTTAACCTGACTGCCCGTAAAAACCTCTATGCCATGGGATTGAACGACATCCAGCAGAATCCTTGAAGCATTTTCATCCAATTGCTTAGGCATTAACCTGGGCAGCGCTTCCACCACCGTTATATCCTTGCCTAATTTCTTAAGGCTCCATGAGATTTCCAGGCCCAGAACACCACCGCCAATAACCAGAGCCTTTTGTGCATTGCCCGCCTTCTCCAGTATGGCCGAGGCGTCTGCTAAATTGCGCAATGTATAGACTCCCTTTTTATCTATTCCCTTTATGGGCAGAACATTATTAACTGCGCCATTGGCCAACAGCAAAGCAGAATAATGGTCAGTTGTATTATCGGATAAGTATATTTTGTGCTCCGCAGGATCTATACGAATCACTTTCTTATTCCTTTGAAGCTCTACCCGGTTGTCTTCGTACCAGGATTCTTTTTCTATTAACAGACTTTCCGCTTTCAGCCCGTCTGCCAGATCTTTGGTCAGACGCAAGCGTTTATAAGGGTAATATGGTTCTTCTCCATAAACAGTTATATCTATATACCTGTTCAGCCGGCGTATTGCTTTTACAGCAGATACTGCTGCTATTCCTGCACCAATGATGATTACTTTCATAGCTTCAGCTCCTTCCATGAGTATATTTTTACCCAACTATGTTAATAAAAAAACAACCATATACAAAATGTCTATGATTGTTAACTTATGAAAGGCTTACTTAACATTAGCATCTGCAATATATAGAATCCCCTCTTATAGGGATTCACGCAGCACTAATTCAGAGGGAAGTGTTATAATCCCCTCCATATGTTTTTCATTCATTAAACCAACCAGCACGTCAGCTCCTGTAACTCCCATATCATATAATGGAAGTTCAACGGCTGTCATGCCCGGGTTGCACAGTCCATGAAATGCAGATGTACCAAGAGATGCAACCAGAAGATCGCCCGGTACTTTAAGACCCAGTTCGGCTGCTGTTTTCAGAGTATGGAACCCAAAACGCGGGGTTCCTGCTATGATGCCTTCAGGCCTGTTTGGCGACCTCAGCAGGTTCTGAATCATATTTCGTATCTGATCATCGTTAAAAGGGCAAAAATGGCATCCATAATCCTGCTGACCGTAAAGCTCAACAGCCTCTTTAAAAGCCAACGGCCTGGGATCTGCCCGGTGCCTAACCTGAGGACCTACATATGCCATTTTCTCAGCACCTTTCTTTTTAAACAATGCGAATAGTTCAGGCAGATGGCTGAGATGGTCTGTCACTACTTCGTGGCCTCCTCTCCCCGAAGCATAGGAATCAATAATAACATAGGGAACACCATTTGTTCTAAGCACATCATGCGTCCGGTCTTCCAGCATGGCAAAGGCAAATATGAATCCATCCAGCCTGTTGGCATTGTAATAATCCATCAATTCTGCATCAAAGTTTTCCTCCTGCTTGCTGAAAATTAAGTTAATTGTATAATTGTAACGCGATAAGCCGTCCTTAATTCCTTCCAATGTCTTCATGAAATTATAATTGGTTACACTGCGATCCGTAATTACGCCTACCGACATGGATCGGTTCAGCTTCATCCCTCTGGCAATATGGCTGGGACAATAGTTGAGTTTTTTTACTGCATCCAAGACAGCCTGCCTGGTTTCAGGCCGAATTTTAACATGTTCAACATTATTCAGGACATAGGAAACAGTTGCCTGGGAAACACCGGCTTCCCTGGCTACATCCTTGCTGGATATCCTGTTTTTCTTTTTCATTAGTTTCACCTGCTTAAAACTCAATATAATTCTGCTGTCATGCTGCCTTGGCACTGCCGGCACTGAAGATTATCGGATAATTATGCTATTTCTGGATAAAATAAAGCCATGCCGAACAGAAAGGAGTTTGTAATATGCCAAAGCAGAAGAAGGAAAAGAAGTCTTCAGCAAACCAGCAGCCTTCCTTCCAAAACGACCAGCTGGGCGAAAATGCTGCTGAACACTTTAGCGATGAATACAATAACAAACGGAATAAAAAAAGAAAACAGTAAATTTGGTCAGGGGACATAAGATTATGTCCCCTGCTTTCATTACTTGGCTATTTATCCAAAACTGCTGGTCTGCTCCCGGATCTGCTCCTTCATTTCTTCACAGAAAACCCGAATAAAAATCCTGGCAGTGTTTACAGCATCATCCTTTGCCCTGTGCAGTTTGCCATTCACTTCGATGCCAAATGCATCCAAAGCGTTCTTCAAACCTATTGACTGATTCTTCGGAAGGCCTAATATACGGGTACAGCGTCCTTGCACATCAAAATACCTGCTGGTCCAGTCATAGGGCACCTTATGATAAATGCAGTTTTTCTGCAGTATTTTAACATCATTGGTGCTCCATGTACATAATATATAATCTTCGCCGCAGAACTCCTTAAAATCTCTAATAGCTTTGCTGAAACTGTCACCTGCTTCCAGATCAGACGGTCGAATGCCGGTTTTCCGCATAACTATGGGACTCAGCTTTTTGTATATAACAGGCTTTATCAAACGGCTGAAGGTTTCAGTAATTTCAAGATTTTCGCTAACCTTGGCAGCTCCTATCTCAATTATCTCAAAAGGACTGACGGGATTGGGATGAAACCGGGTATTGGGGTTGTAAAGCTTTGGCTGAGGCTGACTGAATTCTGTATCATAAACAATGTAGTGCATAATTCTCTCCTGTATTAGTTATATCTTTTCTCCTTGCATTATGTCATAATCATCATGCTAAGTATTGTTTTGCAAGTATTAACGGACTAAATCGATGATAATCTTTCAAAATGATCCGATGATATTTTGCCGCTTAGTGCATAAAGTTATCTTCAGTTCTTATGATATTAACAGTAAAACTAAAGAACAAGCTATATACATAATTGTAACACAGAAAAAGGTTTCTTGTATCAGTCATTTAATATATTATTCATTTGCTTTCCTGATTTCTTTCAGCCTTTTCATGACATTATTGGCTCCACGCCCGAAATAATCATGCAGCTGCCTGTACTCCTTATACAATTGACTATATACCTTAACATTCTCCGGTATAGGTTTATATACCTTATCTTTTATCTTTGCCATATTCCTGGCTGCTTCCGTGATGGAATCATACCCGCCTTTTGAGCTTCCTGCAGCAACTGCACCAAACATTGCCGAGCCCAAAGCGGAAGTATGGGCTGATGCTGAAATACGTATTTCCCTGTTGGTTATATCAGCATAAATCTGCATTAAAAGCTCATTTTTCTCTGCGATTCCGCCTGCTGCATATATTTCATGAATAGATATACCGCTGTTTTCAAAGGTATCTATAATCATTCGGGTTCCGTAGGCAGTAGACTCTATTAGAGCCCGATAAATATCCTCTGGTTTTGTCCGGAGAGTGCAGCCAATCAGCAGGCCGGTCAGATCACCATCCACCAAAACAGAACGATTGCCATTCCACCAGTCCAGAGCAATCAGTCCGCTGGAACCAGGTGCAAGTTTTGCGGCCTTCTCTGTAAGCAGGCTGTGCAGGTTTTTGCCCCTGGTTTCAGCTTCCTGCTGATATTCAAAAGGGACACAATTCTTCACAAACCAGTCAAAGTGATCACCAACACAGGACTGACCTGCTTCATATCCAAGATAACCGGGAATCATTCCATCCTCCACTACTCCGCATATCCCGGGGACATACCTTTCTTCTCTGCCCAGTACCATATGGCAGTTAGAAGTGCCCATTATCATCAGCATCTTTCCTGCTTCAGTAATGCCTACTGCAGGTACAGCCACATGGGCATCCACATTTGCCACAGCTACTGCCGTTCCCTGTTTAAGTCCTGTTAAAGCAGCTGCTTCAGCAGTCAATTCGCCGGCTTTGCTCCCAATTGGGTATATTTTGCTGCTGAGCTTTTCTTCAACTAAGTTTTCCATCCTGGGATCCAACGCTTTGAAAAACTCACGGGAAGGATAACCCTTTTGCTTGTGCCATAGGGCTTTGTATCCTGCCATACAGCTGTTTCTTTTCTCTTCACCCGTCAGCTGCCATACCAGCCAGTCACCGGCTTCTATAAACTTGCAGGCATTTTTGTATATCTCCGGTGCTTCGTTCAGAGCCTGCCAGACTTTTGGAACCAGCCATTCAGAGGAGATTTTGCCGCCGTACCTTTTTAAAAATTCTTCTCCCCTTTCATATGCAATCCTATTCAATCGGTTTGCCTCATCTTGTGCGGCATGATGTTTCCAAAGCTTTGCATAGGCATGTGGCTGAGACCGGTATTTTTCTAAAAAGCAAAGAGGTGTTCCGTGCTGATCAACAGGCATTAAGGTGCATGATGTAAAATCTATGCCAAATCCGATGATATCCACCGGGTCAACGGATGATTTTCTTAACACTTCGGGTATGATTTCTTTAAGAACATCAAGATAATCCTGAGGATGCTGCAAAGCCCAGTCCTGCTCAAGCCTGGTTTCCCCATCCGGGAGAAATTCATCCATTACACCGTGGGGATATTCCTTTACAGCAGCTGCAACTTCCCTGCCGTTTTCTATATCTACCAGCAAGGCTCTGCCGGAAAGGGTGCCAAAGTCAATGCCTATTGAATATTTGCACACTGTTAACCACCTCTGACAAGATTTAAGCTGAAAAATTCTCATTTAATATACATTGTCGTCTTATCTTTATTTTAGAGGTTTAAATTATAAAATTCAAACGGCTGATAAAAAAAACTTAGGCAAGAACCTAAGTTTCATTTTTTTCTTTTTATTTATCTGAGATACCGTCGTTTCAATTTTGACACCCTATCATCCGATAGGTGGGTGTCCGCATGATATCTTTTATCTTCCCCTGCCGAAACCGGACTTACTTTGGGCCTGATATCCAATACCAGTATTGGACTCCCTTATGCATTGCGTAGGTTCAAAATAGAAACCATGCGAATATCCCAGACATTGTTTTAGCTTATAATCCTATTATACTGTATTTATTAACTGCGTCAATATGTTATATTTTCCACACAGGGTTAATTAATGCCTTTGCTTATTCTGTGTTCATTTTTCCTATGCAGTGCATTTTTTCAATAATACGGAAAACATGCTGAAATATCCCAAAAAAATGTTATAATAAACTAAGCAAGTAAATAACTATGAATATTATCAATAAACAAATGAAACGGAGTGATTTTATGTCAGACAAGCCGGCTTACCTGGACGAAACCCTAAGCTTTGAAGAGCGTGCAAGGGATTTAGTGTCAAGAATGACACTGGAGGAAAAGGCTTCTCAGTTGGTTTACAATGCCCCTGCTATTCCCCGTCTGGGAGTACCTTCCTATAATTGGTGGAATGAGGCTTTGCACGGCATTGCAAGAGCTGGTACTGCCACAATGTTTCCACAGGCAATTGCTATGGCCGCTACGTTTGATGAAAAATTAATACATGATGTTGCTGACATCATATCAACGGAGGCACGTGCCAAATACCATGAATCTCAACGGAAAGGCGATCATGGCATTTACAAGGGCTTAACATTCTGGTCTCCAAATATAAATATTTTCCGTGATCCCAGATGGGGCCGGGGACATGAAACCTATGGAGAAGATCCATACCTGACAGGGCGCCTTGGAGTTGCCTTTGTAAAAGGTCTGCAGGGTGATGATCCCAAGTATCTTAAGGCTGCAGCCTGCGCCAAGCATTATGCTGTCCACAGCGGGCCTGAAAGTGAACGTCATAGTTTTAATGCAGTAGTGAGCAAAAAGGACCTGTATGAAACATACCTGCCTGCCTTCAAAGAGTGTGTAAAGGAAGGAAAAGTAGAATCCGTAATGGGTGCTTACAACCGTACAAACGGCGAGCCCTGCTGCGGCAGCAAAACCCTTCTGAAGGACATCCTACGGGGTGAATGGGGGTTTAACGGGCATGTGGTATCAGACTGCTGGGCAATCAAAGATTTTCATGAACATCATCATGTAACAAGTACTGCTCCGGAATCAGCAGCTTTGGCTATAAGCAACGGGTGCGACCTTAATTGCGGCGTTACATATTTGAATCTGCTTATAGCCTTAAAGGAAGGCTTAATAACAGAGGATTTAATCGACACAGCTGCTGTAAGGCTTATGACAACCAGGATGAAGCTTGGTATGTTCGATAATCCGCAACACGTTCCATATGCATCCATATCCTTTGAAGTCAACGATTGCGATGAACACCGGGCCTTTGCATTGGAAGTCAGCAAGCGTTCCCTTGTACTCCTGAAAAATGAAAATAATATCCTTCCTTTGAATAAGGATAAGATTAAATCAATAGCAGTAATCGGGCCAAATGCAGACAGCAGGACAGCATTAATTGGCAACTACTACGGAACAGCCTCCAGATATACCACCGTATTGGAAGGCATCCAACAAGCTGTTGGGGACAAAGTGCGGGTATATTATGCTGAAGGCTGCCACTTGTACAGAGACAGGGCATCATCTCTGGGCGAACATAAAGATCAGTTTGCCGAAGCTGTCTCAGTTGCAGAACGAGCCGATGTCGTAATACTTTGCCTTGGACTGGACTCCACTATTGAAGGTGAAGAAGGCGACGCTTCCAACGAATATGCAAGCGGAGACAAAAATCATCTGAACCTGCCGGGCTTGCAGCAAGAGCTTATGGAAACTGTATATAAAACAGGAAAGCCGATAATTCTTGTTCTGCTTTCAGGCAGCGCTCTTGCAGTTACATGGGCGGACCAGAATATTCCAGCTATTATACAAGGGTGGTATCCCGGCGCAGAGGGCGGAAAGGCTATTGCTTCCTTAATATTCGGAGAATTCAGCCCTTCCGGTAAGCTCCCGGTAACCTTCTACAGAAGTACCGAAGAACTGCCTGATTTCCGTGACTACTCGATGTACAACCGAACATACCGTTACATGCAGCAGGAAGCCCTCTATCCCTTTGGTTACGGACTGAGCTATACTACCTTTGAGTATTCGGATCTGACATCAGACAAAACCGAAATCCCAGCCGGAGAAAGCATAAACTTCCGAATCAAAGTGAAAAATACCGGCACCTGGGAGTCCTGGGAGACTGTGCAGCTGTACCTAAAGGACGTAGAAGCAAGTGTTGAAGTACCTAGGTGGCAGTTAAGAGGTATCCGGCCTGTATTCCTGAAACCAGGCGAAGAAGCTGAGGTGGAATTCAGCCTGACCGGCAGGGATATGGCACTGATTGATAATGACGGCAAATGCATCTTAGAACCAGGCAAATTCCGGGTATTTATCGGAGGCAGTCAGCCCGATTCCAGAAGCGAGAAACTAAACGGCAGCAAGGTGCTGTCTGCAGTCTTCACTGTAACAGGCGAACCCATTGAACTGCCTTACTGAAATAAAGCAGGAATTAAAATTACCATTTAACATTAAAAATAAACGCAGGCAAAATAAAAGTAACGCAGGCTATGAATTAACATACGCCTGCGTTATTGCATTTCCCTCTTTCTGCTATACTTATAATTACTAATATAGTTACTTAAGAATCTCTTCTATGCGTTCAAGTTCTTCCGCTGTAAATTTTAAATTATTCAAAGCCGCAACATTATCTTCTATTTGAGAAACCTTGCTGGCACCTACCAATACCGAAGTTACCCGGCCGTCTCTCAGTATCCATGCTACAGCCATTTGAGCCAGGGTTTGGCCTCTCTCCTGTGCCAGTTCATTAAGCTTGCGTATCTTTGCCAGTTTCTCTTCGGTAATATCTTTCTCCTTTAAAAAGCCATGGGGTTTTTTAGCCCTGGAATCTTCAGGGATGCCCTTTAAATATTTATCGGTCAGCAATCCCTGAGCCAGCGGAGAAAAAGCTATACAGCCTACACCCTCTTCTTCAAGTACGTCCAGCAGTTCATCTTCTATCCAGCGGTTGAACATGGAATAAGACGGCTGATGTATAAGGCAGGGTGTTCCCAAACGTTTTAGGATGCTTATTGCTTCTTTGGCTTGTCTGGCATTGTAATTGGAAATACCCACATATAAAGCCTTTCCCTGTCTTACTGCACTGTCAAGGGCACCCATGGTCTCCTCCAGCGGCGTTTCCGGGTCCGGACGGTGGGAGTAGAATATATCAACATAATCCAGCCCAAGTCTTTTCAGGCTTTGATCCAAACTTGCCAGCAGATATTTTCTGGAGCCCCATTCCCCGTAAGGCCCCTTCCACATATAAAAACCTGCTTTTGTTGAGATGATCATTTCATCCCTGTATGCTGAAAGATCCTGCTTCAGAATTCTGCCAAAATTCTCTTCTGCCGAACCGGGAGGCGGTCCATAATTGTTAGCCAGGTCAAAATGGGTAATTCCTAAGTCAAATGCCCTATGTATCATTGCCCTGCTGTTTTCCAGCGTATCCACGCCGCCGAAATTATGCCACAAGCCCAGGGACACAGCCGGCAGTTTTAGCCCGCTCCTGCCGCAGCGGTTGTACTTCATGGAATCATAACGGTTATCATTAGGTTGGTAAGCCATAATCTCTGCCTCCTTGCATATATTCAGTAAATGTATATATATACTTAATTGTATACTATTTCTGCATATTCCAAACTGCATTAGTTTGGAATTTTTCTTAACCAGTTAGGCTGTTGTTTTGACAAGTCCATTGAAAAACAGCAATATATGTAATACCATATTTATAGCAGTACAGAGTATATTGATTTTACTTTCATTCTTTTTGTCCTGCCCTGTTGCTTAACAATAACAATAAAGGGGGCATTTGCTATGAAGCCTTTTCGACTGCCGTCTCATTTTTTGCTGGGCTGTGCCTCTTCCGGTGCTCAGATTGAAGGCGGCGACCGCAACAGCAATTGGTATGCCTGGTGCAATCAGGGACATATCAAAGACGGATCCACATGTCTGAGAGCCAATGATCACTGGAACCGATACAAGGAAGATATCAGCCTGATGGCTGAACTTAACCAGAAAATCTACCGCATGGGCATCGAGTGGAGCAGGATCGAGCCTCAGGAAGGCAATTTTAGCAAGGAAGCTTTACAGCACTACCGGGATGAAATCTCTCTCCTGCTGCAAAACGGAATCAAACCCCTTGTTACCCTTCACCATTTCACCCATCCTCTGTGGCTGGAGGAAAAAGGCGGTTTTGAACAGGATGCTGTTTCTGAATATTTTGAGCGCTATGTCCGGTTTGTAGTTGAGAACCTCGGTGATCTGGTCAGCGAATACATTACCATTAATGAACCCAATGTCTATGCTGTCATGGGTTATTATTTCTGCGAATGGCCCCCTGCCAAAAAGAGTGTCAAGCTGCTTCTCAAGGTGTTGAAGAATATGAGCTTATGCCATATTAGAGCCTACCGCCTGATACATAAAATACGTGAAGAAAAAGGCTATCCCGGGAAAACCATGGTAGGCGTTGCTAACCACCTTCGCATCTTCGACCCGTACAATAAAAATAATCCACTTGATCAATTGGCAGCCAGGGTTATGGAATACCTGTTCCAGGATGCTGTAATAAAATCAATGTCAACCGGTATACTGATGCTGCCTTTAGGGTCGGGTGCACCATTAGGTACCGGCAAATTCCTTGACTTCTTTGGAATAAACTATTATACAAGGGATGCTGTCCGGTTCAAGGGCTTTCAGAACACGCAGATGCCCAACACTCCAAGAAACGACTTAGGCTGGGAAATCTACCCGGAAGGCTTAATCCGGTTGTGCCGCAAGTATTATGCTGAATACCAGGCGCCAATATGGATAACGGAAAACGGGACTTGTGACAAGGAAGATGCATTCCGGGCTGATTACATATACCAGCATTTACTGGCTGTTTCCCAGTTATGCCAGGAGGGTATACCTGTAGAACGCTATTATCACTGGACATTAATGGATAACTTTGAATGGGCGGAAGGTGAATCCGCCCGATTCGGCCTTGTCCATGTGGATTTTGACACCCAGGAGCGAAATGTCAGGAACAGCGGCAGGTTTTACAGCGAGGTTTGTGATAAGCTTGAGGTAACACAGGAGATGATTGAAAAATACCTTACCTCTTTGGGATAATCTCCAGCCAATATCCATCCGGGTCTTCAATGAAGTAGATACCCATGGCATTGTTTTCATAGCATATGCAGCCCATCTTTGAGTGGAGTTCATGAGCTGCTTCATAATCGTCTACAGTAAAGGCCAGGTGAAATTCATTGTCACCCAGGTCATAGGGTCTTTCCCAGTCCTTAAGCCAGGTAAGTTCCAGGTTATGGCTGGTTACTCCGTCCCCCAGGAACACCAGAATAAAGCTGCCGTCAGAGGCTTCTTTTCTTCGGACCTCAACCAGCCCCAGGGCTTCTTTGTAAAACTTCAGGCTTCTTTCCAGATCCAGAACATTAATGTTATTGTGGGCAAATGTAAACTTCATGCCAGTTCCTCCTTTATATTATTTTTGGAATGTTATTTAACATGTTAAATAGTTTCATTTTATATATTCAAAAATCTGTCCCTTGAAATCAATCTCAGCTATCGGAATTCCAGCATGAACCATTCTTTTGGCGAATTTCTCTGTAATATAGCAGTCTCCGGCAAAATGCATGGGAACAAAAAAACTAGGCCGGAATGTTTCCAGCATGTAAGCGCCTCCCATCCAGTAATGCTTGCCAAGCCTTGGATCCACCGGGAAAAACATAATGTCAATCGGTTTGCCTTCAATTCTGGAAACCTCGGACTTGAACTGATGTTCCGCTTCCTTCAGTTCTTCCTCCGTTGATTCATCAGCCCAGTGCCACCAGTTCAAATCACCTGCATGAAAAATGCGAATGCCTTCAATATCCAGTGCAAATGATACGCCTGCATCCGTTGAACCATATGTACTAATGCAAATATTGTTTATCTCCTTCTTTTCATAAGGTCCCATATATGCGCAATTGATTTCAGCATTATCTTTTGTACAATGGCTGTTTTCTTTTATGTCATTGCTTAATACATAAGTTATATTTGGGTTATATGCTTTCCACCGGAAAATGTCCGGACTAAAATGGTCATGGTGGCTGTGGCTTGCAAAAACAAAGGGGTATTTGCTGCTGGATATCCTCTCCTTAATGCTTTGCTTAATGTTTTCAGGTAGCTTTTCTGACTTCGATTCATAGTAATCGAAAATAACAAAATAGTGCTCCAATTCCAAAGCAAAACCGCTGTGGTATAAATATTGGATTAATACCTTTCTTTCCTTATCCATCAGCATGCCTCCATGAGTTCTCTTACTTATATTTAATCAGATTTTACAATTATAAACAAGCTTTACTTTCATCACCACATTTTCCCATCAAGCCTGTTTTTACCCATTTATGCTTTATATCTTTAATGAATATTTTGCCTTGATTTAGAAGAATGATATTAGCAGGAGGAGAATAACATGCTAAGAAGAATTTTGCTAATTTTAATATGCATTTTTATATTAATTGCACCAGCATGCGCTTACCGGCGTCCTGTGCCGCCTGAGGAAACACCTGTGCCCCGGCAGGAAAGAAGTTTGGAACAATCAACTCCGCAACCGCGCACCCAGGAGCCGGAAGGAGGAAATACCCTGCCAAAATCCGATAAGGAAGCGGTTGAGGAAAATATAAACGGGTTTGATATCAGCGATGATGAGGAAATAACCCGTATGGCTGAGTCACTCATGATGACCCAGATCAGCACCGGAGTTAATCAGAATGAAGCCGCTAAGCTAAGTGAAGCAAAGACAAGAAGTCCGGAAAATGATATCCTGCTGATGTATCAGACACAGCTTCCGGCTGGGATTACTTATGCTGTTAAATATACCAAATATGATCTAACCTATGACTATTTTGTAGTTACCAGTGAGGATAAGGCAAGTATTTACCAAAACCCCGACCCTACGGACAAAGTCGTATGTACTGCCGTAAATTGCGAGAAACTGGCACTGCATCAGAAAGTAACAGGAAAGGACCTTGGCGGGTCCGATATCTGGTACAAGGTTTCCTGCAAGCACGACGGCAGCATTGTTACCGGATATATTCATGAATCCATGGGAGTAACCAGAACATTTCAATTTGAAAAGATGCTTAATGCCATTAACGATTTGCGCCGGCAGATAGCTGCCGGCAAAATGAATCATGTCAGCAATTATAAGAATGTTAACGGTGCTCCGCCGGCTAAGGGAGATTCCGCGACTGATGAATACGGAATACGCATATATCAGAGCGCTCCAGGTTATCTGCAAGCCGACACAAATTCTGATTTCCGCTACGTTCCGGATGGAATGCTGGTGAGAATACTCGAAGAGTCGGGTGATTTTTATAAGGTTTACGTTCACAGCTTTGACCAGGAGCTTTTTATTCCCAAAAAATACATCGATCCGGATGATGCCTTAAGCCAGCTGACCCATGTGGTGGTAGTAGACAGAAATCAGCAAAACCAGGCAGCATTTGAGCTATCCGGGAATGAAATTCGCATGGTTTCATATACCTTGGCCACAACCGGCCTTAAAGGCGAGACTTCATTTGAAACCCCACTTGGGACATACCGGGCATTGGAAAAAAAGGATCGTTTTCAGTATCTAAAGGATAATTCAGATGAGATTGCCGGATATGCACCTTTTGCCACCCGTTTCTGCGGAGGGGCTTATATCCATGGAGTTCCGGTAGCTTACGAAGAAAAAGACGGCCAGTTGGTGGATCCGGGTATTCAAGAGTATCTGCATACTATCGGCACATTCCCCAGGTCTCATATGTGTGTAAGAAACTTCACCAGCCATGCCGAGTTTATATACAACTGGATGCAGACAACCAGCGGAGCTATTATCGTTATCGAATAGCTATGGAATAAATAATTTAGCTAACGGGAGGTTAAGATAATGCAGTCACAGGTATGGGGAAAAGAATTTAACATGCCGCCCCAGTCATACTGGATGGCATCAGTTAAATTCCCGGAATATGAACCATTGAACGGGGACCTTGATGTGGATGCAGCTATTGTTGGCGGCGGGATTGCCGGTATTACCACAGCTTTCCTTTTAAAGAACAGCGGTCTCAGCGTAGCTGTGCTGGAGGCAACCAAGATACTGCATGGAACCACCGGTCATACTACAGCAAAGGTAACCGCTCAGCATGATATTATTTACAATACAATTATCAAAAAAATGGACTTCGACAGCGCACAGCAGTATGCCCATGCCAATCAGGAAGCCATAAAAGCAATCTACAACATTATCGACCAATATAATATTAAATGTGATTTTTCGTGGCAGCCTGCATATGTCTATACCCAGGACGACAATTACATTCAAAAAATACAGGACGAAGCCGAAGCGGCAATCAGCCTGGGTTTTGCTGCAACTTACCTGGATGAGATTCCCCTGCCCTTCAAAGTGAAGGCTGCCCTGAGGTTTGACAATCAGGCCCAATTTCACCCGTTAAAATACTTGCTTGCCCTGGCTGAACTGGTTCATGGAAACGGAAGCTATATATTTGAAAATACCAAAGCTATAGATATTCTTACCGAGACAAAGTACAGCATAAGCACTGAAACAGGGTTCAGGGTAAACGCACCCAATATCATAATTGCCACTCATTATCCCTTCTATGACGGAAACGGCATGTACTTTGCCAGGATCTTTCCGGAACGTTCCTATGCCCTGGGCGTTACAATTTCTGAAAAGTTCCCCGAAGGCATGTATATAAGCGCTGAAGATCCCGGACGCTCCTATCGTTCCCAGCCTATGGACAACGACGAAGAGCTTGTTATAATAGGCGGAGAACATCACAAGACCGGCCAGGGCGGGGACATGAATGCCCATTATGAAAGTCTGCTGGATACAGCAAGAAAAACATTCCATGTAAAGGAAATCAAATATAGGTGGTCAACCCAAGATTATACCACCGTGGATGAAGTCCCGTATATCGGACCCCTGAACTCAAAAGACCCCGGAGTATACATTGCAGCAGGCTTCCGTAAATGGGGCATGACCAACAGCATGGCTGCAGCCATGATTATAAAAGACTATATATTAGGCAGCGAAAATGAATGGGCACCTGTCTTCCTGCCTTCCAGATTTAAACCCGCTGCAGCTGCCGGCAAATTCTTCTCGGAAAATGTTGACGTAGCCAAGCACCTGATAAAAGGAAAGCTGACGCCTGCAGAAGGTCATATAGATATTAGACCAGGCGAAGCCAAGGTTGTTGAAATAAGCGGAAATAAAACCGGCGTATACCGGGACGTGCAAGGACAATACCACTATGTGGACACAACCTGCACCCATTTGGGCTGTGAGCTTGTATGGAACTCTGCGGAGCATTCCTGGGATTGCCCATGCCACGGGTCCCGCTTTACTTATGATGGAAAAATTATAGAGGGGCCCGCACAGAAGCCTTTGAACAAGCCCATAATTAAAGAAGAACCCCAGGAAAATAACAAGTAAAAATTATACTTATAACAGAATAATATTTGCTCTTTCACAGGCGGCGAGCATCTCCTCCGGCCATACTGAGGCTTGCACTTCACCAATGTGCGCTTTATTCAGAAGATACATGCATATCCTGGACTGGCCAATGCCGCCGCCTATTGTATACGGCAGCTTTCCATTTAGCAAATCCCTGTGGAAAGGCAGATTCATCCTGTCTTCACATCCTGAAAGCTTTAGCTGTTTTAAAAGTGAATCCTCATCCACCCGTATTCCCATGGATGATACCTCAAATGCCTTATCCAATATCGGGTACCAGAATATAATGTCACCGTTCAACTCCCAATCATCATAGTCCGGTGCTCTTCCGTCATGCCGGTTTCCGGATTTTAGCCTGCCGCCGATTTTCATTATGAAAACAGCCTTCTTTTCCTTTGCTATCGCGTCCTCTCTCTCTTTCGGACTGAGATGCGGATACATATCCTCCAGTTCCTGAGTGGTGATAAAACTGATTTCGTCCGGCAGCTGACGCTTAAGGTTAGGAAACTTTCCTACAATAAAGCTTTCTGATTCCTTGAACACCTTAAAAATGCTTTTTACAGTTGCTTTCAACGTGTCTTCGTTTCTTTCTTCCTTTAATATAATCTTTTCCCAGTCCCATTGATCCACATAAACTGAATGAAGGTTATCAAGGTCTTCATCCCGGCGGATGGCGTTCATGTCTGTATATAAACCTTCTTCCCTGCAAAATCCATATCTCTTCAAAGCCATTCTTTTCCACTTTGCCAGGGAATGGACAATTTCAACATTGCTCCCCCCTAAACCCTTAACATCAAATGTAACCGGGCGCTCAACCCCGTTAAGATTGTCATTGAGGCCGGATTCAGGTGTTACAAAAAGAGGTGCAGAAACTCTTACCAAATTTAATTCTCTGGCAAGCTTATTTTCAAAAAAATCCTTGAGAAGCTTGATAGCTATTTCTGTTTCTCTTATATCAAGAGGGGATTTGTAGCCTTGAGGAATTATAAGTCCTTCCATGCATATCATAAATAAACCTCCACTGCTGTATAAAATTGTGTGTTTATTGCATCATTATACATATAGGATATACTTCTCAATATTGTACTACAGAAACCAGCATCAGAAAACTAAAATTTATTATTCTTTCTTATAAGCTTTGACAGTACAGCCATATCATATTATAATAAACCAAATAGGGATGTAAGGGAAGTGTAAATATGGTGTTTACAGCCGATATAAGCAATTCCTGCATTACCCTGGCAGCTTTTGATTCAAAGGGCAGAATGCTTTTCAGGTCGGATATTTCTTCTGACAGATCCAGGACAGAAGACGAATATTTCTTCCTTATGAAGAGCATTTTCAGCGCCTATGGTGTTGATCCTTCTGCTGCGGAGGGTGCGGTCATATCATCGGTGGTCCCGCCGCTCTCAAATGTCTTCGGCAGCGCTGCAGAAAGGCTGCTGGGCTGCAAGCCCCTGTTTGTGGGTCCGGGTGTTAAAACCGGTCTTGATATAAAAATTGATCATCATTCCCAGCTGGGTTCCGATCTTGTTGCAAATACCGTTGCCGCAATGGCTGCATATAGCAAGCCCTTTATAATAATAGACATGGACACTGCAACCACATTTACTGCTGTAAACGCCAAAGGTGAACTATGCGGCGTTATCATACTGCCCGGTATAAGGGTATCACTTGATGCACTGTCAGCAAACGCTGCTGAGCTCCCTTATATTTCTCTTTACCCCCCCAAGGCTTTGCTGGGGACAAATACAATAGACTCTATGAACTCAGGGATAATATACGGCACTGCCTGTATGATTGACGGGCTGATTGACCGCCTGTTTGAAGAATTTCAAAGAGTTGATATAAATATCATAGCAACAGGGGCATTGGCAGAGTGTATTATCCCCTACTGCAAACATAAGATAATCCATGCACCAAATCTGATTCTTGATGGCTTGTATATGATATACAAAAGGAATCAGAAAAAGCATAAACAGATATAAAAGTGCAGATGCGCTTTTATAAATAAAACGCGTTGCACCCTGAAATAATAAGTAAGGGGCAACAGCAAAGGAGAGGTTTTCATGAACAACAATTTATCACCCCGCACAGTCAAGATGGTACTTTTGGCCATACTTGCTGCAATCATGCTGATACTGGCATTCACTCCTCTGGGCTACCTTAAGGTCGGAATCATTGAGATAAGCTTTATGATGGTTCCGGTCGCAGTTGGAGCAATTGTGCTCGGCCCTGCTGCAGGAGCGGTGCTGGGAGGCGTTTTCGGCATCACCAGTTTTATTCAGGCTCTTACCACAAGTCCGTTTGGAGCTATGCTCATATCAATCAATCCTTTTTATACTTTTATACTCTGCATGATTCCGCGCATTCTTATGGGATGGCTTGCCGGACTAGTATTCCAGTGGCTGTACAAAAATGACAAGACAAAAATTATATCATACGGAACTGCAAGCCTTTCAGCAGCACTTTTTAACACCATATTCTTTATGACATTTTTGATTTTGCTGTTTGGCAATACCGATTACATCAAGGGGTTCCAGGGAAATATGAGCATATTAGCCTTTGTTGTTGCATTCGTAGGTATAAACGGACTTGTCGAAGCAATTGCCACAACGATTATCGGTGGTGCTGTATCACGCGCACTTATTGTATACAGGCAATAATATTTAACTGCTGATATTCAACGATGGATGACAAAAAGAATAAAAGCAACATGAGATGGAGGTCCTATAACAAATGAAAAAAATGAAGACAGCGGATTATACTGCAAAAAAGATTTTGTTGCTTCTTTTACTTGCCGTCTTCCTAGTATCCAACATAGCCGGGGCACTGTCCCCGGCTTATGCCTCAACTACTGAACAAAGCACATCAGAAAACCAGGAAACCGGCACTGATCAGGATGAACCAGGCCAAAATCAGGATGAATCCGATCAGAATCAGGAAGATAACCCTGGTGTTACAGAATTTAATTCATTAGCTGAAGCAGCTATCTTGATAGAAGCTTCTACCGGCAAGGTGCTTTATGAAAAAAACGCTGATCAGCCTCTGCCTCCGGCCAGTATTACAAAAATCATGACCCTTCTGCTTGCTTTTGAAGCTTTGGAGCGAGGCGACGTTAAATGGGATGATATGGTCACTATCTCAGAACTGGCATGGCGGGTAGAAGGCTCCAGAATGTTCCTGGAGGTAGGCAAAAAAGTGCCCCTGGGTGACATAATAACCGGAATCTCTGTAGTTTCTGCCAACGATGGATGCGTTGCCGTGGCAGAACATTTGAACGGATCAGTAGAGGCGTTTGTACAGCAGATGAATAAACGAGCTAAAGAACTTGGGCTGACCAATACACAATTTCAAAATCCCCATGGCCTGTCTGCAGAAGGTCATTATATGAGCGCCAGGGATATTGCTAATCTGGCCAAAGTACTTATCACTAATCATCCAAAAATACTGGAAATTGAATCCATGACTGAATTTACATTCAATGATATCTACCAAAAGAACCGGAATCCCCTCTTAGGCGTATATCCCGGTGCTGACGGACTAAAAACAGGTTGGACCGAAGAGGCCGGCTATTGCCTGGTGGGTACGGCTCTACGCAATGGAATGCGGCTTATATCAGTTGTACTTAGAACCAAAGACGAGGCAGAAAGACTGGCAGCCTCCAGAGAGCTGCTGGATTATGGTTTTCAAAATCATGAGTTTGTAGAAGTGGTTAAAAAAGATGAAATTCTTGGTGAAGCCAATGTTAAAAACGGGAAGGAATTAACTGTTCCTGTCAAGGCGAACGAATCAGTTAAGGTCGTTATACATAAGGATAAGAAAGATGAAGTAAAGATTGATCTTTCACTGGAGAAAGATATTCTGCCAGCACCGGTAGAAGCCAATACCCAGGTTGGAAAAGCAGAGATTCGATTAGGTGATGAACTGCTGGCTGCAACCACTGTCAGTACAAATCAGGCTGTAGAGAAAGCAGGCTTTTTTGAGATTTTGTGGAGGGGTATTGTTGACTTCTTCAGATCACTCTTTAAAGTAACAAAAAATAATTAGTTCAAGCTGAATCAAATAATTTTTCATAATCAGGGAGTAAATTTATATGTCAATAATAGTTGGAATAGATGTAGGGGGAAGCACCACAAAAATTGTAGGCCTTCATCAAAATAATATAATCAGCCCAATGCTGGTAAAGGCAAATGACCCTGTCGCTTCCATATACGGGGCTTTCGGCAAATTTTTAAATGCCAACAAGCTTAGACTTGATAATATTCAGCGGATAATGATTACCGGTGTAGGTTCTTCTCATATTTCGGAATCTATATACGGTATCCCTACCGGCAAGGTTGATGAATTTCATGCTATCGGAAAAGGCGGTTTATTCTTAACCGGCCTTGCCCGTGCAATTATTGTAAGCATGGGAACAGGAACCGCCTATATCATAGCCGACCAAAATGGAGAAAAGCATATAGGAGGGACCGGTGTAGGGGGCGGAACCCTGCTGGGCTTATCCAATAAAATGCTTAATGTCCGCCATTTCGATGATCTGATAGAAATGGCTCAAAACGGCAATCTTGCCAATGTAGATCTTAATATTGGCGATATTACCAAAGACAAAATGGAAACCCTGCCTCCTGATATCACTGCCTCAAATTTCGGAAAAATCAGCGACCTGGCATCAAAAGCAGATATTGCCCTGGGCATAATAAACCTGGTATTTCAGACCATTGGAATGTTTGCAGTATTTGCGTCACGTATACATAATACCAATGATGTTGTATTAACAGGCAATCTCACCAATGTTCCACAGGCTCATGTTATATTTGAGACCCTTCACAATTTATACAAGGTGAATTTTCACAGGCCTGCCAACGCTGAGTTTGCAACAGCAACAGGAGCAGCACTTTCCTCAGCAAAAGTTATGTTTAGCTGATACTTATATCAATAGTAATAGCTGCCAAATCCGGCAGCATATGCATTGACTATGTGATTTATGGTACAGGTACCATCAGGATGCACCATTACTTCTATGATATCAAACCGGCAGGAGACATCCTTTTGCCCTGTTTCCTTGATAAAATACAATGCAGCCTTTTCATATTTTGCTCGCTTTCTATAGTTTACCGCTTCGGAAGGACTGCCATATGAGGCAGTCCTTCTGGTCTTTACTTCAATAAAAACCAATTGTCCTTCCTTAGCTGCAATAATGTCAACTTCTCCTATACGACACCTGTAGTTTCGGCAGAGAATATGATAGCCCAAAGATTCAAGATACCTGCTGCCCTGTTCCTCTCCCCACTTCCCCAGTTTTTGCCTGTCGGTACTCATTTTTGATCACCGTTTCTATGATTTTCAGTTTCCTGAAATTGATATTTATTCATATTAATTACATCTAAATTATATAAATTTGTAACAAAGTATTCAACATTTTCTGGCAAATATTCAATATATACTATACAAATTGACATATTTATAGTATAATTACAAAAAAGCAATCTAAATTTAATATTCTTGTCATATTTGCTTAAAAATACGGGGGCGATTTTGTTGAGGAAATTTTACATATCTTTTTTTGCTATATTACTGTCCATTATTATGTCTGCATCAGTTTTTGCTACCAGCCTTAACGATGCAAAAAAAGAACTCGACGAAATCAGCAAAAATATAAAAGAAACTAAAAATGAATTAAATGAAGTAAAAGAAGAACAGGATAATGTACGCAAGCAATTGGATGAAATAGAAAAAGAGCTGGAAGCCAAAGAAAAAGAGCTTGCGACGGTAGAGAAAAAACTGGCTCAAACCCAGGCTGAACTGGATAATGTGCGGCAGGAACTGGCTGAAACAGAAGAAGAGCTTTTGAAAACACAGGAAAGGCTTGAGCAGTTAAAGACAGAGCTGGATGAGGCTACCAGGAAAGCTGAAGAACAGGAACAGTTAAATGCGGAACGCCTCAGAGCCATGTATATGAACAGCACATCATCCTATTTAAAGCTGCTGCTGGAAGCAAAAAGCCTGAATGATCTCCTTAACAGAATAGACATGATTATTCAGATGGTTACCTATGACCAGCAGGTATTTGACAAAATGGTTGAGTACAGGAACGAGGTTGAGGAGAAAACATTTGCTTGTGCCAGGCAGGAAGAGCAGATTACTCAAATTAAGAACGAGATAGAAAATAAAAAGGTTTTACTTGAACAAAAGGAAAAAGAGATTAAAGACACAAAAAACAAAATAAAGAAGCAAAAAGCCGCAATTGAGGCAGCTCAAAATGAGAAGGAAGCTCTGCTAAACCAGCTAAGTGAAGAAGAAGCTAAAGTGCGCAGGGAACTGGAGCAGATGGAGAAAGAATCAAAAGAGCTGGAAAAGCTGATAAAAGAGCTGACCAAAAAATCACAAAGCTCGAATCCGCCTAACAAGAACGGTTATGTGTGGCCAGCACCCGGGTATACACATATCACTTCTCCGTTCGGCTACAGGGTTCATCCAATAACAAAGCAGTACAAGATGCATAAAGGCATTGATATCTCCGGTTCTGATATCAGCAACAAGCCAGCCGTAGCCGCTGCTGACGGTACGGTTATACTATCACAGTACTACGGCACTTACGGATATTGCGTTATCATTGATCATGGCGGCGGAATTTCCACTTTGTATGCCCATGGATGGTCAACTACCGTATCGGCAGGACAAAAGGTAAAGAGAGGCGATACGGTGCTTAAAATAGGCAGCACCGGCAGCTCAACAGGCCCCCACTTGCACTTTGAGGTAAGGAAGAACGGAGAACCGGTTAATCCTTTAAACTACGTAAGTCCCTGATTGTTTTATTGATACTTAAGGCCTTGATTGTATAAAAAAGCTCACCTTTGACGGTGAGCTTTTTATTATGTATTTATTGTCCTTCATAACGTTTGCTGTAATGATGAGCTTGTTCCAGCATCATATCTTTTACTTTCATAAGGCGAATCTGGGTGCTTCGCTCATTTTCATCCAGCTTCATTGTTATATACTTGATTTTTTCCCGCATCTCCGGAATCATAACGTGCTCCAGTGCATTTACCCGCCGGCGGGTCTTCTCTATTTCTGCTGCCATCATCTGGCAGGATTTTTCACACTCTGCCAGTCTAAGCATATCAGGAAGGATGTCTGCAAGAGATTTTACTGCACTGTCCAAATCACCCGAAGTAAATGCATAGCCATATGAGTATATGTCATTTGGGTCTGAGGTTCGTGTCTTATACTCGAATACAGGTATCTCCACACTCATTACATTTTTTTTATCCACTTCCAGGTAAACTTCCTGTTTTGGTGCAAGAAAAGCGGTTTTCAGTGTTTCATCCTGCATAACTGCCCTGGCAAGAGCAAAGTTTTTATTTGCGGAGGCAATCCCCTTTTCAACTCGTTCCCGAAGCTTCCTGTTCTCCTGTACCAGCTCAAGGAACTGCCGCATAAGCTCATCCCGCTTGTCCTTCAGCAGCTTGTGACCTCGGATTGCTGTAACCAGCTTCCTTTTCAGGTTGGTCAGTTCCATTCGGGTAGGGTTAACATGCTTGACAGCCAATGTTATGCCTCCTTATTATCATAGTACATATCCAGGAACTCATCCTTGATTCTTTTCAGCTCGCTGCGCGGCAGAATACGAAGCAGTTCCCAGCCAATATCCAGGGTTTCTTCTATATCACGGTTAGTCCGATAGCCCTGGGAAACATACCTTTGTTCAAAGGCATCAGCAAACTTGGCATATAACTTGTCCAGATCAGTCAATGCAGCTTCTCCCAGTACCACCATCAGCTCTTTCGCTTCCTTGCCGCGGGCATAGGCTGCAAACAACTGGTTCATGGTATTGGCATGATCTGCCCTTGTCTTGCCTTCCCCTATTCCCTTGTCTTTCAAGCGCGACAAGGAAGGCAGCACATCGATAGGCGGAGCTATGCCCTTCCTGTGCAGTTCGCGGCTTAGTATAATCTGCCCTTCGGTTATATATCCGGTTAAATCGGGGATAGGATGGGTTTTGTCGTCCTCCGGCATGGTCAGGATGGGAACCAAAGTAATTGAACCAGGCTTGCCTTTTTGTCTTCCTGCTCTTTCATACAAGGAAGCCAGGTCAGTATACATGTATCCCGGATATCCTCTTCTCCCCGGCACTTCTTTACGTGCAGCTGATACCTCTCGCAGAGCATCAGCATAGTTTGTAATGTCGGTCATTATAACCAGGACATGCATGTCCTTGGTAAAGGCCAGATACTCAGCTGCAGTAAGCGCCATCCTGGGAGTTGCAATACGCTCGACTGCAGGGTCATTGGCCAAGTTAATGAAAAGCACTGCCCTGTCTATTGCCCCGGTTTCCCTAAAGCTATCTATAAAGAAATTTGCCTCTTCAAAGGTAATACCCATGGCTGCAAATACCACTGCAAAGGGTTCCTGTGTGCCTCTGACCTTTGCCTGGCGCGCAATCTGTGCAGCCAAATTGGCATGGGGCAATCCTGATGCTGAAAAGATGGGCAGCTTTTGGCCCCGCACCAGGGTGTTCAGTCCGTCTATAGCTGATATTCCTGTTTGGATAAACTCCTGCGGATAGTTGCGGGCTGCAGGGTTCATGGGCAGACCGTTAATGTCCAGCCTCATTTCCGGCAGGATTTCCGGTCCATCGTCTATTGGCCGGCCCAGGCCGTCAAATACCCGGCCAAGCATGTCCTCCGATACTCCAAGCTCCATGCTTCGCCCCAAAAATCGAACCTTGCTGTTTGACAAATTTATGCCTGTGGAGCTTTCAAACAGCTGCACCAATGCATTGGTACCGTTAATCTCAAGTACCCTGCATCTGCGCTTCTCGCCGTTTGCCAGTTCTATTTCGCCAAGTTCATCGAATGTAACTCCCTGCACACCTCTTACAAGCAACAGAGGACCGGCAACCTCCTGTATCGTTCGATATTCCTTTGGCATTAGTAGTCCTCCTTTTGCAGCATTTCTTTTATTTCATCTGACAGTTTTTTTAATATGCTTTCGTATTCAGCCTGTACTCGATCAACCGAAATGTACTTGAAACGACCGATTCGCTCCCTTACAGGCAGCTGAACCAGCCTTTCAATGTCAGCTCCCCTGTCCATGGCTTCCAATGCTGCATCATAATAAGCCAGGACCAGCTTCATCATCAAATATTGCTTCTCCAGTGGCGTATAGGTATCAACCTCATGGAAAGCATCCTGGTGCAGGAAGTCTTCACGAATGGAACGGGCTGCCTCCATCTTAAGACGGTCAGAAGGTGACAAGGCATCCATACCTACCAGTTTTACTATTTCCTCCAGCTCGGCTTCATCCTGAAGCAGGCGCATTAAGCGTGCCCGAAGCTCCATCCAGTCGCTGCCCACACTGCTGTTAAACCATTTGGAGGTTGTATCTGTATACAATGAATAACTGGTCAGCCAGTTTATAGCCGGGAAATGCCTCCTGTAAGCAAGGTTGGAGTCCAAACTCCAGAATACCTTTACTATGCGCAGGGTAGCTTGCGAAACCGGTTCGGATATATCTCCGCCAGGCGGTGATACAGCACCGATAACCGATAATGCCCCCTGTCTGCCTTCCTTTCCAAGTGAAACAACGCATCCTGCCCGCTCATAGAACTGAGCCAGCCTGCTGCCAAGATAGGCAGGATATCCTTCTTCACCGGGCATTTCTTCAAGTCGGCCGGACATCTCACGGAGAGCCTCAGCCCATCTTGAGGTCGAATCTGCCATTAAAGCTACGGAATAACCCATATCTCTAAAGTATTCAGCTATTGTAATACCTGTATAAATGGATGCTTCACGGGCTGCTACCGGCATGTCCGAGGTGTTGGCGATCAGTACTGTCCTCTTCATCAAGGAATGACCGGATTTAGGGTCCTTCAATTCAGGGAACTCAATCAGTACGTCAGTCATTTCATTTCCACGTTCGCCGCATCCGATGTAAACAACAATGTCGGCCTCCGCCCATTTAGCCAACTGGTGCTGGACAACTGTCTTGCCTGAACCAAAGGGGCCAGGAACAGCAGCTACACCGCCCTTTGCTATGGGAAACAGGGTATCTATAACACGCTGACCTGTTATCAATGGCATAGAGGGTGCAAGTTTCTGCTTATAGGGACGGCCTACACGAACCGGCCATTTTTGCATCAAGCCAATTCGGTGTTCAGTCCCGTCATTGCCTGTGACAACAGCTACGGTATCCTCAACGGTATAGTCTCCTTCATTAATGGTTGTTACTTTTCCTTTTATTCCATATGGAACCATTATCTTGTGCAGTACAATTTCAGTTTCCTGCACCGTTCCGATTATATCTCCGGTTTCCACTTCATCTCCGGGTCTAACAACGGGTACAAAATGCCATTTCTTCTCCCTGTTCAGTGAAGGAACTTCGATACCCCTCTTTAAGTTATTGCCCGTCCTTTTCATAATCTCATCCAGGGGGCGCTGGATACCGTCATATATACTGCCGATTAGGCCGGGACCCAGCTCAACGCTCATGGGAGAGCCGGTTGATTCTACCGGTTCACCCGGCCCTAATCCGGATGTTTCCTCATAAACCTGTATGGATGCTTCATCGCCGTGTATCTCTATAATTTCTCCAATCAGCCGCTGGTCACTAACACGGACAACGTCAAACATGCTTGCATCCCGCATGCCTTCTGCTACGACAAGCGGTCCTGCAACCTTTTTAATGGTACCTTTACTCATATGGTCCACCTCTTCATAAGTATTGCGGCAAAGCTGTGCCTATATAATCATTCGCGGAAAAGAATATCGGAGCCAACTGCCTGTTCCACCGATTTCTTCACCATTTTCATTCCAATACCTGTATTGCCGGACACTCCCGGTATGGGAATAATAGCCGGAAGTCTCTCAGACCGGTAACTATGTATCTCGCTTTTAAGCTTTTCAGCCAGTGCTTCAGTTATATAAATAACAGCATAACCGCCTTCGGCAAGCTCCTTAAGCTTCCTGCCGGCTTCGTCAGTGTCATCTGAAACAGCAACCGGGAATACATCCAGGCCTAATGCCGCAAAACCATATATACTGTCACGGTCGCCCAGAACTGCTATCTTATACATACATTTCCCTTAACCTTTCTCTGATAATATCTTCCGGCAGTTGATTAAGCTTTCCCAGTAAAATAATTCTGACTGTCTTAATTTCATTGTCTCTGGCTATTAAATATGCCGCAAGAGGATCAATGGTAAATGAATTGTATTTTTGTGGCCGGATTTTTCTAATTAAAAGGTCTTCACACCATCGTTCAAAAGAGGACAGTGATTTTTCCAGCTCCTTTACTCCGTCAGCATATTCTGTGTGCCTTAAATACTCACAAATTTCTTCAAACCCGGATGCTGCTGCCTGGGAAAGCTGCCCAATATCAAGAGTATCGCATGGTGACATTGCTCTTTCCATCCACTCCAGCGATTTGCCGGTTCTGTGTGCTCTAACAGCTATTCTTATATTGGATGCTGCTGTTTTAAGCTCGGTATAGGCTTTGATAACTTCACTGCCGCTTTCCTTACCTGCTTTATAAAGAGCCTCCAGTGCCGCTCTATCTATAATAATGTCACAAAGCTGACCGTCACCGGTATGCAGCAATGTTTCATACGCTTCCGGGGCACACTTTTGCATATGTTCAGGAAGCAGGGAAAAATCCTTTGTTTTTACTGCTTCCATTATTATGTCATGATTTATAGTGCCGTTATTTGAAAAATAACCTTCATTCGCAGTGCCTGTATATACCATCTTAATTGCTGCTTTCAGATTGTGATAATCATTAGGCAGCAAAAGAACCTCAAACACCGACATATCTTCTACCAGTTCTGATATAAAGCTCCAGGCCTTCCTGTATTCTTCATCCAGTATCTGCTCAGGCTCGGTAAATCCTTCCCGTCCCCAGCCTTTATTAATCAGAAGATGCATACATTCACCGTAACCGGGTGCTGCCATCAGCTGTTCAATAAACTGGGCATCCAAAAGCTGCAGCTCCTTGGACCGAATACGGGCCACTGCATATATATAAAGCTTATCCGGCATTCTGCCTCCTCCTTCCTGCAGTGTTCCAATTATTCAAAAAGAAACTCATGTAATTTGTCCTGCAGGATATCGTGCTTGCTGTCTATAATAGCTGCAAATGTGCAATTCTCTTCTATATCTCCGTATACCAGGACAAAACCCCCGTCTAATGGCCGGCTTTCTTCTGATATTGTTAAGGAAATGCCCTTGGGCAGAAGAAGCTCATTCAATTGCTGCTGGAAATCAGCAGGCAAACGGTTTCTATCCTGGTCGGCAAAAATAATCTGACCATTTTGTGGCAGCGCATAGCTGACAACCATCTTTTTGATCAGCTCAAAATATTCATCAGCAGGCATATGCTGAAGAGAGTTTTTTGCATTTTGAATAATCTCTTCAATA
>DUSN01000105.1 GCA_012842605.1 Clostridiales bacterium
CCCACCAACCGATTTCATCTTCGTCGAAGTAGACGACAAAAGCAGAGGACTCATCGGAAGCCTTTAACACGATCTGCCCAGTAGTATTATCTTCTGTTCTGACGGTTAAGTCAATGCTGTGGTCAGTGATCTGCTTTTCTACAACTATTTCACCATTATCACTCATCACATCAACATCATCAAGCTTCGGAACATCCCCATCAACTATCACTCGACGCGTAACCACGGCTACTTGCCCAAGGGCTGACTTTACTTCAACAGTTAGCTGATAACGGCCCGCTTCCAGATTTGCATCAAAGAATTCTGGATCGCTGAAAGTAGCCTCACTGAAGCTATTTTGCTTAACAATTGTTGTTGTTAAATTGCCACCCACTACAACTGATTTGCTTAACGTGATTGTGGTTGTTTCAACAGGGCCCGTGATTTTCACCGTAACAGGTGTGGATACACCCTGTTTTAAGACGATAAAATTGCCATCTCCTTCAGGTGAAAGTGAGATATTCAACCCCACGGAAGAACCAATGCTAATCACCTTTGTATTGTCATATATGTCTTTTGCCGTCACTTCAACAGTGTAAGTTTGTGTAGAGCTAGGCACATCAAAGCTTAGTTCTATAGGAATAATCCTTAATGGAAAAGCCGTTCCTATGGCATTGCCAGCAACCGTTCCAATGAGCGTACCACTACTGTCCTTGACTGCAACCTCATAATACGCACCCGGAGCGTCAATAACGTTAAAACTAACCTTCAAATATCCTTCGTCAGCCACTGCCCGCAGGTTATCAAGTTGCACTGGTGTATCTGGGTTGTCATAAATTAGGTATACAGGTTCGCTTGCGCCCACATTACCAGCGCCATCTTGCGCTTCAAGATAACCTGAAATGGCTCCTCCATCTCCCCAATTTGTAGTGCCGGTAGTGTCTAATACCATTTCCAGGATATTGTAAGTGAAGGTAGCAGTGTTCGCAGGATCAATCCCTGCAGCCTCGTTTTTACCGAAAAGGTAATAACTCAGTATGGAGCTATTATCAGTACCAGTAGCCACTAGACTGAACGTCGTGGAAGTTGGAATAATGGCTCTGACTTTTTTGTCCCTGAAATCATTCAAGGTTGCGGTCGCATTCTGCCAGTCCGATAACCTTGAAACTGGCGGTGTTTTATCAACTTTCACTGGTATATCCATAACTTGAGTGGGAAGAAGTTTGCTTTCATCACTGATAAGCGGGTCAGGCATGGCAACTACTCTTATGGTATATTGACCTTCTGGAACGAAATTACCGTTACGGTCAGTACCATCCCAAAGCCAATTCTTGGTCCAACCAGTATTAAAGCCAGCGGTCACACCGTCATCTAAAACAGCAGCACGTACAAAATTCTCAGATGCTATGGTCTTAACCACCTTACCTGCGCTGTCCAGCACATTGATAGTAAGCGCACGCGCATTTCTAAGCATCCCTAGCCCCACTACAAGCCGCTCGTTCCATTCACTATAATCGGAACCAGCACTGATTGCAAGCATCCTTTCATCAAAATCACCGTTGTTGTTCATACCGATGTAGTAAAGATAACTCCCATACGGATAATACACGCCTGTCCAGCCTTCCCAAGAATCAGAATTCCACCACGGTAGGTCAATAATGTTATTGTTGTCAGGCCATTTGCTATCACCGTTTATGGTGTCCTTATCGCTGTAAATAGCCCAATCACCGAAATAGCCAAGGAATGGGAAAACGCTTGTTCTGTCTTCGGAAGTGAATAGAAGTCTACCTTCAACGAAAATATTCGTCCATGCTTCCGAGGGTTGTATGGTCACCTGGATAGTTTCGGTAGCGCCTGGTTCAACACTGACAGAAGAGGGCGCCGCAATGGTTCCAACATCATAGAAGCGTCCTTGGTTCCCATAAACGATCTGTTCCAAACTCGTAGTCACATACCCACTAATGTTAGCCGTATATGTTGTTGTACCCTTGTTAGTGATGGTTAGCGTGATCGTTTTATTGCCTGTAAACGCACCCAGTTCTGCATAGGGTTGACCGTTGTAGGTTATGAACACGTTGTTACTAACAGCTTTGGCTACGTTAATTCTGCCTGCACCTTGCACACGTGGACTGTAGTTTGAAATGGGCTCTGCAGTGCTAACCAAAGCCTGCTTTA